>NZ_JBTMXA010000001.1:0-911367 GCF_054489545.1 Mesorhizobium sp. A556
TCCATCGAACATATTTTCTCCTATCCCAACACGAACAGAACGCTCTGGCACCCAACCAGTTTCAATGGCCACTTTCAGGCGTGTGCACTGAGAGCTTTGATGTCGCCGTCGTCCCCGCCAAAAACGGCCCGTGGCGTCGCATTTCCCAAACTAGATATTCCCGCTACGTCAGCGAAGCTTTCCATTTTTGGAAGC
Organism: Mesorhizobium sp. A556; assembly: GCF_054489545.1. Taxonomy (NCBI): domain Bacteria; kingdom Pseudomonadati; phylum Pseudomonadota; class Alphaproteobacteria; order Hyphomicrobiales; family Phyllobacteriaceae; genus Mesorhizobium; species Mesorhizobium sp. A556. Next base: position 196 of record NZ_JBTMXA010000001.1, read on the forward strand.
CTTCCCGCTGGGCATCTTCGTACGCCTGGTCAGCCCGCCAGCCCATGCCGGAGTCCTTGTATTTCCTGAAAATTAATGTGGCACAATGTCAGGATGGATCACCCGCCAGATATTAGAATCTTCTAAAAGTCTTGTTTCGGCCCGAGCAATAGTTACTGCCGTCGGGGTCAAGGGTTGTCTTGCAAAGTGCCTGTTGGGCGAAGGTAGTCCGCGACACTCTGGTCGATCTCCGCGGAGGAAGTCGTGATCATCCTGAGTTTCACGTCCGGGAAGTCAGCGGAGAAACGCGTCAGGATGCCGACGATGGGCGACCGTCCGCTACTGATCAGAGTGTCGATACATCCGATGTGAAGGGTGCCGGAAGGGTTCTTCTGCAGCGCGCTCAGTTCGGTCCGGAAACCTTCAATGGCACCCAGCATCTTGGTGCTGGAATCGTAGACCAGACGGCCCTCCGGCGTTAGGGCGAAGCCCGAGCGCCCGCGATGGCAAAGCTGTACGCCCAGCCTGATCTCGAGGTCGGCGATCTGCTTGCTGATCGCCGACTTGGTCATGTTCAGTTCTATTTCGGCCAGCGAGAAGCCGCTGCAGTCGGCGACGGCGCGGAATGTCCGTATGAGCTTGAGGTCGAAATCGGAGATCTGACCCGAGAAAAGGCGAGCTGGAAGTGTCAACGGCGGTTCCCGTTCTGGAAAGCGATCGGCCGATTGTTATCTTCAAGGGAAACCTCGAGCAAGGCGCATCGGTAGCACTCACCCGGGCAGGCTTAGTTTCCCAGCTCGCAAGTCAGCTTTCCCAAATGGACGGCGAAGAACGCGGGGTCTTCCTATTGGGTCTTTCCAATTTGAAGCTTCGGGAGGTTGAGCGCAATGGTGAAGGTCTACACGCGAGCCGAGATCGACGCCGCACTACCGGGCGTCGACGCCGTTACGGCGGTGGCGGATGGTTTCGTCGCCTTCTCCCGAGGTGACGTGGACGTTCCACCGGTGGGTGAACTGTTGTTCCCCGGGGCGGCAGGCGAAATGCATATCAAGTATGGGGCGATCCGCGGCGATGACGTTTGCGTCGTCAAGCTGGCCACAGGATTCTTCAATAACCCGGAGATCGGCCTGCCTCCATTTAACGGATGCATGATCGTGGTGAGCCAGAAGACCGGAGTCGTAAAAGCCGTGCTGCTGGAAGAAGGCGAACTTACGAACCACCGTACGGCGGCAGCCGGCGCGGTGGCGGCCCAGGCTCTGGCTCCGAAGAGCCTGGGCCCGATCGGGATCGTGGGGACGGGAACCCAGGCGCGTCTGCAAGCGGACTATCTGAGACGAGTCACCGACTGCAGGGAGCTCGTGATCTGGGGTCGCGTACCCGAACACACCAAGGCTGCCGCGACGGATATCGGGCGCATGGGCTATAACGTGTCTATCGTCGAAGACCTGGACGAACTGTGCGAGCGCGCCCGGCTGATCGTCACCACCACGCCAGCGCAAGAGCCGCTCTTGACGCGCTCGATGATCAGGCCCGGCACGCATATCACCGCCATGGGATCGGATACGGCCGACAAGAACGAAGTCGCCCCCTGCGTACTGGAGGCCGCCGACCTGGTGGTCGCCGACAGCCTCGCACAGAGCCAACATCGCGGCGAAGTCTATCAGGCGCGGAAAGCCGGGTACCTGCGGGGAAGAAATGTAGTAGAGCTTGGGACGATCCTTTCTGGAGGCAGCCCGGGTCGGACGTCCGACAATCAGATCACCCTGGCGGACCTCACTGGCGTGGCCGTCCAGGATATCGCGATTGCCAAGGCCGTCCTGCAAGAGTTGTCCGACAAGGCTTGAGCGGCCATTCTACTGGCCTGCTCCTACCTTGACGATGCCGTCCAGCAGGTCGTTGACCTGGTCGCGGCCGTGAACCGTTGGGCGGCGGAAGCCGACCACGACGGTGCCGGGCCTGGCTTGGCTGCCGAATGGCAGCTACCCCTGAACACATCCGACAGTTGACAGTCCGCAAACGGCCCCTGAGCGGTAATGCCGAAATGCCGTTTTCTCCTATGGCCAATCAAAGCCAAGGAGAACTCACATGGGTCATTCTCATTTCGATGATGCAAGCCGTGAGCGCGCGGCTTGGAACGCTGGAAAAAAGGTCGGCACCAAGCGTCCGCTCACACAGAAACAGATCTGGACCGTTCGGTTCTTCCTGGACCGGGAAAGGCGCGTTCGGGACCGTGCCCTGTTCGATCTGGCAATCGACAGCAGGCTTCGCGGATGCGACCTGGTCAAAATAAGGATTCGTGATCTGGTCGCGGGGCCAGAAATTAGGACCCGCGCGATCGTCGTTCAGCAAAAGACGGGCCGCCCAGCCCAGTTCGAGATCACCAGCGACGTCAGAGCCAGCCTTCTGGCTTGGCTTGAAAGGCGTGGTGGCACGGTCGATAACTATGCATTCCCGAGCCGGATTAATCACGCCCACCACATGAGTACGAGGCAGTACGCCCGCCTGGTTGACGAATGGGTGACCGCGATCGGTCTGCGTCCGGAGGAGTATGGCACCCACTCGCTGCGTCGCACGAAGGCATCGATGATTTACAAGGCGACAGGGAATCTCCGAGCCATCCAAATCCTGCTGGGGCATTCCAAGATCGAGAACACCGTTCGGTACCTTGGCGTAGACGTCGAAGACGCACTGCTCTTAGCAGAGCGAACTGAAATTTGACATCGGGGCGGTCATCTGACGCACCCACGGATGACCGCTTCAGCCTTCGGATTACTTTGCTGTTCTAGCTGTTCTGGGTGGTTAAGAGACGGTCGGCTTCCAGGATCATAGGCTTGCAAGCTGCCGCTTCACACGATCGAGAATGAGCTTTTGGAGGTAAGCCGAAGGCGGACCTGAAGGCATTCCCGAATACACTCTGCGACGTATAGCCAACCTTGCGTGCGATGCTGGCGACAGTCTCATCACCCCGTGTCAGCGCCGCACGAGCGATTGTGAGACGCCACGCCCGCATGTAGGCGAGTGGTGGCTGTCCCACCCGGCGCGTGAACTCCGCAGAAAAGGCAGCCCGCGACATACCGGCCACATTAGCGAGTTGGGCCACCGTCCAAGGCTGCGCGACATCCCCATGAATGATGCGAAGTACTCGACCGAGTCGAGGATCCGACAGAGCGCCAAGCCATCCGATCTCGACCTGTCCGACACTCCCCGCATAAGCGCGGATCGCCTCCACCAACAACACATCAGCGAGCCGGGCACTTACGATTTCGCTACCGATGACATCCCGCTCGACCTCGTCATTCATCAACCCAAGGATCGTCGCCATCGCTCCGGATGCGGCCGAGGATCCGGGAACGAACAGGAAATCCGGCAGCATGTCGAGCAGGAAGTCCACATTTCCAGGTTCGAACGTGACGGTTCCCCCAATCGCAATTGTCTCGTCACCCCCCAGACACGCAACATCGCCGCCGGCACCGTAGAAGGCTTGGCCGTCGAGGGGCGGAACCTCCGGATTGCTGGCTACCGCATATGCGGTGCGCCCCAACAGACAGACATCTCCTGCGCTCATAAGCAGCGGCGCGCGCGCCGGTAGCATTATCCAGCTGGTTCCCTGCAGCAGCGCTACAAACTTGAGTCGGTCAAGCGCTGGAAATGTAAGAGCCCATCGTCCTGCAGCCTCCAGTCGGGTGCGGCGGGTCACCCTCGCGCCTAGAACGTAGAGGACATCCGATAGAGGGTCAGTCACAGCTTTAGACGATCGCGATAAATCCATGGACGCTCTGGCATAGATCATCTTGAGCCGAGTGCATACCTTCTTCGATGAAATCAATGAAGGAGAATTGCTTTGGGTATCGAAGGCAAGGTTGTCGCCATCACGGGCGCTAGCAGTGGGATTGGCCGCGCGACCGCGAAACTACTCGCAGAACGAGGGGCTTTTGTCGTGTTAGGGGCTCGCCGCGAGGAGGCGCTAGCAGCGATCGTGGACGAGATCACCGCGGGAGGTGGCAAGGCCGCGCACAAGGTGACCGATGTACGGCACCGGAGCGAACTTGAAGCTCTCGTCGCATTGGCAATCGAGCGTGACGGTAGGCTCGACGTCCTTGTGAACAATGCTGGGATTGGGCCGATATCCCGTTTCGATGCGCTCCGAGTCGAGGACTGGGACGCCATGATCGACGTCAATCTGCGTGGCACGCTCTACGGCATCGCTGCGGCATTGCCCGTCTTCCAGCGTCAACAGTCGGGCCACGTCATCAACATCGTCTCGACCGCGGGCATCAAAATCCTACCCACCATGGGTGTGTATGCCGCGACCAAGAACGCAGTGCGGACAATTAGCGAGGCCTTGAGGCAGGAAGCAGGGCCGCATCTGAGGGTCATCGAGATTTCGCCAGGGATGATCTCGACCGATTTTACAAGCTCGATAACCGATCCAGCCGTGAAGTCGGTAATTAGAGAACGCGCGTCCAATGTCGCCATCCCGCCGGCTTCGATCGCTCGGGGCATCGCCTACGCGATCGAGCAGCCGACCGATGTGGACGTCGGCAGTATTGTGATACGATCGACAGCCCAGGATTGAACGTCCGGTTTCGGGTGACTCCTCGGGCTTGGCCATGGCCGCAACGGGGTCGGTTGCCGAATGGCGGCTATCCGCCCACTTGGCTCCGGTAGCGGACTGACGGCAAACGGCCCCAAATCTGCCACGGGAAATCATTTCCCACGTGGTAATTTCTTGGGCGACATCCACAGCATCTATTGGTGGGAAACGGACTGACAGGTTTCGGGCGACTACGCTGCGAAAGCAGCCCTTCACCGGGCCAAGGAGATTCGACAGCAACGCGCCCAAAGGCAGATGTTCAACCTGTCCAGCGGCAATCGCAATCCCTGCTTTTCGTTGGTCGGAGCTCCGTACGCCTGAAATACCGCCAGCACGATGTCGGTCCCGCGAACTCTCTCGACTCGTCCCTAGGTCTGCCAGCGATTGCCTGCGACACGGCAGCAATCGGGGGCGAAAACCGTAGGTCCGTTAAACGCCCCAACCGGCCGCTCGCGACGCGAGATCACGTTGTCGGTTGCGGTAGATGTCCTCGCTCGATCTCCTGCGCGCCGAAACTGTCCTCAGGGGTCAAGAAGCCTGTGAAGTCGGATTTGCATGGAGGGCAGATCCTCGTTTTGTGGAATTTCAAGGGGTTGGTTGAGTCAGTTTAGATTTGGCTACTCAAAGTAATTGATATTTAATCGTTATTTCTGGGCAACTTTTCGGATGCCCAACTTGTTTGCCCAACATGCTATCGGCGCACCAATTTAGTCACCTTGCCCATTCCGTCGTAAGCGAGCTGTGCTTGTTCGGCAGACCGTGAATAAAGCTCGATCCACTCACTATCGAAGGCGACCACGATCAGCTTTCGGCTCGCTCCGAGCATGTGCTTTCGCTTGGTCGGTCGGTCATCAAAGGTCGAGAGATAATCTTTGAGGTACTCGGAGTTTCCTAATTCGATTGCCGCCCTCGGCCTAAAGCGTTGGTGGGTTTACATGTCGGACGCGGTTGGGTATATGTATCGTAATATCCAAGGATAACGATATATGGATAAGAAATCGGCATTGGCCGCACTTGCGGCCCTCGGCCAGGACACCCGGCTGGAGGTCTTCCGCCTGCTAGTCAAGGCAGGTAGCGAGGGTATTCCAGCGGGCGAGATCGCCGAGCGTATTGGCGCAGTCCAGAATACGTCGTCGGCGCATCTCAAGGTTCTGGATCATGCTGGTCTGGTCCGCGCCGAGCGCGACGGCCGTACGATCCGCTATATCGCCGACATGACCGGGTTTCGTGACCTTCTTGCCTACCTGATGGAGGACTGCTGCAACGGTGCGCCGGAGCTGTGCAGGCCTGTCATTCAGGCCGTCACTTGCAACTGCTAGAAGGGATCAGTCGATGACTGACCAGATCTACAACGTCCTGTTTTTGTGCACTGGAAATTCGGCAAGGTCGATTCTCGCCGAAGCCATTCTGAATCGCGTTGGCGCGAGCAGGTTCAAAGCCTTCTCTGCGGGATCGCAGCCGAAAGGCGAGGTTCATCCCTATGCCCTGCAGTTGCTGAAGAGCCTCAACTACGACACGTCGTTCGCGCGCTCGAAGAGCTGGGAGGAATTCGCGGCTCCGGATGCTCCCGAGATGAACTTCGTTTTCACCGTCTGTGACAACGCGGCCAACGAATCCTGTCCCGTATGGCCGGGACAACCGATGACGGCACATTGGGGCGTGCCGGACCCGGCTGCGTCGGAAGGCACGGACGCCGAGAAACACCTCGCTTTTGCCGATGCATACCGCATGCTCAGCAACCGCATTGGAGTTTTCGTCAGCCTGCCAATGAACATGGTGGACAAGCTCGCGTTGCAACGACGGCTCGACGAGATCGGCCGCAACTTGCCGAAGGCAGGCTGAGAGGGAAGTCGTCATGACGGATCATGTTCTGAACGCGGGCGAGGCAGCCCGCCCTGGCATCGGCTTTGTCGAAAAATACCTTACCGTCTGGGTGGCATTGTGCATCGTCGCAGGCATCGTGCTTGGCCACATGCTGCCCGGCGTGTTCGGAACGATAGCGGCGGCGGAGATTGCCAGGGTCAACATTCCCGTCGCTGTACTGATCTGGCTGATGATCGTTCCGATGCTGCTGCGGGTCGATTTCGGTTCGCTCGCCAAGATCGGCACCTATTGGCGCGGCATCGGCGTGACGTTGTTCATCAACTGGGCGGTGAAGCCGTTCTCCATGGCACTCCTGGGCTGGCTCTTCATCGGCTGGTTGTTCCGACCTTGGCTGCCCGAGGCGCAGGTCGATTCCTATATCGCGGGCCTGATCATCCTCGCGGCGGCACCTTGCACGGCGATGGTGTTCGTCTGGTCGAACCTGATGCGCGGCGAACCGAACTTCACGCTCTCACAGGTGGCGTTGAACGACGCGATCATGATCGTAGCGTTTGCTCCGATCGTCGGCCTGCTGTTGGGACTGTCGGCGATCACGGTGCCGTGGGGCACGCTCGTGCTGTCGGTCGCGCTCTACATCGTCCTTCCCGTGATCGTTGCCCAGTTCGTTCGAAGCAGACTGTTGGCTACAAGAGGGCAAGCTGCACTCGATGCGCTTCTCGCCAGGATGCAGCCGTTGTCGCTCTTCGCCCTGTTGGCGACGCTGGTCTTGCTGTTCGGGTTCCAGGGTGAACAGATCATCGCCCAACCGCTGGTTATTGCGCTGCTGGCGGTGCCGATCCTTATCCAGGTCTATTTCAACTCTGGACTTGCCTATCTGCTCAACCGGGTGTCGGGCGAGCGGCACTGTGTGGCTGGACCTTCCGCCCTGATCGGCGCGTCGAATTTCTTCGAACTCGCCGTCGCAGCGGCAATCGCGCTGTTCGGGCTGAATTCAGGTGCCGCACTCGCCACCGTCGTCGGTGTTCTCATCGAGGTGCCTGTCATGCTCTCGGTCGTATGGATCGTGAACCGCAGCAGGGGTTGGTACGAGCAGGGCACCGCCGTCAAAAATACGATGTCGACAGGAAAGGCAGCCGAATGACAGTCACCCTCTACCATAACCCCCAGTGCGGAACTTCCCGCAACACGCTGGCCATGATCCGGCAGTCGGGCGAAGAACCCGAGGTGATCGAGTACCTGAAGAACCCGCCTTCCCGGGAAAGATTGATGGAACTCATCGCGGCCATGGGTCTGTCCCCGCGCGGCCTGCTGCGCGAGAAGGAAACGCCCTATGGCGAACTCGGCCTTGCCGATCCGAAGTGGACCGACGATGAACTGATCGGCTTCATGCTCAAGCATCCTATCCTGATCAACCGCCCGATCGTCGTCACGCCGCTCGGCGTTGTTTTAGCGCGGCCATCGGAAGCTGTTCTCGACATGCTGCCTAATTCGGACATCGGCCCGTTCACGAAGGAAGACGGTGAAGTCGTCATCGACGCGGAAGGCAAGCGCATTGCCTGATATTCACGATTTTCTCGATGATCCGTTGCCGAGCATCGACGAAGACCAGTTCCTGCCGATCGACGGAAAGGTGCTGTTCGACGGGCCGCGCGCCATCCACAGGCCACGGGTACTGATGCTGTACGGTTCGCTGCGCGAACGGTCCTATTCCCGCCTCGCCACGGAGGAAGCCGCGCGCATCCTGCGTCGGCTCGGTGCCGAGGTCCGCATCTTCAATCCTTCGGGCCTGCCGCTTCCCGATTCGACGTCGGCCGATCATCCCAAGGTGCAGGAACTGCGGGAACTCTCGATCTGGTCGGAAGCCCAGGTCTGGTGTTCGCCGGAACGGCACGGCTCCATGACGGGGGTGATGAAGGCGCAGATCGACTGGCTGCCGCTGTCGATGGGCGGGGTTCGCCCGACGCAAGGGCGAACACTCGCCGTCATGCAGGTGTCGGGAGGCTCGCAAAGCTTCAATGCCGTCAACCAGCTTCGGATTCTCGGACGCTGGATGCGGATGTTCACGATTCCCAACCAGTCGTCGGTGGCCAAGGCCTTCGCCGAGTTCGACGAAGCCGGACGCATGAAACCGTCTTCCTATTACAACCGGATCGTTGACGTGATGGAGGAACTGATGAAGTTCACGCTGCTGCTGCGCGATCGGTCGGACTATCTGACCGACCGTTATTCCGAGCGGGTCGAAAGCGCGGAACAGGTCGCCAAGCGGGTGAACCAGCGGTCGATTTAGGGGGGTATCTGCCGCGAACAGGATTGCACGCGCGGCGCGGCCGGCAGATCATGTCCTGGGTCGTAACGGCGATCGACGCTTGTCATTTTCGGGGTATCTCATGGCAACCGGATCATCCGAGGATCTTGATGTGGGAGCGTCGGCATGAGGCCTCGCGACGTTGCCTTGGCCATCATGCCTCCCGCTTTGTGGGCGATCGCCTATACGATCGCCAAACCCACCATGCAGAGCTTCCCGCCTTTGTTCCTGATGAGCATCATCTACGGAATAACGGCGCTCGCATTGTATCGCCCGAACCCGAAGCGGCAGACTCCGTTTTGGGTCATTCTCGTTGGGTCGGTGCTGGGCGGAAGCGTTCAAAGCGGGTTGATATTCAGCGGTGTCGCGCTCGCTCCTGCGAGCACGGCGGTCATGACGGTTCAATCCCAGGTCCCCTTCGCCGTTCTGGCCGCTTGGGCCATCGGCCTGGAGCAGATCAATCGCCGCCGTCTCGCCGGGATCATCCTCTCGCTTGGCGGCGTTGCGCTTGTCGTGGGATTGCCAAATTCCGTTGGCGAAATCCGGGGCCTGTTGATGATCGTTGCCGGAACCCTCTGTTGGGGCGTCGCCCAGGCGATCATACGAGCCAAATCGACGGAGGCGGGCGGATATCTCATGGGAGCAATGTCTGCGCTCGCGGTGCCGCAAATGCTGGCGATGTCGTTGTTTTTGGAAACGGGGCAACGTCAGGCCGTGCTCAATGCAAGCTTTCTGGATTGGGGAGCGATCCTCGTCTTGGCGGTGGGCGGCTTCGTAATCGCGTACACGATTTGGTACGGATTGCTTCGTAGCTACCGCGTCGACCAGGTCGCTCCGTTCATCCTCCTTATGCCTGTCATTGGCGTGCTGCTGGCGTTTCTGTTCCTGAACGAACAGCCGTCGGCGTTGGTGCTTTGCGGAGGCGTGGTTATCCTGGCTGGCCTTAGGCTCGTTGTGCGTGCGCCAAGGGAAATAAGTCTCCAAGCCGTTTAAGTGTCTCCTTCTTCGACTAGGCGGAAAGGAAAAGACTGTCGCCGATGCGTAGAGCAGTCTGGTAGAGAAGCAGCTAATGCGAATCATCAGCATAGAGTTTGGGAGACTGGCCTGCTGCCGGTTTTTCGGACACGAGGTTAAGCTAACATAGCTTGTTCTTCGAACTCGACGGGGCTCAGATAGCCCAGTGTCGAGTGTCTCCGCCGAGGGTTGTAGAAGAGCTCGATATAATCGAACACGTCCGTCCTGGCGTCATCCCTCGTCCTGTAGACCTTGCGGGCTGTCCGCTCGGTTTTCAGCGACGAGAAGAAGCTCTCTATCGCAGCATTGTCCCAGACATTGCCCGACCGGCTCATCGAACAGGTGATGCCGTGATCGGCCATCTGGCGCTCTTGAATGGAACGGCGAACACGTAGGTAGCTGCGTCTGGCCTGTCGTGTAGCGAGGTTGTTCGTAAGGCGCTAATTGCTATCGCCCTATCTTTCATGCAGAACTCGCAGCCCGCCGATGGTGGGCGGGCGTCCGGCATAGTGTCGGCCGCAGACAAGGGGGCGTTCGTGTTACATAAAATCAAGATTGCTTTGGTCGTCGCAGTTATGTCCGGCCTGCATGTCGGTGCCGCATCCGCGTTTGGTGCATTCGCCGTCAATGACGCTCAAGGCGTTGCGGCGGAAGAAGCCGGGTATGGTGCCGGATGGGGTTCGACACAGAAGGAAGCCGAGAGAAACGCCGTGAAGAACTGCAAGGAGGCCGGAAACGACTCCTGCGAAGTAGCCGTATGGTTCGAGCAGTGTGGCGCCTATGCGGGTGATCGGGTCAACTATGGCATAGGGTATGGCGATAGCCAGAAAGTGGCCGAGGAAATGGCGCTGGAAGATTGCCCTAACTGCAAGATAATCGTCTCTGGCTGCCAGTAACACAAGAGAGGGCGGCGGCCCGCGCACGGTCGCCGCCACTCTTAGAATTTGAATTAACCGCGCTCGGCACGCTTCGGCCTGCGAGACCGTAGTGTAGATGAAAGGCGGCGTTCGGTTGGGCCGCGCGGCGAAGGCTGTTAGAAAGCTCTCCTACCGCTTGGGGCTGCGATTGGAGTTGCGGTTGGGCCGTGTCGCGAAGACTGCTAGAACCCGAAGTGCGTTGACGCCTCGACCGCATTCGTTGCGGTTGGGCCGTGTCGCGAAGACTGCTAGAACCAGCCCCCGGGGAACCCCTTGTTTCCCGGGGTTTTTTGGTGCGTTTAGGCGCGAAAAAATGCCGGCGAAAGCGAGGTTTTGCCGTTTCGCCACATCGTTTTGCGGCGAATCAGCGTCAAAACAGGGTCAGTTGATCCGGTTTGCCTGCCCGCGCGGGCGAAGTTCGGCCGCGAAAGCTCTGGATGCCTTCATATTGCTTGTCCGTGAACCAGATCACCTCGACGGTTCCGGGGTCCGGCACCGCGCGGCCGATGCGCCTGGTGAGCGCCTCTGCCTGCTCTTTGCCCGCCGTGAAGCGGATATAGCAGGAGAGTTGCATCATCGAAAATCCCTCGTCGAGCAGGAAAAGCCGGAACTTGTTGGCTCGTTTGCGTTCTGCCTTGGACAGCACGGGAAGGTCGAAAAGCGCCATGATCCACAAGATGCGATACCCCGACAGTAGAGAAACCTGGTTCATGGCAACGCTTTGGCTGCAAGCGAGGGAATGGCGGTGGCGGGAAAGACCAGTTTCTTCCGCTCTCCGGTGAAGACCTGCGCCAACGACACAGCAAGGCGGGCGAGCACGTTGGAGAGCGGGGTCGTTCCTTCCGGGGTAACGTAATCGGCGTGCAGCACCTCGGCCAACCGGCGCTTGGTCGCGGTGTCGAGCCGGTCGACGCCTTCCAGCGTCAGGGCGTGGACCACAAGATCGACGGCGGGGCGGAACGGTTCCATGACATCGTCGGCCAGGCGCAGCGCATCGCCCCTGCTGCGATGCTGCAGCGACAGGGAAGGATGCAACCCGGCGGCGACGATGGCGCGGGCCGTCGCCGCGCGCAGCACCGTGTAGCCGTAATTCAGCATGGCGTTGGGGCCGTCGCCGTCGCGGCGGCGGTAGAAACCTTTGCCGAACATCGCCGGAAAATACCGCTGCGCGGCCTGCGCCTCGAAATTGTCGGGATCGCCGGACCGAACGCGCCCGGCCAGCGCGCGCAGCGGAACCGGGTTCGCGCCGGTCCGCTCAAGTGCTGCCGTCTGCGCGAGAATCTTGGCGCGCACCAGTTCAGCCCACAGCCGCTTGCGCGTCGGCAGGGTGGACTGCGCCTGCGCCTCCATGCGGTCGCCCTGTGCGTGGTGGCCGTCCACCGGCAGCAGCCAGCAGCCGGGCGGAAATCGTTGCCGCAGACCACCAGCGGCGCGCCGCGCAACGCAAGTGCAGCGATGATCTGGCTGGTGAAACTGGCGGCGGGATTGGAGAGGATCACAGCCTCGATGTCGTCGAGCGGGACCTTTCCCAAAAATCCGTCCGGCCCGGTGACAGTCAGGAAGCCACGGTCGAGCGAAAGTCTTCTGCCTTCGCCTTCGATTTCGACGATCCGTCCCAACATGGCACAGCCTCCACGGGAGGCGCATCACGCCGGCACAGTTTTGCCGGCCGGCGTTGCCCCTTGGGAAGTAACCGGCAAGGAAAGTGCCAAGTGTGAAAAAAAGCCCGCTGGGCGGACCCGGCGGGGTGTTCTAGCGGGATCACGGTGTGGTCCGACCGCAACCCATCATCTACGCCACGAATACATTCGTTCTCGCTAAGATGGACCGGCGCTTATCTTCAGCCAACGGCGTCAGATTTAGGAGCAACGACAGGACTTGAACCCGCGACCTCCTCGCTATTAGATAAACGCGCCACCGCTTTTATCTAAATTTGTATGCGAGGTGCTCTGTCCGGCTGAGCTACGTCGCTATACGTGCGCGTAGATGATGGCCACAATTATCTTCCGGGTCAATACGCATCTATTTTCAAAACTTTAACTAGACGTTGGCTATTCGTGTGATTACCCGCCCGATCTCATCCACCTTCACCGCCACGCAGCCGCGTTCCTTGAGTTTGCCGATGTTGGCGAAGTCCCAGCGGAAAGGATCGTCGGCGTCTTGATGGCGCTTTTGCAAGTCGCCGCCCTCATAGTGTTCGGTAAGAAGGACGAGATTTGATTTCATCCATATCTGCTGGACGTATTTGACGATGCGCACGCCTGCACTTTCCAGTTCCACCGCGTCGCCCTTGTGCAGGCGCATTACCAACTTGCCGCCGATTTTCTCGCGCTCCCATTGCGGACGGAAATCCTTGGCGTTTACCTCGAACACGGTGGCGGCGAAGCCTTTCCATGAGCCGTCGCGAAGTGAAACCACATCAACGTGGTGGTTTTCTCCAGGTGCTACCGCCTTGTAGGGCACACCGGTGCGGCGGTCGTGGATCGCCACGGCGCTGACGTCGTCCTTGCCGACACGGATGCGGCGTATCTTGTGATCGTCGGCGAAAGCGGAGAGGGCAGTAGCAAATCCTTTGGCATCGGCAACCTTGCCCTTGGCGTCGCGGAAAGGCTCCACAGCCGCCTGAACCGCCTCACGCAGCGCGGCGTCGCGGATGCGGTCGACTTCGCCGGGCGTCAGGTCAGCGAGCGGCTTACGGCGCACGAGATTGCCGATCTGGGCCGCTTCCGCCTTGTCGGCAACAATGCCGTAGGCGGTGTCTTCGTGCAGCGCGCCCTGCTTGCCGTGCTCCGGCTTGTTGGAGATGACGATGCGCTCCACAACGGTGCGCACGGCGTCGCGGAAATTGTCGAAGGGCCACGGCACCTTGCCGACCACGTCGTCATATTGGCTCTGCTCGGCGCGGCCTGCCAACGTGTTGAGTTCAAGCAGCAGACGGCGCGTCATCGCGCCGATGGTGATGGCGTCGATGGCATGGTGGCGATGGTCGGTGCGGTCCTTGCGATTGTCGTCGGAGAGGATCGAGTTCAGCCCCCACTTGCCGCGCAGCAGGCCGGTCAGCGCGCCCGGCGTGACGTAGATATGGTCCGGGTTGCAAATCTTGCCGAGATAGGCTTTCGCCAGCCGCGACATGTGCTTGGTCTCGTTGAGATGGCGGGCCTGGAAGCCGTTGTTCAAACCCATGTCGTCCAGGGTCTTCTTGTCTATCTTGCCGGAGGCGCGGGCCTCGAATTGCTCCATCGCGTCCTGGCGGAAGCGCCAGCGCTTGTTGGGCGGCAGCTTTTCCGCGTTGGCGGCAATGTCGGCCCATTCCAGCTTGTCGTGGAAGGCTTCACATGGCGTCCTGCCGCGCTTCAGCCGGTTGACGGTACGGAAACACAGCACCTTGTTGGCGGCGCTGTCGTCCAGCGTGCGCGAGCGCGGCAAGATGTGCTCGATCTCGATTTCCGGGCTGAAAAGCTGATTGACGGCGATGGGCTTCAGCGTGAACGGACAAAGGGCGACACCACCGCTGGCCCGCTCCTGTTCCTCGTGAAGTTTCAACTTGGCGCGGTTCTCGCCATTGTTGTCCTGTCCGAGTTCGCCGAGTTTTTTCGCCCGCTTGTCGTTTGCATCCCTGTTCTCGCGGTTGCGGCGCTGCTCCTGTTCCTTTTCGCGCGCCGACATTTTCAGGTCGCGGGCCAGTTCGACGACGATCTGGTCCGGCGGGCTGAAGCGTTCGATCAGCGCGTTGACGAGGCGGCGTAGCTGGTTGAGGCTGATATGCACCGAAGGGTTCATGATGCGGCCGTAGAATTTTGCGTCGTCCTTTCTGTCGGCAGGCTCCATCGTGCCGGGCAGGATGTGGCGTTGCAGCACCTTGCCGTAATAGGGCAGGGCGTCGAAAAGCTCGCCGTCGCGCTCGTCGGAATGGTGCCAGTCCTTGCCAAGTTTCTCGCCGGCGCGGCGCACCGCCTTATCGTAGGTCACGACGAAGCCGTTCTCGTCGCGCTCCTCGATCAGCGCCTCGAGTATCCCGGCATTGGCGGTCGGACCGAGCCGCGAATAGCCGTCGGGCAGCGGGATCGAGGCGGCGTTGCGCGCCTGCTGTTCGCTCAAACCGTCCTCGCTCACCAGCTGCGCGACCAGTTTGTCGTCGTCGGTCGCCTCGATCAGCTTTTGCACGAAGGCGTCCTTTTCCGCCCATGCCAGCGCGCGCCAGCGCGGACTGTAATGGTCGTCCTGGGTGAGCAGCCGGTTGGTGCGTAGGTCGGCAAGACCTTTTTCGCCCATCTCCTCGAAGTTGATGCGCACCTCGCCGCCGAGCCTGAGGGCCTTGCGCATCTCGGTGAAGGTCAGGCCGGTCGTCTTGCCGACCTTGATCCTCGTCAGGCCGGAATAGAGCAGCGCGGTGGCGAGGTCGTCGCGCTCGGACGGCTTCAGCGGCCGCTCAGTGCCCTCACCGGTCGACAGGCGAATGTGCCCGAGCCGTTCGTAGATCTCGCGTGCCTGAACGGAAGGCAGCGCCTTGGGCAGGCGGTGCTCGCCGGCCGCGTATTCGAAGGTGCAGAGGCCGATCTTCGGCGGCTTCAATTCGCGCTGGCGAAACAGGATCGTTTCGATCTTTTCTTTCGCCTCCTGCGTCAACAAGGCCGGATGGTGTCGGGCCTGCGCTTGCCAGAGCGCGTCGAATTCGTGACGCAGCATTTCGCGGGTCGGATAGAATTCGTAGAGCGCGGTCGCGCCCTGGCCGTCGAGGCGGATGCGGGTCGGCCGGCGCAGGCTCGCTGTGCGCAGGTCGGGTTTACCCTTTGCCGGGTCATGCGCTTTCAACACGGCCTGACGTTTCAGTTCCGGATCGCGGTGACGATGCCACAGGAATTCGCCGAAGGTGCGGGCGTTTTCATCTTCGAGCTTTTTTGCAAGCGCAGCGGAAGCCGCCGCGATCTTGCCCTGGTCCTTGTCGTCTCCCTTGCGGTCGGTCTTGCGGTTGGACTTGAAGCCGCGCCGCTGGTGCAGGTGAAACAGCGCGCGCCCGAATTCGTGCGGCGCGAGTTTTGCGTCGAGGCCGGCGGCGCGAAGCCGGTAGGGGTCGAGTTCGGCCAGCGCCTTGCGCTGCGTTGCGTCGACGGGCATCAGCGCGATCTCGACCAGCGCGGCGGTCAGCGCCTCGCGGCGCAGCACGAAACGGTCGCGGCGCTTGCGCGCCTGCCGTGGAATGCGCCGCATCACCGCGAGGGATTCCTTGTCTTTCGGGTTGCGGCCGTCCTTGAACAGGCGAACGCCGGCACCGAGCAGTTCGAGCGGCGCGTCCGGTCCGAAAATGCCCTTCGGATCGACGCCCGTTCGCCAGACCGCCCAGCCTATGGAGTTCGTGCCGATGTCGAAAGAATAACGCGTGCCCATCGCGTGCCCCCTGTCCTCGCTTTTCCCCACCCGAATAGACCCCCTCGTCTGCGGGATGACAATACTTGCGGTTTGAAGACTTGCGGCATGAAGAGACATTGGCTATCGTGAAGCTGTTCTAGCAAGGATCGCGGCGTGGCCCCTCCGTTAACAAGGCTTCATGCCACCGAATAAAGGCGGGCTCCGGTCCGCCTTTTTGCTTTCTGACGTGACCTAGGCGAATTTTCATATTCGTTTGCTTGAGCCATGGGTCATCGTTTTCCGCATCTCTTACCTCCGAAACCGGTTTCCTCTTTCGTTTAGCGGCGCCAATGCTTGTGCCAGCTTGCCGGCGAAAGTCATGTGCTGCCGCGTTTGCGCCGGAAACGCGTCGCTTTCGCGAGAGCGCGCCGAAAAGGCGGCGATAATCTGTCAGGCAGTGCCGCAGTCCTCAGCCGGCGCTGGCTCATTCACAGGCTGGCATTTGCGGGTCTATTGGGCGAGACGGCCATGCGGGCGCTGCAGCCGGAAAATTGGCGAAATGCCAGGTGCTATCAAGTGTGACAAGGACGTTGCCATGAGTGTAGTTCCTCTCCAGCAAGCCGCCACTGAAGCCGATGCCATCGACCGTCTGGTGGCCGAGCGCCGGCCAGGCTACGGCCTTGTGCGGGCATTCTATCACGACCCCGCCATCTTCGAATGCGACATGGAGCGAGTGTTCCGCCGCCATTGGCACTGTCTGGCGCATGAAAGCGTCATACCCAATTCCGGCGACTTCGAACTGTTCAATCTCGGCGATGAGGCGGTGATCCTGACGCGCGCCCAGGACGGCGCGGTGCATGCCATGCTGAACGTGTGCCGCCATCGAGGCGCGGAAGTCTGCACCAAGCAGAAGGGCAACGCGAAGATGTTCGTGTGCCCTTACCATGCCTGGAGCTATTCGAACGACGGTTCCTTGCGCGCCGCGCGGCTGATGCCGAAGGATTTCGACCGCTCCGAGCACGGCTTGAAGAAGCTGCATGTGCGTGTCGCATCCGGCCTGGTGTTCATCTCGTTTGCCGAAACACCGCTCGATTTCGATCCGATTGAGCAATCCTTGCGCACCAGCGCCGGCCAATATGGCTGGGGCGAAGCCAAGGTCGCGCATCGGGAGATGTATGCCTTCGACGCCAACTGGAAGCTGGCCGTCGAGAATTATGTCGAATGCTATCATTGCGGTCCGGCGCACCCCGAATATTCGCAGACGCATGCGCTGGAAAAGCCGAAGGAGATGATCGAGCAGCTCAACGCGGCGATGGAAGAGCGCACCTGCGCGCTCGGCGTCAGCATCGCCAGCGGCAATCGCTGGCAGAATTCCGCCGGGGGCCAGGAGGCCATCGATACGTTCCGCTATGCGCTTTATGACGGCGTCGAAAGCGGCAGCGAGGACGGTACGCTGCTGGCGCCGCTGATGGGCCGCTTCACGCAATCGGACGGCGGCGTCACCTCCATCCATCTGGGCGGGACGACGTTCCTCGTCTGCTACCCCGATCATGGCATGATCTACCGCTTCATCCCCAAGGGGGCGAACAGTTGCGAAATGGAACTGATCTGGCTGGTCAAGGGCGATGCCGTCGAAGGCCAGGACTACGATCTCGAGAAGCTCACCTGGCTCTGGAAGGTCACCACGGCGGAAGACAAAAAGATCATCGAGCATACGGCGCGTGGCGTGCGCTCGCATTATTTCGTGCCCGGTCCGATCGCGCCGATGGAGTATAACGAACTGCGCTATATCGATTGGTATCTTGAAGAGATAACCCGGGCCTGAGAGACCGTTTGGAAATTCTACCCTGCCGGTGATCTGGCGCGGTTTACTGCGCTTCCGGTGCTCACGTACTGATGTACGCTCCGCTCGTCGCCGATGGCGACCCCGAAAGCCACGCCATATGCCTCGGCAGGGCGAATTATCGAACGGTCTCTGAGTGTGCGCAACGGCCCTTTGGGGTCGCTTTCGACGACGCGGGCATGTAGCGTCGCCGACGTGCAGACGAAGGGGCAGCATGTCAGACGGAAAACCCAGAAAAGTCAGATCGCGCGATGTCGGGTCGAGCGTGCATGCCTCGGTCGCCAACGAGATCGGCTTGCGCATCGTGCGCGGCGACTATCCGCCCGGCAGCGTCCTGCCGAACGAGGCGCAATGGTCGCAGATCTTCAATGTCAGCCGCTCGGCGGTGCGCGAGGCGATCAAGATGCTGATGGCCAAAAGCCTTTTGGTGTCGCGCCCCAAGATCGGCAGCCGGGTGGAACCCAGGGAGCGCTGGAACCTGCTCGATCGCGACGTGCTCGCCTGGTACGCGACCTCTCCCGACCGCGAGGCCTTTTTGCGGACGGTGCAGGAATTCCGCCACCTCATCGAACCGGAGGCGACCGCTTTCGCGGCGCTGCGCCGTACCGACGAGCAGATGGAAGAGATCAGCCGGGCCTGCCGGGAAATGGGGGCGGCTGTCACGCTGGAGGACCGCACCCGCGCCGACACGCGCTTTCACCTTGCCATCCTGCGCGCTGCCGGCAACGATCTTCTGGTGCCGCTCGGCGTGCTGATCGAATCGGCGTTCGATCATCTGTTCCGCTACGTGACGCGTGAAGGCGACGATCTCCAACATGCGCAGGTACTGCACGAGACGATCGAGAAAAGCATCCGCACGAAAAAGCCGGAGGCCGCACGCCGCGCGGTGCGTAAGCTTCTGGCCAATACGGACGCGATCATAGGCCGCTCGCCCGGCTGAGCTAGACTGGCGTCTTTTCGAGGCCGTGCGCTTCCTGTGGTTCCATAGGCGACGGGCACTGGCGCTGACCAAGCCGCGGCGAGCTTGTAAGGTTGCACCTTGCGAGGGATGGGATCGCGAGGAGTACGCCCTTGAGGCTGAGCACGCCAATTGGCACCTACGCCGATATTGACGGCGCCTATGCCTGGATGCGCCTCGCCATCAGCGTGCTGCTCGGCACGCTGGGCGGCGTCGGCATGTGGGCGGTGGTGGTGGTGATGCCCACCGTGCAGGCCGAATTCGGTATCGACCGCGCGGACGCGTCGTTGCCATACACCGCAACCATGCTCGGCTTCGCCGCCGGCAATGTCGTCATCGGACGCGCCATCGACCGGATGGGCTATTGGGTGCCGGCACTGGCCACTTCATTGGTGCTTGGCATCGGGTTCATCCTTGCCTCGTTCACGACGTCGATCCTGCAGTTTTCCCTGGTTCAGGGTCTTCTCATCGGCGTTGGAACGGCTGCGACTTTCGGCCCGTTGATTGCCGATCTCTCGCACTGGTTCGACCGCCGGCGGGGCGTCGCCGTATCCTGCGCCGCCGTTGGCAGCTACATTGCCGGCGCGCTGTGGCCGGCAATCATGCCCGGCGTGATGGCCGCCGAGGGCTGGCGCTTTACCTATGCGGCCATTGGCGTTGTCTGCATCGTGACGATGGTGCCGCTGACGCTGATGCTGCGCCGCCAGCCGCCGCGCGAAGCGCTTGCAGACAGGCAGGGCGGCCGGAAAATTCAGCCGATTTCATTGTCGCCGGCGGCGCTGCAGATCCTGCTCGTGATAGCGGGTCTTGGCTGCTGCGTGGCGATGTCGATGCCGCAGGTGCATATCGTCGCCTATTGCATGGACCTCGGTTATGGCGTGGCGCGCGGCGCGGACATGCTTTCGATCATGATGGCTGCGGGCATCGTCAGCCGTATCGGGTCCGGCTTTCTCGCCGACCGCATCGGCGGTATCAAGACGCTGCTGATCGGCTCGGTGCTGCAAGGGCTGGCGCTGCTTTTCTACATTCCGTTCGACGGACTTGCCTCGCTCTACGTCGTATCTGCGATTTTCGGATTGTCGCAGGGCGGCATCGTGCCCTGCTATGCGGTGATCGTACGTGAATACATGCCCGCCGCGGAGGCCGGGCAGCGCGTCGGCATCGTCATCATGGCGACCATCCTGGGCATGGCGATCGGCGGCTGGATGTCGGGCTGGATATACGATTTGACCGGCTCCTACGCCGCCGCGTTCCTCAACGGCATCGGCTGGAACCTCTTGAATGTCTCGGTCATGGTGTTCGTGCTTTGGTCGGCACGGCGCGCCGCCATCGCCACCGCCACTCCGTGAACGGCCCGACCTACAAATGTGAGGTTGTCTCGAGCGGGTAATCGTCGTTGTCGGCGTCGCGCAGGGCGGCGAGGCTGCGGTTGTCGAGCACTTCGGCAATCGCATGGCGAACCTCCAGCATCATGTGCCGGACCCGGCATGTGGCCTCGTCGCAATCCTCGCAGCGCTGGTATTGCGTCTGGCTGGCGCAGGGGATGGGCGCAAGCGGGCCGTCGAGAACGCGGATGACATGGCCGATCCTGATCTCCGTGGCCGGGCGCGCAAGCCGGTAGCCGCCGCCCTTGCCCTTGCGGCTTTGCACGAAGCCGGCATTGCGCAATTCGCCCAGAATGGCGTCGAGGAATTTTTTCGGAATGTGGTTGGCAACGGCAATGTCGTTGACGAACGCCAACTGACCGCCGGGAAGGCCCGAAAGGTGCACCAGGGCCTTCAGGCCGTATTTGCCTTTTTTAGTGAGCATGTGGAGCAGAACTGTCCGGGAAAACCTTCCATTTGCGCGGGCGGAACGCCACGCGGCTCTTCTGCGCGGCCGGATGGTCGACCGGCAGTTCGATTTCCACGCGCTGCCTGTGGCCGCCAACTTCCAGTTCCACGCGTCTCGTGCCTGCGACCCGGCGGCTGGCGGCGACCGTGCCGGCGATGCAGCCCGAGCAGCCGTCCAGCAATTCGACGTCGTGCGGGCGGAAGTAGAGCGTCGCCGGGCCAGAAGGTGCGCCTTGGGCCGGCAGGCCGATGGGGCGGTCCGCGACCCAGAGCTGGTCGTCCTCGACCTTGACCGGAAGCGAACTGGATTCGCCGATGAAGCCGTAGACGAAGGGCGAGTTCGGCGTGTCGTAGACTTCGTCGGCCGTGCCGACCTGCTCGATGCTGCCCTGGCTCATGACGACGACACGGTCGGCGAGTTCCAGCGCCTCCTCCTGGTCGTGCGTGACGAAGACGGTGGTGTGGCCGGTGGCGTCGTGGATTTCGCGCAGCCAGCGGCGAAGTTCGCGCCGCACCTGCGCATCGAGCGCGCCGAACGGCTCGTCGAGCAGCAGCACTTTCGGTTCGATCGCCATGGCGCGGGCCAGCGCCACGCGCTGCCGCTGCCCGCCGGAAAGCTGCGCCGGATAGCGTTTTTCGAGACCGGAGAGTTGCACCAGGTCGAGCAGTTCGGAGGAGCGGCGGCGAATTTCCTCCTTCGTTGGCCGTGTCGCGCCGGGCCTGACCTTGAGGCCGAAGCCGACATTGTCGGCGACCGTCATGTGCCGGAACAGCGCGTAATGCTGGAAGACGAAACCGACGTTGCGCTCGCGGATCGTGCGCTCCGAGGCATCATCGTCACCGAAAAAGATCTTGCCGACGGTGGGTTGCTCCAGGCCGGCGATCAGACGCAGCAGCGTGGTCTTGCCCGACCCGGACGGCCCCAGCAGCGCGATCAGTTCGCCGGACTTGATGTCGAGCGAAACGTCATGCAGGGCCGCGAACGTATCGAATTCCTTGCGCACATTGGCAACGCGGACATCCATTAAAATGACCTTTCAATGACCGCGCGTTGCGGCGATTTCGGCGCCGTAGCGCATTTCAAGCACGGTTTTCAGCGCCAGCGTCACCAGCGCCAGCCCGGCCAGCAGGGAGGCGACGGCAAAAGCGCCGGCGGCGTTGTAGTCGTTGTAGAGAATTTCGACATGCAGCGGCATGGTGTTGGTCTGGCCGCGAATGTGGCCCGAGACGACCGACACCGCGCCGAATTCGCCCATGGCGCGCGCGTTGCATAGAAGCACGCCGTAGAGCAGGCCCCATTTGATGTTGGGCAGCGTGACGTACCAGAAGGTCTGCCAGCCGTTTGCGCCGAGCGAGATCGCGGCTTCTTCGTCCTTGGTTCCCTGCTCCTGCATCAGCGGGATCAGTTCGCGCGCGACGAAGGGGAAGGTGACGAAGACGGTGGCCAAAACGATGCCGGGCACGGCGAACAGGATGGTGATGCCATGGGCCTTCAGCCACGGCCCGAGCAGGCTTTGCGCCCCGAACAGCAGCACATAGACAAGGCCGGAAATGACCGGCGAGACGGAAAAGGGCAGGTCGACCAGCGTGGTCAGGAACGCCTTGCCCTTGAATTCGAACTTGGCGATGGCCCAGGCCATGGCGACGCCGAAGACGAGGTTCAGCGGCACGGCAATGGCTGCCACGATGAGGGTGAGCCTGATGGCCGAAATCGTGTCTGGTTCGCCCAGCACGGACAAGAAGAACGCGCCGCCCTTGGCAAAGGCTTGGACGAAGACCAGCACCAGCGGCAGCATCAGGAAGATGCCGAGGAAGACGAAGGCGATGGCCATCAGCCCGTAGCGCGAAAGCCGCGTTTCGGTGATGCCGGAGGAGGTTTCCGGTTGTGGGTTGGCGGCAAAGAGAACGGGATCAGCCATAGCGCTTGCGGCTCCACGCCTGCAGGAGGTTGACGACGAGCAGCATGGCGAAAGAGATGAGCAGCATGATCGCGGCGATGGCGGTGGCGGCGGGATAGTTGAATTCTTCCAGCCGAATGACGATGAGCAGCGGCGTGATCTCCGATACGTTGGGCAGATTGCCGGCGATGAAGATGACCGAGCCGTATTCGCCGACGCCGCGCGCGAAGGCGAGCGCGAAACCGGTGAGGATGGCCGGCGCCAGGCCCGGAAACAGAACCCGCGTGATGGTCTGGAAGCGGCTGGCGCCAAGCGTCGCGGCGGCTTCCTCGACCTCCTTGTCGATCTCTTCCATGATCGGCTGCACCGTGCGAACGACAAAGGGCAGGCCGATGAAGACGAGTGCTATGACGATGCCGAGCGGCGTATAGGCGACCTTGATGCCAAGCGGGGTGAGCAGCGAACCAAGCCAGCCGTTCGGGGCATAGAGCGTGGTGAGCGCGATACCGGCCACCGCCGTCGGCAGGGCGAAGGGCAGGTCGACCATGGCGTCGATGATGCGGCGGCCGGGAAAGCTGTAGCGCACCAGCACCCAGGCGACGACGGTGCCGAAGATGACGTTGACGATGGCCGCGATCAGCGCCGTGCCGAAGCTGATCTTCAGCGAGTTCAAGGTGCGCGCGTTGGTGGCGATGGCCCAGAAATCCGCCCAGCCAAGAGCGGCCGAACGCCATACCAGCCCCGACAGGGGGATGAGGATGATGAGGGTGAGGTAGGCAAGCGAGAGGCCGAGCGTCAATCCAAAACCTGGAATGACGCTCGGCTTCCTGAACCGCCACCCCGCTGGTGCGGGAACTGTGGTCATATCGTCCCTGTTTTTATGTTGGTCCGCCTGTTTCCTGCCTATTGGGCAGGCTTGTAGACCTGGTCGAATATGCCGCCATCGCCGAAGTGATAAGGCTGGGCCTTCTTCCATCCGCCAAAAAGCGGATCGTCGATGGTGATGAGCTTGAGGTCTTTCCGCCAGGTGAGGTCGGCCGGGTCGACGAGATCGGGCTCAAAAGGCCGGTAGTGGTTCTTGGCGATGATCGTCTGGGCTTCCTTGGAGTAGAGGTAGCCCAGATAGGCCTCGGCGGCCTTGCGCGTTCCCCTGGCGTCGACATTGGCGTCGACCACCGCCACCGGCGGCTCGGCCAGGATCGACAAGGAGGGATAGACGATGTCGAAATTGTCCTGGCCGAATTCGTCCAGGGCAAGGAAGGCTTCGTTTTCCCAGGCGAGCAGCACGTCGCCCAGGCCCTTTTGCGCGAAGGTGACGGTCGAGCCGCGCGCGCCGGTGTCCAGCACCGGCACGTTGGCATAGAGCTTGCCGATGAATTCCTTGTTCTTGGCCTCGTCGCCGCCGTCATGCGCATTGGCGTAGGCCCAGGCGGCGAGATAATTCCAGCGTGCGCCGCCGGAGGTCTTCGGATTGGGCGTGATGATCTGGAGGCCGTCCTTGGTCAGGTCGTTCCAGTCGTGGATGCCCTTGGGGTTGCCCTTGCGGACAAGGAAGATGATGGTCGAGGTGTAGGGTGCTGAATTGTTTGCGAATTTCTGGCGCCAGTCGGGGGCGATCTTCTTCGATTTGTCGGCAATCGCGTTGATGTCGCTTTCGAGCGCCAGCGTCACGACATCGGCATCCAGTCCGTCGATCACGGCGCGGGCCTGCGCGCCGGAACCGCCATGCGATTGCTGGATCGTGACCGTCTCGCCGGTTTCGGCCTTCCAGTGGGCGGCGAATGCCGCGTCATAGGCCTTGTAGAGTTCGCGTGTCGGATCGTAGGACACGTTCAGGATGGTGGTGTCGGCGAACGCAAAACCGAGCGTGCCGAACTGGACGGAAGAGGCAACCAGAGCGGCAAGTAGCGTGTTGAAGCCGGGCAGAGTGTTGAACCGGGGCAGCGTCTTGAAATGAGGGTTGGTCATTTTCGGACTCCGTTGAAGACGGCATAACTCTACTGATTTGATAGAGATTAGATGCGTGCAGCCGTTGCGTTTTCACCGTCCTTTCGGCAATTTTTCCAGTGCTTCGAGGCCTTGTCGGGGAAAAATGTGCTCATGCGGAGCAGCGCGCACCCGATTTGCAGCGTAGCCGAAGCGGCGCAGCGAACCCGAGAAAGCCTTTCAAGGATATGGGAGCGTTGCCGCCGATTTCGAAGTGAAATCGCAAAAGGCCAACGGGTGGAATCGCCTACAGCGGTTTATTCAACGAACACCTTGACGCTGGCCGCGCGCCCGGCGGCATCGATGACGGTAAGCGTGGAATAGCCGGCGCCGTCCGGTTGCCAGATGGCGGTGCGGCGGCGGTCGATGCCGGCCAGCGGCTTGCCGTTGGCGAGCCAGCGGAACGGCGCGCGCCCGCCTTGCAGCTTAAGCACCAGCGGGGTCGCGCCGGCGGTCGCGGTGCCGAGATCGACATGCGCGCCTTCCGGCGGAAAGACGATGCGGGGTGCTGGTTCGGTCGGGCCGGCAGCGGTCTGCCGGTCGGTTCCAAATCGCACCTGCGTCACGGGCAGTTCATCGCGCTTCGGGTTGAACACGCCGGCGGGGCGTGACGGCAGCGCAACCGCCGCAAGGCCCGAGCGCACGAAGCCTTCGAACAGGATGGGCGCTGCCGACACATAGCCGGAAAGGCCCGGCACCGCGCCGGCATCCGGCCGTCCGACCCATACGCCCAGCACGTAGCGGCCGTCGAAGCCGACCGACCATGCGTCGCGGTAGCCGTAGGAGGTGCCGGTCTTGAAAGCGATGGTGCGCGGCAACGCGCCTTCCGGCGGCCGGACGCCCGATAAAATATTGCCAATCTGCCAATTGGCCGAAGCGTCGAGGATGGTGGCGGCGGAGGCGGTGACGGGTGTTGCCTCGGTGCCGTCGCGCAAGCCGTGCGCCTTGCCGCCATTGGCCAGCCCCGTATAGAGCTGGACCAGATCGCGCAGCGTGATGCCGACGCCGCCGAGGCCGATCGCCAGCCCCGGCGCTTCGTTGACCGGCAGGGTCGGGGTGACGCCCGATTGCCGGAACCGCGCCATCAGCCGGGCCGGGCCGACCGCGTCGAGCACCCGGATGGCCGGCACGTTGAGCGACAATTGCAGCGCCTGGCGTATCGACACGTCGCCCTGATAGGCCATGTCGAAATTCTTTGGCCGATAGCCGGAAAAATCGACCGGGCTGTCGCTGATCAGGGTTTCCTGGGCGATCAGCCCCTGCTCGAAGGCCAGCCCGTAGATGAACGGTTTCAGCGTCGAGCCGGGCGAACGCAGAATCTTTGTCATGTCTATCCAGCCGGAGCGGCTGGCGTCGAAAAAGTCGGCGGAACCCACTTCACCCAAAATGTCGCCGGTGCGGGCATCGGCCATCACCATGGCGATGGAGAGTTTGGGCCCGAGCCTTCTGGCGGCCTGCCTTGCCACCGTCTCCAGACCCTGCTGCACGCTCTTTTTGATCGTGAGCTTTGACGGCGCGCCATTGCCTACGTTGCGCAAGGCGGCATAAGCAGCATGCGGTGCCAGCGCGGGCAGGGCGCGACGCGTCTTTGGGACGACGTCGAGGGCGGCGCGCGCGGCTTCGCGCTCGCCAAGCTGGCCGCTTGAAACCATGCGCGCAAGCACCCGGTCGCGCGCGGCGTGGGCGCCTTCTCGGTTGCGGTCGGGCCGCCGTCTTTCCGGCAGTTGCGGCAGCGCCACGAGAAGGGCCGATTCCGAAACGGTCAGCCGCTTCGGCTCCTCGCCGAAATAGGCGAGCGAGGCGGCGCGCACGCCTTCCAGATTGCCGCCATAGGGCGCGAGCGTCAGGTAGCGTTCGAGGATTTCGCGCTTGGAAAGCCGTCGCTCGATCTGGAGCGCGCGCAGCATCTGCTTGATCTTGGAGGCGACGCTGCGGCTGGCGCGTGGCTCGATCAGCCGAGCCAGTTGCATCGACAGCGTCGAGCCGCCGGAAACGATGCGGAAGCTGGTGGCGAGCTGGATGGCCGCGCGGCCAAGCGCCAGCACGTCGATGCCGCGATGGTCCCAGAAGCGCTTGTCTTCATAGGCGACGAGCATGTCGATGAAGCCCTTGTCGACCTGATCGAGGCCGGTCTTCAGCCGCCAGTAGCCGTCCGGCGTGGTGAAGGCGCGCAGGAGTTCGCCGTCGCGGTCGAGCACTTCAGCGGAGACGAGGGGTTTATCGGGTAAAGGAGGCGGGAAGGCGCGGTCGAGTTGGAGGAGAGCGAGGATTGCGAGCGCGAAGCAGGCGGCGGTTGCTGCGATGCCCATGGCGAATTTGCGAAGGTGGGTCATCGACCTGCCTTACAATTAGGGAGAGGTAGGCGCTTGGCCTGGGTAATGAAGCGCATGGTCCTTGCCCCTACGGCTCCTTCACCTCCATCATGCCAGTAGAAGTGCGGGCCGAAAATTGCGGACGGTACATGTCCTCGACCACCGCTGCCGGATGCGCGTAGACGCCGGGCGTCACCGCGCGCACGACATAGGCCAGCATGATCGAACGGTTGCTGCCGCTGCCATTTGGATCGAAGGCCGCCACGAAACGGTCGTTGCGGAATTCGAGATGCGCCGTCTCGGTTTGCGCCAGCCATGAGAAATTCGACAGTTGCGCGCTGGAAACCAGGCTTGGATTGTCGATCTCGAAGCCGGCCGGCAACAGGTCGGTGACCAGCAGGCGCGACGGCCAACTATTCAATTCATCGACCTTGAGCACGACCACGTAGCGCTCGTTCTGGGTGGCTTCGGTGACGTTGGCCTCGTTGCCGTCGAGCGTGTAGTAGGTGCGCGCGATGGTAAAGCCGTCGCCGCCGGCCGGTAGCGGCTGCGCGGGTGCGGCAATCGTGGTGACGACCGCCTGCAGGGCGGTCTTGCCGGTATTGGCGATGGTCAGCGGGCTTTCGACCAGATCGCTGCCGGCGATCTCGCTCGAATAGGCGCCGCTATGCGGCGCGCCGTTGACGGTCAGCGCGATCGAATCATTGCCCGATTTCAACGCGCGCGCCGCCAGAAGCATCCAGGCTTCGTCCTGCGTGCTGGTCCAGCGCTTTTGCGCGCGCTCCTTGGTGACCAGCTTGACCAGTTGGGGAACGATGGCCGGCACCGGCCTGGTTTCGGCGGCCAGCGACAGCATGGCTGCGCCATCGCGCAATGCCGAGCCGTAGTCGGAGCGATACCAGTCATAGTCGGTCGATGCCTGCGCCAGCCGCAGCGCTGCATTGAAAGTCGATTCCGAGCGCTGGGTGTCGCCGTAAAGCGCAAGCGCCGCGCCCAGTTGCGCCACCGCCATCGGGCTCGAAAAATCTTCAAGCTTGGTATCGGCATAGTAGCGCAGATCGCCGATGGAGGCTTTCTTGTTGCGGGCCAGCACATAGAGCGCGTAGGCGATGGCGCTGCCGCGGCTCTTGACGTCCTGATCGTAGCCGAGTGCGTTCTGGAGATTGGCGAGCGACCGGTTCATGGCGCTTTCGGGCACGTCGTATTTCTGTTCGCGTGCCCGCGTCATGAAGTCGGCGACGTAGGAGTCCAGCCACAGATCGCCTTCGCCCGGTCCCCACATGCCAAAACTGCCGCTGGAGCCCTGGTTGTTCAGCACCTTGTAGATGGCGTCCTGAATGCGCTTGGCGACGTCGGCATCCTCGGCCATGCCTACGCCGGCCGCCATTTCGTTGAGGTAAAGCAGCGGCAAGGCGCGGCTGGTCGTCTGCTCCGAGCAGCCATAGGGATAACGGTCGAGCGTCATCAAGAGCGAAGGCACGTCGAAGGCGGCGGCCTGCGAAACACCGACGCTGACGGAAGCGCCGTCGAGCAGGCTTGCCGCCAGCAGTTCCCTGTCGATGCGCAGCGCGCCGCCATTGGGCTTCAGGTCGACGATCATGCGCGTGGTGACCGGCAGTTGCGCCGGCCGGATCGGCAGAACTAGCGTCTGCTCGACGCTGGTGCCGCTATCGTTGGCGAGCCTGACGGTGATCGAGGCGTCGCCCGCCGTGACCGCGATCAGCGGCACGGTGATGGATTGGCGCTTGCCGCCGGCCAGCGACAGCTTTGCCGGGACGCCGTCGTCGCCGATGGAAAGGCCGCCGGTCGAGTCGATTGCGAGCGCGTAGTCGCCGTCCGGTCCATCCGTATTGGCGACATCGAGCCGCATGGTGGCGGCATCGCCGGGAGCCAGGAAGCGCGGCAAGCCGGTGGTGATGACGACGGGATCGCGCACGATCACGTCGGACACGGCGTGACCGACCGCATCCCTGGTCCAGGCGACGGCCATTAAGCGAACTGTGCCGTTGAATTGCGGGATGTCGAAATCGACAATCGCCTTGCCCTCGGCGTCGAGTTCCACCACGCCGGAGAAGAAGGCGACCAGCTTTTCGGTCGGCGGCTCGCCCTGCGCCTGCATGTTGGCGCCGTCGCCGCCGGTGCGCAGCTTGCCGGTGGTGCCGAGCGATCCGTCGATCAAAAGGCCGTAGAGGTCGCGCAATTCAAGCCCCAGCATGCGCTGGCCGAAGAACCAGTTTTCCGGGTCGGGAGCCTTGTAGTTGGTGAGGTTGAGGATGCCGACATCGACGGCCGCGACCGTCACATAGGCCTGCGTGCCCGGCTGGACGCCGGCGACCGCGACCGGAACGGACAGGGTCTGCCTCGGCACTGTCTTTTCCGGCGGCGAAAGCGTTACCGCCAGTTTCTTGTCGGCCGGATCGACCTTCAGCCATTTGACGCCGATGGCGCGCGTCGGCATGCGCGATTCCTGCGCGTCGCCCGGCCGGTAGAGCGTGGCGGTGACATAAGCGCCGGCACCCCAGTCCTCGCCCACCGGCACGTCGATGGTCGCGCCGCCTTCGGGGACGGTGGCGGTTATGGTCTTCAGCAGCTTGTCGGCGCCGATGGCGACCAGCAGTTCGCCGGAAAAATGCGGCGATATTTTCAGCTTGGCGACGTCGCCGGCCGTGTAGCTGTCCTTGTCGAGTGCGATTTCCAGTCCGTCCGGCGTTTCGGTCGAGGAGGCGCTGACATACCAGCCGGCGTCGAACTCATAGCTGGTGGCGGGACCTTCGGGGTCGGCCGTTTCGACTTCCAGCCGGTAGCGGCCCCAGTCGACCGGCAGCGACACCGTTGCATCGCCATCAGCGCCGATATCTATCGCGCCGTTGGCCGCGGCCTTGGTGAACTCCACCGCCTCGTAGCGCCAGGAACCGCCGCTGCGATACCATTGATAATTGCGCTCGACCTTGACCAGCGACCAGTTCGTGCCCTTCAGCGCCTCGCGGTCGCCATTCTGGTCGACGGCGATCAGGCTGAATTTGGCGGTGCCGCCCTGCGGGACTTCATCGCCGGAAAAATCCGGGCGGATACCGATCATCTGGCCTTGCGGGCGGATGCCGATGTCGAGCGAGCGTTCGACGGCGCGACCACCGCTCTCGCGCATGCGCACCGTCACTTTGGCGTTGACCAGCTTGGTCGTTGCCGGAAGCTGGTCGACGGAAACCGGGAAGTTCGCCTTGCCGTCGTCGCCGACCACCGGCAGGTCGGCAAAGGGCGTCACCGTTGCTTCCGCCGCCTGTTCGTCGGCGAGGCCGAAGGCAAAGCCCTTGTAGCGGGCCCAGTCGCGCGTGGTGGACAGCGTCAGTTCGCCTTCCAGCGCCAGCCCGGCAGCGGGCGCGCCATAGAGAAAGCGGCCGTCGACGGTGACGTTGGCCGTCTCGCCCTGCGCCATTTCCTTTTTATCCGAGGTGAGGTCGAACTCGATGCGGTCCGGCACGAAATCGTCCACCAGGAACATCTGGCTGGCGACGGCAGGCTGCTTGGGATCGGTATAGAGCGCTACTGTCCAGGTGCCGCGCATGGCGTTGGCGGCGAGCGGCAGGTCGACGGCGTGGCCGCCGGCGGAGACGCCGTCGCTGACGATGCGGCGGTCCTCGACCCCGTCGGGCCGGGTGAAGATGAAGGTCAGCGGCAATTTTTCGACGGCCGTTGCCGATGCGTCGCGGGCAAGGGCTGCGACATGCACGGTCTCGCCGACGCGGTAGATGCCGCGCTCGGTCCACGCATAGACGTCGAGCGCGCCGGGTGCGGCGCGGCCTTCGACGCCACGGTCGGACAGGTCGAAGCCGGCACGGCTCATGTCGAGGAAGACGAAATCCTGATCGCCCTGCTTGGCCATCAGCACAGCCGGAACCTGCCCGCCTTCGCCCCGCGTCAGGCCGGGATTGAAGGTGACGCGGCCGTCAGCGTCGGTCGTCGCGGTGCCGAGGATTTCATTGTTCTTGGCCAGCAGCGTCAGTTCCGCGCCGGTAATCGGCTTGGCTGTGGAAAGCGAGCGGGCGAAGACATTGAGGCCGTCCTGGCCGGTATAGGTGGTGAGGCCGATATCGGAGACGACGAACCATTGCGTGGCGCGCGAATCGTAGTTCTCGCTGCGGTCGTTCAGCGGCTGCGCGGTCAGCACGTAGACGCCGGGCTTGCGCTGCGGCAGCGCTTCGTCCACGGGAAACGAGGTGGTGACTTCCTTGTTGAGTTCGCCGGCAATGTCCAGCTGGCCTTCCCAGACCGGCGCGCCCATCTGGCTGGAAATCGAGTCCATATCGTAGCCGTCGAGCTGGCGCAGGAACTGGTAGCCGGACAGAAGCTGGGCGAGGGCGCGGTCGCCGATGCGGAACAGCTTCATCCGGGCGGCGTTCATGTTGACGCTGACGAGCGGGATGCCACGGCGCGCGCCGGCCGGCAAAACGAAACTGTCGCCAGTGAAGCGAGCGGAAGGAGCGCGGTCCTGCACGTAGATCGACAGCACCGTGGGCGCGGCGATGACCTCGCCGATGGCCGCCGGCAGGCCGGCGCGGAAGGCGACGTCGTAGTGGTGCCCATGTTCGAGGCCCTCGACACAGATCTGCTTGTCCTTGGCTTCGATGCCCTTGGGGGCCGCGCCGTCGACGGTGACGAACTGAGCATAGTCGATGCCGGTCTTGACCAGCTCCTCGGAGAATTGCGCGCAGATGCGCGGCGCGCTGGTGTCGGCATCGACCGAATGATCGACGATGCGGAAGCCTTTGCGCGCCTTGAGGTCGTTATAGGCGGCGAGCACGGCCTGCGAACCGACGAGCGACAGGCTTGCTTCATAGGCTTGCAGCGCCGGCCGGTAGAGGTCGCGCCTGTCCAGTCCTTGCGCCAGAACCGCAAGCGCATCGGCGCGGGTGGCGGTGGTGCGCAGCAGTCCGTAGGCGTTGAAGGCGGCCGAGGTGGCGTTCGCGGCGAGCGTGGAGGAATCGGAACTGTTCGCGGGCGCAACGGCCAGCGTTTCGCGCGCCAGTTCCAGCCAGACCATGCCGTCTGCCGGCATGACGGAGGCTGCCGCCTCGTATTTCTGCATGGCGGTGCGGTGATCGCCGGTAAGCGCTGCCTGCTCGGCGGCGTCACGCAAGGCGCTCAGGCCGTCCAGGGGCTTGTCGTAGCCGGGGCCGGTCAGGGTGTTGCGGTATTGCCCCGCCTGGTCGGCCATCCAGGCGGGGAAGAAGGAAAGCGCCGGCGGCGCGCCGATGTCGGGGTCCGTGTCCAGCGAAACCACCTTGCCGGCGGTAGCGCCGTTGAAGGGTTTAAGGCCGTTGAAATCGGACTTGAGGAAGCACCATTTCGCCTTGTTGTTATAGGTGAAGGCGCGGCAGGAAGTGTCGCCGAGGCACTCGGTCTTGCACTGGTCGAGGGTAACGTTTTGCGAGGATCGGAGATCAAAACCGAAATAGTCGGAGTTTTCCGTGGTGACGACGCGCCGGACTTCGGCGGCCTGGGCGATCCCCGCAAAGCCTACCAGCAGCAGGGCAAGAACCGAGAACCAACGAGCCGCACGCATTGCCATGATACCCCTCCAGTCGTTGCCGATCCATGTTCAGGCTTCAGCCGCGCTTGTCAATATAACCGCGCTTGTCAACACAGGCGGGCTGGCGCAGCCGGCATGCCCGCACTTTCCTTTACGGCCGTTGGCCGCTACGGCTACCCTGCCTCAAGGGATGGGTCACGTTTTCTTGCAGGCCTGCAAGAATGTGTGAGTTTCAACCCCCGGCACTTTAGGACAATTGGAATGCGGCTCCTTTACGGGCAGTTCAGACTTTCATTTCAATTTTAGGTTTTGCCGTTAGGGTCTGGCAATGCAAACGAGAAGCAGACGGGCAAAGCGAGGCGCGGTGCACCACCGCCCGCTTTCGCGTGCTCTGTTTTGCGCGCTGCTGGGCTCTACTTTCATCCTGGCCGATAGCCGGCCAAGCGCGGCCTTCGAACTGTTTGGCTTAAAACTGTGGGATTCGGCCTCCGACAAGGAAGATGCCGAAATCGTCGATCCGCTGCGCTATTCGGTTACCGTCGATGCGCCGGGCGCGGACAAGGATCTGCAAAAGGCGCTTGAAAACGCCTCTGCCTTGAAGAACGACGAGGAACGC
Organism: Mesorhizobium sp. A556; assembly: GCF_054489545.1. Classification (NCBI taxonomy): domain Bacteria; kingdom Pseudomonadati; phylum Pseudomonadota; class Alphaproteobacteria; order Hyphomicrobiales; family Phyllobacteriaceae; genus Mesorhizobium; species Mesorhizobium sp. A556. Next base: position 33,147 of record NZ_JBTMXA010000001.1, read on the forward strand.
CCGGTCGCCGGATCGCTCGGATTGATGACCAAGGCGAGAGGCGACCGCGAACAACTGGTCGCCGCCCTTTATGCCAATGCGTATTACGAAGGCGTCGTCGATATCGCCATCGCCGGCAGGAAGCTGGAGGATTTGCCGCCGGACGCCGAATTTTCCGGGTCCCAGCCTGTTCCAGTCAGCATCACCGTCCAGCCGGGGCCGAAATTCACGCTGGGCAATATCCACCTCGAGGGCGATGCCGCCGGGCTTATGGGAGCCGATTACGGCCTGATTTCCGGTGGCGATGCGAGTTCGGGCGCCGTGCTCAAGGCCGAGGCCAGGATCGTGCGGGCGTTGAAGGAAGAGGGCAGGCCGCTTGCCCAGGTGACGGGCCGCGAGATTGTCGCCGACCACGCGACCTCGACGCTGGACGTAACCATGGCGGTTTCAGCCGGGCCGGTCGCCGGTTATGGCGAAACCACGGTGGAGGGGACGGAAGCCGTCGACCGCGACTTCACCGCCTACATGACCGGCTTGAAGCCCGGCCGCCAATATTCGCCCAAGGAGATCGACGAGGCGCGCGACCGCCTGCTCGGACTGGAGGTTTTCAACAGCGTCACGCTGAAGGAAGCCGATAGACTGGACGCGGCCGGCAACATCCCGATCGGCGTGCAGGTAAGCGAACGCAAATTCCGCTATCTCGGCATCGGGGGTACGGTGTCCAACACCGAAGGGCTCGGCGTCGAAGGCTATTGGGGCCATCGCAATTTGTTCGGCCACGCCGAAAAGCTGCGCATCGACGGTTCGATCAGCGGTATCGGCTCCAACGACATCGGCCAGCTCAACTACAATGCCGGCATCATGTTCGAGAAGCCGGGCGTGATCGGTCCGGCCTCGAAATTCTTCGCCGATCTCAAGACCGTCTATGAGCACCCGGATGCCTATGACCGGTTTTCGACCAAGGGCGGCTTTGGCGTTTCCTACGAGCTTACGTCCAAGCAGCAAGTGTCGGCGGAACTGTCGCTGGACTATTCGAAAATCACCGACAGTTTCGGCAAGCACACCTATCTGATCGCTTCTATCCCGCTGCAATATGTCTTCGACAACCGCGACAACAAGCTGAATCCGACCAAGGGGTTCAGGGCATTGGCTTATGTGGAGCCGAGCTATGATTTGCTCAACGGCGCGACCTTCGTAAAACTGAAGGCTGAAGGCTCGGCCTATCAGGCGCTCGACAGTGCCGGCACCTTCATCGCGGCCGGACGCGTGGCGCTTGGCTCGATCGTTGGCGCGGACTTGCAGGACGTGCCGGCCGACCGGCGCTTTTATGCAGGCGGCGGCGGTTCGGTGCGCGGCTATTCCTACCAGGGCATCGGCCCGAAGGTCCACGGCGGACCAAGTGACGGCCAGCCCATTGGCGGGCTTTCCTGGTTCGAAACCTCGGTCGAGATGCGCTATCAGGTCACCGACACGATCGGCATCGTACCCTTCGTGGACGCAGGATCCGTGTCGGTGGAACAGTTCCCGGATTTCAAGGATGTGAAGGTCGGCGCCGGCATCGGCCTGCGCTACATAACGCCGTTCGGGCCGTTGCGCGTGGATGCGGCGGTGCCGCTCAACCGCGATGAAAGCGACCCGCGCTTCGGCATCTATGCCGGCATCGGCCAGGCCTTCTGATTGATGAAGTTGTTCAAACGTATCCTGCGCATTGCCGTCTATACGCTGCTTGTCATAGTGGCCGCTGGCATCGGCGCGCTCGTCGTCTTGACCAAGACGGAACGCGGGCGCGACAATCTGGCCAGCCTGATCTCGACCATGGCGTCTTCGGACACCAGCAAGCTTACGGTCGGCGGCATCGACGGCCTGTGGTCGGGCAATTTGACCATCGATCATGTCGTGCTGGAAGACAGCCAGGGGCCGTGGCTGGTGCTGCGCAAGGTCGCCGTCGACTGGTCGCCGCTGGCGCTGCTGTCAAAGCGGTTCAGCGCCGAGCGCGTGGCCGCCGGACGCATCGAACTGGCGCGGCTGCCGGTGTCCGATCCGAGCGCGGAACCGAAAAACAGCAGCAGCGGTGCGACGCTGCCGGTATCCATCGACATCGACAAGATCGATCTGCCGGAAATAGCGCTCGGGCAAGCGCTTGCCGGCACGGGGATTGCCGAACTCGCGGCCAAGGGCTCGCTCCACGCGGAAGCCTCGCCGCTGGACATCAATGCCGTTTTGAACATCGCCCGCGGCGACGGCAAGCAAGGCGTGGTCGACGCCTCCGTGCATTTTTCGCCGACCGACAACAAGCTCGATCTCGACGTGAAAGCGTCGGAACCGGCGGGCGGCATCATCGCAAACCTTTTGAAGTTGCCGGACGCGCCGCCAGTCGATATCGCCATTTCCGGCAATGGGCCGCTGGCCGACTGGAACGGCAAAGGCAGTTTTTCCGTGGACGGTCAGGTCGTCACGCAGCTTTCGGGGCGTCACCAGTTGACCGACAAGGGCAACCGCATCGAGGCAAGCGGCGACGGCGATTTTTCACGCTTTGTACCGGCGCGGCTGAAACCGCTGCTGGCCGGCAAGGTCATGTTCGACGTTGCCGGAACCGCGACGACGACGGGCGGCATCGAAATCGAGCATGGGCAAGTGAACAGCGACGCCTTGCGCGCAACCGCAAAGGGCACGATCAATCCGGCTGGAGCCAGCGACTTCGCGCTCGAGTTCAAGTCGGCAGGTCCGACCTTGCCGCTGTCGCTCGGCAGTGAGGAAAGCCCGATCGACCTCGAACTGAAATCGGCGACGCTTCGGGCTTTCGGTGAAGGACGCGCGCCGACGATCGACGTTTCCGCGTCGCTCGCCAAGGTCAGCACGAATATCACCAAGGTCGACAATATCCAGCTTGCGCTGCATTCCGATGTCTTTGACGTGGAAAGCCGCACCGGGCCGATCTCGGGCACGGTCAGCGCCGACAGGCTGGGGCTGGACAATCCAACGGTTGCGCCGCTGATCGCGGGCAAGATCGTTGCCAAGGTCGCAGGCTCGCTCTCGAAGGACACGATTACCGTGGACAGCGGCTCGATCATCAGCGATGCGCTGAAGGGCGTTTTCGATGGGCATGTGTCGCTTGCGGACGGTTCCATTGAAATCAACGTCAAGGCCGATGCGGCGTCGGCTGCGCTGCCTGCCGCCGCGCGGCCGGTGCTTGGCGAGCGCACCGTACTGTCGGTATCCCTGAAGCGTGACACCAACGGCAATGTCACCGCCAATTCTCTCGATCTGGCGTCCGGTGCGGTATCGGCGAAGGGTAATGCCAGCCTGGTCGATGGCGAAATTACCGCCGACCTGAAGGGCGGGCTTGCCGATATTTCGCTGCTGTCGCCGCAGGCCAAAGGCGCGGTCGGCTTCGCGCTTGCCGCCAAGGGCACACTGGCGATGCCGGACGTTTCGCTGAGCGTTTCCAGCGACCGGCTCGTCGTCGCGGATCGCGAGATCACCGGGCTGAAGTTTTCCGCTGGCGGCAAGGCCGATATGGAAAATCCGGCCGCCAACGTTTCGCTGGCCGGCAATGTGGCGGGGCAGGTGCTGGCAGGCAGCGCCGCATTGACGACGGCGAACGGCCAGCGTTCGATCAACGGGCTTTCGCTGTCGCTCGGGCCGAACAAGATTTCGGGCGATTTGGCGCTGGACGAAGCGTTTGTACCCGAGGGCACCGTCTCGCTCGACCTGCCGGATATCGGGCCGCTGGCTGCGCTGGCGCTGGAAAAGGCCGAGGGCGACGTCAAGGGTACCATCCGCTTCTCGAAGGAAGGCGGCACGCCGCAAGTCATGATTGACGCCAATACGGCCAAGATCACGCGCGGCGATCTTTCGGCAAAAAATGTTTCCATCAACGCGCTGGTTGCCGACTATCTCAAGGCGCCGGCGATTTCGGGCAAGATACGTGCAGATGGCGTGAATTCCGGCGGCACCGTCATCAGCGGCATCGCCGTCGACCTGAAGCGCGACGGAGAATGGACCGGGTTTTCCGGCAGAGCGACGGTCAAGGACATTCCGGCCAAGGCCGCCGGCCGCGTGAAAGTCGCGGACGGCAAGACGGTGATCGAGCTTGCCTCGGGTGAGGCAGCGATGCGTGGCATCAAGGCGGCGATAGCAGGGCCGTCGAGCATCGCCATCGCCAATGGTATCACGACCATCGAAAAGCTGGCGCTCAGCCTCGGAGGCGGCACGGCTACGGTTTCGGGCACGGTCGGGCAGGCGCTCGACCTCAATGTCGCATTGGCGAAAGTGCCGCTGTCGCTGGCCAATGGGTTCTCGCCCGGCCTCGATGCCGCCGGTTTGGCTTCCGGCAGCGTCAAGGTGACCGGCGCGCCCGCCGATCCGGCCGTTGCCTTCGACCTCGACGCTTCCAGCGTGCAGACCTCGCAAACGCGCGGCGCCGGATTCGGCGGCATCGGCGTCGTTGCCACCGGCAATTTCGCGGCAAAGAAACTGACCTTCAATTCCACCATCAGCGAAGGGTCCGGCCTGGCGCTGAAGGGCGGCGGTACGGTCGGGCTTGCCGGCACGCCCCAACTCGCCCTGGATTTTGCCGGTCCGGTTCCGTTTGCCTTCCTGGCGAAGACGCTGGCCCAGCAAGGGCTGTCGCTGACAGGAACCGCCAACGTCAATGTGCAGGTTCGCGGCCCGGCGACCAAGCCGGTGATTGGCGGCACGGTGACGTCTTCGGGTGCGCGCTTCATAGATGCCGGTTCCGGTCTTGCCGTCAACGACATCGCACTCGATGTCGCCATCGTCGACGGCGTCGCCCGCATCAACCGGTTGACGGGCACCCTGTCGACGCGCGGCAGCCTGGCCGTCAGCGGCACCGTCGGGACGGATGCGGCGCAGGGTTTCCCGGCCGACCTTTCCATCAAGCTGACCGATGGACGCTATACGGACGGACGCGTCGTTACCGCCAATCTCGGCGGCGACCTGACCGTGAAAGGGCCGCTCGCTTCGGCTCCGGTGATTGCCGGCACCGTCAATCTCGCCAAGACGGTGATTACCGTGCCGGAGAAATTGCCGGGCTCGCTGGCGGCGCTTGACGTCAAGCACAAGAACGCGCCGGTCGCCGTGCGCGAACAGGAGCAGGCGCTGCATCCGCCAAGTGCCGGCAGCGGCGGCGGCGGCAAGCTGATGCTCGACATCACGGTCAATGCGCCGAGCCAGATCTTTATCCAGGGCAGGGGGGTCGATGCCGAACTGGGCGGCTCGCTTCGGCTGACCGGCCCGACCTCGTCGCCGCAGGCGGTGGGAGCCTTCACCTTGCGGCGCGGCCGGCTTGAAATTCTAGGCAAGCGCCTGACTTTCACGGAGGGCACGCTCACCTTCTCCGGATCGCTGGTGCCGTATATCAATCTCACCGCGCAATCGACCACCAGCGATGCGACGGTGACGATCACGGTGTCCGGCGAGGCGACCAATCCGAAATTCACCTTCTCCTCCGTGCCGGCACTGCCTGAGGACGAGGTGCTGGCGCAACTCATATTCGGCCGCTCCATGTCCAACCTGTCGCCGTTGCAGATTGCCCAGCTGGCCGAAGCCGCGGGCCAATTGGCGGGCGTCGGCGGCTCGACCTCGCTGTTGCAGAACTTGCGCAACGCACTCGGCGTCGACGATCTCGACGTGATCACCGACGAAAAGGGCGGCACCGCCGTTACCGCCGGCAAATACCTGAACGACCGCACCTATCTGTCGCTTCAGAAGGGCGAGAAGCCGGGTTCCGGAAAAGCGCGTATCGACCTCGATGTCGGCAAGGGCATCAAGCTGCGCGGCGAGGCTTCCGATGCCGGCGAAGCCAAGGGCGGAATTTTCTACGAGCACGAATACTGACAGCGTTCGTGGCTCTCATTGGCCGTTGCTAGGACGGAACACGCGATTGTCTCACTTTAATTGTGCAGGCGATTCGTAAGGAAACCGTCGGCAATAGCAATTTTACGTCAAGTTTGTCGCAATCACGCAAACCGCGTGGGCTATGGCGTTGCACATTTTCGTACCTTCTCAAGTTCGGCGGTTTTTGACATCGGCTGCCGGATGCGGAATGCTAAAAGGCGGAAAGCCAAACAACGGGAGAGTTTGATGACATCGTATACGAGTAACGGCGATCGTGTTCCGGACGTGGTCGAAAAGCTGGCCGAGAGTGCCAAGGCGGGTGAGATGGACCGTCGCGAATTCCTGGCCATCGCCAGCGTCATGGGGGCCTCGACCGCGATGGCCTATGGCATGATCGGCCTTGCCGCGCCGACGCCTGCCCATGCCGAGGAAACGCCGGTCAAGGGCGGCGTGCTGCGCTGCTCGATGCCGGTCAAGGCGCAGAAGGACCCGCGCAGCTACGACTGGTCGGAACTGGCCAACTGCACGCGCACCTTCCTGGAGCCGCTGGTCAAGTACACGCCGCAATTCACCTTCGAGCCGATGCTGCTCGAAAGCTGGGACGTGAACGACGACGCCACCGAATACACGCTGCATGTGCGCAAGGACGTGAAGTGGAACAATGGCGACGACTTCAACGCCGACGACGTCATGTTCAACCTCATCCGCTGGTGCGACAAGGCGGCGGAAGGCAATTCCATGGCGGCCCGCATGGGCGGCATGGTCGATGCCAAGACCGGCAAGGCGGCCGAGGGCGCCATCACCAAGGTCGACGATCACACCGTCAAGCTGAAGCTGCCGACCTCCGACATTTCGATCATCCCCAATTTCGCCGACTATCCGGGCCTCGTCCTGCATCGGAATTACGAGAAAGACGGCTCCGATATCGTTAAAAACCCGATCGGGACGGGGGCGTTCGAGCTTGTGTCCTACGATGTCGGCTCGAGGGTCGTCGTCAAGCGGCGCGAGAACGGCAAATGGTGGGGTGGCGAGGCCCATCTCGACGGCGTCGAATTCATCGACTACGGCACCGACCCGTCGGCGACGGTCAGCGCCTTTGAATCGCGTGAGATCGACACTGTCCACCAGACCATGGCGGATTATGTGACGATCCTCGACGACATGGGGCTGGTGAAGTCGGAATCCAAGACAGCCACCACCATCACCTGCCGCACCAATATCGGCCACAAGCCTTACGACGACCAGAAGGTACGCAACGCCCTGCAGATGGCTGTCGACAACGCCACCGTGCTGCAACTCGGCTACAACAATTACGGCTCCGTCGGCGAGAACCACCACGTCTGCCCGATCCATCCCGAATATTACGAGCTTCCTAAGAAGAGCCGCGATATCGAAGGCGCCAAGAAACTGATGACCGAAGCCGGCCAGATGGACTTCGAGCACGAACTGATCACGGTCGACGAGGACTGGCACAAGAACACCGGCGATGCGATCGCGGCCCAGCTTCGAGAGGCCGGTTTCAAGGTCAAGCGTACCGTGCTGCCAGGCGCGACGTTCTGGAATGACTGGACGAAATATCCTTATTCGACCACCAACTGGAACATGCGCCCGCTCGGCGTTCAGGTGCTGTCACTTGGCTACACGACGGGCTCGTCCTGGAATGAATCGGCTTACGCGAATCCCGAATTCGACAAGAAGCTGAACGAAGCGCTCGCCATTGCCGACCCGGAAAAGCGTAAGGAAAACATGAAGGAAATCGAGCAAATCCTTCAGGATTCGGGTGTCATCATCCAGCCGTTCTGGCTGTCGCTCTTCAACCACTCGACGAAGCAGGTGAAGAACAACCCGATGCATCCCACGATGGAAGACAATTACGAACGGACCTGGATCGATCCGAACGCCTGATATTATCAGGCCAAGAAAATAGGGGGAGCCTTTGCGGCTTCCCCCATAACGGGAACATTTTGCAGAGCATCGAGCCGAACACCGGCATTCGGCCTTCAGTTCGATGGTCATCAAGTTTAGAGCGTATATGCGGCCCAACCGGACCCGGCGTTCAAACGACTCAACCCCAAGCCTCGAGGAGGGGCCTAGGTGATATCGTTCATAGCCCGGCGGATGGCGACCATGGTCTTCACCATGATTTGCTTGACGCTCGTCGTCTTCTATCTCGTCAATCTCGAACCCAACCTGAAGAAGCTTGCCCTGGCGCAGACCAACAGTCGCGCCACCCAAGTCGAGGTCGACAGTTGGCTGGTTCGCAATGGCTACCGCGAGCCGTTCCTGAAGCAATATGCCCAGTGGATCGGGGTGTGGCCGAAACAGCCCGGCCGAAGCGAGACGGGCGAGGCGCAGCCGCGTTTCAATTATTGCGACGAATCGCTCACGCCCAAGCTGTCTGGCGTGCTGGAGGGCGATTTCGGTTGCTCGACCAAGTTCAGGACCACGGTTTCCGCCAAGCTGTTTCCGGCGCTCGAGGCCACCGGCATCCTGATGTTCTTCGTGCTTCTGGTTATGGTGCCGGTATCGCTCTTGATCGGCATATTGGCCGGAATGCGCGAGGGCTCGCGAACCGACCGGGTGTTGTCGGTGGCCTCCATCGCCTCGACGGCGACGCCCGAATATGTTTCCGGCGTCATCTTCACCGTCATCTTCGCGACATGGCTCGGCTGGTTCAACGGTTCCGCCGCTAGCGCTACCTTCGACGGCATCACCTTCTACAATTTCACGCTGCCGGTCCTCACGCTGGCGATCTACGGCATCGGCTATATCGCGCGCATGACGCGCGCCTCGATGGTCGAGGTGATGACGCAGCAATATATCCGCACCGCGCGCCTCAAGGGCCTGAGTTTCAGAAGCGTGGTCATGAAGCACGCGCTGCGCAACGCGCTGATTGCGCCTTTCACCGTCATCATGCTGCAATTTCCCTGGCTGCTCACCGGCGTCGTCATCGTCGAGGTCATGTTCCGCTATCAGGGGTTCGGCTACATTCTGGTCGAGGCGGCTGGCAATAACGACATCGAGCTTCTGCTCGGCTGTTCGCTGGTCTCTGTGTTCATCGTCTTGATCACGCAGCTCATTTCAGACGTCGGTTATGCATATCTCAATCCGCGTATCCGGGTTCAGTAGGGGGAACGGCCGATGCAGGTGACCTACATCGATGCCTTTCAGGTAATCCTTGGCGTGCTGGAGCGCTTCTGGCCGGTATGGCTGGCGCTCGCCATCGTCATGGGTGCGAGCATTATTTTCAAACACAAGCTCGGCCTTTACGGCCAGTTGTTCGACAGCGCCGTCGGCGTCGTCGGCGTCGGCATCTGTCTGTTCTGGCTGTTCACGGCGCTCTTTTCTTCGACCATTGCGCCGTTTAATCCGCTGGCACAGGTTCCGGCCATGAAGGATGTTCTGCCGGGTGCAATCGAACCGAAATCGGGTCTTGTCTATCTGTTCGGCGGTGACAAGCTCGCCCGAGACATCTTCTCGCGCATGGTCTATGGTAGCCAGATCGTGCTGATCATCGCACCGGCGGCGACCGGTTTCGCGCTGATGGTGGGCATCACGCTCGGCCTGCCTGCGGGCTATTTCGGCGGCAAGATCGACACGGTGCTGTCGTTCCTCGCCAACCTCGTGCTGGCTTTCCCGGTCATCCTGCTTTTCTACCTGCTGGTCACACCGGGCATCATGGATACGCCAATTCCCTACGGCATGGCCGGCGTGTTCTTCCTGTTCCCGATCATCTTCTTTAGCGTGCTGTTCTGGACGCGCTTCAAGAACCGGCCGGACCGCATCTATACCCTCATGGGCCTGACGCTGGTGATAGGCGGTTGGGTCTATGCCGGCCTCGTGTTCAACGCCGATCCGCTGGGGCTCATCAAGATGGCGCCGAACCAGCTCAACATCTTCGTGGCGGTGGTGTTTGCCTCGTCGCCCGGTGTGTTCCGCATCGTGCGGGGGCTGGTCATGGACATCAAGACGCGCGACTATGTGGCGGCGGCGCAGACGCGCGGTGAATCCCCATGGTACATCATGCTGTGGGAAATCCTGCCCAATGCGCGGGGGCCGCTGATCGTGGATGCCTGCCTGCGCATCGGCTACACCACGATCCTGCTTGGCACGTTGGGTTATTTCGGCCTCGGCCTTGCACCCGAGAGCCCGGACTGGGGCACGGCGATCAAGGATGCCAGCCGGCTGTTGCGGCAGTTCATCCATCCGGCATTGCCGCCGACAATCGCGCTGATGTCGTTCGTGCTCGGCCTGAACCTGCTTGCCGACGCGCTGCGTGAGCAATCGATGAAAGATTGAGGTCGATCCGATGAACGAAGCCGTCAAAGCCACGCACATCGAAAAAGACGCCGAACCGATCATCGAGATCGAGAATCTGTCGATCTCGTTTTTCACCCGCGCCGGCGAAATTCCGGCGGTGATGGACTTTTCCTGCACGGTCATGCCCGGCGAGGCCATGGGCATCGTCGGCGAGAGCGGCTGCGGCAAGTCGACCGTGTCGCTCGGCATCATGCGCGACCTGTCCAACATCGGAAAGATCGTCGGCGGGCGCATCAAGTTCCAGGGCAAGGACATGGGCGAACTGACCGAGGAGGAGCTGCGCTCCATCCGCGGCAACAAGATCGCCATGATCTACCAGGAGCCGATGGCGTCGCTCAACCCGGCCATGAAGGTCGGCCAGCAATTGATGGAAGTGCCGCTGATCCACGACAAGGTTTCGAAAGACGAGGCCTATAAACGGGCACTGGAGATGGTGCGGTCGGTGCGGTTGCCGGATGCCGAACGCATGATGCGCTCCTATCCGCACCAGCTTTCCGGTGGCCAGCAGCAGCGCATCGTCATTGCGATGGCGCTGCTTTCCAAGCCGGCGCTGCTGCTTCTTGACGAGCCGACCACCGCGCTCGACGTCACGGTCGAAGCCGGCATCGTCGAACTGGTGAAGGGGCTCGGCGAAAAATTCGGCACGTCGATGATCTTCGTGTCGCATAATCTCGGCCTCATCTTGGAGACCTGCGACCGCATCACCGTGATGTATTCGGGCGAAGCGGTGGAAACCGGCAAGATCAAGGACGTGTTCGACCGCATGCGCCACCCCTATACGCAGGGGTTGTTCCGTTCGATCCCGCTGCCCGGCGCCGACAAGAATTCACGACCGCTGATCGCCATTCCCGGCCAGTTGCCGCTGCCGCATGAGCGCCCGAAAGGCTGCAATTTCGGGCCGCGCTGCCACCATTTCGTGGAAGGGCTGTGCAACGCCGCCGAAATTCCGATGATTCCGGTCGAAGGGCATGAGGGGCATTTTTCGCGCTGCGTGCGTTTCAACGAGATCGACTGGGATGAACTGCCGCCCGGCGCGCAGAAGGTCACGGAAAAGATCGTGCCCGGCGCGCCGGTGCTGAAGATCGAAGATCTGCGCAAATACTACAAGGTCGGCGGCAACGAGGTGTTCGGCGGCAGCGACGGCCGCGTCGTCAAGGCCAATGAGACGATCTCGTTCACGGCGCGCGAGTCCGAAACCGTCGCTATCGTCGGCGAGTCCGGCTGCGGAAAATCGACGCTGGCCAAGGTGTTGCTCGGTCTTGAAACGGCCAGTTCCGGCAGCGTGACGCTGGACGGCAAGGAAATCCAGTCCACGGGCGTCGAGAACCGCAGCGTCGATACGGTGTCGTCCATCCAGATGGTATTCCAGAACCCGTTCGATACGCTGAACCCCAGCCATTCGGTCGGCTCGCAGATCATCCGCACGCTGGAAAAATTCCACGTCGGCAACAATCCGGCCGAGCGGCGCCAGCGCATGCTGGAACTGATGGACCTGGTGAAACTGCCGCGTGCGTTCGAGACCCGAAAGCCGCGCCAGCTTTCGGGCGGCCAGAAGCAGCGCATCGGCGTGGCGCGCGCCTTTGCCGGCGACGCCAAGGTGGTGGTGGCGGACGAGCCGGTTTCGGCGCTGGACGTATCCGTGCAGGCGGCCGTCACCGAATTGCTGATGGACATCCAGCGCAAGAACAAGACGACGATGCTGTTCATCAGCCACGATCTGTCGGTGGTGCGCTACATCGCCGACCGCGTCGTCGTCATGTATCTCGGCTATATCGTCGAGCAGGGCACGACCGACCAGATTTTCGCGCCGCCCTATCACCCCTATACCGAGGCGCTGCTATCGGCGATCCCGATCGCCGACACGTCGGTGGTGAAGAAGCACATCGTGCTGGAGGGCGATATTCCGTCGGCCATGAACCCGCCGAGCGGCTGCCCGTTCCAGACGCGCTGCGGCTACAAGCATCTGGTGCCCGGCAACAAATGCGAAACGCAGGTGCCGCCGGTCAAGGAACTGGGCGACGGCCACCAGAGCCTGTGCTGGCTGTCCGACGATGTGCTGGCGACGATGGAGCCGGTAATCAGTTTCGCAGCGGATCACGCCGCAAACGAGGGCGTACCCGAAGATGCGCCACATGGGACAGGTCCTGGTTTTGCGGGCGCTGCGCCGCGTCGCCCTCGCGGCAAGACGGCCAAGCCCGAGGCTGGTAAGCTCGGCGGTGCGGCAGAAGAAGCAGAGGCTTCCGGCAGTGCTCGCCGCCAGGAGGTCAGAAGCGACCGGGGTGGCCAGGGTGCCGGCGCGGCGCGGCGGTCGGCTTCTACGGTTGCGCCTTTCGAGGAAAAGCACGTAGGCAGCGGGCGTCAAGCCCTGGACGAAAGGGCGCCGTCCGCGTTCGCCGCCGGAAAGAAGGTCGCTTCTGCCGGGACCGGGCGTCCGAAGGCTGCCGCAAAACGGCCTGCCGGTGCCAAACAGGCGGTGCGCGCGAAAGTTTCGCCGCGCGAGCAGGAAGCGGCGGCGCTGACAGCGCGCAAGCCGGCGGCTGGCTCTTCGACGCCAGTCGACCGCAACCGTCCGTCCGGCATCGCAAAGCCGAAGTCGCCGGACGACCTGAAATTGATCGCCGGCGTCGGCCCGAAAATCGAGACGATCCTGAATGGGCTCGGCATTTATCGCTTCGAACAGGTCGCGGCATGGAAGAAGGCCGAACGCGAATGGATCGATGCGCATCTGCGCTTCGGCGGGCGGATCGAGAGGGACGATTGGGTGCGTCAGGCCAAGGCGCTCGCCAAGGGGGGCGAGGCGGAATATGTCCGTGTGTTCGGGAAGAAGCCGAGGTAGCGCGCCAGTTTTAGCGGACCCGCGTGCGTGCCGATATGCCGGTCAGTTGCAGCCCCGCAATTGATCGGCATAGTTGCGGGCCATCTGCTCGGTGTCGCGGGCGTAGCGTTGCAGGCTGGCGTTGCTTTTCCAACTGCCGCGCTTGTAGGCGGTCCAGCCGGAATAATAGGCCAGATAAAGATTGAAGGTGTCGTTCTTGGCGACGCCGAGATTGTCGGCCGTTTTTTCGTGATACCAGCCGACGAAGTCGACGGCGTCCGCGAAATTGGTGCGTCGGGCGGCAAAATTGCCGCTCTCGCGGACATATTGCGCCCAGGTGCCGTCCAGCGCCTGCGAAAAGCCTGTCGCGCTGGATTGGCGTTTCCACGGGATGAAGCCGAGCAGTTTGGTGCGTGGCGGCTTGGCGTTCGCCTTGAAGCCGGACTCCTTGCGCACCGTCGCCATCAGCACGGGAACCGGCACGCCATATTTGCGCTCGGCGCGCTGGGCGGCGGATTGCCAGTTGTTGAACCAGCCGTCGCGCTGGTCGAATACCGCGCAGATGTTGTTGATGTGACGCGGCGCCGTGGCGCAGGCAGAAAGCGCTAGCAACGCGACAACCGGAACAATTATACTAAAACGCAACGCAACCATGCGCCGAGCTTTAGGCGAAAAACATAAAGGGTTCCTTTCGAGGTTTGTTAACGATTGACCGGCGTCGCCCGTGCTGCCGGTCAATCGTTGGAAAATAGCGCCCCGTTCCCGCTATCGCATCGGTGCGACCAGCGCGAAATGTGCGCCCTGCGGGTCGGTGCAATTGATGACCCAACTGCCGCCGGGGACTTCCATCGGGTCCATCAGCACCTTGCCTCCGCCGTCGTTAACCCGCGTCACGGCGGCGTCGATGGCGGGCACGTTGAAATAGAACTGCCACGCCGGCGTCGGCATCTTCTCGGGCTTGTTCATGATGCCGCCGGTGGGTTCACCGCCGACCTTGAATATCCGGTAGAGGCCCATTTCGCCCATATCGAAGGGTTGGTCCTTTTCCCAGCCGAATTGGCTCGTGTAGAAATCAAGCGCCGCCTGCGAGTCGGTGGTGTACAGTTCGTGCCAGCCGATATGGCCGGGCGTCGTCATCGGCACGGGCGGCTGGTCCGGGCCGTTGGGCTGCAGGAACATGAAGATCGCGCCCTGCGGGTCGGCGACCACGGAAAAGCGGCCAACGCCAGGAATATCATCCGGAGCGCGGTGGACCTTGCCGCCGGCTTTCTTGACGGCCTCGGTGGAGGCGTCGGCGTCATTTGTGTGGATATAGCCGAGCCAGGCCGGCGGCATGCCCATCTGGCGTGCATCCTCGGGCAGGGTCATCAGCCCGCCGATACCGCGATCTCCGGCATTCATGATCGTGTAGCGCGGCATGCCGGCCGATGTCTCGAAGGGCTGCGCCGTCCAGCCGACCACATCGGTATAGAACGCTTCGGCGGCATCGATATCGGTGGTCATCAGTTCATACCAGAAGAAGGATTGCGCAGTTTTTGGCATCGAAGGCTCCTCTCTGTTTTTCCGTTCGTAACGGGCTACCCATCATAAGACGCAAAAGGTGACGGCAACCCGACAGGCGCGGTAAAAATATGTTTCGGGGGAGGTGCAAAAATCTGAAAACATGACAAAAGTTATCATGTTATTTTAAAGCGATTTCAGGCACTTGCGCAAAAAATTGACCAATTGATAAAAAAATAAAACGTGCTAGCCTTCCCGAAATTATAACAAATGGGGAATGCGGAATGGCGACTGGTCATTTCAAGGCAGGCATAGAGGCGGGCCGGCTCTCGCCGGAAACCTATGCCGACAATTTTTCGGACCTGCATCCGCCGCTGGATCATCACGAGGCGTTGGTCGAGTCCGACCGCTGCTATTTCTGTTACGATGCGCCGTGCATGCATGCGTGCCCGACCTCGATCGACATTCCGCTGTTCATTCGCCAGATTTCGACCGGTAACCCGATCGGTTCGGCCAAGACCATTTTCGACCAGAATATTCTGGGCGGCATGTGCGCCCGCGTCTGCCCCACGGAAACGTTGTGCGAAGAGGTCTGCGTGCGTGAGATCGCTGAGGGCAAGCCGGTGCAGATCGGCCGGCTGCAGCGCTATGCCACCGACATCGCGATGGCCGAGGACAAGCAGTTCTATGAACGCGCGGCCCCGTCCGGCAGGAAAATCGCCGTGGTCGGCGCCGGCCCGGCCGGGTTGGCGGCGGCGCATCGGCTGGCCCGTCACGGCCATGAAGTGACGGTGCTGGAGGCCAAACCCAAGTCGGGCGGGCTGAACGAATACGGCATTGCCGCCTACAAGAGCACCGACGATTTCGCCCAGTTCGAAGTCGATTATGTGACCGCCATCGGCGGCATCGATATCCAGAATGACAAGTTGCTCGGCCGCGATTTTCAGCTTTCCGACCTGACCGGAGATTATGACGCGGTGTTCCTGGGCATGGGGCTTGGCGGCATCAATGCGCTCACGGCCGATGGCGAAGATGCGTCGGGCGTGGAAAATGCCGTCGAATTTATCGCCGTCCTTCGACAGGCTCAGGATTTGGCGACGCTTCCGGTCGGGCGGCGCGTCGTCGTCATCGGCGGCGGCATGACGGCCATCGACGCGGCGGTGCAGTCGAAGCTGCTCGGCGCGGAGGAAGTGACGATCTGCTACCGGCGTGGGCAGGAGCATATGAACGCTTCCGGCTTCGAGCAGGATCTGGCCTCGGCCAACGGCGTGAGCATCCGCCACTGGATGCAGCCCAAGCGCGTGATTTCAGAGGGCGGCAAGGTCAGCGGCATCGAACTGGAATATACGCTGCTGGAGGGTGACCGGCTGATCGGCACCGGCGAGACGCTGACGCTCAACGCCGACCAGGTGTTCAAGGCCATCGGCCAGACCTTCGCGCCGGCGGCGCTCAACGGCAGCGGCGCTTCAATCGAACTGGAAGGCGGGCGCATCAAGGTCGATGCGGAAGGCCGCACTTCGCTGGCCAAAGTCTGGGCCGGCGGCGACTGTGTGCGTGCCGGCGAGGATTTGACGGTGACGTCCGTGGCGCAAGGGCGTGACGCTGCCGAAAGTATTCATCGGGCACTCACCTCTAACGGGAGGGCATGAGCATGGCAGACATTCGCAACAACTTCGTCGGCATCAAGTCGCCCAATCCGTTCTGGCTGGCCTCCGCGCCGCCGACCGACAAGGCCTACAACGTGGTGCGCGCCTATAAGGCCGGCTGGGGTGGCGTCGTGTGGAAAACGCTTGGCGAGGAAGGCCCGCCGGTCGTCAACGTCAACGGCCCGCGCTATGGCGCGATCTGGGGGGCGGACCGCCGCCTGCTCGGCCTCAACAACATCGAACTCATCACCGATCGCGCCTTGCAGCTCAATTTGCAGGAAATCAAGCAGGTCAAGCGCGATTGGCCGGACAGGGCGCTCGTCGTTTCGCTGATGGTGCCTTGCGAGGAAGAAAGCTGGAAGGCGATCCTGCCCGCGGTCGAGGAAACCGGGGCGGACGGCATCGAACTCAACCTCGGCTGTCCGCATGGCATGTCGGAGCGTGGCATGGGCTCTGCCGTGGGCCAGGTGCCCGAATATATCGAGATGCTGTCGCGCTGGTGCAAGCAATATACGCGCATGCCCGTCATCATCAAGCTGACGCCCAACATCACCGATATCCGCCATCCCGCCCGCGCCGCCAAGCGCGGCGGCGCCGACGCCGTGTCGCTGATCAACACGATCTCGTCGATCACCTCGGTCAATCTCGATACGTTTTCGCCCGAACCGTCGATTGACGGAAAGGGCAGTCATGGCGGCTATTGCGGCCCGGCGGTCAAGCCGATCGCGCTGCACATGGTGGCCGACATCGCGCGCGACCCCGAGACCCGTGGCCTGCCGATTTCGGGCATCGGTGGCATCACGACGTGGCGTGACGCGGCCGAGTTCCTGGCGCTGGGGGCTGGCAATCTGCAGGTCTGCACGGCGGCCATGACCTACGGCTTCAAGGTCGTGGAGGAAATGATCGAGGGCCTGAAGAACTGGATGGACGAGAATGGCCATGCCACGCTGGACGACGTCATCGGGCGCGCCACGCCCAACGTCACCGATTGGCGGTATCTTAACCTGAATTATGTCGCCAAGGCGCATATCGACCAGGATGCCTGCATCAAATGCGGCCGCTGCCACATCGCCTGCGAGGACACGTCGCACCAGGCGATCACCTCGATGCTCGATGGCGAACGGCACTTCGAGGTGATGGACGACGAATGCGTCGGCTGTAATCTTTGCGTCAACGTTTGCCCGGTCGAAGGCTGCATCACCATGGTGCCGCTGGCGGCAGGCGAACTGGACGAGCGCACCGGCAAGCCGGTTTCGCCGATCTACGCCAACTGGACGACGCACCCGAACAATCCGGCGGCCAAAGTCGCCGCCGAATAGTTCCTCCCAGGCCAGGCGGGATCGCTTCGAGGAGAAGCGGTTCCGCCTGCGCTTGAGGCGTGGCGGCCGTGCCATCTATCCAGCCTTTTCCTGAACTGCATCCATGTTCCGACTCCCTGAATTTCAGGAAGTGTCAGGAGGGTTTTTTTGTTCGCTCTTATTGAAGATAAAAAGTATCCACGATATATTTGATCCATGATTAGGGAAGCAAACCGATGAAACTGGGCGAAGGCGTGGAAGCGGCCATCCATTGTGCCGCGACGCTGGCGGGCGTCGAGGGCGATGCGACGATGCCGGGGGCCGCACTTGCGATGCAGTTCGGCCTGTCGCCGAGTTATCTGCTCAAGCACCTCAATGCGCTGACGGCGGCGGGCGTGCTGGAATCGGTGCCGGGACCGGCAGGCGGCTACCGGCTGGCGCGGGCGGCGGAGCGCATATCGCTGCTCGATATCGTGCTGGCGGTGGAGGGGCCGCAACCGGCATTCCGCTGCGGCGAAATCCGGCGCGACGGCCCGGTGAAATTGCCGGCATCGGCTTATGTCAAGCCGTGCGGCATCAATGCCGCGATGCTGCGGGCCGAAAAGGCCTATCGCGCAGCCCTCGCAAACGAAAAGCTTTCCGACATCGTGGCGCAGTTCATGGTCGAGGCCGATCCCCGTTCGGTCGCGGCCGGCTGCGCCTTCGTGGAGCGCCATCAGCGCCGACAGAAATCCAGCTCTCCCAAGCAGTAAAGAAAGGAAAGACGATGAAACAGAGATTGCAGTTTTACGCCAAGGCGCCGGAACTCATTAAGCAGGTGCAGGCGCTTAACAAGGCCGTCGACGAGTGCGGATTGGAACGTTCGTTGCTGCATCTGGTCAAGCTGCGCGCCTCGCAGATCAACGGCTGTTCGTTCTGCGTCGACATGCACAGCAAGGAAGCGTTGCAGGACGGTGAAACGCAGCAGCGGGTTTTCCTGGTTTCCGCCTGGAAGGAATCGCCGCTGTTTTCCGAGCGCGAGCGCGCCGCCTTTGCCTATACCGAAGCGGTAACGCTGATCTCCGACGCCGGCGTGCCCGATGCGCTTTATGAAGCGACGCTGAAGCACTTTTCGGAAGAGGAAGTGGTCAAGCTCAGCGTGGCCATCGGCATGATCAACGTGTGGAACAGGCTGTGCGTGCCCTTCCACGCGCTGCATCCGATGCCGGCGGCAAAGGCTGCCGCATAAGGAAACGGTGGGCGTGGCCTGCAAGAAAGCGGGCCGCGCCTTTCCGCATCAGCCCTTCGGCTTCAAGCCTTCGATGAACAGCCTTTCCAGAAACCGGGCGGCGTCATCGAAGCGGGTTTCCCCGCCGCGATCATGGCCCAGCACAGCGCGCACCTGCACGTCGAAATCGGCATAGTGCTGGGTGGTCGCCCAGATCGAGAAGATCAGGTGGTAGGGATCGGTGTGGGCGATGCGGCCTGAGCGCATCCAGCCTTCGACCACGGCTGCCTTTTCATCGACCAGCGCTTTCAGTTCGCCTTCCAGCAGCGGCATGATGCGCGGCGCGCCTTGCAGGATTTCGTTGGCGAAAAGCCGGCTTTCGCGGGGAAAATCGCGCGCCATTTCCAGCTTTCGGCGGATATAGGCGCGTAATTCGGTCAGCGGATCGCCGACATCGTCTAGTTCGCGCAGCGGTTGCAGCCAGGTATCGAGCAGGCGCTGCATCAGCGCTTCGTGAATGTCTTCCTTGCGGCGGAAATAATAGAGCAGGTTCGGCTTCGACATCGATGCCGCCTCGGCGATCTGGTCGATGGTGGCGCCGCGAAAGCCATGCGCGGCGAATACTTCCAGCGCCGCTTCCAGAATGATCTCGCGCTTTTCCTGCTGAATGCGTGTACGGTGAGGGGCGGGCGCTTCCATGCGGGTTCTACCCCTTTTGCGGCAAGGCGTCGGGCAATAACTGGACCAATATGCTGGACCAGTTTTTGTTGGCCTGTGGAGCGCGCTTTCGATACCGCATTTCGGCTACTTAGTCCCTTGACCGCCGCCAAGGCGGTGCTAACGTTTGTCCAAACGGTCAAAAATTGCGTAGCATGAAAATGCGCCCAAGACCAAGCGTTGGCCACACGAAACAAGTTTTTTGAAAGGATAGCTTGGTCATGTCGAACCGGCTCAAGGTAACGCCGAACGATCTTAGTGCATTCTGGATGCCGTTTACGGCCAATCGCCAGTTCAAGCAGACGCCGCGCATGCTGGTCGCTGCCAAGGACATGCATTACACCTCCAGTGATGGCCGCCAGATCATGGACGGCACCGCCGGCCTGTGGTGCGTCAATGCCGGCCATTGCCGTCCCAAGATCACCGAGGCGATCTCCCAGCAGGCCGCCGAACTCGATTACGCGCCCGCCTTCCAGATGGGTCACCCGATCGTGTTCGAACTGGCCAACCGCCTGGTCGACCTCGCGCCCGAAGGTATGGACCATGTGTTCTTCACCAATTCCGGTTCGGAATCAGTCGAAACCGCGCTGAAAATCGCGCTGGCCTATCATCGCGTCAAAGGCGAAGGCTCGCGCACCCGCCTGATCGGCCGCGAGCGCGGCTATCACGGCGTCAATTTCGGCGGCATCTCGGTCGGCGGCATCGTTTCCAACCGCAAGATGTTCGGCACGCTTTTGACCGGCGTCGACCACATGCCGCACACGCATTTCCCCGGCAAGAACGCGTTTTCGCGCGGCGTGCCGGAGCATGGCGGCGATGTCGCCAGCGAGTTGGAGCGGATCGTCGCGCTGCATGACGCCTCGACCATCGCGGCCGTCATCGTCGAGCCGGTTGCCGGTTCCACCGGCGTCATCCTGCCGCCGAAGGGCTATTTGCAGAAGCTGCGCGAAATCTGCACCAAGCACGGCATCCTGTTGATCTTCGATGAAGTCATCACCGGCTTCGGCCGTCTCGGCACGCCGTTCGCGGCCGATTATTTCGGCGTCATCCCCGACATCATGACCACGGCCAAGGGCGTTTCCAACGGCGTCATCCCGATGGGCGCGGTGTTCGTGAAGAAGGAAATCCACGACGCCTTCATGACCGGGCCGGAACACATGATCGAGTTCATGCACGGCTACACCTATTCGGGCAACCCGATCGCCTGCGCGGCGGCTTTGGCGACGCTCGACACCTACAAGGAAGAGGGCCTTCTGACGCGTGGCGCGGAACTGGCGCCCTATTGGGAAGATGCGCTGCATTCGCTGAAAGATGCGCCGAACGTCATCGATATCCGCAATATCGGCCTTGTCGGTGCGATTGAATTGTCGCCGATTGCCGGCGAGCCGACCAAGCGGGCGTTTTCGGCCTTCCTCAAGGCGTTCGAGCGTGGCCTTTTGATCCGTACGACCGGCGACATCATCGCGCTGTCGCCGCCGCTGATCATTACCAAGGGCCAGATCGACGAACTGGTCGATACCGTTCGCGACGTGCTGAGAGCCGTCGACTGATGGATCGTCCCCAGGCGACACATGAGGTGCTCATCGACGACGACAAGGTGCGCGTGACGCGCTGGGATTTTGTGCCCGGCGCGGAAACCGGCTGGCATCGGCACGGGATGGACTATGTGATCACCACGGTAACGCCCTGCAGCATGCTTCTGGAAGAGCCCGGCGGAGGAAGCCGCCGGGTCGATATGGAGGCTGGCATAGCTTACCGCCGGGGGGAAGGTGTCGAGCACAATGTCGTCAATGCGGCGAGTGCGCCGATGTCGTTTGTGGAAGTTGAATTGAAGAACTGAGGATCTGAGAAAACATGGCCGCACCCGGCGAGAATCTGCGAATCAATTCAGACCGTTTGTGGGATTCGCTGATGGAAATGGCGAAGATCGGCCCCGGCGTCGCCGGCGGCAATAACCGCCAGACGGTAACCGACGAGGACGGCGAAGGCCGCCGCCTGTTCAAGCGCTGGTGCGAGGAGGCCGGGCTTGAAATGGGTCTCGACCAGATGGGCACGATGTTTGCCCGCCGCGAAGGCACCGACCCGGACGCGCTGCCCGTCTATGTCGGCAGCCATCTCGATACGCAGCCGACTGGCGGTAAGTTCGATGGCGTGCTTGGCGTTTTAGGAGGGCTTGAAATCATCCGCTCGCTCAACGACCTCGGCATCAAGACCAAGCATCCGATCGTCGTCACCAACTGGACGAACGAGGAGGGCGCGCGCTTTGCCCCGGCGATGATGGCGTCCGGCGTTTTCGCCGGCGTGCTCGACCAGGCCGAAATCTATGCCCACACCGACAAGCAGGGCAAGAAGTTCGGCGAGGAACTGGAGCGCATCGGCTGGAAGGGCGACGAGAAAGTCGGCGACCGCAAGATCCACGCTTTCTTTGAACTGCACATCGAGCAGGGGCCGATCCTCGAAGACGAACTCATCGACATTGGCGTGGTCACGCATGGCCAGGGCCTGAAATGGCTGCAAGTGACGCTGACCGGCAAGGAAGCGCATACCGGCTCGACGCCGATGCCCAAGCGCCGTAATGCGGGCCTAGGCATGGCGCGGGTGATCGAACTCGTGCACGAAGTGGCGATGGACTACCAGCCGGACGCCGTCGGTGCTGTCGGCCACATGGAAGTCTTTCCGAATTCGCGCAACATCATTGCAGGCAAGACGGTGTTCACCGTCGATATCCGCTCGCCGGAAAAGGAAGTGCTCGACGCCATGGACGCGCGCGTCCGCGAGGGCGTGGCGACGATCTGCGAGGCGCTCGACATCCAGTTCGAGATCGAACAGGTCGGCCATTTCGATCCGGTCACCTTCGATGAAGGTTGCGTCAAGGCGATCCGCGACGCCGCCGACCGGCTCGGCTATTCGCACCGGAACATCGTTTCGGGTGCGGGCCACGACGCCTGCTGGATCAACCGCGTCGCCCCCACCGCCATGGTGATGTGCCCGTGCGTCGACGGGCTGAGCCACAACGAGGCCGAGGATATCTACCAGGATTGGGCTTCGGCGGGTGCCGACGTACTGTTCCACGCGGTGGTCGAGACGGCGGTGATTGTGGAGTGAGTTGAATCGCTTGCCGAACGCAGCTCACAAGAAGCGCGAACAAATTAGGGAACTGAGATAATGACCAGGGTAATCAAGAACGGCACCGTCGTCACGGCCGACCGCAGCTTCAAGGCCGATGTGCTGTTTCAGCACGGCACCATCGTCGCCATCGGCGCGGATCTGCACGCCGACCACGAGTTCGACGCCACCGGCTGCTATGTGATGCCGGGCGGCATCGACCCGCACACGCATCTCGAAATGCCGTTCATGGGCACTTATTCGGCCGACGATTTCGAGAGTGGCACGCGCGCCGCCCTTGCCGGCGGCACCACGACGGTGGTGGATTTCTGCCTGCCCGCGCCGCAGCAATCGCTGCTCGAAGCCCTGCAGATGTGGGACAACAAGACCTCGAAGGCGTCCTGCGATTATTCGTTCCACATGGCGATCACCTGGTGGGGCAAGCAGGTGTTCGACGAGATGGCGACCGTCGTCGACAAGGGCATCAACTCGTTCAAGCACTTCATGGCCTACAAGGGCGCGCTGATGGTGGACGACGACGAGATGTTCGCGTCGTTCCAGCGCTGCGCGGCTCTTGGCGCGCTGCCGCTGGTGCATGCCGAGAATGGCGACGTGGTGGCGGCGCTCAGCCAGAAGCTACTGGCCGAGGGCAATAACGGCCCCGAGGGCCATGCGTTCTCGCGGCCGCCGGAAGTGGAAGGCGAGGCGACCAACCGCGCCATCATGATCGCCGACATGGCCGGCGTCCCGCTCTATGTCGTGCATGTGTCGTGCGAGCAGAGCCACGAGGCCATCCGCCGCGCGCGCCAGAAGGGCATGCGCGTGTTCGGCGAGCCGCTGATCCAGCACCTGACGCTGGACGAGAGCGAGTATTTCGACAAGGACTGGGACCATGCGGCGCGCCGCGTGATGAGCCCGCCCTTCCGCAACAAGATGCATCAGGATTCGCTGTGGGCCGGCCTGCAGGCGGGTTCGCTGCAAGTGGTGGCGACTGACCATTGCGCCTTCACCACAGCGCAGAAACGCACCGGCGTCGGTGATTTCACCAAGATCCCCAATGGCACCGGCGGGCTTCAGGACCGCATGCCGGTGCTGTGGACCAGGGGCGTCAACACCGGCCGACTGACGATGAACGAATTCGTCGCGGTCACCTCTACCAACAGCGCAAAAATCCTCAACATGTACCCGAAGAAGGGCGCCATCGTCGAAGGCGCGGACGCCGACATCGTCGTGTGGGACCCGAAGCGCAAGAAGACGGTCTCGGCCAAGGACCAGCAGTCGGTGATCGACTACAACGTGTTCGAGGGTTTCGAACTGACCGGCCTGCCGCGCTTCGTGTTCACGCGCGGCGAACTGGCGATCGAGGAAAACAAGGTCGAGACCCGGCCCGGCCACGGCCAGTTCGTGGCGCGCGATCCCAACCCGGCTGTGAACAGGGCGCTTTCGACATGGAAGGAAATTTCCGCGCCGCGTAAGGTGGAGCGCACCGGCATTCCGGCCACCGGCGTTTGATGCCGGGCCTGCATTCGGCAAGTGAAGAAAGAGCCAGCTTGAAGCCAGCACACAACACCGTTGTCGAGGCGAAGGCGCTCGGCCTTACCTTTCATACGGCGGACGGCCCGGTAGAGGCGCTTTCCAGCATCGACCTCGGCATCCAAAAGGGCGAGTTCGTTTCCTTCATCGGCCCTTCCGGCTGCGGCAAGACCACGCTGCTGCGGGTCATCGCCGACCTCGAAAAGCCGACATCGGGCACGATTTCGATCAACGGCATGAGCGCCGAGCAGGCACGCCAAAAACGCGCCTATGGCTATGTCTTCCAGGCGTCGGCGCTGTATCCGTGGCGCACCATCGAGCGCAATGTCGCGCTGCCGCTGGAAATCATGGGCTTGCCCAAGGCCGAGCAGGCGGCGCGCATCCAGCGTACGCTAGATCTGGTCAACCTTTCCGGCTTCGAGAAAAAGTATCCGTGGCAACTGTCCGGCGGCATGCAGCAGCGCGCCTCGATTGCGCGGGCGCTGGCCTTCGATGCCGATCTTCTGCTGATGGACGAACCGTTCGGCGCGCTGGACGAGATCGTGCGCGACCACCTCAATGGGCAGTTGCTCGAATTGTGGGCGCGCACCGACAAGACGATCTGCTTCGTCACGCACTCCATTCCCGAGGCGGTCTATCTGTCGACCCGCATCGTCGTCATGTCGCCGCGTCCGGGGCGTGTCACCGACATCATAGAATCGACGCTGCCAAGGGAGCGCCCGCTCGATATTCGCGAGACGCCTGAATTCCTGGCGATCGCGGCGCGGGTTCGCGATGGCTTGCGGGCAGGGCATAGCTATGAGGATTGACGCGGCAATGTTGTGCGTCCTTCGAGGCTCGCTGCGCTCGCACCTCAGGATGAGGGCTGTTGTGGCATTCGAGCCCATGGTGTTGCGCGCTCGATGCACAAACGGAAGAGCGTTGGACGCTTAGATGGATCGCCTTCGCGACAAGATCGTCCCTGTCACCACGCTTCTGGCGCTGCTGGTTGTAGGCTGGTACGCGTTTGCCGTGGTGCTCAACGGCCCGTTCCAGCGCGATCTCGACAGGCGTGCTGGCGAAACGCCGAGCTATTCCGAGTTCCTGGTCAAAACGTGGTCGCAGCCGAAGCCGACGCTGCCTGCGCCGCATCAGGTGGCGCAGAATTTCTTCAAGACCACGTTCATGGTCAAGCCCTGGAGTGCGCGCAGCCTCATTTATCATTCGTGGGTGACGCTGTCCTCGACCTTTGTCGGCTTCGTCTTCGGGGCCGCACTTGGCATCTTGATCGCAGTCGGCATCGTGCATTTCGCCTCGCTCGACCGCAGCCTGATGCCGTGGATCATTACCTCGCAGACCATTCCCATCCTCGCCATCGCGCCGATGGTGGTGGTGGTGTTCGCCGCCATCGGCATTACCGGCCTGTTCCCGAAGGCGCTGATTTCCACCTATCTGTCGTTCTTCCCGGTGGCGGTCGGCATGGTGAAGGGGCTGCGCTCGCCGGACCTGCTCTATCTCGACCTGATGCACACCTATAACGCCAGCAAGCCGCAGATTTTCTGGAAGCTGAGGGTGCCGGCGTCGATCCCGTATCTGTTCGCTTCGATGAAGGTGGCGGTTGCCGCAAGCCTGGTCGGGGCCATCGTCGCCGAATTGCCGACCGGCGCGGTCGCGGGCATCGGCGCCAAGCTGCTGGCCGCTTCCTATTACAGCCAGACCATCGAAATGTGGGCAGCGCTTGTTGCCGGCTCGCTGGTCGCGGTGATCCTGGTGGCGCTGGTCGGCATTGCCGGGCGGATCACCGACCGCGCCATGGGCGGGAGGCCGGCATGATGTGGGGTTATTCCTGGCAAGCGATGGCTGCGCTGGTACTGGCACTTGCGGGCGCGGCCTTCGAAGCCGGTGCCGTGCAAGGGGCGGCCGATGTGTGGCCGTCGCTCGGTCTTGTCGCGGTGACGGCGGTTGTCTCGGCCCTGGCGACGGCTCGCCCGCGCGCCGAGGCGATGGCGCTTTTCATCGGCGCGCATCTGGCGGCCTGGCTGCTGCTTGCCGGGATCACCGGCCATGAGGGCAATGCGGGCGTTTCTTTCTACTTCGCGCTGGCTGGTGCGTGGTTGCTGGCTTGGCGCTGCGCGACGGTGCTTTCTTCGCTCAAACCGTCGGGCAGGGCAGAGTCCATCGCGCTCACGCTCATCATCCCGATCATCTTCGGCGCGTGGATACTGATCCTGTGGGAAGCCATTGTTCGCGGCGCGGGCATCCCGTTCCTGCTTTTGCCGCCGCCAAGCGCGATTGCGGTGCGGATGGCGGCTTCGGCTTCGGTGCTGGCCGCCGACGTTCGGCAGACGATCTTCAAGGC
The DNA here is from genome assembly GCF_054489545.1 of Mesorhizobium sp. A556. NCBI lineage: Bacteria > Pseudomonadati > Pseudomonadota > Alphaproteobacteria > Hyphomicrobiales > Phyllobacteriaceae > Mesorhizobium > Mesorhizobium sp. A556. Next base: position 59,464 of record NZ_JBTMXA010000001.1, read on the forward strand.
GGTGATCGCCGGCTATGTGATCGGCTGCGCTTCAGGTTTTGCTGCGGCGATTGCCGCCGACCGTTTCGTGTTCCTGCGGCGCGGGCTTTTGCCCATCGGCAACATGGCGGCAGCGCTGCCGATCATCGGCGTGGCGCCGATCATGGTGATGTGGTTCGGCTTCGACTGGCAGTCGAAGGCGGCCGTCGTCGTTGTCATGACCTTCTTCCCGATGTTGGTGAACACCGTTGTCGGCCTGACCGCATCCGGCCACATGGAGCGCGACCTGATGCGCACCTATGCGTCCGGCTACTGGCAGACGCTGTTCAAGCTCAGGCTGCCGGCGGCGATGCCGTTCATCTTCAACGCGCTCAAGATCAATTCGACGCTGGCGCTGATCGGCGCCATCGTCGCCGAATTCTTCGGCACGCCGGTCGTCGGCATGGGCTTTCGCATCTCGACCGAGGTCGGTCGCATGAACATCGACATGGTGTGGGCGGAAATCGCGGTTGCAGCCGTCGCCGGTTCGGTCTTCTATGGCGCAGTCGCCCTGGTGGAGAGGGCAGTGACGTTTTGGCATCCGTCTATCCGTGGTGGCTAGGCGAACTTCAGAGGTGGAAAAAACAATGAAAAGACTGATTGTTTCCATGCTGGCCGGCGCCATGTCGCTGGCGGCGGTACAGGCCTGGGCCGCGGACCAGGTGACGCTGCAGCTCAAATGGGTGGCGCAGGGTCAGTTCGCCGGCTATTTCGTGGCCAAGGACAAGGGGTTCTACAGCGACGAAGGCCTCGACGTCGACATCAAGCTCGGCGGGCCGGATATCGCGCCGGAGCAGGTGATTGCCGGTGGAGGCGCGGACGTCATCGTCACCTGGATGGCGGCAGCGCTTGCGGCCCGTGACAAAGGCGTCAATCTCGTCAACATCGCCCAGCCCTTCGCCAAGTCCGGCCTCGAACTGATCTGCCCCAAGGACGGCCCGGTCAAGACCGAAGCCGACTTCAAGGGCCATACGCTGGGCGTCTGGTTCTTCGGCAACGAATATCCGTTCTATGCCTGGATGAACAAGCTTGGGCTGCCGACCGAAGGCGGGCCGGACGGCGTCACCGTTCTCAAGCAGAGCTTTGACGTGCAGCCGCTGATCCAGAAGCAGGCGGATTGCATTTCGGTCATGACCTACAATGAATACTGGCAGGCGATCGATGCCGGCTTCAAGCCCGAAGACCTGATCGTGTTCAACTATACCGCGCTCGGTAACGACCTGCTCGAAGACGGGCTTTATGTCCTGGCCGACAAGCTCAAGGACCCGGCCTTCGACGACAAGATGGTCCGCTTCGTGCGCGCCTCGATGAAGGGCTGGCACTATGCCATCGAGCATCCGGACGAAGCGGCCGGCATGGTCATCGACGCCGGCGGGCAGGATGAGAACCACCAGAAGCGCATGGTCGGCGAAGTCGCCAAGCTGATCGGCTCAGGCAAGCTCGATCCAGTTACCTATGAGCGCACGGCCAAGGCGCTGCTCGACCAAAAGATCATCGCCAAGGCACCGGAAGGCGCCTACACGACGGAGATCACCGACAAGGCGCTCAAATAAGGCGCTTTATACCTGATACATAGGAACGGCGCTTCTGGCCATCGGTCAGAGGCGCCGTTCTTTTTTCGGGCAATGATTTGCGTGAAATCGGCTCCGGTTAGGCGCAAATAGCAGGACGATCCGTCACCAGTGGCGTAGCTTGGCGATGTTCAATTTCGAAGGACCCTGCCATGCCCGCGCCAAAACCGTCCCGAACCCATATCGGCAACCACCGTCTGCATCCGGAAACCATGATGCTGGGCTATGGCTACGATCCGCTTCTGTCGGAAGGCTCGGTCAAGCCGCCGGTGTTCCTGACCTCGACCTTCGTGTTCAAGAGCGCGGAGGAGGGCAGGGATTTCTTCGACTACACATCGGGCCGCAAGGAACCGCCGAGCGGCGGTGCGGGGCTGGTCTATTCGCGCTTCAACCACCCCAACAGCGAGATCGTCGAGGATCGGCTGGCGATCTACGAGGAGACGGAAAGCTGCATCCTGTTTTCGTCGGGCATGTCGGCCATCGCTACCGCCGTGCTGGCTTATGCGCGGCCGGGCGACGTGGTGCTGCATTCGCAGCCGCTTTATGGCGGCACGGAAACACTGATTTCGCGCACGCTGGCCGGTTTCGGCATCGGCGCGGTTTCGTTCTCGAACGGCGTTGACGCGGATGAGGTGCGCAAGGCGGCGGATGAGGCGGCTGCCAAAGGGCGGGTGTCGATCATCCTGGTCGAAACGCCGTCGAACCCGACCAACAGCGTCATCGACATCGCGCTTATGCGCGTGATTGCCGACGAGCTTGGCGAAAAACAGGGAAGCCGCCCGGTGGTGATGTGCGACAACACGCTGCTTGGGCCGGTGTTCCAGCGCCCGGTCGGGCTAGGGGCGGACCTGTCGCTCTATTCGCTGACCAAATATGTCGGTGGCCATTCGGACCTGATCGCCGGCGCTGTCATGGGTTCGAAGACGGTCACCCGCCCGATCAAGCTCTTGCGCGGGGCCATCGGCACGCAACTCGACCCGCATTCCTGCTGGATGCTCGGCCGCTCGCTGGAGACGCTGTCGATCCGCATGGAACGCGCCAACAGTAACGGCCGTCTGGTCGCTGAATTCCTGCGCGACCATGCCAAGGTCGGCAAGGTGCATTACCTGCCGTTCCTGGAGGAAAACACGCCGGCGGCGCGCGTCTTCAGGGCGCAGTGCAGCGGTGCCGGCTCGACCTTCTCCTTCGACATCGTCGGCGGGCAGGCGGCGGCATTCGCGTTTCTCAACGCGCTTCTGGTGTTCAAGCTGGCGGTCAGCCTTGGCGGCACGGAATCGCTGGCCAGCCATCCGGCGGCGATGACGCATTCGGGTGTGCCGGCAGATGTGCGCGAGCGCATCGGCGTGCTGGACTCGACCATCCGCCTGTCGATCGGCGTCGAGCATCCCGACGATCTCATCGCCGATCTGGCGCAGGCGCTGGTTAGCGCCTGATTACCGCTTGTCGCGGATGTCCGACAGCGTCCTTGTCGGCGTGATGGCTTCCGGGTCCAGCTTGATCTCGATCAGCGCCGGCTTGCCGCTGGCCAGCGCGCGCTCAAAAGCGGGTGCGAAGGCGTCGGTGGTTTCCACCGTCTCGCCATGGCCGCCATAGGCGCGGGCAAGGGCGGCGAAATCGGGGTTGTTGAGCGATGTGCCGGAAACCCGGCCCGGATAGTCGCGCTCCTGATGCATGCGGATGGTGCCGAAGATGCCGTTGTTGACGACAATGACGATGATCGGCAGCCCGTACTGCACGGCGGTGGCGAATTCCTGCCCGTTCATCATGAAACAGCCGTCGCCGGCAAAGGCGACCACTGTGCGGTCGGGATAGAGTGCCTTGGCCGCGACCGCTGCCGGCGTGCCGTAGCCCATCGAGCCGGAGGTCGGGGCCGATTGCGTGCCGTAGCCGCGGAAGCGGTGGTACCGGTGGATCCAGGTGGCGTAGTTGCCCGCGCCGTTGGTCAGGATGGCGTTTTCGGGCAGCGCCTTTTCCAGATAGTTCATGATCGGCCCCATATGGACCGCGCCGGGGCCGCTTTCTGGCGGGATCGACCAGCCGAGATAGTTCTCGTGCAGCGTTTTCGTCGCCTCGGCCCAGACCGGAGTCTGTGAAGGCTTCCTCTTGGCAAAAGCTTCCACGAAGGCGGCAGGCGATGCATTGATCGCCAGCGTCGGGCGGTAGACGCGGCCGAGTTCGCCGGCGTCCGGATGGATATGCACCAGCGGCTGATCCGGATAGGGGCTTTTCAGCAGCGTATAGTCGGAAGACGGCATTTCGCCGAAGCGGCCGCCCAAAAGCACCACGAGATCGGACTGCTTGATATAGTCCGACAGTTTCGGGTTGATGCCGATGCCGACATCGCCGGCATAGTTCGGATCGAGATGGTCGAACAGCATCTGGCGGCGGAATTCGACGCCGACCGGCAAGGCCCAGTCATGCGCCAGGGTGCGCATGGTCTCGAAGGCTTCATAGCCCCAGCGCGTACCACCAAGGATGAAGAACGGCCGCTTGGCCTTTGCGAGCAACGCCTCGAACTGGTCGAGTTCAGCGGTGCCGGGACCTGTTTCGACCGGCGTGAAGGGGAGGGCTGCAGGCGCGTCGACCAGATCGGTCAGCATGTCTTCCGGCAGCGCGATGACCACCGGACCCGGCCGCCCGGAGGTGGCGACGGAAAAGGCGCGCGTCAGGATTTCGGGGATGCGTGCGGCATCGTCGATCTCGGTCGCCCATTTGCAAATCGGGCCGTAGAAGGCGCGGTAATCGACCTCCTGGAACGCTTCTCGCTCGCGCGCCTTTCTGGCGATCTGGCCGATGAACAGGATCATCGGAATGGAATCCTGTCTTGCGATATGGATGCCCGGCGAGGCGTTTGTGGCGCCTGGACCGCGCGTGACGAAGCAGATGCCGGGCTTGCCCGTCAGCCGGCCCTCGCTGTCGGCCATCATGGCGGCCCCGCCTTCCTGGCGGCAGATGATGGTTTTTATGGCCGAATCGTGCAGCGCGTCGAGAACGGCGAGATAGGATTCGCCCGGAACGCAGAAGACCCGCTCCACTCCGTTTGCTTCAAGCGCTTCGACAATCAGTTTTCCGCCGGTCTTCATTTTCCGGTTTTCTCCAGTTCGGCAAGGATTTCCTGCGTGTGTTCGCCCAGCCGGGGCGAGGGGCGGTCGTACGCAAGCGTCGTCGCCGACATCAGCATGGGCGCGCGCACCGAAGGCAGCGCATTGCCGTGGCCGTCATCTAGGTCGAGCCGCATGCCGCGCGCGATCGTCTGCGGATCGGCAAATGCCTGGCCGATGGTGTTGATCGGGCTGGCCGGAACGTGGGCCGCTTCCAGTTTGGGCAGCAGTTCGTCGCGCGTGAGGGCGGCAAGTGGCGCAAGGATCGCTTCGCGCAACGCCGCGCGGTTGGCGACGCGGGCGGCATTGGTAGCGAAATCGGGATTATCGGCCAGGTCCTCAAGCCCGATCACGCCGCAGAATTTGCGGAACTGGCCGTCATTACCGACGGCGAGAATGAAATGGCCGTCCTTGACCGGCAGTACCTCGTAGGGCGCGATATTGGGGTGGGCATTGCCCATCTGCACGGGCGGGATGCCCGATACGAGATAATTCAGGTTCTGGTTGGCCAGCACCGAGATTTGCGCATCGAGCAGGGCCATGTCGATTTGCTGGCCTTCGCCGGTTTTTTCGGCATGGCGAAGGGCTGCCTGGATGGCGACGACCGAATAGAGCCCGGTGAAAAGATCGGTAACGGCAACGCCCACCTTTTGCGGCTCGCCGCCCGCCGGGCCGGTAATCGACATCAGGCCGGACATGCCCTGCACGATGAAGTCATAGCCTGCGCGCGGCGCATACGGGCCGGTCTGGCCGAAGCCGGTGATCGAGCAATAGACGAGGCGCGGGTTCGCCGCCTTCAGGCTGTCATAGTCGAGCCCGTATTTCTTCAGGCCGCCAAGCTTGAAGTTTTCGATCAGCACATCGGCGGTTGCGACCAGCTTGCGCACGGTTTCCGCCCCTTCAGGCGTCGAGAAATCGACGACGATCGAGCGCTTGCCGCGATTGCAGGCATGATAGTACGCGGCCGAGAGGTTCTCGCCGTCATGGCCGGTAACGAAAGGCGGGCCCCATTTGCGGGTGTCGTCGCCATCCGGGCTTTCGACCTTGACGACATCCGCGCCGAGATCGGCCAGCAACTGGCCCGCCCACGGTCCGGCAAGGATGCGGGCGAGTTCGACGACACGGACGCCTTTCAGCGGGGAATCGGCCATTTGACACCAGACGAGCGGGCGAAGGTTGAAGCCAAGGCTCTATCAACCCGGCACGAGGATGTCACGGTCCTTGAACTGTACCAGCCTATTTCAGTATTCGTTCGGCCCATGCCGCGAAATCCGCCATGATGGCATCGCGGTTCACCTCGTTCAGGCTTTCGTGGCGGGTTTCGGGGTAAACCGTTGAAACCAGATTCGAAAAGCCCATTTGCCTCATCCGCGCTGCGAGGTGTTCGACGGCCTTGCCGCCGTCGGTCGCCGGGTCCTTTGCACCGCCGACGAGATGGAAAGGCAATGCCTTGGCGACCTGGACAAAATTGGCGTCGTCGGCACCCTCGAAGATGAAGCCGAACAGGTCACGCCACAGCGACACCGACGCGTCGAAACCGCAGAGCGGATCGGCGATGTATTTCTGCACCTCCGCCGTATCGCGCGACAGCCAGTCGAAAGGGGTGCGGTGCCCGGGGATGGCTTTGCCCCATGCCTGGAAGGTCAGCTTCGGAAGCATCCGCGACGGCACGTCGGAGCCGAGCCGGAAGCGCTCCCATGCAAGCATGGCAAGTGCTGCGCGGCCGGCGAGCCCGGCCGAAAAATTGGCGTTCCAGATGGCGGCAGCATGGACGCGGCTTGAGTGACGCAGCACGAAATCGAGCGCGATCAGCCCGCCCATGGAATGGCCGAAGACGATGACCGGCAAATGGGGGTGTTGCTTTTCGATCAGGTCATGCACGGCAACGACATCGGAGATGACTTTTTCACTGCCGTCCGCCTGGGCGAAGCGGCCAAGTGGTGCGTCGGGGGCCGTGGTGAAGCCGTGGCCGCGATGGTCGTGCGCATAGACATGAAAGCCGCTATGGGCAAGAAAATCGGCGAAGCGCCCGTAGCGCAGCGCATGTTCGGCCAGGCCGTGGTTGATCTGGACGACGCCGCGGCCGATCCCCTCAGCAGGTTTGACGTAAAGATTGAGAAGCGCGCCGCTCGGTGACGCAAGCTTCATCTGGCGCTCGAACGGCATGCGGCGCTCCTCCCCTACTGACTTTTGGAGATGGCAAAGCCGCCGTCAAGCGCGGCGGGCTTCGCCGGTATCAAATCCTGAATGTCCATTGACCCTGATTCGTCACGATGGCCAAGCAGGGTGCGTCCGCGTCAAAACCGATTGCCGTTTGCCGCCCCATCGCCTACATAGCGCGCAACCTCCATCCATATTGACCTTCAAGTCACTGTACAGGGAACGCGCGCGTGGCACGCCAATTCATCTATCACATGGCCGGCCTCAACAAGGCCTACGGCACCAAGAAGGTGCTGGAGAACGTCCATCTTTCCTTCTATCCCGACGCCAAGATCGGCATTCTCGGCCCTAACGGAGCCGGCAAGTCGACCATCCTCAAGATCATGGCCGGGATCGACAAGGATTGGAACGGCGAGGCTTGGCTGGCCGAGGGTGCGACCGTCGGCTATCTGGCGCAGGAGCCGTCGCTCGATCCCGCGCTCGACGTGTTCGGAAACGTCATGGAAGGCGTTGCCGCCAAGACCGCGATCATCGAGCGCTACAATGAATTGATGATGAACTATTCCGACGAGACGGCCGACGAGTCGGCCAAGCTCCAGGACGAGATGGACCGGCTCAATCTGTGGGACCTGGAACAGCAGGTCGAGATGGCGATGGAAGCGCTCGGCTGTCCGCCCAAGGACGCCGACGTCACCAATCTGTCGGGCGGCGAGCGCCGCCGCGTGGCGCTGTGCCAGCTTTTGCTGCGCGAACCCGACCTTTTGCTGCTGGACGAACCGACCAACCATCTGGACGCCGAAACGACCGCCTGGCTGGAAAAGCACCTGCGCGCCTATAAGGGCGCGGTGATGATCATCACCCACGACCGCTATTTCCTCGACAACGTCACCGGCTGGATTCTCGAGCTGGATCGCGGCCGCGGCATTCCCTATGAAGGCAACTACACCAAATATCTTGAAGCCAAGGCCAAGCGTCTCAAGCAGGAAGGCCGCGAGGACGATTCCCGCCAGCGCGCCATCGGTCGCGAGCGCGAGTGGATCCAGTCGAGCCCGAAGGCGCGGCAGACCAAGTCCAAGGCGCGTATCCAGGCGTTCCAGGACCTTCTGGATGCGGCCGACAAGCGCCGTCCGAGCGATACGCAGATCGTCATTCCGCATGGCGAGCGGCTCGGCAATGTCGTCATCGAGGTCGAAGGCCTGTCCAAGGGCTTTGGCGACGATTTGCTGATCGAGAATTTGACCTTCAAGCTGCCGCCCGGCGGCATTGTCGGCATCATCGGCCCCAACGGCGCCGGCAAGACGACGCTGTTTCGCATGATCACCGGCCAGGAAACGCCCGATAGCGGTTCCATCCGCGTCGGCGAAACGGTCAAGCTCGGCTATGTCGACCAGAGCCGCGATACGCTCGACCCGGCCAAGACGGTGTGGGAGGAAATCTCGGGCGGGGCCGAAGTCGTCAAGCTCGGCAAGTTCGAGGCCAATACGCGCGCCTATTGCGCGTCGTTCAACTTCCGTGGCGGCGACCAGCAGCAGAAGGTCGGCAACCTCTCCGGCGGCCAGCGCAACCGCGTGCATCTGGCCAAGATGCTGAAGACCGGCGGCAACGTCCTGCTGCTCGACGAACCGACCAACGATCTCGATACGGAAACGCTGGCGGCCCTTGAAGACGCACTGGAAAATTTTGCCGGCTGCGCCGTCATTATCTCGCATGACCGCATGTTCCTCGACCGGCTGGCGACCCACATCCTCGCCTTTGAGGGCGACAGCCATGTCGAATGGTTTGAAGGCAATTTCGAAGATTACGAGCAGGACAAGATCCGTCGCCTCGGCGCCGAAGCCGTCAACCCACACCGCATGACGTACAAGCGCCTCACGCGGTAATCTAGGGGAAGAAAATGCCCGACTGGTCCGCCGCTCAATATCTCAAATTCGAGGATGAGCGGACGCGGCCGGCGCGCGATCTCGTGGCACAGATACCGGTGCCGAACCCGCAGCGCGTGGTCGATATCGGCTGCGGACCGGGAAATTCGACCGAGCTTCTGGTCGAGCGTTGGCCGCAGGCATCGGTCAGTGGCTTCGATAGTTCGCCCGACATGATCGAGAAGGCGAAAGCGCGGTTGCCTGGCGTTTCGTTCTCCTTGGGGGATGCCGGGACGTGGGCGCCTACGGAGCCGGTCGACGTGATCTTCGCCAATGCAGTGTTCCAGTGGCTGCCCGAGCATCCGGCGATCTTCCAGCGGTTGATGGGCTTTCTGGCTCCGGGCGGGGCGCTTGCGGTGCAGATGCCCGACAATATGGATGAGCCGTCGCATCGGTTGATGCGCGAAGCGGCTTCGGAAATGCCGTTTGCGGAAAAGATGGCGGGCGCAGCGCGCGAGAAATTGCCGCCGGTTGCCTTCTACTACGACCTGCTGTCGCCCTTGTGCGATCGGCTCGACCTCAGGCACACCCTCTACAATCATCCGCTGGCGAATGCCGGGGCCATCGTCGAATGGCTGAAGTCGACGGGGCTAAAACCGTTTCTCGACCCGCTGGACGAGCCGGAGCGTAGGCTTTTCCTTGAAAATTATACGGCGAAGATCGCAGAAGCCTATCCGGCGACCGTGACGGGGAAGGTGCTGCTGCGGTTTCCGCGCCTGTTTATTGTCACCCAAGTGAAAGCGTAGACCGGTTTCGAAATACAACACAAAATCGTGTCTCCGATAGCGCCCGTTCAGGAAACGATCGCGCGAAACGCCAAGTTGGCGTAAAGCGCGCTGGCGCATTGTTGCGCGGGGCGCGGGCGTGGCCCATATGAGGGCGTAGCGCACAGGCGGACAGACAATGCATCGCGTCATCATCAGCGGCCTCGGTGTCGAAATTCCCGAGACCTCCATCAGTAATGACGAACTCGTGGCAAGCTTCAACGCCTGGGTCGATGCCGAGAACCCGCGGCGCATTGCCACCGGCGAGCCGCCGCTGCAAAAATCCGACAGCGCCTTCATCGAGCATGCGTCGGGCGTGCGCAGCCGCCATGTCATCGAGCGCGAAGGCATTCTCGATCCGGCACGCATGGCGCCGCACATTGCGGCGCGCCCCGACGAGGCGCTTTCGCTACAGGCTGAATTCGGCGCCGCCTCTGCCCGCAAGGCGTTGCGCCAAGCGGACGTCAAGCCGGCCGACGTCGACCTTGTGATTTGTTCGTCGTCGCACCTGCAGCGGCCCTATCCGGCGATTGCCATCGAAATGCAGCAGGCGCTGGGTACGCGGGGTGCTGCGTTCGACATGGGGCTTGGCTGCTCGTCGGCGGTGGCGGCACTGCATGTGGCGGTCGGGTTGGTGCGCGCCGGGACGCACAAGCGCGTGCTGGTGACGACACCGGAAATCATCACCGGGCATCTCAATTTCCGCGACCGCCAGACGCATTTCATCTTCGGCGACGCCTCGGTGTCGATCGTGGTCGAGGGCCTGACGAAAGGCTCGGCGCGGCCGGGCCGGTTCGAAGTGCTGGATACGCGGTTGTGGACGCAGCTTTCCAACAATATCCGCACCAATTTCGGCTATCTGACCCGCACGGCGCAGGACGATCCCTACCAGATCGACCTCGAAGGCAACATGATCAAGCAGGTCGGCAACAAGGTGTTCAAGGAAGTCACCGTTGCCGGGCACAAGTTCATCGTCGAGTTTTTGGCCGAGCACGGGCTGACGCCGGAAGGCATCCGGCGCTTCTGGCTGCACCAGGCCAACGCCCGTATGAACGCCATGATCTTGCGGCTGGCTTTCGGCCACGATGTCGACCAGGACCGCGCGCCCATGGTGCTCGACCGGCTCGGCAACACGGCAGGGGCGGGCGCGATCGTGGCACTCTCGGAAAACCATGCCGACATGAAAGCCGGCGACTACGGCCTCTTATGCGCCTTCGGGGCAGGCTATTCGATTGGCGGCGCGCTGCTGAAAATGCTGTAGCCGATCATGCCTGATCTCTTCCCGGAAACCATGCCAGCGCCCGAAATCGTGCCCGGCAGGAAGCTGAAGGCGACGGCGGCCGGGATTTATGCGGCGCTTGGCGATGGTTTTCAAACCGCTGCGGTTGAAGCGCTACGGCTCGGCTTCGAGGGAATCGATGGCGATTTTCACGCCGGTTTCACCCGGCGCTCGGGTGGGCGCGAGCCATGGTATCCGCGCGGCACCGAAATGCGCAACGAACGGCAACTGACGCTTGTCGCGCCCGACGAACTGGCACTCGTTGCCGAGGGGATGGGATTGGCCGAGATCAAGCCTGAATGGATCGGCGCGAATTTTTTGATCGACGGTTTGCCCCAGCTTTCGATGGTGCCTGCCGGTACGCTGCTGTTCTTCGAAGGTGGCGCAACGCTGAAGATCGAGGGTCAGAACCATCCCTGCCGCATTTCCGGACGCTCGATTGCGGAGAATGCCGGCATGCCGGATATGGAAGCAGGCGCGTTGCTGTTCCCGAAAATGGCAAAGCGCCTGCGCGGTCTCGTTGCCTGGGTAGAAAAGCCGGGGACGGTCAGGCCTGGTGAGCCTATATCGGTGCGCGTGCCCGAACAGTGGATCTATCGGGCCTGAGGGTTTTCGCGCTTACGGATAGCGGACCGGCATCGACCAGTCCGGGTCGGCGTGCTTGTCCCAGTAAAGCTTGGTCAGGTGCCTGGTAATCGGGCCTACCTTGCCGTCGCCGATGGCCGCGCCGTCGACCCTGGTTACCGGCATGATGCCCCCGGCGGTGGAGGTGATGAATACTTCATCGGCCTGTTTTAGTGCAGGGACAGCGAGATCGGCGGCGTTTGCCCACAAGCCGGTCTCGGCGCAGAGGTCGAAGACGGTGCGCCGGGTGATGCCCTGCAGCACGCCTGCCGCCGGTGTCGTCAGCCTGCCGTCCTTCACCGCGAAGACGTTGAACCCTGGACCCTCGGCGACATTGCCGTTGAAGTCGAGGATCAGTGCCGTTTCGCCGCCATGGTCGTAAGCGTCGTAAAGGCCGCGGACCAGATCGAGCCAATGGTAATTCTTGATCGTCGGGTCGATGGAGGCCGGCGGAATGCGTACCCGGTCGCTGATGACCACATGCAGCCCACGCTGCATCTGCTCGGCATTGGCGACGGAGCCAAGCGGGATCGCGAAGGCCATGAAGCGGTTGACGGCCTCGCGCGGGTCGCGGCTGAAGGTCGGCGAGGTGCCGCGCGTGCACAGCATTTCCACATAGGCGGCGCGGTGGCCGGACAACGCCACGCAATCGTGCAGGATCTGGGCGACTTGCTCGCGGTCGAAGGGGATCGACATGCGGAGCTTGCCGAGGCCGGCAAAAAAGCGGTCGAGGTGCAGGTCGAGCCGGAAGAAGCGGCCGTTCCAGACATGCACGGTGTCATAGGTGGCGTCGGAATGCAGAAAGCCGAAGTCCAGCACCGAAAGCTTGGCCTGCGCCATCGGCAGATACTGGCCATCCATGAAGGCGATGCCATCGGGATAGCGGTGCGGGTCGACATGCTGGCTGGAAATGGCGGGCATGGCGGAAGCGGCGGTGTCCATGGCGTCCTCCGGAGGTGGCGACGGCCCCGTATCGGCCATACCCTGTCAATTCGGCAAGGCGCATGCGCCGGTTATCGATGTGCCATCATTCATTCCTCTTCGTCATCCGGGTCGAGCAGCCGGGTGGCGCGCCAGCGGGTCAGCACGCCGTTGGTCTCACCGATGACGAAGAAGCGCGCCGAATCGCGGTCGTAGCCCTCAGTGAGCAGCTTTTCGTAGTCGGTATGGACGTGGCGGACATGGGCGATGGTGGCGAGCCATACGGCGATGGAAGGCGGCAGCGTCTTCATATGGACCGCGCCGGCAGCCGTGCGGATACTTTCCATGTCGGCAAAAGGCGCTGCCGGCAGCAGTGCCGTGAGCGCCTTGGCGATGGCGCGGCGGCGGCCGGTCGGGGCGGGTTTCATCGCTCGGCAATCGTTGCTTCGGGGACGGCGTCGACCGAGGCGAAATAGGGCTTTATGTCGATGACCGGCGTGCCGTCGAGAACGTCGATGGCTTCGAGTTCCAGCCGCCCAGTGGCGCTGTCGAGCGAAAGCAGTCGGACGATATGGAGGCCGACAGGATTTGGCCGGGCAGGGGAGCGCAAGGCGAAAACGCCTTTCGATTCCGTGGTATGGCGCGGTTTTTGCACAATCAGATTCCGCATGGCGTGCTGCAGCCAGGAGAGCACGATGACGTGGCTGGCCTGCTCCAGCCCACGCAATCCGTCGCGGTAGGGCGCATCGATGACAAGGGAAGCCGGCTGCCCGGCTTCGCGCGCGGCGCGCATGTTCTTCGGGCAGGTTTCCCGCGACGTCCACGGCGAATTCATGTGGCCGATAAACACGATATGGCCGTCCAGCGGCATGATCGCTGGGTCAATGTCGAGGATTTCCTCGCCCTCACGCCGCTCGAACATGGTTTCGCTCCCGAGATGCCTGCGTCATTTTCGTGTCGATGAGCGACATTGGGCTTGCACGTTCTCCAAAATCGACATAAACATATCTTTATGTCTTTTTGAATGAGGGTGCCGTCCATGCACGTTCCGCTCGATACAATGGTAGATACGCTGAAGGCGGCCGCCGAATCCAGCCGGCTTCGCATTCTGGCGCTGCTGGCGCACGGTGACCTTACCGTTTCCGACATCACCGAAATACTGGGCCAGTCGCAGCCGCGCGTTTCGCGCCATCTGAAGCTCTTGATGGAGGCCGGGCTGATCGGCCGCTATCAGGAGGGCTCCTGGGCGTTCTTCCGGCTTTCGGATTCGGATGCCGCGCGCGACTTCGTGCTGGGCCTGATCGCCGGCATCAGCGGCGCCGATCCGCAAGTCGAGCGCGATCTGGAGCGTCTGGCCGCGGTCAAGCGCAAGCGCCAGGACCGCGCTGCCGAATATTTTTCGCAGAATGCGGCAAGCTGGGACCAGATCCGCCTGCTGCATGTGCCCGATCGCGCCGTGGAAGCCGCCCTTCTCAAGCTCGTCGGCAAACGGCCGTTCCAAGCGATGCTCGATCTTGGCACCGGCACCGGGCGGCTGCTGGAGATTTTTTCGCCGCTCTATCGGCGCGGCGTCGGCATCGACATGTCACGCGAGATGCTTAGCGTTGCGCGCGCCAATCTCGACAAGGCCGGCATCGCCAACGCGCAGGTGCGGCAGGGCGACATTTTTTCGCCGCCCGTGGAGCGCGACGCCTACGACCTCGTCACCATCCACCAGGTGCTGCACTATCTCGACGACCCGGCCCGCGCCGTGCGCGAAGCGGCCCGGCTGCTGCGGCCGGCGGGGCGGCTGGTGATCGTCGATTTCGCGCCGCACACGCTCGACTTCCTGCGCGAGGAACATGCGCATTTGCGTCTCGGCTTTGCCGACAAGCAGATTGTGGAGTGGTTCGCGGAAGCCGGCCTCGACCTTGAGGACAGCGAGGAATTCGAACCAAGCGGCGGCACGGAAGCCAGGCTGACGGTGAAACTGTGGCTTGGCCGCGACCGGCGCATTCTGATGGCCGATCCGTCCCGTGAACCGCAAGCAGCCGGCGTGCGCCCGGTAGGGGAAATTGCCTGATGAACCAGTTTCGCTTTTCCCGCCGTTCCGATCTCGGCGACAAGGTCCGCGTTTCGTTCGAGTTCTTCCCGCCGAAGAGCGACGAGATGGAGGCGAGGCTTTGGGATACGGTGACGCGGCTGGAGCCGCTCAAGCCGCAATTCGTGTCGGTTACCTATGGCGCGGGCGGCTCGACGCGGGAGCGCACGGCGCGCACGGTCAGGCGCATCCTGACCGAAGCGGCCATTCCGGCCGCAGCACATCTGACCTGCGTTGGTGCTACGCGAGGCGAGATCGACGCCGTTATCCGCGAATACCAGTCGTTCGGCATCAGCCGCTTCGTGGCGCTTCGCGGCGATCCGGCATCGGGCGTCGGTGCTGCCTATCGCCCGCATCCGGGCGGCTACGAAAACGGAGCCGATCTGGTCGCCGGCCTGAAGGCCGCTGGCGATTTCGATATTTCGGTTGCTGCATACCCGGAAAAGCATCCGCAAAGTCCGGACTTCGCCACCGATATCGAAATGCTGAAACGCAAGGTCGACAATGGTGCGACGCGCGCCATCACGCAATTCTTCTTCGATAACGACGCCTATGAGCGCTATGTCGAGCGCGTGCGCCGGGCCGGCATCTACATTCCCATCGTGCCGGGCATCCAGCCGATTCACAGCTTCCGGCAAGTCGCCAATTTCTCGTCGCGGGCCGGGGCCCATGTGCCGACATGGCTGGCCGAGCGTTTTGAGGGGCTGGAGAACGACCCGCAGACGCACGCGCTGGTGGCATGCGCGGTTGCGGCCGAACAGGTTCTGGACCTGGTCGAGCGCGGGGTCGGCGATTTCCACTTCTACACGATGAACAGGGCCGATCTGGTCGTTGCCATCTGCCATATGATCGGCATCCGCTCGCAGCCGGCGCTCGAGGGGTCGGCGGCGGCATAAAAGCAAAAAGGCCGGGAAAAACCCGGCCTTTTCAATTTTTTCTACTCTTTTTGACGGATCACAATCCGCCACTGCGGCCTATGGCAGGACACCCATAATTAGGGCCCCGATGAAGGCGAATGCAGCACAAATCATCAGTGCGTTGATTGGCCTTGTAAGTCCCATATATAGCCTCCTCTTAAAGAGCTATGAGTGGGAGTCTAGGAGCATTTCGGTCACAGGCAAGCGGAAATTTTTCCAGAATGCGACAGAATTGTGAAATTTTCGACCTGATCGTTGCCGTTAGATATTGAAATCGCTGTTCAAAAGCGGCGTTCACGGCTGTGAATAAATTGTGGTCAAATCTGGCAGAAAATTAGCGGATCGGTTCTTCCTTCCGTATGGGGAAGGGGACGCGCTTACAGTTTCGCCAGCAGTTCCTGCGTCGGCCAACCGTCCACCGGCAGGCTCAACCGCATCTGCTCCTGGCGGATCGCCTCGCGCGTGTTGGTGCCCAGAATGCCGTCGACGGTGCCGACGTCATGTCCCCTGGCTTCCAGCTTCGTCTGCAATTCCTTCATCTGGTCGCCGCTCAGGCCGATTTCGGCATTGCGGGGATCGAAGGCCGGTGCGCCGGCCAGCCGCGCCGCAAGGTTGGCGGCGGTCAGCGCATAGGTGATGGACTGGTTCCATTCGAGATAGACGTCGAAATTTTCATAGGTGAGGAAGGCTGGCCCGTTGCGCCCCATCGGCAGCGCCAGACCTGCCTTCAGGCCGTTGTCGGTCAGCGGCGTGCCGTTCGGGTTGGTGACGCCCCACTCGGCCCATTGGGTCAAGGGCAGTTTGTTGGTGCGGCCGGTCTGGTCCCATGGCATGTTTTCGGGCACGCGCACTTCCTCGATCCATGGCTGGTCGCGTTTCCAGCCCTTCACCTGAAGTTTTTTGGCGGTGGTCATTATGGCGTCGGGGGCGCTGCCGCGCAGATCGACCAGGCCGTCGCCGTCGCCGTCTGTGCCCTCGCCGAGATAATCGGACGGCAGGATCTGCGTCTGCCCGATCTCGCCGGCCCATGCGCCCTTGACGTCCGCCGGCACCACGCCGCGATCGATCAGCATCAAGAGCGGGATGAGCTGTTTGCGAAAAAGCTCGGGGCGGCGGCAATCATGAGCCAGCGTCACCAGCGCGTTCAACGTATTGAAATCACCCTGTACCGCGCCGAAATCGGTTTCCAGCGCCCAGAAGGCGGCAATGACCGGGCCCTGCACGCCGAATTGCTGGTCGGCGCGGGCGAAAACATCGGCATATTTTGTGAGGTTGGCCGCGCCCTGCTTCAGGCGGTAGTCCGAAATCATCCGCTTGGAGAACTGGATGAAGGTCTGGGTGAACACGCCTTGCGCGCGATCGCGGGCCAGCACCTTCGGATCGTGGGCGGCTGCGGCCAGCGCCGCGTGCCCGGCCGTGCCGATGCCGGCTGTGGTCGCTTCGGCCGAGACACCCTGGAGCCACGCCTCGAAGCCGCCGCCGCATTCCTGCGCCAGCGCGGGCACGGCCGTCGCGGTCACAAGCAACGCCGCGAGAAGTGTGGAGCGCAGTCGCATTGCCTTTTCTCCGGAAATTCGCGTGGCTGCACGCCGATCGCGCTTTTCGAAAAGCAGGCTATCGGTGCCCTGTCAACGGGTGTTCTGCCGCAGCCACTTGTGCCATGCGGCTTCGCTGCCGTTGAAAACATTGATGTCGGCGTTGCCTTTCACGCCGGGAACCACGCCCGTCCCGGTATATTGCCAGAAGGTGAAGGGGTGGCTGCCGTATCTCTGGCGCGGATGGCCGGCGACCGAGCGCAGCCAATAGGGATAGCCGCGAAAGGTCGAGAGATTGTTGTCGTCGAAGAAGTCGATCGACGTGTAGATGATCGGCTTCTTGCCGTAGTGTCGCTCGATCATGCCAAGGAAAATGCTCATTTCGCTGCGCACCGTCTCTGAGGGCGGACGAAGCTTGCAGGTCGGCGATTGCGGGTTCCATTCCATGTCGAGCACGGGCGGCATCGCTGAGCGGTCGTTCGGCACGTTTTCGATGAACCAGCGCGCCTGTTCCGCCGCCGGACGGCAGAAATAGTAAAAATGATAGGCCGCGCGCGGGATTCCGGCGGCTTTCGAATGTCGCCAGTGCTCGACGAAATACTCGTCGACGCGGTCGCCGCCCTCCGTCGCCTTGATGAAGGCGAAGGAAATACCGCTTGCCTTGGCGGACGGCCAATCGATCGAGGATTGGTATTTGGAGACGTCCGTTCCATGGACGGCGTAGTTCCACGGCGCACCGGAATCCCATTCGTGCGGGTCCGTGTCGGCAAAGCGCGGTGCGCGGCCTGTAGCTGTGGCGGCGCTGGGCGACAGGGGCGCAAGATCGTCCATTGTCGAGCAGGCGCTAAGGAAAGCCAGCATGGCGAGAGCCGCGAAACGACGCATTTTTTGGTCCCCAACCCGGTCAAGCCGGCCTATGCTCGATTGACGATGGTGGCTTGGCAGCACCACGGCGCATGCCGTGCCGCAGATGAGCATCCCGCACTCCCTCTCATCGCTCAACATGGTTGATTTTTGGTTGATGGCGCTCGACACGCTGCCAGAATTGCACGACGAATGGGCCTAAATCCATGGCCGAATCGAATAGCCGGGGAGAATGAGCCATGCGCGTATTCTGGAAGACCGCAAAATGGCTCGCCGGGATGGTCGTTCTGGCGGTGCTCGCCTTGGCTGCCTGGCTGGCAATCGCCCCGCCGGAATTGATCCGCATCGGCACCGGCTATTCGGCCAAGATCGTCTGCTCCAACGTGTTTCTGGCCGGCCGCGATGCGCAGGACGTGCTGGCGGTGGATGTGCAGGCACCCGGCAATCCGCTGTTGCGGCTGATGAAGGTTTCGGTGGACAGGGAGGCAGGAACGGTTTCCGCCGGTCTGCTTGGCGTCTTCGGCGAGAGCGTCGCCATCGTTCGCGACGGCCTTGGATGCACCAATATTCCCGACGGAAATATCGCCGAAGCTGCGAAGATCAAGGGTGCCGCGCTGACGCCGGCACCGGCGCTCGATGTGTCGTGGCCGCAAGGCGGGCATGTCGATGCTTCGCAGAACCCTGAAATTTCGGCGATCCTCGAGGACGCGGCGCTGACCGGTCCTGGCATGCGCGCCGTCGTGGTGGTCAAGAACGGGCGCATCGTCGGCGAGCGCTATGGCGACGGCTTTTCGGAAAAGACGCCGCTGCTTGGCTGGTCGATGACCAAGACGGTCAACGCGGCGCTGATCGGCACTGTGATCAAGGCCGGCAAGCTGGCTGTAGCCGACAAGGAACTGTTCGAGCCGTGGAAGGCGGACGGACGCGCGGCCATCAGCCTTGCCGATCTGATGGCGATGTCGAGCGGGCTTCAGTTCAACGAGGAGTATGGCGACGTCGCAGACGTCACGCGCATGCTTTATCTCGAGCCGGACATGGCCGGCTTTACCGAGGCCAAGCCGCTGGCCGGCGAAGTGGGCAAGGTGTTCAACTATTCGAGCGGCACGGCGGTGCTTTTGTCGCGGCTGTGGCAAAATGCGATCGGCGACCCGGAACAAGCATTGGCGTGGCCGCGGCTTTCCCTGTTCGATCCGCTCGGCATGCAAAGCGCTGTGCTTGAAACAGACGAGCACGGCACGTTCGTCGGCTCGTCCTACCTTTATGCAACGGCGCGCGACTGGGCGCGCTTCGGCCAGTTCCTGCTGCAGGATGGCGTTTGGAACGGCGCGCAGCTCCTGCCGGCTGGCTTTGTTTCGTGGATGCGCGAAAAGGCTCAGGCCAATGGCGTTTACAGCAGGGGACAGCTTTGGCTGGAAGGGCCGGGCGACGAGGGTCGGCCGGGTGCCGGTGTCACCGAGGGCCTGCCTTTCGGCACGTTCTGGCTGGAAGGGCACGACGGGCAGACCGTCGCCGTAATGCCGTCCAGGGGGCTGGTGGTGGTGCGCATGGGGCTGACGCCGGCCAGGCTCGGCTATCGGCCGCAGGCTATGGCGGCAACGCTGGTGAAGGCGCTGCCTTAGCGGCGGAAAAGTTGCGCCATCTGCCGCCTCGGCGATCTTCCCGTTACAGCGCGAAACGCAATGTTACGCAACGTATGCCGGCGTGCCGCATTTTCCCTTCGATCGCCCCCTATAAACGGGCGTTGTTGAAGGAGAGATGTCATGAAAAAACTCATTCTCGCGACTGTATCCGCCGTTGCCCTGCTGGGCGTTGCAGCCTGCAGCGATAGCGGGACCGACGATTCCACCACGCAGAGCACCAATCCGCCTGCCGCCGAAGAGCCGATGACGCCGACAACCCCGGACACCACGACATCGCCGCAGGCGACGCCGCCGGCAACGGATGGTTCGACACCTGCACCCGAGGCTCCGGCGCCCGCGCAGTAAGTTAGCGATGACACGAGTGGGAAAGGCCGGCTGTTGTCGGCCTTTTTCTTTGTGGGTTGGCTCCTTTGTGGGTTTGCCAGCAGATGCGGTGTCATCAAAAACCGGTGCCGGGTCTCGCGCCGGGTTGAAAAGGACGGTTGGTTCGCCCTAAGTAGCGCGCATGTCGATTTGGGACCGCCTCGGCGACTTCATTACGCGTTTATCGTCTTCGGCGACGTCGGGGGTGGCGGGGCTTGTCGAGGCGGTACGGACCCTGTTTTCCGGCGATGCGGACCTGCGCCGTCGCGTGGCGTTTTCGGTTGCCATGATCGCCCTGTCGGCGAAGATGGCCAAGGCCGACGGCGTCGTGACGCAGGACGAGGTCAGCGCCTTCCAGCAGATATTCGAGGTTCCACCCAAGGAAACGCACCATGTGGCGCGGCTTTTCGATCTGGCCAAGCAGGACGTGGCGGGGTACGAAACCTATGCACGGCAGATGGCGCGGCTTTGCGGTTCGGGCCATCCCAACTGCCTGATGCTGGAGGATATCCTCGACGGCCTTTTCCATATCGCCAAGGCCGATGGCGTGGTGCATGAGCGCGAGGGGCAGTTCCTGCATCGCATCGCCGACATCTTCGGCATCGACGAGGCGCATTACCAGAGCATCCTTGCTCGCCATGTCAGTCTGGGGACAGGCGATCCCTATGTGGTGTTGGGCGTCGAACGCGGCCAACCTTTCGAAGTCGTGCGCAAGCGCTATCGCAAGCTGGTGCAGGACAACCACCCCGATCGGCTGATCGCGCGCGGGCTGCCGCAGGAGTTCATCAAGATAGCCACGAGCCGCATCGCCGCGATCAATACCGCCTATGAAATGATCGAACGTGGATTGAAGCGCGCATGAGCGGCTTTTCACCCGACCAGCCCGGCGCCGACATAAGGGTGTCGCCGAATTTCGGGCCGAGACGCGAACCGCTCAAGCCGGACATGATCGTGCTGCACTATACCGGCATGGCGACCGGCGTGGCGGCGGCGCGCTGGCTGTGCGATCCGGCAAGCGAGGTGTCGGCGCACTACCTCGTCCATGAGGACGGTGGCATTGTACAGATGGTACGCGAAAGCGACCGTGCCTGGCATGCCGGCAAAAGTTCGTGGCGCGGCCAAACAGATATCAATTCCTGCTCGATCGGCATCGAGATCGTCAATCCGGGCCATGGGTTTGGCTATCCGGCCTTTCCTGCGCGACAGATCGGGGCGGTCATCGACCTGTGCGGCGGCATCGTTGCCCGACATGCGGTTTTGCCGGAAAGGGTGCTTGCTCATTCCGATATCGCACCCGGCCGCAAGATCGATCCGGGCGAAAGGTTTCCCTGGCGGCGTTTGTTCGAGGCCGGCATTGGACATCTGATCGATGCCGCGCCCATCCGGAGGGGGCCGGTACTCAAGGCAGGCGACAGCGGCGAGCCGGTCGAAGATCTGCAATCAATGCTGGCGTTCTACGGCTACGGTGTGGAGATCACCGGCATTTTCGACAGGCAGAGCGAGATCGTGGTGGAGGCGTTCCAGCGCCATTTCCGGCCGCGCCGGGTGGATGGGGTGGCCGATCGGTCGACATTGCGGACGCTGCGGCGCCTGCTGGATTCGATGGCGAAAAGTCTCGCCGAAGCGTAGTTTCGAAACCGCTAAATTACATTGTGTCACTTAAAGTGACTTGCTCTGCCTTCTTTGCCGCTAATTGAGCCGTCAAAGCGAGGCCACACCGATGCCGGATTCAATGCTTTCGCTATTCCGGCCTCCAGCGAGCACCGTCGCACGGATATCTTCGCGCGATTCTTAAGAACAGGACAGCATGTACAAATTGACTGGTGTAACGGCAGCCCTTGCTGCCGGCGTGATGAGTTTTGCCGTAACTGTGGCGCATAGCGCGCCACCGAATTTCCGTACGGATCAGGGTGCCATCCCTGCCCAGGCGCACAAGACAAAGGCGGCCGACGCCAAGAAGACAGGCGACAAGACCACAAAGCAAAAGGTGGCGAAGAAGACCGGAACGAAGACGGCAAAAGCGGCCGCCAAGCGCAAGGCCGTCAGAAGCAAAACCGCCAGAAAAAAGACCGCCATCGACAGAACGACCACCGCGTCAATCGGGCCGGTGAACGCAGCCAAATCCGCCAAGGCGGCGGTTCCCTATTCCGCCATCGTTGCGCGCTATGCGGCAAGCTATGGTGTGCCTTTCTCGCTGGCGCGGGCTGTCATCAGGGTCGAGAGCAATTATCGTCCGCATTTGACGGGCAGTGCCGGCGAGGTCGGCCTGATGCAGATCAAGCCGGCGACGGCGCGCATGATGGGCTATAGCGGCTCGGTCAAGGGGCTCTACGACCCGGAAACCAACATCAAATACGGCATGAAGTATCTGGCCATGGCGCAAGGCCTTGGCGGCGGCACCACCTGCGGCACCATCCTCAAATACAATGCCGGCCACGCCGCGAAGCGAATGAACCCGGTGTCGTCCGCCTATTGCAGCAAGGTCAAGGTGCATATGGCGAGGCTCGGGACGTCCATCTGATCGCTGGCGTCCGTCGGCTTTTTCGTTTGCGTTTTCCGCGACAAACCCCTTTATACGCCCCTGTCAGCTGGCCGGGCGGCCGCACCTACAATCGCCGAAAGGCCGTGGGTGAGGAAAGTCCGGGCTCCATGGAAATACGGTGCCGGTTAATGGCCGGCGGGGGCGACCCCAGGGAAAGTGCCACAGAAAGTAAACCGCCTCGGCCGGCCGGTGTCCGCAAGGAGATCGGCCGTCGGGGTAAGGGTGAAAGGGTGGGGTAAGAGCCCACCGCGCGACTGGCAACAGGAGCGGCACGGTAAACCCCACCGGGAGCAAAACCGAATAGGGACGGTGCGGGGGGAAACCCTTGAGGGCTGTTTCCGGCTCACCGTTCGGGTAGGTTGCGTGAGGCGCATGGCAACATGCGTCCAAGATGAATGGTCGCCACGTTCTCGCCCCGCAAGGGGCGAGGGCCATACAAAACCCGGCTTACAGGCCAGCTGACATTTTTTCATCTCCTGAATAATGTTTATATTATCAATTGGTTGGCGGCTCCGGCGAGCACATTGAATCAAGCACCTCAGGCGTTGATTCAGGCTGCTTCGCCCATGTGCGGGCATGAGTTTGCTTGAATATGGTGCGATTAAATCGTACCATATTCGAAAAGCGATGACGGAGTGAAGCCATGGGCCAGGTCGATAAACGCAGCATCACGCTTTCGCGGGAACTTGCAGCAGTGGTCGACGACGTTGTCGCCGCCGGCGAATATGCGTCCGCAAGCGAGGTCGTGCGCGATGCCTTGCGACAGTGGAAGGACAGGCGCGACCTGTTCGGCTACACTCTCGAAGAGTTGCGGACGCTGGTGCAGGAGGGCATCGACAGCGGGCCTGCCCAGGATGGCCCTCCGATCATGGAACGGTTGCATGCTAAATATTCGGGCATGATTGCCGGTGCAGGCCTGAAAGAGTGAAATACCGTCTGCTCCCACGAGCGGAAGTCGATATCGAGGAAATCGGCGATTATATCAGCAAGCAAAGTCCTCAAGCCGCCGTCAGGATGATCGAGGCCTTCGAGCAGCGCTGGAACTTGCTGGTTCTTTACCCCTTTTCCGGCGCGCCGCGTGACGATATTTCGGCGGGTGTTCGCCATATCGTCGTAGGCGAGTATCTGACGCTCTATCGTGTCGGCACCGAGGCGATTGAAATCCTTCGCGTGCTGCACGGCAGACGCAGCATCGACCGGGACGAGGTCGACGGCTGATTGGTCAACCCGCTAGCCGGTCCAGCGATTCCTGGATCGCGTTCCACAATTCTTCCGCCGGCTCGCAGCCGACCGACAGGCGCACGAAGCCGGGCGGAACCGCGTCGCCGCGCCGCGTTCGGCGCTCCGCCGAAGTATGGACGCCGCCGAACGAGGTGGCCGCCTGCATCAGGGCGCAGCCATTGATGAAATCCTCGGCCTTGTCTTCTGTGTCGAGTATGAGACTGATGAGGAAGCCGAAACGCTCCATCTGGGCGCTGGCGAGGTTGTGCGAGGGGTCGGTTTCGAGGCCCGGATAGCGCACGCTGTGCACAGCCGGATGCGCCTGCAAGCGCCGCGCGATCAGCCCGGCGCTGGTGCACATGCGCTCGAAGCGGACGTCGAGCGTTTCCAGTCCGCGATGCAGCATCCACGCATCGAAGGGGCTGGGAATGCTGCCGGATGTCTTGCGCCAGTCCTGGATCGCGGTGACGATCTCGGGATCGCGGCTGGCGACATGGCCGAACAGCACGTCCGAATGGCCGTTGGGCGCCTTGGTGTCGGCCGCGACGACGATGTCCGCGCCATGATCGAGTGGGCGTTGGCCGAAGGGCGTCATGGTCGTGTTGTCCACGGCCAGCAGCGCGCCTGCGGCGTGCGCTGCCTTGGCGACGGCTGCGATATCGCAAATGTCGAGACCGGGATTGGAAGGCGTCTCGACGAAGGCCAGACGATAGCCGTCAAAGCCTCCGTCCAGAAACGAGGCCGTCGGCCGCACATCGCACTCGACGCCGAAGCCCTTCAGGTAGCGGTCGGCCACGCCGCGCGATGTCGGATAGCCGTCCGACGGCAGCAGCACCCGGTCGCCGGATTTGAGTAGGCCGAAAAACACCGACGAGATCGCCGCCATGCCGGAGGGGAACGCCACGCATGGCGCGCCCTCCAGATGCTCCAGCATATGCTCCACCGCCGCCCATGTCGGATTGGAAAACCGGCCATACTGGTTGAAACCGGTGGCGTCGCCCGGCGCATGGAAGATCGAGGCCATGGTGAGCGGAAGCGCGATCGGATCGCCCTTGGCGAAGTTGCTGTTGCGCAAGTGGGGAAGGGCGGCGGCGCGCCTGGCGGTTTCGGACATCAATCGTGAACCTGGGACTCTGATGAGAATGCGCCGACGCTATGCCTGCTTGCGGCGTGCGGCAAGCCATGGCGGGTGCCCAGCTTCATTTCTAAACGGTTCGTTAGGCTTAATGGAGGATAAAGACGACAATGCCCCCAAAGCCGTTTTTACGGCCTCGGGATGCCGATCCACCCTAGCTGTTCCCGTTGACGCCCATAGTGCCCCATGTTATCCCGTTTCGATACTCAAGCCTTCGTTTCGTGTGATGGTGAAGCGTACGCCACTCGGGCCGCCGCTGTGGCCGGGCGTTTGCCGATTTCCAGCTGCGCGGACGATGGCGAAAAGAGCATGAAACCGCCTCGCGACCGCGCTGGCGGCAAACTGGGGAAGGGTGCGGTTGCCCAGGCGATCGCAAGGCGTCATGGACCGTTTTCTGTCGAGCGCCGTCAACCGGATCGATGCCAAGGGGCGGGTTTCCGTGCCGGCGCATTTCCGCTCGGTGGTGCAGAAACGCGGCTACTCGGAGCTTTATGCGCTGCGTTGCCTGGATATCCCGGCGATGGATGTCGGCGGGCTCGACCTGCTCGACCGCTACGAGCAGCGCATCGCGCAGGAAGACCCGTTTTTGCAGACGGCGCACGATATGTCGTTCTTCTGCCATGGCGACGGCACGTTTTTGAAACTCGACCAGGACGGCCGCATCACGGTGACCGATTTCATGCGCGAACATACCGGCATTGCGGGCGAGGTGGCCTTTGTCGGGCGTGGGAGCTTTTTTCAGATGTGGGAGCCGGACCGGCTTGCCGCCTATGGGGCGCAGGCGCGGGCGCGGCTGTTGCAGCTTCGGCAGGGGACGAGGGAGCGACCGGAATGACGACGGGCCATGGCGATGACCATCACGCCGCTGGCGGACCGGCCCGTCACATTTCTGTTCTTCTCGCCGAAGTGCTGGAGGCGCTGGCGCCCAAGCCCGGCGAGGTGATCGTCGATGGCACGTTCGGTGCCGGCGGCTATAGCAGGGCGATCCTTGCAACCGGCGCAAATGTAATAGGCATCGACCGCGACCCCGATGCGATCGCGGCGGGCAGGGCACTTGAGGACCAGTCCGGCGGGCGGCTCCGGCTTGTGCACGCGCCATTCTCGACGCTGGACGAACATGTCGAAGGTGCTGACGGCGTGGTGTTCGACATCGGGGTTTCTTCCATGCAGATCGACGAGGCGGCGCGCGGTTTTTCCTTCCGCGCCGACGGCCCGCTCGACATGCGCATGGCGCAGGCGGGCGTGAGTGCCGCCGATGTCGTCAACGGCTTCAAGGCCGGCGACCTGGCACGCATTATCGGCTTTCTGGGCGAAGAGCGCCATGCCGGGCGTATTGCCCGCATGATCGAAACGCGCCGCGAAAAGCATCCGTTCGAGCGCACGCTCGACCTCGCGGACGCCATCGAGACGCATGTCGGCCGCAAGCCGGGCGACAAAATCCACCCGGCGACGCGCGTGTTCCAGGCGTTGCGCATCTATGTCAACGACGAGCTTGGCGAATTGGCGAAGGCGCTTTTCGCCGCCGAACGGGCGTTGAGGCCCGGTGGCCGGCTCGTCGTGGTGACGTTTCATTCCTTGGAAGACCGCATCGTCAAGCGCTTCGTCGCCGACCGTGCGGATGCCGCTTCCGGTTCGCGCTACATGCCGCAGGTGCAGGAAAAGCCGGCGACCTTTCTCAAGGCGGGCGGCGGGATAACGCCCGGCGACGCTGAAATCGCGCTTAATCCCCGGGCGCGCTCGGCCCGGCTTCGGGCTGCGGTCCGCACCGATGCGCCGGCGCGCGCTGGCGATTTTTCCATTTTCGGCCTTCCAAAACTTCCAGTCATCGGCCAGTCGGGCGAGAGGTAAGCGTTCATGTTTCGAACCAGTGACATCGTGTTGATTGCGGTCATGGTCGCCGCTGCCGCCATGACCTACACGATCAAGCGCAACGCCGAAGTCCAGGTGGCGGTGGTGCACAAGCTGAAGGCGCAAATTCATACGGAAGAGGACACCATCGATCTGCTGAAGGCGGACTGGAGCCTGCTGACGCAGCCGGAACGCCTGCAGAAACTGGCGGCAATCTATCAACCGCAACTGGAACTGGCTCCGGTCACCGGCCACCAGATCGTTGGCTTGGATCAGTTGCCGCCGCGCACGCTGACCATCGAAAAGCTGATGGCCGAACAGCCGGACGTGGCCGCAAACGGCAAGGATGCGATCGTTACCGGAGGCATCCAATGATGATCGGTAAAATGCTGCGGCGCAGTGAAAAAGCCCAGGACTCCGGTTCCATCGTCGTCGACGGGGCGCGCAAGGCAACCGGCGGCAGGGCCAGGACCCGCGTGCTGATGACCATGGCGGTCTTCTTCGGCATTTACGCGGTCATCACCGGCCGGCTCGTCTATCTGGGCTTCCAGGATGCGGACAATTCCGGCGCGCCGGCAAGCCGGGTTACGGCGTCGCGGCCCGATATTGTCGACCGCAACGGCGAATTGCTCGCCACGGACATCAAGACGGCATCGCTGTTTGCGGAGCCGCGCCATATCGTCGATGCCGACGAGGCCATCGAACGACTTGCAACGGTGCTCCCCGAAATCGACTACGAGCAGACCTATCACAAGCTGAAAAGCGGCGCGGGCTTCGTCTGGCTGCAACGCCAGCTGACGCCCAAGCAGCAGAACGACATCCTGCAACTGGGCATTCCCGGTATCGGATTCCGCACGGAAAAGCGCCGTTTCTACCCCAGCGGCAGCACCTCGGCTTACATTGTCGGCCTGACCAATATCGACAATAAGGGCATCTCCGGCATGGAGAAGTATATCGACAATCAGGGCCTCAGCGCGCTCCAGGCGTCGGGTCTCGCGGTCGCCAAGGATCTGGAGCCCGTCAAGCTGTCGATCGACCTGCGCGTCCAGCACATCGTGCATGACGAGATCGCTACCGGCATGGAAAAATACCATGCCATCGCAGCGGGCGCGGTCGTTCTCAATGTCAAGACCGGCGAAGTCCTGGCCATGGCCTCCGTGCCGGATTTCGATCCGAACAATCCTTACAATGCGCAAGACAAGGACAAGCTTAACCGCATGTCAGCCGGCCTCTACGAGATGGGCTCGACCTTAAAGAGCTTCACCACGGCCATGGCGCTCGATTCCGGAAAAATGACGTTGGCGAGCAAACTGGATGCGACGCGCCCGATCCGCATCGCTGGCCAGACCATCCACGATTTTCACGGCAAGGGCCGTTGGCTGACGGTGCCGGAAGTCTTCATCTACTCGTCCAACATCGGTTCGGCCAAGGAGGCCGAAGCGGTTGGCATCGAAGGGCACCGCGAATTCCTGCATCGCCTCGGCTTGCTGGATAGGATGCAGACCGAATTGCCGGAAGTCGCGCGCCCGACGGAGCCAAGGGTATGGAAGCTGATCAATTCGATCACTATCGCCTTCGGTCATGGTATTTCGACGACGCCGCTGCAAACGGCGGTCGGCTGCGCCGCCTTAATGAATGGCGGCTACCTCATCGAACCGACCTTCCTGGCGCGCACGCAAGAACAGGCAATGACGGTTGCCAAGAAAGTGGTGAGCGACAAGACCAGCGACGCGATGCGCTATGTCTATGCCCTGAACGCCGAAAAAGGATCGGGTCGCAAAGCGCGGGTTCCCGGCTATCGGGTCGGCGGCAAGACGGGCACGGCGGAAAAGGTGGTCAACGGCCGCTACTCGAAGGACAAGAACTTCAACGCGTTTGTTGCCGCGTTCCCGATGGACGATCCGCAATATATCGTGCTGACCATTGCCGACGAGCCGAAGCCGGAAAAGCCGGGCATGGGTGGGACCGCCGCTTACAATGCCGGGGTCATGGCCCACAACATCATTGCCCGTTCGGCGGCGTTGCTTGGCGTGAAGCCGGATTTCAGCCATGAAAACGGTGCAACGCTGGTTTCCATGGAGTGATTCTCCTCGACGCGCCGGCAACAGCGCGTCGTTTTTGCAAACGGTGGGACGACGGATTTCCATGAAGCTGAAAGCACTTGCCGGTATCCTGCCCGTCGAAGGCGCCGCGTCCTTTGACCTGGAGATTGCCGGTATTTCCTCCGATTCCCGGCAGGTCGTGCCGGGAACGCTGTTTTTTGCGTTGGCGGGCACCAAGGCGGATGGCGCCGCCTATGCCACCGATGCAGCCCGGCGCGGAGCCGTGGCGGTCGTCGCCGCCAAAGACAGTACACTGGCCGGCCTGTCGGTTCCGGTTCTGACGGTGGACGATCCCCGCCTTGCGCTGGCGCTTGCCGCTGCACGTTTCTTCGGTGCGCAACCGGAGACGATGGTGGCGGTGACGGGCACCAGCGGCAAGACGTCGGTCGCAGCCTTCACGCGCCAGATCTGGGAACATGCCGGCCTGTCGGCTGCTTCGATCGGCACCACCGGGGTCGTTGCGCCCGGCCGCAACGAATACGGTTCGCTGACCACGCCTGATCCGGTGGCGCTGCACAGGCTGCTGGCCGAACTGGCGCAGGCCGGCGTGACGCATGCCTCGATGGAAGCGTCCAGCCACGGCCTCGACCAGCGCCGGCTTGACGGCGTGCGGCTGAAGGCCGGCGGCTTCACCAATCTCGGCCGCGATCACATGGATTATCATCCGACCATCGAGGATTATCACCGCGCCAAGCTGCGCCTGTTCGATACGCTGCTGCCGAAAGGCGCGCCGGCGGTGATTTTTGCCGACGACCCATGGTCGGAGCCGACCATCCGCGCCGCGCGCGCGGCAGGGCTGGACGTGCTGACGGTCGGGCGGCAGGGGGCCTTCCTGAAGCTCAAGCGCGTCGAGCACGAGCGCCACCGCCAGCGGGCGGAGGTCGAAGCCGATGGCGTCCTGCATGAGATCGACCTGCCGCTGGCCGGCGACTTCCAGATATCGAACGCGCTGGTCTCTGTCGGTCTTGCCATCGCCACCGGAACGCCCACCGTCCGGGCGATCGCGGCGCTGGAGAAATTGAAGGGCGCGCCGGGCCGGCTCGACCTCGTCGGCACCACGGCCAGCGGCGCGCCGGTCTATGTCGATTATGCCCACAAGCCCGATGCGCTGGAAAACGTGCTGGCTGCCGTGCGGCCTTTTACCACCGGCAAGGTGGTCGTGGTGTTCGGCTGCGGCGGCGACCGCGACCGGGGCAAGCGTGCGATCATGGGCGAGATCGCCACGCGGCTGGCCGATGTCACCATCGTTACCGACGACAATCCCCGCTCGGAAGCGCCGGCGTCCATTCGCGCCGCCATCCTGGCTGCGGCCCCCGGCGCCATCGAGATCGGCGACAGGCGACAGGCCATCCACGAGGCGGTCGCCATGCTTCACGCCGGCGATACGCTGATCGTCGCCGGCAAGGGGCACGAGGAAGGCCAGACGATCGGGGCGGAAACGCTTCATTTCTCCGACCATGAGGAAGTGCGTGCGGCGTTGAAGGATCGTGCCGCATGAGCCTTTTGTGGTCCTGCGAGGCGCTGGTCGCCGCCATGGACGGCAGGCCGCTCGGGCCGATGCCGGAAGGCGTCGGCGGCATTTCCATCGATACGCGCAGCCTGCAACCGGGGGACGCCTTCTTCGCCATCAAGGGCGAGACGATGGACGGCCACGACTTCGCCACTGCCGCGATCAAGGCGGACGCAGGCGTGCTGGTCGTTGCGGAAGGCAAGCTGCCGGCGCTCGGCCGGCTGCTGACGGCCCCGATGATCGTCGTGCCGGACGTGCTGGAAGCGCTGGAGAAGCTGGGCGTTGCAGCGCGTGCCCGCTCGCAGGCGAAGATCATCGCGGTTACCGGGTCGGCCGGCAAGACCACCACCAAGGAGGCGCTGCGCCACACTCTGTCCACCGTGGGCAAGGTGCACGCATCGGACAAGTCGCTCAACAACCATTGGGGCGTGCCGCTGACGCTGGCGCGGATGCCGGACGACTGCGATTACGCGGTGTTCGAGATCGGCATGAACCACCCCGGCGAGATCAGGCCGCTGGTCAAGATGGTGCGGCCGCATATCGCCATCATCACGCTGATCGCTGCCGCGCATCTCGGCTTCTTCCGCAACCTGGAGGAGATCGCCAAGGCCAAGGGCGAGATTTTCGAGGGATTGGAACCGGGCGGCACAGCGCTGCTCAACCGCGACGATCCGCGTTCGAAACTTTTGGAGAAACTGGCCACGGCGCTGGGCGTCGAGCATATTGCCGGCTTTGGCGAGCATAAGCGGGCGACCTATCGGCTGCTCGAATTCGCGCTTCATGCGGACCATTCCACGCTTGTCGCCAGCATCGGGGGGCAGGAGATTGTCGCGCGCATCGGCGCGCCGGGCCGGCATATCGTGCAGAATGCCGTTGCCGTTCTGGGGGCGGCGCATCTTGCGGGCGCGGATGTCGGCCAGGTGGCGCTGGCACTAGGCAGCCTTTCGGCCGAGGCCGGACGGGGACAGCGGCATGTGCTGCGCCATGGCCAAGGCTCGTTCACGCTGATCGACGAAAGCTACAACGCAAACCCCGCCTCGATGGCGGCGGCACTGGCCCTGCTCAACGCGACGCCGGTAGCGGGCAATGGCCGCCGCATCGCGGTGCTCGGCGACATGCTGGAATTGGGCGAGCATTCGGCCAAGCTGCATGCGGACCTTGCCGAACTGATCGTCGGCACCGGCACCGAGACCGTGTTCCTGGGCGGGCCGGAAATGAAGGCGCTCGCCGAAGCGCTGCCCGGCGACATCGCCACCGCCTATCGCGGAACCGTCGACGAACTGAAACCGATGCTCATGGGCGCCATCGGCCCCGGCGACGTGGTCATGGTCAAATCATCCAAGGGCATCGGCTTTTCGAAACTTGTCGACGCGCTGCTCAAGAAATTTCCGGCGCAAGGCGATCGCTGAAGCCGGTTCGGGGAAAGACATAGCATGCTGACATTGCTCGTTGATTTTGCGGACCGTTTCGCGGCCTTCAATGTCTTCCGCTACATCACCTTCCGCACCGGTGGTGCGCTGATTACCTCGGCGCTCGTCGTCTTCATTTTCGGGCCGGCGATCATCAATTCGCTGCGGCTGCGGCAGGGCAAGGGCCAGCCGATCCGCGCGGACGGCCCGCAGACGCATTTCAAGAAGGCCGGCACACCGACCATGGGCGGCCTGATGATCATGACGGGCATCATCATTTCGGCGCTGCTGTGGGCCAATCTGCGCAGCGTCTATGTCTGGGTCGTGCTTTTCGTGACCATCGGTTTCGGCGCGATCGGCTTCTACGACGATTACCTGAAAGTGACCAAGCAGTCGCATCTGGGCTTTTCGGGCAAGGCCCGGCTGGCGCTTGAGTTCCTGATCGCCGGCATTGCCAGCTGGGCGATCATGCATGCCGGGCAGGAACCGTTCTCGTCGTCGCTGACCTTTCCGTTCGCCAAGGAGTTCCTCATCAACCTGGGCTGGTTCTTCATCCCGTTCGGAGCCTTCGTGATGGTGGGCGCGGGCAACGCCGTCAACCTGACCGATGGGCTGGACGGGCTGGCCATCGTACCGATCATGATCGCCGCCGCATCGTTTGGGGTAATTGCCTATCTCTCGGGTAACGCGGTATTTGCCGAATATCTGCAGATTCATTTCGTTCCAGGCACCGGCGAACTGGCGGTGATGCTGGGCGCGGTGATCGGCGCGGGGCTCGGGTTTCTATGGTTCAATGCGCCGCCAGCGGCCATTTTCATGGGCGACACCGGCTCGCTGGCGCTCGGCGGCCTGATCGGGACGGTCGCGGTTTCGACCAAGCACGAGATCGTGCTGGTCATCGTCGGCGGCCTCTTCGTGGTGGAGATATTGTCGGTTATAATTCAGGTCGGCTACTTCAAGATGACGGGCAAGCGGGTGTTCCTGATGGCGCCCATCCATCACCATTTCGAAAAGCTCGGCTGGACCGAAAGCCAGGTGGTGATCCGGTTCTGGATCATCGCGGTCATCCTGGCGCTGGTCGGCCTTTCCACCCTCAAGCTCAGATAGGAACCGGGCCGTGATCCCCGCCGCAACATTCTCAGGCAAGCGTGTCGGCCTCTTCGGACTGGGTGGCTCCGGCATCGCGACGGCGCGCGCGCTGATCGAGGGTGGCGCGGACGTGCTGGCCTGGGACGACAATCCGGGCAGCGTCGCTACCGCCGAAGCGGAGGGCATTCCGACCGGCGATCTGCGCGGCGCGGACTGGGCGCGGTTTTCGTCCTTCGTCCTGTCGCCCGGCGTGCCGCTGACGCACCCGAAGCCGCATTGGTCGGTGGAACTGGCGCGCGGCGCCGGCGTCGAGATCATCGGCGATATCGAGCTTTTTTGCCGCGAGCGGATCGCCACGGCGCCGGACGCGCCCTTCATCGCGATCACCGGCACCAACGGCAAATCGACGACGACGGCACTGACCGCGCACATCCTGAAATCAGCCGGCCGCGACGTCCAGATGGGCGGCAATATCGGCCGTGCGGTGATGACGCTCGACCCACCGCAGCCAGGCCGCCACTACGTGGTCGAATGCTCGTCCTATCAGATCGATCTCGCGCCTTCGATCGATCCCACGGCGGGCGTGCTGCTCAACCTTACGCCCGACCATCTCGACCGCCACGGCACCATGCAGCACTACGCCTCGATCAAGGAAAGGCTGGTGGCTGGCAGCGAAACCGCGATCATCGGCATCGACGATAGCTGGTGCGTCCAGATCGCCGACCGGCTCGAGCGTGTCGGCAAGGAGGTCATTCGCATTTCCAAGCGGCTGCCGCTGACCGACGGCTATTTTGCCGATGGCAGCGATCTCATGGAGGCGGTTCACGGGCGCTACAGCCGTATCGGCTTTCTCGAGGGCATCGGTTCCCTGCGCGGCCAGCACAATGCGCAAAACGCGCTCGCCGCGGTCGCCGCCTGCCTAAAGGTCGGGCTGGACCTCGGTGAAATCCAGTCGGGGCTGGAAAGCTTTCCGGGCCTGGAACACCGCATGGAACAGGTCGGCAAGAAAGGGCACGTGCTGTTCGTCAACGATTCCAAGGCGACCAACGCCGATGCGGCGGCTCCTGCGCTTTCCAGTTTTCCCCGCATCTACTGGATCGCCGGAGGCCTGCCCAAGGAGGGCGGCATCGAACCGTTGCGCGGGCTGTTTCCCCGCATCGCCAAGGCCTACCTCATCGGCGAGGCCGCGCCTGCCTTTTCCGCGACGCTTGGCGAGGCCGTGCCTTACGAAATATCGGGCACGCTGGCGGCCGCTGTCGAGCATGCCGCACGCGATGCCGAAAGCGACGATAGCGGCGAGGTGGTGGTGCTGTTGTCGCCGGCCTGCGCCAGCTTCGACCAGTTCAAGAATTTCGAGGTTCGCGGCGTTACCTTCAGGCAAGCTGCGCGCGCTATTGATGGTGTCAAGGCAATCGGAGCACAAAACTAATGGCACAGCGCAGCCGTCTCGATACAAGCCCGGTTGCAAATTGGTGGTGGACCATCGACCGCTGGTTTCTGGCGGCGTTCCTGTCTTTGATGGGCCTTGGCATCATTCTTTCCTTTGCGGCAAGCCCTTCCGTTGCGCTGCGCATCGGCCTCGGTCCCTTCCATTTTGCCGAGCGCCAGATCATCTTCACCATTCCAGCGCTCGGCGTGATGCTGGCCGTGTCGTTTCTGGAGCCGCGCCAGATAAGGCGCGTGGCGCTGGCTCTGTTGTGCGTGATGCTCGTCCTGATGGTGGCGGTGCTTTACATCGGCATAGAAGTGAAGGGCGCGCGCCGCTGGGTCTCGCTCGCCGGCCTGTCGATCCAGCCATCCGAATTCCTCAAGCCCGCCTTCGTCATCATCTGTGCGTGGCTGTTTTCCGAGCACAAGCGACGGCCTGACATTCCCGGCAATCTGTTCGCCATGATCCTTGTGGCGCTGGTGGTTGCGCTGCTGGTGGCGCAGCCGGATTTCGGCCAGACCATGCTCGTCGCCGGCACCTGGGGCGTGATGTTCTTCATGGCCGGCCTCTCATGGGTATGGATCGTCATGCTGGGCGCTGCCGGCATAGGCGGCGTGTTCGCCGCCTATGAAGTGTTTCCGCATGTCGCCGGCCGCATCGACAGGTTCATGACCGGCGAGGGCGACACTTTCCAGGTGGATATGGGCAAGGAAGCGCTGATCCATGGCGGCTGGTTCGGGGTCGGGCCGGGCGAGGGTACGATCAAGCGCGTCATTCCCGATAGCCATGCCGATTTCGTGTTCGCGGTCGCGGGCGAGGAGTTCGGCCTTATCATGTGCTTCTTCATCATGGTGATCTTCGGCTTCATCGTGTTGCGCGGCCTGAATACCGCGCTCAAGGAGCACGACGATTTCACCCGCTATGCGGTTGGCGGTCTTGTCACCGTGTTTGGCCTGCAGTCGGTCATCAATATGTGCGTGAACCTGCAATTGATGCCGGCCAAGGGCATGACGCTGCCCTTTATTTCCTATGGTGGCTCCTCGCAGATCGCCATCGCGCTTTCCATGGGAATGGTGCTGGCGCTGACACGCAGGAAGCCTGAAAAGCGCATGCAGATGGGGTATTCCGCCGCGTCGCGGGCAATGCCGGCGGAATAGGGCTTTCATGGGCAAGGGAACGATCCTGCTGGCGGCCGGCGGAACCGGCGGCCACCTGTTTCCGGCTGAAGCGCTGGCGCATGAACTGGCGGCGCGCGGCTGGAGCGTGCATCTGGCGACCGACGACCGGGCTGGGCGGTTTGCCGGCCAGTTTCCGGCCGTCGCCATCCATCCGATCCGTTCGGCCACCTTCGGCTCGAAGAACCCGCTGGCGTTGGCCGGCGCGTTCTGGAAAATCTGGCGCGGCGTTCGCCAGGCATCCGCGCTCATTGGCCGGTTGAAGCCGAATGTGGTGGTGGGTTTCGGCGGCTATCCGACCCTGCCGCCACTCTATGCCGCGACGCGACGCCGAGTGCCGACGCTGATTCACGAACAGAACGCGGTGATGGGCCGCGCCAACCGCGCCTTGGCGCGAAGGGTGAGCGCGATTGCCGGTGGATTCCTGCCGGAAGACAAAAGCACAGCTGGAAGCAAGACCGTCACCACCGGCAATCCGGTGCGGCCGGCGGTGCTGGACGCGGCTAAGACACCCTACGCGCAATCCGCTGCCGGCGAGCCGTTTTGCCTGCTGGTGTTCGGCGGCAGCCAGGGCGCGCAATTCTTTTCCGATGCGGTGCCGGCGGCCGTGGCCCTGTTGCCCGAAAGCCGGCGCAAGCGGCTCGTAGTCACGCAGCAGGCGAGAGCCGAGGACGCCGACAGGGTCAAGGCAGCCTATGCAGCACTTGGCGTCGATGCGCAGGTGTCGCCGTTTTTCACCGACATGGCCGGGCTGCTGGCCGCGGCGCATCTGGTGGTCTCGCGTTCGGGCGCATCCACCGTGTCTGAAATCGCCGTCATCGGCCGGCCAGCCTTGCTGGTGCCCTATCCGCATGCGCTCGACCATGACCAGGCGGCGAATGCGGCAGCGCTTGCCACAGTGGGCGGGGCGCAGGTGCATCCGCAGTCGACGCTGTCGCCGGAACGGGTCGCTGCCCTGATCGGCGATCTCATGGACGACCCGCAAAAGCTTGGCGTCATGGCGGCTGCGGCGAAATCGGCCGGAAAGCCAAACGCTACGCAGTTGCTCGCCGATCTCACAGAGGCTATTGCGTCAGGCAAATCAGCAGCGGAATTCAAGAAAGAGGTGCGCCCATGAAAATGCCGCAGACGATCGGGCTTGTGCACTTCATCGGCATAGGCGGCATCGGCATGAGCGGCATTGCCGAGGTGCTGCATAATCTCGGCTACAGGGTGCAGGGCTCCGACCAGGCCGACGGCGCCAATGTGCAGCGCCTGCGCGACAAGGGCATCGAATGTTTCGTCGGCCATGCCGCCGAAAACCTGGGCGATGCCGAGGTGGTGGTGGTGTCGACCGCGATCAAGAAATCCAACCCGGAACTGATGGCGGCGCGAGAACGGATTTTGCCCATCGTGCGCCGGGCTGAAATGCTGGCCGAACTGATGCGCTTTCGCCAGGCGGTCGCCATCGGCGGCACGCATGGCAAGACCACGACGACCTCGATGGTGGCGACGCTGCTCGATGCCGGCGGGCTCGATCCGACCGTCATCAATGGCGGCATCATCAACGCCTATGGCACCAATGCGCGCATGGGCGACGGCGAGTGGATGGTGGTGGAGGCCGACGAGAGCGACGGCAGCTTCCTGAAGCTGCCGGCCGACATCGCCGTCATCACCAATATCGATCCCGAGCATCTCGACCATTACGGTTCGTTCGACGCGGTGCGCGAGGCGTTCCGACAGTTCGTCGAAAACGTGCCGTTCTACGGCTTCGGCGTCATGTGCACCGATCATCCGGAAGTGCAGGCGCTGGTCGGCCGCATCGAGGACCGGCGCGTCATCACCTATGGCGCGAATGCGCAGGCCGACGTGCGCTTCAGCAACCACCGCATGGACGGCGCGTCTTCCGAATTCGACGTGGTGATCCGCGACCGCAAGGGCGGCCAGACGGAAATCGCGGGCTTGCGCCTGCCGATGCCGGGTCGCCACAACGTCTCCAATGCGACCGCCGCGATTGCGGTCGCGCATGAGTTGGGCCTGTCGCCCGAGGCGATCCGGAAGGGCCTTTCCTCCTTCGGCGGCGTCAAGCGCCGCTTCACCCACACCGGTGTGTGGAACGGCGTCGATATCTTCGACGACTACGGCCACCATCCGGTCGAGATCAAGGCCGTGCTGAAGGCCGCGCGCGAATCAACCAAGGGCAGGGTCATCGCCATCGCCCAGCCGCACCGCTTCACCCGGCTCCATGACCTGTTCGACGATTTTGCCACCTGCTTCAACGATGCCGACACGGTGATGGTCGCGCCGGTCTATACGGCGGGGGAAGACCCGATCGAGGGCGCGACCTCGGAGGCGCTGGTGGCGCGCATACGGGCGAGCGGGCACCGCGACGCCCGCTACATCGAGGGGCCGGCCGCGATTGCGCCGATCGTGCGCGAACTGGCCAGGCCCGGCGACTTCGTCATCTTTCTCGGCGCGGGCAACATCACGCAATGGGCCTATGCGCTGCCCAAGGATTTGAACGGATCATGACGCGCGGCGAAACGCTCCTTGCCTCACTGGGAAACCGGCTTGCCGGACTGCGCGGGCGTATCACGCCAAATGCCGAAATGGACAAGGTCACCTGGTTTCGCGCAGGCGGGCTGGCCGATGCGCTGTTCCAGCCGGCGGACGAGGAAGACCTTGCCGCCTTCCTGAAGGCTGTGCCGGAAGACGTGCCGCTGATGGTGGTCGGCATCGGCTCCAACCTTCTGGTGCGCGATGGCGGCATTCCGGGCTTCGTCATCCGGCTGTCGGCCAAGGGGTTCGGCGAGGCGGAAGTGCTTTCGCCGACGCGCATACGGGCAGGGGCCGCCATTCCCGACAAGCGCCTCGCAACTGTGGCCCATGAAGCCGGCATTGGCGGGTTTCATTTCTACCACGGCATTCCCGGCGCCATCGGCGGGGCGCTCCGGATGAATGCCGGCGCCAACGGCGTCGAAACGCGGGAGCGTGTCGTCGAAGTGCGCGCGCTCGACCGCAAGGGCAATCTCCATACGCTGTCGAATGCCGACATGGGCTACGCCTACCGCCACTCGTCGGTGCCGGCCGATTTCATTTTCGTCTCGGCCGTTTTCGAAGGCTTTGCCGAGGACAAGGATGCGATCAAGGCGGCGATGGATGCGGTGCAGCATCATCGCGAGACGGTGCAGCCGATCCGCGAAAAGACCGGCGGCTCCACCTTCAAGAACCCGGAAGGGCATTCCGCCTGGAAGGTGATCGACGAGGCAGGATGCCGGGGGCTGATGGTGGGCGGCGCGCAGATGTCGCCGATGCACTGCAACTTCATGATCAATACGGGATCGGCGAGCGGCTACGAACTCGAATATCTGGGCGAGACAGTGCGGACGCGGGTGCTGGAGTATTCCGGCATAAGGCTGCAGTGGGAAATCAAGCGCATCGGCAATTTCCGACCCGGCCATGCCGTGCAGGAATTTTTGGGCCAGCTACTTTAGCTTCGGCGCAACCGTGGTGGAAAAGACTCAATCGGTCACTTTTTGTCACGAAAACTCCCGAAAGTGAATCGCCGGGAATCGTAAGCCCTTGCCACCGAATCAACTCTCTGATTCTCTGCCCTAAAGCGTTTCCTGATTTGAGTCGTAACGACGCGTTAAAGCGTTTTCCGTCTGGAGGGGCAACCTGCCGGGAGACTCGGACTCACTTCAGCGGAACGCCGATTGAAAACCCGCCGCAAAGGGGAAGACGGGCAATGAAAAACAAGCACGTTGCGGTTCTCATGGGGGGCTTTTCGTCGGAGCGGCCTGTTTCGCTCTCTTCTGGAAACGCCTGTGCCGCAGCGCTCGAGCAGGAAGGCTACAAGGTCACGCGCGTCGATGTCGGGCGTCACGTCGGTGCCGTGCTTCTCGCGCTCAAGCCCGACGTCTGCTTCAACGCGCTGCATGGCCCTTTCGGCGAGGACGGCACCATCCAGGGCGTCCTCGAATATCTGGCCATTCCCTACACGCATTCGGGCGTGCTGGCCTCGGCACTGGCGATGGACAAGGAACAGGCCAAGAAGATTGCCAAGGCTTCCGGGATTCCGGTGGCGGAATCGAAAGTGGTCAACCGTTTCGACATTCGCGACAAGCACCCGATGAAGCCGCCCTATGTGGTCAAGCCGGTCAATGAGGGGTCCAGTTTCGGTGTCGTGATCGTGCAGGAGGAGCAGACCCATCCGCCGCAGCTTATTTCCTCCAAGGAATGGGGATTTGGCGACCGCGTCATGGTGGAGCGCTATGTGCATGGACGCGAGCTGACCTGTGCGGTCATGGGCGATGTGGCCATCGGCGTCTGCGAGATCATTCCGACCGGCCATTCCTTCTACGATTATGATTCGAAATATGTCGCCGGAGGCTCAAAGCACGAATGCCCGGCAAAAATTTTACCGAATATTTACCAAAAAATACAAACACTGTCGCTCAAGGCTCACCAAGCGATCGGCTGCCGGGGCGTCTCCCGGTCTGACTTCCGTTACGACGACCGTCATTCGGAAAATGGCGAAATTGTCTGGCTGGAAATCAACACGCAGCCGGGCATGACGCCCACGTCGCTGGTGCCTGAGATCGCCGCCCAGGCTGGGCATTCATTCGGCGAGTTGTTGAGTTGGATGGTGGAGGACGCGTCTTGTCTGCGGTGAATTGGCGTCAGGGAAGAAGGGCTGCGGCCGGACCGACGCTGTTCGGGGTGACCCTGTCGTTTGATCACTTCGTTTTGCCGCGGCTGCTTCGTCGGCCGGTGCGCATGCTCGCGCGGCTGGGGCATGGCGATTTTACGCCGCCCCGCTTTGCGGCAACCGCGCTAACCGGGATGTTGCTGGCGTCGAGCAGCGCCTACGGCGCCTATGTTGGCGGTCATGCCGACGCCGTCGTGCAGGGCTTTACCGCCCGTACCGGATTCGCGGTCGATCAGATCAAGGTGGTTGGCAATCGCGAGACATCCGAAATCGATATTCTGGGCAGTCTCGGCCTCGATGGCTGGACTTCGCTGATAGGCTTTGATGTGGATGCGGCGCGCGATCGCATCGCGACGCTTCCCTGGGTCGAGGCAGCGACGGTGCGGAAAATCTATCCGCATACGCTGGAGGTTCATGTCGAGGAGCGGCAGGCTTTCGCTCTCTGGCAAAAAGGCGGCGAGCTTTCGGTCATCGAGCGCTCGGGCCGCGTGATCACGCCCTATTCGGGGGGCAGGCAGGCTTTGCTTCCCCTCTTCGTCAGCGCCGATGCGCCGATGCACGCTCCCGAACTGCTTGCCGTGATGAACAAGTTTCCCGACCTTTCCACGCGCGTCAAAGGCTATGTGAGCATTGCCGGGCGGCGCTGGGACTTGAAGCTGGAAAACGGCATTACGGTCAAATTGCCGGAAGTCGGCGCGGACCGGGCTATCGACAGGCTGGTTACGCTCGACCAGGAAGACGGGCTTCTGGCACGCGATATTCTTGCCGTCGACATGCGGTTTTCCGACAGGCTCGTCGTGCAGCTTTCGCCCGAGGCGCAGACCGCCAGGCAGGCGATGCTGACGGCCAAGGCGAAATCCCCCAAGCGCAAGGCGGAGACGAAAATATGAACTGGCTTGGCGGCCATGGCGATTCTGCGCACCAGTCCGGCACCTTGACGGTGCTGGACGTCGGGTCCAGCAAAGTCTGCTGCGTCGTGGCGAAGCTGAAGCCGTGCGAAGACGGCAAGCTTTTGCGCGGGCGCTCGCATCGCATCCAGGTAATTGGCATCGGTCACCAGAAATCGGAAGGCGTGAAGTCGGGCGTCGTCGTCGATCTCGACCGGGCCGAGCATGCGGTTCGCCTTGCCGTGGACGCTGCCGAACGGATGGCGGGGCTGACCGTCGATTCGCTGATCGTCAACATGACGGCCGGGCGGCTGAAGAGCGAAACCTTTTCCGCCACGATCAATCTGGGCGGGCACGAGGCGGGCGAGGGCGACGTCAAGCGCGTGCTTGCCGCCGGCGCCAAGCAGGCGCTCAAGTCGGAGCGCGAGGTCGTGCATTCGCTTCCCGTCGGGTTTTCGCTGGACGGCGAACGCGGCATCCGCGATCCGCG
Source organism: Mesorhizobium sp. A556 (assembly GCF_054489545.1). Classification (NCBI taxonomy): domain Bacteria; kingdom Pseudomonadati; phylum Pseudomonadota; class Alphaproteobacteria; order Hyphomicrobiales; family Phyllobacteriaceae; genus Mesorhizobium; species Mesorhizobium sp. A556. The sequence goes on from NZ_JBTMXA010000001.1 coordinate 100,747, forward strand.
CGGCATGGTCGGCGACGCGCTCGGCGTGGACATGCACGTCCTGACCGGCGATTCGGCGCCGATGCGCAATCTCGAACTGTGCATCAACCGCACGCATCTGTCGGTGGAGCGGCTGGTGGCGACGCCCTATGCCGCCGGGCTGGCGGCGCTGGTCGACGACGAACTGGAAATGGGCGCGGCCTGCATCGACATGGGCGGCGGCACGACGACGATTTCGGTTTTTGCCGAGGGCAAATTCGTTCACGCCGACGCGCTTGCCATCGGCGGTAATCATGTGACGCTGGACCTGGCCAAGGGCCTGTCGACGTCGATCGCGGCGGCGGAGCGCCTGAAGGTCATGCACGGGTCTGCCCTACCGGGCAGCGCCGACGACCGCGATCTCGTTACAATCCAGCCGATCGGCGAGGACGGCGACGTGGCGGCGCAGGTGCCGCGTTCGATGATGACGCGCATCATTCGCGCCCGCGTCGACGAGACGTTGGAGTTGCTGCGCGATCGCATCAACAAGTCCGGTTACGGCAGCGTCGTCGGCAAGCGTGTGGTGCTTACGGGTGGTGCGAGCCAGCTCGCCGGGTTGCCGGAAGCGGCACGTCGGGTTTTGGGGCGCAATGTGCGCATCGGTCGGCCGCTCGGCGTGGCGGGCCTGCCGGAGGCGGCCAAGGGTCCGGCCTTTTCGGTGCCTGTCGGGCTTTTGATCTATCCGCAGATGGCGGCGTTCGAAAGCCGCCCAGTACAGGGAATGGCCCGTCTGAAAATGACGGGCACGGGCGGGAGACTGTACCGGATGGGCGAGTGGTTGCGAGACAGTTTTTAATTTCAGGGGACAGCCCCATTAGGCGGCCGCGGCGGCGAAGCGGCGGGAAAGGCAAAGGACGAGGACAATGACCATCAATTTGCAAAAGCCGGACATCACCGAGCTTAAGCCACGCATCACCGTGTTCGGTGTCGGCGGCGGCGGCGGCAACGCCGTCAACAACATGATCACCGCCGGCCTGCGCGGGGTCGAGTTCGTCGTGGCCAACACGGACGCCCAGGCGCTGACCACGTCCAAGGCCGAGCGGCTGATCCAGCTCGGCGCGCATGTCACCGAGGGACTTGGCGCCGGGTCGCAGCCGGAAGTCGGCCGTGCCGCCGCGGAAGAGTGCATCGACGAGATCGTCGACTATCTTTCCAACACCCATATGTGCTTCGTCACCGCCGGCATGGGCGGCGGCACCGGCACGGGCGCCGCCCCCGTCGTCGCGCGCGCCGCTCGCGAAAAGGGTATCCTCACCGTCGGCGTCGTCACCAAGCCGTTCCACTTCGAAGGCCAGCGCCGCATGAAGACGGCGGATCTCGGCATCGAGGAATTGCAGAAATGCGTCGATACGCTGATCGTCATTCCCAACCAGAACCTGTTCCGGCTGGCCAATGACAAGACCACCTTTGCCGATGCCTTCGCCATGGCCGACCAGGTGCTCTATTCGGGCGTTGCCTGCATTACCGATTTGATGGTCAAGGAAGGCCTCATCAATCTCGACTTCGCCGACGTCCGCTCGGTGATGCGCGAGATGGGCAAGGCGATGATGGGCACCGGCGAGGCGTCCGGCGAGGGCCGCGCAATGGCCGCTGCCGAAGCCGCGATCGCCAACCCGCTGCTCGATGAAACCTCGATGAAGGGCGCCAAGGGCCTGCTGATCTCGATCACCGGCGGCCGCGACCTGACCCTGTTCGAGGTCGATGAAGCCGCAACCCGCATCCGCGAGGAAGTGGACCAGGACGCCAACATCATTCTCGGCGCGACTTTCGACGAGGATCTCGAAGGCGTCATCCGCGTTTCGGTCGTGGCCACCGGCATCGACAAATCGGCCGAGCAGATCGCCGCCGCGCCTATCGCCATCCGCATGCCAACACAGAAGCCGGCTCCGGTTCGCGCCGCTGCCCCGGTCACCGAAATCCGCCAGGTAGCGGTTGCCCAGCAGCCGGCGCATGAGATCGCCGGCGATCCGGTCGCCGAGGCCATCCAGATGGCCGAGGCCAATGCCGCCGAGATGGCGCAGGCGCGTCCAGCACCTGCCCATCATGCCGATGAATTCCGGCCGGTGAACAAGCTGTTCCAGGCACCGCCCGCGCAGCCGCAGATGCAGTTCGCGGCGGCACAGGCGGTTCAGCAGGCTGCTCCGCGCGAGGCGCCGCAGCCGATTGCCGCCGCGCCACAGCGCATGCCGCGCGTCGAGGACTTCCCGCCGCAGGTGAGGGCCGAGGTGGAAGCCAAGGCGCATCCGCTCGACCAGGAGGATCGGGGCCCGATGGGTCTGCTCAAGCGGCTGACTAACGGGCTTACCCGCCGCGAGGAGGAGCCTGCGCGCCTGCAGCCGGCCCAGCCGCGCGAACCGCGCCTGCGCCAGGCAGCGCCGGAAGCGCGCCGCGTGGCTAGCCAGGAGGCGCAACTCTACGCGCCGCGCCGCGGCCAGTTGGACGATCATGGCCGTCTGACACCGCAGAGCCGGGCTGCTCAGGAAGACGATCAGTTGGAGATTCCGGCTTTCCTTCGCCGGCAAGCGAACTGATCCGTCAACGCACGGCAACAAAAACAAGCGGGCGAACGGGAAACCGTTCGCCCGTTAACTTTTATAATCCATGTAAAATAGCTGGTTACGCCCAGTCCGGTTTCTCCTTCGCCGTTACAACAGGATAAAAACCGTGATTTGGAGACGGCCTGCCTCGCCATTATCTTCGCCACCTGGAATAATGGTTGGCGAGCTTGGCGGGGAAAAGAGCTCGGTTGCCAGGAGCATTGGGCTGAAAAGCGGCGACGGTTTTCGGATCGTTCTGATGCTCTAGAGTATGCATGTCGTAGAGCCGGTATCGGCGAAAGCGGCAGCCAAGGCACATGGGGCTCGATTTGCACGACTATCAGACGACACTGAAATCGCGCGTGACGCTTACCGGTATCGGCGTTCACAGCGGGAAGCAGGTCAGCGCTCACTTTTTGCCTGCCGACGCCGACACGGGCGTCGTCTTCCACGTGATTGACGACAAAGGGGCGGAGCATGTGTTTCACGCGCTGGTTTCCGAAGTCGGCGCGACCGATCTTTGCACCATGCTCGGCGATCCCGCCGGCCAGCATGTCGCGACGGTGGAACATCTGATGGCGTCGCTGTTCGGTTACGGCATCGACAACGTCGTGGTCGAGATCGAGGGCGGCGAAGTGCCGATCCTCGACGGCAGCGCCGAAGGCTTTGTCGACGCGTTCGACCAGGCCGGCATCGAGCAGCTTGCGGTCAAGCGCCGCTATATTCGCGTGACGAAGCCCGTGCGCATCGAGAACGGGGCATCGTGGGCCGAGTTCCGCCCCTATTCCGGCACGCGCTTCGAGGTCGAGATCGATTTCGAAAGCCCGGCCATCGGCCGCCAGCTATTTGCCTCCGACATGAATGCCGATGTATTTCGCCGCGATATTGCGCGCTCGCGCACCTTCGGTTTCATGAAGGACGTGGAGCGGCTTTGGGCGGCGGGCTATGCGCTGGGCTCGTCGCTGGAAAATTCCGTGGTAATCGGTCACGACAACCGCGTCATCAACATGGAAGGCTTGCGCTTTCCCGACGAATTCGTGCGCCACAAGACGCTCGACGCCATGGGCGATCTGGCGCTGGCCGGGGCGCGGTTCATCGGCTGCTTCCGGTCCTACCGGGGCGGACACCGGCTGAATGCCGCCGCGTTGCGCCGCCTCCTGTCGGACCGCACCGCGTTCGAGATTGTCGAGACGACGCGGCATGAACGCGGTCGCACCGTCGAGATCAGCGCGGTGAGCGGGCCGGTCTACGCGCCCTGGACGCTTTGACCTGGACGGGTGACGCCGCGACACCTGTTGCAAGGATGCACCACGGGCAACCCAAATCGCATAAGTTCCGACGCTGCTGGAGCCGGCCACAAAAATGCACGATTGCCGGACGATAGCGTTGCCGCGCAAGGCTGTTATGGGCTATGGCTGCGTGCCGACGAGAGAAATCGCGCCGAAAGGGCAAAACCGGATCATGTTTTTCCAAAGAACGGGCCACTCGAAGGCTTCGGCGCAATCGAACAATCCCGCACGGTCGGTCTTTCTGGCGCTCTGCGTAGCTGCCGCTCCGCTGTTGCTGTCGGCGTGCATGTCGTCGGAAAAGGATATCGACCTGTCGACTTATGTCGAGCAGACGGAACCTGCCGATGTGCTCTACAATCAGGGCCTGGCCAACCTCAACGCCGGGCGCCTCGAGGAGGCGAGCAAGAAGTTCGACGCGGTCGACCGCCAGCATCCCTATTCGGAATTCGCCCGCAAATCGATGGTGATGGGCGCATTTGCCGATTACCGCCAAGGCAATTACGACGAAGCCATCGGTTCGGCCAAGCGCTATCTGACCCTCTATCCCTCGACCCCGGACGCGGCCTACGCCCAGTACATTATCGGCCTCAGCTATTTCCGGCAGATCAAGGACGTCACGCAGGACCAGAAGGAAGCCCGCCAGACCTTGCAGGTGATGCAGGACCTGGTCACGCGCTGGCCCGATTCGGAATATGTCGAGGACGCCAAGGCCAAGGTTCGTTTCGCCAACGACCAGTTGGCCGGCAAGGAAATGCAGATCGGCCGCTATTATCTCGAGCGGCGCGAATATATCGCGGCCATCAAGCGGTTCCGCGCCGTAGTGGAAAACTACTCCAACACGCGCCATGTCGAGGAAGCGCTTTCGCGTCTGGTCGAAGCCTATTATGCGATGGGCCTGACCGACGAGGCGCAGACGGCGGCGGCCGTGCTTGGGCATAACTATCCGGTCAGCCCGTGGTACAAGGACTCCTACAAGCTGCTGCAGAGCGGCGGGCTTGCGCCGCGCGAGAATGCCGGCTCGTGGATTTCCAAGGCCGGGAAACTGATTACCGGCGCCTGACGGCCAATGCTCGCCAGGCTGTCGATCCGCGATATCGTTCTGATCGAAAAACTGGACATCGACTTTTCGTCCGGCCTTTCCGTGTTGACCGGCGAAACGGGCGCCGGCAAGTCGATCCTTCTCGATGCTCTTTCCCTAGCACTTGGTGCACGCGGCGACGCCTCGCTGGTGCGCCACGGCGCGAGCCAGGGCCAGGTGACGGCCGTATTCGACGTGCCGCGTAACCATCCCGCCCGCACGCTTTTGGCCGACAACGCCATCGAGGACGATGGCGACATCATCCTGCGCCGCTTGCAGACGGCGGATGGGCGCACCCGCGTCTTCGTCAACGACCAGCCTTCCAGCGTCACCCTGATGCGCGACATCGGCCATGCGCTGGTGGAAATCCACGGCCAACACGACGAGCGCGCGCTGGTCGATCCGGGCGCGCATCGCGACCTGCTGGATGCGTTCGGCGGCCATGTCGGCGCGGCCCGTTCGACAGCGGAAGCCTGGCGGTTCTGGCGCGCGGCCGAGCAGGAATTTTCACGCCACCGCGCCAAGGTGGAGGCGGCCGCCCGCGAGGCAGACTATTTGCGCGCCTCGGTGGCCGAACTCATACGGCTCGACCCGCAGCCGGGCGAGGAAACCGATCTGGCAGAACTGCGCGCCTCGATGATGCGGGCCGAAAAGATCGCGTCCGAAATCCAGGATGCGCAGGACGTGCTTTCCGGCCCCGCTTCGCCTCTGCCGCAACTGGCAAGCCTGCTTCGCCGCCTTCAGCGCAAGCTGACGGACGCGCCGGGCCTGCTCGACGAGGTGGTCAATTCGCTGGACGAAGCGATGCTGTCGCTGGACGCCGCGCAATCGGGCGTCGAGGCGGCGCTACGGGCTGCCGAATACGATCCACAGCGTCTGGAAAAGGCCGAGGAACGGTTGTTTTCGCTGCGTGCCGCCTCGCGCAAATACGGCGTTCCCGTCGACGATCTGGCGCAGCTGCGCGATACGATGTCGGCCGATCTTGCCGATCTGGACGCAGGCGAGGGGCGGCTGCACGAGCTGGAGAAACAGGCGGCGGCGGCGCGCGACGCCTATGACGTTTCCGCAGCCCATCTTTCGGCGCTTCGCCATGGCGCTGCCGCTGGACTGACCAAGGCGGTGATGGCCGAACTGCCGGCACTGAAGCTGGAGCGGGCCGAATTCATTGTTGGCCTGACCAGCGAAGCCGGCAGCCGCATGGAAGAGGGCATCGACAGCGTCGAATTCAGGGTGCGCACTAACCCCGGCACGCGCCCCGGCCCGATGATGAAGGTGGCGTCCGGCGGCGAGCTTTCGCGATTCCTTCTGGCGCTGAAAGTGGCGCTTGCCGATCGCGGCTCCGCACCTACTCTAGTGTTCGACGAGATCGATACCGGTGTCGGCGGTGCCGTTGCCGACGCCATCGGCCAACGCCTGGCGCGGCTGTCGCAGCGCGTGCAGGTGCTGTCGGTGACGCATGCGCCGCAGGTGGCGGCGCGCGCGGCCACGCATTTCCTCATTTCCAAGTCGGGCGGTGCCGATCGCGTCGCGACCGGCATTGCCGAGATGGACATGGCGGCACGGCAGGAAGAGATCGCCCGGATGCTGGCGGGTGCTACCGTCACCGTCGAAGCGCGCGCCGCCGCCGAGCGGCTGCTCAGGGAAAATACGCTGGCTGCTTCCTAACCGAGTATGCAGATGGGAAACTGATTCAGGGGATGGCAGTATCCTGCTGTTCTCCCGTTATTTTTAGATGAGTGCTCTCGCCTCAGCCCGAATCTGACTTATTGTTACGCTCCAATTTTCGGATCGAAGCCATGCCTGAAACGCCCGTCGATACACTGACTGAAAGCGAGGCCATTGCCGAACTGGAGCGGCTGGCCAACGAAATCGCAGGCCACGATCTGCGCTATCATGCCGACGACGCCCCGACGATTTCGGATGCCGAATACGATGCGCTGCGGCGGCGCAACCTTGCCATCGAGCAGCGCTTTCCCGATCTGGTGCGCGCGGATTCGCCGTCGCGCAAGGTCGGTGCCGCACCTTCCGGCACGTTCGGCAAGGTGGTCCATGCCGTGCCGATGCTGTCGCTCGACAATGTCTTTTCCGACGAGGACGTGCGCGACTTCGTGGCCAGCGTGCGCCGCTTTCTGGCCTTTCCGGCTGATGACAGGATCGTCTTTACTGCCGAGCCGAAGATCGACGGCCTGTCGATGTCGCTGCGCTACGAGAACCGGCGGCTGGTGAGCGCGGCGACGCGCGGCGACGGAACCACCGGCGAGAACGTCACCGCCAATATCCGCACCATCGGCGAAATTCCCGATCACCTGCCCAAGGACGCGCCGGAGGTGGTGGAGGTGCGCGGCGAAGTCTATATGCGCCGCGACGATTTTTTTGCGCTGCAAAAGCGGCTTGCCGAGACCGGCCAGTCAATCGCCAATCCGCGTAACGGCGCTGCCGGCAGCCTGCGCCAGAAAGACCCGGAAGTGACGCGCTCGCGCCCCTTGAGGTTCTTCGCCTATGCCTGGGGCGAAACCAGCGCGCCGCTTGGGCAAACGCAGTACGACGTGGTCAAGCGGTTCGGCGACTGGGGTTTTCCGACCAACGACCGCATGGTGCGGTGCAGTTCGGTCGAGGAAATTCTGGCGCATTATCATGCCATCGAGGCCGAGCGGACCGAAATCCCCTACGATATCGACGGCGTCGTCTACAAGGTGGACCGCCTTGACCTGCAAGAGCGGCTGGACTTCCGGTCGCGCAGCCCGCGCTGGGCGACCGCGCACAAATTTGCCGCCGAAAAGGCGATGACGGTGCTGAACGGCATCGACATCCAGGTCGGCCGCACCGGCGCGATGACGCCGGTGGCGCGGCTGGAGCCGGTCACGGTCGGCGGCGTCGTCGTCACCAATGCCACCCTGCACAATGAGGACTACATCAAGGGAATCGGAAATAGCGGCCAGCCGATCCGCGACGGCCGCGACATCCGGGTCGGCGATACGGTCCTTATCCAGCGCGCTGGCGACGTTATTCCGCAAATCCTCGACGTGGTGCTGGAAAAGCGCCCCGAAAATGCCGTACCTTATGAATTTCCGCATGTCTGCCCTGCCTGCGGCAGTCATGCGGCGCGCGAGGAGGGTGAGGCGGTGTGGCGCTGCACCGGCGGGCTGATCTGCCCGGCGCAGGCGGTGGAGCGGCTTCGCCATTTCGTGTCGCGCGGTGCGTTCGACATCGAAGGGCTTGGCGAAAAGCAGATCGAGTTTTTCTTCCATGCCGAAGACCCGGCGCTCAAGATCCAGTCGCCTGCTGACATCTTTACGTTGAAGGCGCGGCAGGCGGCTTCGCTGACCAAGCTGGAAAACATCGACGGGTTCGGCGCGACATCGGTCGGCAAGCTTTATGCGGCCATCGACGAGCGACGCAAAATCGCTTTTTCGCGGTTCCTCTTCGGGCTGGGCATCCGCCATATCGGCGATACCAACGCCAAGCGGTTGGCGCGCCATTTCCTGTCCTTCGCAGCCCTTCGCGAGGCCGGCCAAAACGCGGTGATGCCGCAGGGCAAGGGCGATTCCGGAAACACTGCATGGCAGGAATTGAACGGCATCAACGGCATAGGCGGGGTGGTGGCCGAGGCGGTTGTCGATTTCTTCGGCGAGGAACACAATCGGCAGGTCGTCGACGCGCTGCTGGCCGAGGTGACGCCGCTGGACGAGGAGCGCATCGGTGCCGTGGAAACGCCGGTTTCCGGCAAAACCGTGGTGTTTACCGGAGCGCTGGAAAAAATGTCGCGCGACGAGGCCAAGGCGATGGCCGAAAGGCTGGGCGCCAAGGTTGCCGGCTCGGTATCGAAGAAGACCGATCTCGTCGTGGCCGGGCCGGGCGCCGGATCGAAGCTCAAGCTTGCCGCCGAACTCGGTATCGAAGTGATAGACGAGGACGCGTGGTTCGAGCGGATCGGCAAGGGAACCTGACGGTGGGCGACTTTCAAGGTTTTGGCGAAAAGGCCATTCCCTTCCTGAAGGCGCTCGACTTTCACCAGAGCCGGGAATGGTTCCTTGAAAACAAGGATCTGTTCGAGCGCGAACTGCGCGAGCCTTTGGGCGACCTGGTCGAAACGCTCACGGAGCGCTTTTCTGTGGCCGATCTTGGCCTGAAGGGCGACCGCAAGAAATCGCTGTTTCGCATCAATCGCGACGTGCGCTTCGCCAAGGACAAGCGGCCTTACAACCGGCATCTGTCTGCGATTCTGTCGCGGGACGGCACCAAGATGGAGCAGGGTGTCTTCTTCGTGCATATCGGACTTGAGCGTTGCTATGCTGCAATCGCCTGGTGGCAGCCGGAAGCGGCGTTGTTGCTGGCCATGCGGCAGGCCATCGCGAACCGTCCGACAGAATTCCGCGCGGTGGTCCGTTCGTTGCGCGAAAATGGCCTGGAACTGGACCCTGAGGGGTGCCTGAAGCGCCTGCCGCGCGGCTTCGAGCCTGTGGCAGATGCCGATCTCGGCGCTGCCATTCGCAACCGGAACTTCGTCGTTCGCCACACCATCGACCCGAACGGTATCCACAGACCGGCGCTGGTCGATGAATTAATGGAGTTCACGCAACGCGCCAGGCCGCTGCTGGATTGGGGCCGGGCCATCGAAGCCAAGGCCGGTCAGCGATAGCCGGACTGCCGTCTCTCCTCGCATCACTTCCGTTGATTGCTTGGGTCAAGCGAATTCGTGTGACAAGCCGGGTGGCGAATCCTACATAGCGACCCTCGATGGAGCGGCGCATGTCTGTGGGTACGATGGAAAATTCGGCGGCCGGCGATTTCTGGCAGGGCGTACGCCTGTCCCTGCCGGTGGTGGTGGCGTCGGCACCGTTCGCTATGTTGTTCGGGGCGCTGGCCATCGACAATGGGTTTTCGGTGTTCGAGGCCTTTTTGATGAGCGCTACCGTGTTCGGCGGCGCCAGCCAGATGGTCGGCATCGAACTGTTCGGCCACCATGTCGCGCCGTGGCTGATTGTGCTTTCGATCTTTGCCGTGAATTTTCGCCATGTGCTCTATTCGGCAGGCATCGGGCGGCGCATCGCGCACTGGCCGTTCGTGCAGCAGGCCTTCGGCTATTTCATCCTGACCGATCCGCAGTTCGCCATTGCCGAGGCGAGGGCGGAGGCGGGCAAGCAGGTTGGCTTCGTCTGGTATCTGGGCCTTGGCCTGCCGGTCTATGTATTCTGGGTGGCCGAAACCTTGATCGGGGCGCTGCTTGGCAAACTGATCCCCGATACCGGAGCGCTGGGCATCGATTTCCTGCTGCCGATCTATTTTCTCGGGCTTGTGATGGGCTTTCGCAAGCGGCCCTTGTGGCTGCCGGTGGTCATCGTCAGCGCGGCGGCATCGATCCTGGCCAACAAGACGATCGGCTCGCCTTGGCATGTAACCGTGGGCGCGCTGGCGGGCGTGCTGCTGGCGGTCATCCTGCCGCCGCATCACAGCGGCGTCACGCGCCCGCTGGCGACGGAGCAGGAAGTATGAGCACCACAGTCTGGATCATCCTGTTTGCGGCGGTCGCGACCTACCTGACCCGCATTGGCGGGCATCTGGTGATTTCGCGGTTCGAAACCATTCACCCACGCGTCGAAGCCGGGCTGAATGCGGTGCCGGCGGCGGTGCTGACCACGCTGGTCGCGCCTGCGGTGCTGACGGCCGGCCCTGCCGAATGGGCGGCGCTGATCGTGACCGCGCTCGCCTCGCTGCGCGGGGGCCTGATGACGATGTTCCTGGCCGGGGCTGCCGTGTTGATTATTTGCCGGCAGTTTGTGGGTTGAGGCCTTGTGCGTCCTTCGAGGCTCGCTTCGCTCGTACCTCAGGATGAGGGGTCTTTGTGCGCTCCGTGTCGTCTGTGATGTCCGACAAAGATTCCGCTCACACCTCAGGATGAGGGCGGTTGGTGCTGATCTTCCTCATCTCAAGGGGCGTGCAAGATAAGGGCGGTTTGCGCTGACCTCCTCATCCTGAGGTGCGAGCAAAGCGAGCCTCGAAGGACGCACTGAAAAGAAGGTGTCAGCCTTTTTCGTCGTGCGGCAGCGGCGCTGTCGCCTGTTCCAGCCACGCCAGCGTCTCGCCGTCCAGAATCGGGCCGATTTCGGCCAGAACGCGGGCATGGTAGGCGTCCAGCCATTGCAATTCTTCGCGCGTCAGAAGGTCGGCCACGATCAGGCGCTTGTCGATGGGCGCGAGCGTCAGTGTCTCGAAATCGTGCATCGGCAGGTCGCCGCGATCGATCATGGAAGCCGGCGTCACCAGGATCAGGTTTTCGATGCGGATGCCGTAGGCGCCTTCCTTGTAGTAGCCGGGTTCGTTGGAAAGCATCATGCCTTCCAGCAGCTTTTCCGTGCCGGTGCGGGCGATGCGCTGCGGCCCTTCATGCACCGCGAGATAGGAGCCGACGCCGTGACCGGTGCCATGGGCGAAGTCACAGCCATGCTTCCACAACGCCATGCGCGCCACCGCGTCGATCTCCGAGCCGCGCGTGCCGACGGGGAAACGTAGCGTCGAAATGCCGATCATGCCCTTTAGCACCAGCGTGAAGCGCTCGCGCATTTCCTCGGTCGGCTGGCCGACCGGCACGGTGCGAGTAATGTCAGTGGTGCCGTCCTGATATTGTGCGCCTGAATCGAGCAGGAACAGTTCGCCCTTGCCAAGCTTGCGGCTGGTGGCGCGCGAGACGCGGTAATGCATGATCGCGCCGTTCGGGCCGGCGCCGGAAATCGTGTCGAAGGAAACGTCGCGCAGTGGCATCTGCATTTCCTCGCCGGTGAGGCGGCGGCACTCCTCCAGCTTGGTCACCACGGCGATTTCGTCCAGCGAGCCGGGTTTCTGGCGATCGAGCCAGCACAAAAGCTTGGTGACCGCCGCACCGTCGCGGCGGTGCGCGGCGCGCGAACCGGCGATCTCCGCCTGGTTCTTGGTGGCGCGGGGGATGCGCGCCGGGTCGGCGGCGGAAACAACAGTGCCGCCGCTTTCCTCGATCAGCATTTTCAGCTTCTCGGCCGCCAGCACCGGGTCGAGCGCGATCTTCGCGCCGCTTTTCGCCAGATCGGAAATCGCCGTTTCGAAATCGCCCGGTGTGTGAAGTTCGGCAAGCTGCGTCAGATAGGCGGCAACGGTGCGTGAAAATTTCTCCGGGTCCATGAACAGGCGATGGCCGCCATCGGCTGCGAGCACGGCGAAGCCGAGCGCCAGCGGCGTATGCGGAACGTCGCGGCCACGAATGTTGAAGGCCCAGGCGATGGAGGCGGGGTCGGTCAGCACGGCGTGCGTCGCGCCGTCGTGCTCGATGCTGGCGGCGAGCCGCGCCAGCTTGTCCTTGGCAAGTTCCCCGGTAAAAGCGATTGGGTGGATTTCAACCGGCTCCACGGGGGCTGCCGGCTGGTCTTCCCAGATGGCGTCGATCGGCTTGCGGTCGAGCGGCACCAGCGTCGCCCCGACCTTGTCGGTGGCGGCTTTCAGCGCCTTTGCTTCGCTCAGCGTATGCAGCCACGGGTCGAAGCCCAGCCGCGCGCCCTTGCGCAAATTGTCCTTGATCCACGCCGGCGGCGGGTTGTCGACAAGGCTCTCAATGGCGAAGATTTCGAGATCGACCTCGTTGCGCACCTGCAGCGTGTAGCGCCCATCGACGAAGACGAAGGCGCTGTCCTTGAGCACGATGGCGACGCCGGCCGAGCCGGAAAAACCGGTCAGCCATTTCAGCCTTGCGGCGCGGGCAGGGACGTATTCGCCCTGATGCTCGTCGGCGCGGGGCACGATGAACCCGTCCAGTCCGTTTTTCGCCAGCCATTCGCGCAGGAGGGCTACGCGCGGTTTGCCGACCGAAGGATCGCCGGCGGAATCGAAAGTCTGGAACATGGATGCAACGCCTTTGCCGGATTTGTTATGCGCGAAACTAGCGGTCTCGCCATCGGCTGACAATCGGCGGCGTGTGGGCCAACGGTGTCTATCGCCTAGGGAAGGTACCCTGACCGCAATAGGATGCTATGGACCTGCCGCGCTCAGCGCTTGAGGTGGATCGTCACCCAGCCTTCGAGGTGGATGGTGCTGATGTGTTCGAATTTTTGCGCGACATAGGCAGACACTACCGCATCGTGCTGACGGTCGAGGATGCCAGACAGGATCAAGGAGCCGCCCGGCGTCAGATGCGCTGCCATGTCGGGCGCGATTTCCATCAGCGGACCGGCAAGAATATTGGCGACGATCAGGTCGAACGGTCCGCGCTGGGTGAAGATCGGATGTTCGAAGCCCGGAGCCGTTACGGTTTCGACCAGTTCCGACGTATCGTTGAGCTTGGCGTTACCCGCCGCGACTTCGACCGCCACCGGATCGATGTCGGTGGCCAGCACCGGGATATGGGCAAGCTTGGCTAGCGCGATAGCGAGGACGGCACTGCCGGTGCCAAGATCGAGCGCATTTTTTGGATGCTCGGCCTCCACCACGCTTTCCAGCATTTCGAGACAGCCGGCGGTGGTGCCGTGATGGCCGGTGCCGAAGGCAAGGCCCGCCTCGATCTCGATGGCGATATCGCCTTGGCGGCGCTGGTCGCGGTCATGCGCGCCATGCACGAAGAAGCGACCGGCGCGCACCGGCTTCAACCCTTCGAGCGAGCGCGTCACCCAATCGATATCGGGCAGCACTTCGCGCTGGATCGGCGTGGCGATGGAAAGTTCGGCGAGGATGGCCCGCATCCGTGCCTCGACCGTCTCCACGCTCTCATCGAAGGCATAGAGCGAGATTTCGTGGATATCGCGATCCTCGTCGATTTCCGTGATCGCCAGCGGCAGGCCCTCTTCCTCGAAGGCTGGTTCGAGTGCGGCGAAGGCTCGCTCCGCCACGGTTTTTCCGGCGGTGAAGTGGAGTCTGGTCTGCGTCATCGGGGTGGCGCGCTTTCCTAGCCTTCCGCAGCCAGGCGTTTGAGCTTGGCGAGGGCGTTTTTCGGATCTTCGCCATAGGCGATGGTGCCGGCAAAGTCACCCTTGGCGTTGAGCAGCAGCACGGAGGCCGTATGGTCCATGGTGTAGTCGCCGTCGCTCGTTTCGACTTTCTTCGAGAAGATGCCGAAGGCCTTGGCCATGGCGTGGACCTTTTCGGGGTCGCCGGAAATGCCGACGATGCGGTCGGAGAAGTTTGAGACGTAGGCGTTCATCACCTCGGGCGTATCGCGCTCCGGATCGATGGAAACGAAATAGGCGTGCAGGTTCTTACCTTCGTCGCCGAGCGTCTTCAGCCAGCCCGAAAGTTCGAAAAGCGTGGTCGGGCACACTTCCGGGCAATGGGTGAAGCCGAAGAACACGACGCTGGGGTGGCCGTGAAACGCCGCCTCGGTGATGGGCTCGCCGCGCTGGTCGGTCAGGGTGAAGGCAGCGCCATATGCCTCGCCGCCATAGTGGCCGCGATACCAGTCGAAGGAGAGCCAGCCTATGCCGGCCAGCATCAGGACCAGAATGCCGATCAGGATCGAGCGCATCATGTGAAAATTTCCGTCTTTTTTCGAGCCTGCCCTTGGAGCGGGAAGCGCGACCATACCGCCTTGCCGCAGGTCGGGCAAAGCGCCGCAATGCCGCAATGTCGTAATCATCACGCCAAGCGAGGCCTAATGCGTAAGGCGGCGGCTTGCAATGCGGGGCGGACTTTCCCACCTGAGGCTGACGAATTTGTGATCTGGAGGCATCCTTGCTGAAAAAGACCGGAAAGAGATGGATCGGCGGCCTTGTCGCGGCGTGCGTGCTGGCTGCGGCCGGCACCGCCAGGGCCGAGCAGGTCGGCAAGGTCGGCGTCGACTGGCTGGGCAACGATATCGTCGTCGAGGCGATCAAGGACCCCAAGGTCGAGGGCGTGACTTGCCATGTCTCCTATTTCGACCGCGGCATCGTCGACCGGCTGCAAAAGGGAAACTGGTTCGAGGACCCGTCCGATTCTGCGATTTCGTGCCACCAGACAGGCCCCATCGTCATCGGCGATATCGATATGAGCAAGGGTGGCGAAGAAGTCTTCAAACAGGGCATCACGCTGATCTGGAAGAAGCAGGTGGTGAACCGCATCTATGACAAGGCGAGCGATACGCTGATTTATCTGTCGCATTCGCGCCAGGTACAGGACGGCTCCGCCAAGATGGCGCTGACTTCCGTGCCGCTCTACGGCCAGAGCGTGGTGTGGAGCAAGGGCCAGCCGAAATAGCACCGGCTTGCGGTGGTGCGCGTGAAACACTTTGCTTTGAGCATCGGAATAATCCGAAAACCGGATTCCACTTTTCGGTCCGATGCTCTAAAGCCGCTCCATGGACCGACCTGAACACCTCCTAGTCAAGGATTCCGAGCCGCGCGCGCACCCGACTGCGGAACTGAAGGGGTGCCGGCTCGGGCGCTTCGTCTCCATCGGTGAGCGCGTTATCCTGCGCGAAGTGAGCGTCGGCGACTTTTCCTATTTCGAGCGCCATGCCGAGGCGATCTATACGAGTATCGGCAAGTTCTGCTCCATCGCCGCCAACAGCCGCATCAATGCGCTGGAGCATCCGATGGAGCGGCTGACCACGCACAAGGTCAGCTACCGGCCCAACGAGTATTTCCGCTTCCTCGGCGTCGATTCCGCTTTTCGCGAGCGGCGGCAGGCCAAGCAGGTCGCCATCGGCCATGATGTGTGGATCGGCCATGGCGCGGTGATAATGCCGGGCATAACCATCGGCAACGGCGCCATCGTCGGCGCCAACGCGGTGGTGACGCGGGATGTGCCTGCCTACACGATCGTCGCGGGGGTGCCGGCAAAGAAGCTGCGCCGCCGGTTCCCCGAAACCGTGGCGGCACGGATCGGCGCCTTGGCGTGGTGGGACTGGCCGGCGGAAAAGCTGGCGAAAGCCATCCCCGACATGCAGACGCTGCCGATCGAGGCGTTCCTCGACCGTTGGGAAGCCGCCGCGTAACGCGCCTTTTGGCCCGCACCGGTAACCATTTCGCTTAACGGTAAAGATTAGCGTTAACAAATGGAAAACGGGGTGTATTGGCGAATATAAGCAATCCTTAGTTGCAATTCATTTCTCCAGATGTCCTAATGGTTGTGGAGGTACACCAAAGGAAGTCGAGGGAAACACTGTCAGCAACAAGGAGAGAAGTCATGAATAAGTTCGCATTTGTAGTCGCTGTTGCAGCCGTTTCTTTCTATTCTGTAGGCGCCCAGGCCGGTGGATTTGGCGGCAAGACCAAGATCATCGGAGGCAATAGCGGCGTTTCCAGCGGGCTGATCAATATCTCGCCGTCGATCGGGCTCGGCAATGTTACCGCGCTGAACAATATCCTCAGCGGGAATGCGATCCTGAGCGGCAATGTCGTTTCGGGCATCCTCAGCGGCAACAGGACCAATGTCGGGAACGGCATCCTCGGCACGGTCGGCCTTAGCGGGATCGGCAGCGCGCTGGTCGGCAATCGGACCAGCTACAAGCTGCACAGCCGGCGCCACCGCTAAAGGTCAAGGTGTGGGCATTCGGTTGCCCACATCAACGGGCAGGAGGGTTTTTCGCCCTCCTGCCTAAATTTTTGCGCGCAGGCCTATGAAAGCGTCGACCGTGCTTTGACGTTCGTCGATCACGGTCTTGAACGTCTTCGAATAGTCCAGCCTCAGAACGATCGCGGTGAATGGGTTGACGTCGCAGGTCAACTCCGCATAGAGGCCCCGCTTTCGCTCCACGTTTTCGAACAGCAGGTTCTCCTTGGCTTCCTTGAAGACGCCCGCCGCCAGGGCCAGGTTCTCGCGAATTTGCGCGCCGATTTCCAACTGGCCGCGCCGGAGCCAGGAGGCGAGCGGGTCGTCGCTGTCAATCGTCTCGTAGCGGCCGAAATAGGTGCCTCGCAACTCCAGCCCATGCCGCAGCTTCTTGGTGAAGCCGGCTTGCCATGTCGGGCGCAGCCGGCTGTAGATGCCGTCGGCGCCGCGCAGTAATTCGCCCCCCGCCGAAAAGCCGAAGGTCGAGCCGTCTTCAGCGGAAAAGGTCAGTTCGCCGCGCAACGCATAAGTCGATAGCGATAGCGCCACCGGCGGGGAGCCCAGCTCTTCGACCGAGACGACAAGGGCGTCGCCGGAAGCCCCGATGGAAAGCCGGCCGAGGCTCCGCGTGAGCCGTATGCCGAGTCGGGCGCGGTTGAGGTCGGGGTCGAGCTTTGCCGGTAGCAGCCAATCGTCTTCGAAGCGAGTAGAGCCAATCTTTTCGAAGCTGTCGGCGGCTTCGATGACGAGCGTCGTGGCATTGCCGAGATCGACGCCGATCTGGCCCGTCGCCTCGACGATGTGCTTCAGCGTGTTCGTTCCCAGGACCAGAGGCCCGATCGCCAAATCGTCGCCTTCGTCGAAAACGCGATAGGAGAGGGAGCCGCGCAGTTCGAGGCCGGGGCGCAACTGGCGGAACGCCTGCACCGATAGCGCCAGCGCGCGGTCGTCCTCGATGGAAACCGTGTCGTGGCGCGTTGCCTGGAATTCCGCGCCGAGCGTCACATTGGCTGCGTTGCCGCCCCATTGCCGCTCCAGGGAACCGCGCATCAGCGTGTACCAGTCGGCAATGGCGAGGTCGCTGTCCAGCGCGTTGCTGGTCCAATGGCGCTCGACGCTGGATGTCGCGTGAAAGCCGTCTTCGGACCCGGCATGTGCGGCGGCGGCCCAGCACAGGGCGATCAGCCCGGCTACGATCCGATGCGTATTTCTTCGTGCCGGTCTCGGGGTCATCTTTCACGCCACGGGCTGGGAAGCATGGCCAGAACCTCCGCAGGTCAAGCCCCTTCCGCCTGCGGGGTGTCGAGACGGAAGGGGCCGGGGTACACCGCCGTGAAGCGGAAGGAACAGGCTTCTTGCCTGCATGGCTACCATCTCATCAATCGCATAAAGTGTAATGGTAATATAATAAACTTTTAAGTTGTATGAAGTTGTGGCGGTGGCTTGGACCGCTTGCCGTAACGGAACCCGATGGGCCGCCGAATGTTTTGTTCTGCGCCAGGAGAGGTCGGATCATGCTCGAACAGAAGTTCACGAAAATTGCCAACAAGGTTGCCCATATCACGGGCCTGCCGCTGACCTTTGCCGTCTGTGTGTCGGTGGTTGTCGTCTGGGCGGTCAGCGGTCCCGTGTTCCATTTTTCCGACACCTGGCAACTGATCATCAACACCGGCACGACCATCGTGACCTTCCTGATGGTGTTCCTGATCCAGAATACGCAGAACCGCGACGGTGCGGCCATCCAGGCCAAGCTTGACGAACTGGTTCGCGTCAGCACCGGCCACAATCATTTCATCGGCATCGAGCACCTGACCGAGAGCGAGGTCGAGGAGATCCGTACCAAATGCGAGCAGGCCGCGACGCGCCACGACAAGGAACTTGCCAAAATTGCCGCCACGAAAGCCATTGCGCGCAAGCGCGTGTCGAAAAAGAAGACTGCTTGAAGACCGCCTCCGATTGGCTAGCCCTGCACCGGCCGCAAGGGTTGACCGTCAGCGCCTTGCTTGCGCATGGTGCCGCAGCATGGAGAGACGATATTGACCGACTGGCTGGATATTCTGAAGCAGCAAACTGCGACCGGCGACCAGATGAGCCGCGCCGTGGCCGAGATGCTGGCCGATCCCGCCATCACCGAAGATCAGGTCAGGACGCTGTTTGCGGCCGTTGAGCAGCAGGCCGATTTCGTCGAGAAATTGACGATGGCCCTGGAAAAGTTCGGGCATGATTTTCCCGTCATCCAGGCGGCCGAGCGGCTGGAGGAGCGTTATGGCGACCTCGCGGCCAGCGTCGCCGAAAAGCTGAAGACGCTGCGGGGATAGGTCCGCGCCGCCGGTATTATCTCAACTGACGCTCGAACCGCCGGTCAGGGATAAACCACATGGTGGCGACCATCACATAGATCGTGAGGCCGAGCCACTGGCTTATCGGGGTAAGCAGGATGCCTATAATGTAAAGGAGCAGCGAGAGCTTGCCCTTGCTGTCGCGCCCAAGCCCCTTGACGAAGGCGGAATCGGCGTCGTGCAGACGTCGCAATTCGGCGGCGAGGATCCAGTAGGCGAAGCGGCCGCAAGGGGTGGGGAAAGATTTTTTGAGGACGCGCTGTGGGTAAAAGGGGAGCTATACGCCCTGGCCGTTCTTGGCGATGCGGGTGGACGAGCGCGAGCGCCCCGGCACCACGACGATCTGCTTGATCTTGCCCTGCTTGAAAGCCTTCAGGAAGCGGTCGTAGTCGGCGAAAGCGACACAGCCATGCGATTGGCCAGGGCGTCCGCGTAGCAGGTAGCTATGGGCAAGAATGCCGTCGCGCCCGTATTTGTTCTTGCCGTCGACCGGCAGCATCCGGATGGCTTCCACCCCGTGGAATCGGGACTCCCGCATCACCAGCCGGTAGGTGTTGGGCGGGGTCGGGCCATTCATCTTCTGGTTGGCATAGCGAGGATTGTCTGCCATGTGGCCGACGCCCGAATGCGCCTCCAGTACTTGCCCGTTGGGAAGCGTCACGGTCTGGGCGGAAATGTCGTACACGGCCACGCCGTTGCCGGCACTTGGCGAGCCGGATGAGGAGAACAGGTTCTTGAACGCCTGGCCGATGCTCGGAGCGTCGTCGTCCGGCGGTGCATAAGCCAATGTCTGCTGCCGTTCGCTTCCGCTTCGCCCAGGCTTTTGCACGTCAGGCTTGGGCGCCCGGCGCTCCGCCGTCTGGGTCCGGCGCGGCTGAGCCGCTTCCAGCGTAGGGCGGCTATCGGGTAGAGGCACGCGTTCCGGCGCGATTTCGAATAGCTCGACCTCGGCGGTTTCGACCGGCGCGGTGGCTTCCAGGGCCGCCAGCAAAGGCATGGCCGGGCCGGTCGGCATGGCGGCCTGGGGCGCATAGGCGAGCCGGATTTCAGCCGCCCCGGAAAGCGCCAGGGCCAGACGTGACGACCGTTCGACTTCCGCCACCTGAGGCCCAAACCGCGCCGTGTCCGGACCGGAAGGATCGGCGAGCGAAACATTCCTTGCCGCCGGGTAGAAGCGGTCGTTGAGGGAAGCACGTCGCTTCAGGTCAAGCTCGGCTAGTTGAGCTTTTGCATGGGCCAGCACTGCCGCAAGCTGGTCATGGCTGAGCGAGGCGTGCGTGCGGTCGAGACGTTGCTGTGCGGCGGCATCGAAAAGTGAGATCGTTTTCAAGGTAGCATCGACGGCTTTTGCCGAGCGCGGCGCCTTCGCCTGTTGAACGATATACGGCTCGCGCTGCCGGCATTCGGGCATGCAGCCGGGCTGTGATGGCGCGGCGTAAAGGGTTGCGGCCAGTGCGAGCCGCGCCGGCGTTGCGGCATTGCGCGAGTAGCCGGGGGACGAGGTCAGCGAGGTCGCGATCAGGACGAGGCCCGCAATGCCGGCCAGCGACAGCAAGGCCACGCCGAGGCCCGCGCCCGAGATCGCGACGCAGCGGACAACCATGCCGGGTCCGGTCAACGACCTGGACGAGGCAGCGTCATTCTCGCTACGGATTTCACTACGCACAAACGCCATACCAGCAACTCTTCTTCAACCGGAAAACACAGATCGCGTGAGCGCGCAGGAAGACGTTCCTCGCAAGCGCATATCTGTTACCGATTGATGCAAAGGATGGACAAGGATGGTTAACCAATCCCTTGCCTATCGCGAATTTTAGGGTTCGCACCCGCTTTTTTTGAACGTTCCCTCTCGCAAACAAGAAGCCGACAAAGCCCATCCCAGACTTTCAACTGCCGGTTCTGGCTCGAAAAGTCAAGGAAACAGGGATGTCCGGCCTATATGGGAGGCAAGACGGACAGTGCGGGTGTCGGGAAAGGCCGGTGCAAAACCGGCCTGAGGCCGCTCAGGCCGGCGCGACGAAACCGTCCAGAACCTTCTTCTGGCCGGCCTTGTCGAAGTCGATCGTCAGTTTGTTGCCTTCGACGGCGGCGACGTTACCGTTGCCGAATTTCTGGTGGAAGACGCGGTCGCCGACGCTGAAGGCGGACGGCGTGTCGGCAACCGACTTGGCCACCAGTTCGCCGTCGATGGTGCGGCCCTTGACGGAGCCACGGCCCGCGCCATAGCCCGAATCCGTCTCGCCATAGCCGATGCGCTCGACCTGATGGCCGGAACGCGTGCCCCAGTTGCGGCTCGTCGCCTCGGTGCGGTTGGCTTGCGCGCGCTGCCAGCCGGGCGTCGCGTAGGTGTTGGAAAAGGCACCGGATTTTTCTGCGCCGCCTTCGCCGAGCTTGTCAAAGCGCGAGGCGCCGTAGGGATTTTGCCGGCCGCGCTCGCCAAAACCGCCGCGTCCGCCCGCGAAGGACGAGCCGCCATAGGGGTTGCCGTAGCCGCCGTAGGAATTGCCCGCCTCCTGCACTTCGACATGGGCTTCGGGCAGTTCGTCGAGGAAGCGCGAGGGAATGGTCGATTGCCATAGGCCGTGGATGCGGCGGTTGGAAACGAACCACAGATGCAGGTTCTTCTTGGCGCGAGTCAGGCCGACATAGGCGAGGCGGCGTTCCTCCTCCAGCCCGGAGCGGCCGCCTTCGTCCAGCGCGCGCTGATGCGGGAACAGGCCTTCTTCCCAGCCGGGCAGGAAGACGGTTTCGAATTCGAGGCCCTTGGCCGAATGCAGCGTCATGATGGAAACGGCGTCGAGGCTCTCGTTCTGCTCGGCGTCCATGACCAGGGCTACGTGTTCGAGGAAGGAGCGCAGCGATTCATACTCCTCCATGCCCCGGATCAACTCCTTCAGGTTTTCCAGCCGACCGGGCGCTTCCACTGAACGGTCGTTCTTCCACATATCGGTGTAGCCGCTTTCCTCGAGGATCGTCTCGGCCAGTTCATTGTGCGGCGTGGTGTCGAGCGCGCCCTGCCAACGGGCGAAATTCGCGGTGATTTCGCGAAGTGCCGCGCGCGGCTTCGGCTTCAACTCGTCGGATTCGGCCAGCTTGCCCGCCGCTTCCAGCATGGGCACGCGCAGCGCGCGGGCGGTGTCGTGAATCTGGCGGATGGCGGCTTCGCCAAGCCCGCGCTTGGGCACGTTGACGATGCGCTCGAAGGCGAGGTCGTCGGCTCCTTGCGCGACAACCCGCAGATAGGCCATCGCGTCGCGGATTTCCTGCCGCTCATAAAAGCGCGGACCGCCGATGACGCGGTAGTTCAGGCCGATCTCGATGAAGCGGTCCTCGAAGGAGCGCATCTGGAACGAAGCGCGCACCAGGATCGCCATGTCGTTGAGCTTGTGCTTGCCGCGCTGGTAGGCCTCGATCGTCTCGCCGATGGCGCGTGCTTCCTCGTCGGAATCCCAGGCGGCGTGGACATTGACCTTGGCGTCTTCCGGGTCGGGCCGGTCGGTAAACAGCGTCTTGCCCAGCCGTCCCTCATTATGGGCGATGAGGTGGGAGGCGGCACCCAATATATGCGCGGTCGAGCGATAGTTGCGCTCCAGCCGGATGACGGTCGCGCCGGGAAAATCCTTGTCGAAGCGCAGGATGTTATCGACCTCCGCCCCGCGCCAGCCATAGATCGACTGGTCGTCGTCGCCGACGCAGCAGATATTGACTCTGGTTTCGCTCACGGGCTGTTCCGCGCCAGTAGGCGCGGGCCCTCCGCGGGGGCCTCGCATAAGCTCGGGCGACCCGTCGGTCGCTCGGCCTTCGGCCGTATGCTCGTTAACCTCGCCCGAGGACGGATCTGGTACGCGAGCCATCGTATTTGTGCCCGGGCCCGTTTCACCCGATTGCTTAGGCCGCTGCGCCAGGAGCCGCAGCCACATATATTGCGCGGTGTTTGTATCCTGGTACTCGTCGACGAGGATGTATTTGAAGCGGCGATGGTATTCGGCCAGCACGTCGTGATGGGCGCGGAAAATGCGGATCGGGTGGCACAGCAGATCGCCGAAATCGCAGGCGTTCAACGTCAGGAGCCTGTCCTGATAGGCCTTGTAGAGTTCGCGGCCCTTGCCGTTGGCGAAGCCGCGGGCGTCGCCTTCGGGAATGTCGGCGGAACCGAGGCCCCTGTTCTTCCAGCCATCGATCATCTGCGCGAACTGTTTTGGCGGCCAGCGCTTGTCGTCGATGCCGTCGGCCTGGATCAACTGCTTGATCAGCCGCACCACGTCGTCGGTGTCGAGGATGGTGAAATCGGAGCGCAGGCCGGCTAGTTCGGCGTGTCTGCGAAGCAGCTTGACGCCAATCGAATGGAAGGTGCCAAGCCACGGCATGCCCTCGACCGCTTCGCCGACGAGCAGGCCGATGCGGTTCTTCATCTCGCGCGCCGCCTTGTTGGTGAAGGTGACGGCAAGTATCTGGCTTGGCCATGCTTTTCCGGTCGCAAGGATATGGGCGATGCGGGTGGTCAAGACGCGCGTCTTGCCGGTGCCGGCGCCGGCAAGCACCAGAACCGGGCCTTCGGTGGTTTCCACCGCCAGCCGCTGTTCGGGGTTCAGCCCTTTCAGGTAATCGGGCGCGGCATTGTGGCTCTGCCGTGCGGCCATCGCACGCGCGGCAATACCCGACGGGGCCGGGGGCCGCGCATCGGGTTCGTCGAAAAAGGGCATATCGTCTGCAACGCTAGACATCTTGCTGGAATGTAGTGATTCGCAACGGAAAGGCCAGAAGCGTCTCCGTTTTGTTCCGGTTTGAAGGCTTTTGCGCGGCGCATGGCGAGGGTTTCGCTTGTTTTTTTTGACAGAACGGTTTCGCGCCACAGATCAATTGGCGGATACCGGCCTGGCGGTGTCCAGTCGGCATCTGAGGGATCATCATCTTGGCTATTCTCATCACCACGATCATCCTCGCCCTTATCGGCCTGTTCCTGGGCATAGGCGGCGCGTGGCTCGCGGCCCTTGGCGGCAGTTGGTATTACCTGCTTGTCGGGCTGGGTTTCCTCGTCACCGCACGGCTGCTCTATCGGCGCAGGAGCGGCGCCTTGTGGCTTTACGCGGCAATCGTGCTTGGAACGCTGATCTGGGCGGTGTGGGAAATCGGCTTCGACTGGTGGTCGCTTGCGCCGCGCGGCGGCGTGGTGGTGTTGGTGGCGCTGTGGCTTTTGACGCCATGGGTGCGCAGGAAGCTGGCCGGACCGGATGGCCGCGCCGTGCTGATCTTTTCGATCCTGGCGGCGCTTGGCGTCGCTATTTACTCCATGTCTATCGATGCGCGCGACATGGCTGGAAGCCTGCCGAACGAGCCGATCACGCCGACCGCCAATCTCGGCGGCGATGCGCCGGCGGGCGAATGGCCCTATTATGGTCGCACGCAGTTCGGCCAGCGCTATTCGCCGCTCGACAAGATCACCACCGCCAATGTCGCCGACCTCAAGCCTGCCTGGACCTACCGGACCGGTGATATTCGCGGTCCCGACGATGTGACCGAGACGACCTATCAGGTAACGCCGCTGAAAATCGGCGACACGCTCTACATCTGCACGCCGCATAACTTCGCCATCGCCATTGATGCCGCGACCGGCAAGGAAAAATGGCGCTTCGATCCGAAGATCGGGCCGGAAAGCCAGCGCCAGCACCAGACCTGCCGGGGCGTATCCTATTATCATGATGCCAAGGTCGCGGCCGGCCAATCCTGTGCCGAGCGCGTCTATCTGCCGACGTCGGATGCACGCCTGATCGCGCTGGATGCCGCGAACGGTCAGGTCTGCCCGGCCTTCGGCAAGCAAGGCACCGTCGATCTCGATGCCGGAATGCCCTATCCGAAGGCCGGCTATTATTATTCCACTTCGGCGCCGCTGATCGCCGGCGGCAAGATAATCGTCGGCGGGGCGGTCAACGACAATTATTCGACGCAGGAGCCATCCGGCGTCATTCGCGCCTTCGATGCCGATACCGGCCAGCTCGTGTGGAACTGGGATTCCGGCAATCCCGAACAGACCGCGCCGCTGGCCGCGGGCCAGACCTATACCGCCAACTCGCCCAATATGTGGTCGACGGCGAGCGCTGACGAAAAGCTGGGCCTCGTCTACGTGCCGCTCGGCAACCAGACGCCGGACCAGCTTGGCATGAACCGCAGCGCGAACGTCGAAAAATACTCGTCATCCATCACAGCGCTCGACCTGAATACCGGCAAGGTGCGCTGGGTGCGCCAGACCGTGCATCACGACCTCTGGGACATGGACGTGCCGGCGCAGCCGTCGCTGATCGACATCACCACGGCCAATGGCGTGGTGCCGGCGCTGGTCGGACCGACCAAGCAGGGCGACATCTATGTGCTGAACCGCGAAACCGGCGAGCCGATCGTTCCGGTGACGGAAGTTCCAGCGCCGGGCGGTGCGATCGATGGCGACCGTACCGCGCCGACGCAGCCTAGCTCCGGCTTGAGCTTCAATCCGCCGCCGCTGACCGGGGCCGACATGTGGGGCATTTCCATGTTCGATCAGTTGGCCTGCCGGATCGAGTTCAAGCGGCTTCGCTATGAGGGGCGCTATACGCCGCCTTCGGTGCAGGGCTCGCTGATCTATCCCGGCAATTTCGGTACGTTCAACTGGGGCGGCGTCGCGGTCGATCCGGTGCGGCAGGTCATGTTCGGCATGCCGACCTATCTGGCGTTCAAGTCGCAGCTTATTCCCCGCGACCAGGTGCCGCCGCCGGATAATGGGCGCGGCAGCGAGCAGGGTCTGAACCGCAATGAGGGCGCGCCCTATGCCGTGGTCATGGGGCCGTTCCTGTCGCCGCTCGGCATTCCCTGCCAGTCGCCGCCATGGGGCTATGTGGCGGGAGTGGACCTGCGCACAGGCCAGATCGCCTACAAGCACCGCAACGGCACCGTTTACGACATGACGCCGCTGCCGCTGCCGTTCAAGGTGGGCGTACCGGGCATTGGCGGGCCGATGATCACGGCGGGTGGGGTCGCATTCCTGGGGGCTGCGGTGGACGATTATCTGCGCGCCTACGATCTGACCACCGGCAAACAACTCTGGCGGGCGCGCTTGCCGGCCGGCGGGCAATCCACGCCCATGACCTACACGGTAGCCGACGGCCGCCAGTTCGTCGTCATCGTCGCCGGCGGGCACGGCTCGATCGGCACCAAGGCCGGGGATTATGTGATGGCGTATGCGTTGGGGCAGTAGCGAGTAGCGAATAGCGAATAGTTTTTTCAACTACTCGCTATTCGCTATTTCGCTATTCGCTCCCCTCACAACCCCAGATGGCTTTTCAGGCCCGGCACATCGGCAAGCACCTGGTTGACGGTGTTGGGGCCTGCCACGACCTTGGCCTGCTGGACCAGCGTGGTGCCGGCCTGCTGGATTTCCTCGAGGGAAAGCCCCGATGCCTGCAATGCCGAAAGACCGTTGACGAGGGCGCCGGTCTTTTCGCCGAGCACGCCGCCCAGCGCCGACGTAATCGAACTGAGCAACCCGCCGCCAGAGGCAGCGCCTGCGGCCATCACGTCGTATTTCTGCGCCAGTTCCAGCGAACCCGGCAGCTTGTCGAACAGGGTTTCGGCGCTGGTGCCCTGCGCCTCGTGTTCCAGCACCGAGAGGATGGTGCCTACGACTTTTTCCGTGGTCAGCGGATCGATATTGACCTTGTTGGCGATGGTGTTGACGATGTCCTGCACGTCCATGGCTTCGTTCCTCTCACGCCCCAAGCCAAGGTATCAGCGAATATATCCCTCTTGCAATTATCTCTTATGCCGTGCCGCAATATCGGGACTCGCCCATCAAATGGGCCGACTGCCATTCTTTGGCCTTGTCCGTTGTAACTGATGCGGTAAACCTGTTGCGATTGGTACGCGCGACGGTGATCGCGCGCCTACCTATTGGCAATTGCGCGGCGCAAAGGACCTGGCATGGAAGACAATTTCGAGAAATACGCGGTTGCCGTCATCATTACCTTCGGCGCACTCATCGTCGCGGGCCTGATGGCAGCCGCAATCGGTTTTCATGACCGCGACGCGTTCCTGTTCGCGCTCGGCGCGACGACGATTGCCTGGATTGCCGGCCATGCCATGATCTTCGACATGCCGCGCGTCTATGCGGCGCTCATCGGTTTTGCGACGCTGATGGCCATCGCCTCGACGCTCGCCCTGGTTTTTTGAACCGGCTTTCAGGAAAGGGGCGCGGCGTGGCCGCGTCTCATGCGCGCCTGCCTGATGATGGCGCGCCAGCGAATCATGGTGAAGGGGATCGGCTCGTTGCTGTTGGCGATGTGAAATATCTCGTTGTTGAGGTTTTTCAGCGAGCGCCAGAAGTCATAGTCGGTGATGGCGGGATCGGCGGCCAGCCTTGCCGCTTCAACCTTGATATCGGTGCTCATGCCTGTCCCTTATACGGTGTCGCCCCACCGCTCGTTGCCATGGGGACGAATCTCCGACGGTCCGCTGATTCGATCAACGCATAAGGTCTGCTCGTTCGCGTTTAACAGTTGGTAAGGTTAACGCGCGCTCAGGCGGTCTTGCGGCGGATGCCGATGGAGCGGCCGGCGCGTTCCGGTATCGGCAGGCCGGCATGGGCCGCGCGCATCGCCTCGACCTTGGCCAGTACGTCTTCGGGGAAGGGCGCGACTTTTGGGCCTTCCATGTCGACATGCAGCGACAGCGTCTCGGACGTGGCGGCAAGCCAGCCGTCCACATGGCGGATTTCCTGGTAGGCGCGCAGCCGCTTGGCGTCATGGTCGATGAGTTGGAAACTGACGACGACCTTGTGGTCGAGATGCAGTTCCTGCACGTAGCAGACATGCACTTCCGCCGTGTAGATCGTCAGCCGCCGCTCTTTCACATAGTCCAGCCCCATGCCCATGGCGTCGAGCGCCTGGTCGGCGCAGCGGTCGAACAGCACGTTGTAATAGGCCATGTTGAGATGGCCATTATAGTCGATCCAGTCTTTCTCGATGTCCATCGGGCGGGATACGAACAGGGCGGGCACGGGCATCAAAAAAGGTTCCTTCTGGCAATTCGCTGGACACAATAGAGCGCGAGAGACTACCTCTCTATGGTGAAAATCAGGGGCGCACCGGCCCATTCGCGGAGGAAAGCATGGCGCTGAGCGACCTGTCGAGCGTGGAACGCAACGAGGAAGGCATTTCGGCGGT
This sequence comes from Mesorhizobium sp. A556, assembly GCF_054489545.1. Classification (NCBI taxonomy): domain Bacteria; kingdom Pseudomonadati; phylum Pseudomonadota; class Alphaproteobacteria; order Hyphomicrobiales; family Phyllobacteriaceae; genus Mesorhizobium; species Mesorhizobium sp. A556. Next base: position 128,680 of record NZ_JBTMXA010000001.1, read on the forward strand.
GCTCGGCATCCTCAAGCAGCGCTTCGGCGAGCGGTTCCAGACCGGTCAGGCGATCCGCGCCCAGCATGCCCACACCACCACCTATATCCCGACGCAAGCGCCCGACGGGGTGGCGTTTCCGGAAACGACGCAGGAGGTGCAGGAGATCGTGCGGGCTTGTGCCGCGCACCGTGTTCCGGTCATCGCCTTCGGCGTTGGTTCTTCGCTGGAGGGCCACACCAATGCGCCGGGCGGCGGCATCTCGCTCGACATGGCGCGGATGAACCGCGTGCTTGCCGTCCACGCGCAGGATCTCGACTGCACCGTCGAGCCCGGCGTGACGCGTGAGGACCTCAACCAATATCTGCGCGATACCGGGCTGTTCTTCCCGATCGATCCCGGTGCGAATGCCTCTCTCGGCGGCATGGCGGCGACGCGGGCGTCGGGCACCAACGCCGTGCGCTACGGCACGATGCGTGAGAACGTCTTGTCGCTGACGGCAGTGATGGCGGACGGCGAGGCGGTGACGACGGGAAAACGCGCCCGGAAAAGTGCGGCCGGCTACGATCTGACGCGGCTTCTCGTCGGTTCGGAAGGCACGCTCGGCATCATCACGGAACTGACGCTCAGGCTGCACGGCATCCCGCAGGCGATTTCCGGTGGCGTATGCCCGTTTCCGAGCCTCGATGCGGCGTGCAACGCCGTCATCGCGACCATCCAGATGGGCATTCCGGTGGCGCGGATCGAATTGGTCAATGCGCTGCAGATGCGGGCGATGAAGAATTATTCCCATCTCGATTATCCCGAAAGCCCGTGCCTGTTCGTGGAATTTCATGGCAGCGATGCGGGGGTCGCCGAACAGGCCGAACTGTTTGGCGAGATTGCGGAAGACAGTGGCGGCGGGCCGTTCCTGTGGACACGTGTGGCCGAGGAGCGCAACCTTCTGTGGAAGGCGCGGCACGATGCCTATTGGGCCTCGATGACGTTGCGGCCGGGCTCGAAGGGCCTATCGACCGATGTCTGCGTGCCGATCTCGCGACTGGCGGAATGCGTGGCCGAGACGGAAGCGGACATCGCCGAAATGGGGCTGATCGCACCGATCGTCGGCCATGCCGGCGACGGCAATTTCCATACGCTGGTGCTGATGGACGCGGACGATCCGGCCGAGATCGCGCTGGTCGAGAAATTCGTGGCGCGGCTCAATCTGCGCGCCATTGCGATGGACGGCACCTGCACCGGCGAACACGGCATCGGGCAGGGTAAGGCGGGCTTCATGCGCGCCGAGCATGGCCATGGTGTTGACGTCATGCGCACCATCAAGCAGGCGCTCGACCCGCTGAATATCCTCAATCCAGGCAAGGTTTTGCCGGCGTAAGTTTTTGGCGAGTCAGGCCGCCGAAGTGAGAGAAGTCAGCACCCACCCGCCCCAGCCGATAAGAAACAGGCCGGCGGCCTTGCCGATCCAGTGGCCGGCGGGGGCCAGCTTTTCGACCAGCACGAACAGGGCGATGCCGGCGATCCACGCGAAATTCATCACTCCTCCGACGAACAGCAGCAGCATCAACATCCAACAGCAGCCGAGGCAGAATGCGCCGTGGCGCAACCCCATCGACAGCGCGCCGCGATTGCCGGCGCGCCACTGCGTCATGACGAAATCCAGCGGCGAGCGGCAGCGGCGCAGGCATGCCTGTTTCAGCGGGGTCCACTGATAGAGCCCGGCGGCGACCAGGATAGCACCGCCAAGCACGGTACTGGTCGTCTGCATCAGCGGTGACAGCAAATTGGTCCTGTCGAGCGCATATTGAAGGCCTACGGCGCCGATGCTGAAGCCAAGCCAGACCACGAGATAGCCGAGCGCGAACAGGATGGTCAGGCCGATGGCGGGGCCGCTGCGCTTTTGCGCGATGGAATCGTAGAACAGCAGCATCGGGACGGCGCTCGGCAGCATCATCACCGCCATCATCGCCGACCACATGATGAGCATCAGGAGGAAGCGCCCGGCGGTCCAGTCCGGTGCGGCCATCGGCATCGCCATGCCGGCCATTTCCGGCATGGGCATTTCAACGCCTACCAGAAGATAAAGCCACGAGATCAGCATCACGCCGAGCAGAAGCGCCACGACGATTGCCCGGTCATGCCGGTGCAGGCTGGCGAGTAGACTCATGCTTGCGGGCCGTCAGGCCGCCACGCCTTGCGGCGTCTGCACGACATGGGCCAGCGAGCTATGCGTTGCCGTCGTCTGGAATTTGATAGCGCCAAGGCTGCGAATGTTGGAGGAGGCGACCTCCGCGCCCTTGTGCTCAAAGCCTTCGGGCATGACTACCTGGATACGGTGAGGCGCGCCGGTCACCGGGTTCTTGATTGGTTCGACGTCGGTTTCCAGCACACCGGGAACGACGAGGCGCGCCATGCGCCCCTTCTGGTCGAACTGGAATTCGAATGGCGCGACGATTGCGTCGTGATGAGTGGTGACGATGAGGCTGAAGATGTGGAAAAGCGTTCCTTCGTCGGAATGCTCGCCGGACAGGATCGCGCCCAATGCCTCGATCTGCTCAGGGCTTGCGCGCTGGTCGAGGATCGGCTGCGCCTGCCCATTGCCCTCGTGCAGAGCGCCGGGGAAATGAACGGTCACGGCAAAGCACAATCCGTCCAGCTTGGTCTCGTTATAGTGGCCTTTGGTGATATGCATCGCCACGAGGCCTTCGCAGTGGCCATTGGTCGGCCTTGCGTTGAAGTCGCAAGGGCAACCGAAAGCGCAATTACAGTTCTTGATCCACTCGCCTTCCAGTCTCCAGTTCTCGGATGCCATTTTCAGCCTCCCTGGGGGGTTCTCCGGGATAACCGCAAACAATACTCCTATTCCATCTGCCGGTGGAGTCAGCCAAACGAGGTAGCCCCAACGTGCTGGCGGCCAATTTGCCTCTTTATCGACATGGCGATGCGGGTAGAGTGCGCCAGAATCGAAATGCCGGAATTCAAATCGACAGATTGACTGGAGTTGATGCTCGCTCGCCTGTTCGTGATTGTCGGAGGTCTGTTCGTGCTGGCGCTTTGTGCGGCGCTGGTGGGGCCATATTTTGTCGACTGGACCAGCTACCGGGCCGATTTCGAGCGTGAGGCGAGCGCGATTCTTGGTCGCAAGGTTATCGTGCGGGGCGACGCGACCGCCAGGTTGCTGCCGTTTCCCTCGGTGACGTTCTCCGATGTGTCGGTTGCCGGCGGGCCGGATGGGCAGCCCGCTATGACGGTCGATACGTTTTCCATGGATGCCGAACTCGCGCCGTTCCTGCGCGGGGAGGTGCTGATCTTCGACATGCGGCTGGTGCGGCCGAGCGCCACCATCGACATTGCCGCCGATGGCACTGTCGACTGGGCGATGCGGCCATCGTCGCCGTTCGACCTGAACCAGATCTCGATCGAGAAGCTGACGGTTACGGACGGGCAGATCGCGTTGCGCCACGAAGCGGGCGGGCGCAGCCATTTGCTTTCGCAGGTCGACGCGACCATTTCGGCCAAATCGCTGGCCGGGCCGTGGCGTATGGACGGAACGCTCAAGCTGGACGGTTTGCGCGCCAGGCTAACGGCCTCGACCGGCAGGGTTGAGGCGGCAGGGCAGATGCGGCTGCGCCTCAAGCTCGACCCAGACGCCTATCCCCTGGTGATCGAGAGCGACGGCAATGTCGGCATGAACCACGGCGCCGTTGTCTATGCCGGGCAGTTCAGGATTGCAGGGGACGACCGCAACGAGGCGCAGTTGCGGGGTTCGAACGGCGAGGCGGTGAAGGTCCGCGCCGACAAGGCCGCGCAGAAGGCGGAGCCGGGCTATCGGCTGAACGGCAAATTCTCGCTCGACCACCAGAAGCTTGGCATCGATGAGTTCCGGTTTGAAACGGGTCCGCTGGACAATCCCTATTCCGCCGATGGAACCGCCTCCATCGACCTTGGCCTCAAGCCACGCTTTTCCGTCGAGGCGAGCGGCGCGCAGGTGCAGTTCGACGAGGCGGTTGGCGGTGAGGTCGGCACGGGGCTGACGCTGGCGCAGCGGATAGACGCGCTGGAGCGCACGCTGCTGGCTCTGCCGAAGCCGACCATTCCGGGCACCGTCGAGGTGAAACTGCCAGCCGTGGTTGCGGGCGACACCACCATTCGCGACGTGCATCTTTCGGCAGAACCGGCCCCATCCGGCTGGACCGTGAAATCGCTGTCGGCGACGCTGCCCGGCCGCACGACGCTGGAAGCCAGCGGGCTGCTTGGCCTCACCGACAAATTCGGCTTTACCGGTTCGCTGCTTTTGGCGGTGGCGCAGCCGTCGGGCTTCGCCGCCTGGTTGTCCAGGGATGTCGACGAGGCGATCCGGCGGCTACCGGCAGCCGGCTTCAAGGCGAATGTCGACGTGACCGATGAGCGCCAGACGTTCAGCGATCTGGAAATCGTCCTCGGCAAAGCCAGGTTTTCCGGCCGGATCGATTCGAACCGCCCGGTTGACGCCCGGCCTTCGGTGCGGATGAAGCTGGATGGCGGCGAACTCGACGTGGACGGTCTTGCTGCCTTCGCCTCGCTGTTCGTCAGCGACAAAGGTTCCAACCGCTTTTCCGACCGCGACCTCGATTTCCAGATCAAGGCCGGGCCGGTAACGGTTGGCGGATTGACCGCCGATACGCTCGACACGGCACTTCGCCTGCGCGACGGGCTGCTGGAGGTGGACAGGTTTGCGGTGGGCGGACTGGAGGGTGCCTCGATCAGCGCCACCGGCCGCATCAAGGATTTTCCCGCAAACCCGACCGGCAACCTTGACGCTTCCGTGGTCGCCGTCGATTTGCGGCCGCTGGTCGATGCCGCGGTGCAGCGCTATCCCGGCAATGCGTGGCTCAAAGGGCTGGCCGACCGGATTGCCGCCTATCCCGAGCTTTTGCAGGATGCGCGGATCGATCTGGTGGCGAGTGCGGCGCATAACGGCAACGGCACGACCGGCGTGGCGCTGAGCGCGCAAGGAAAGGCCGGTGGGACCGGGTTTTCAGCCTCCCTGTCGGGGCAGGGCACGCTGGAGAATATCCCCACAGCTCCGCTGGCCTTGACGTTCAGTGCCAGGAATAGCGACGCCACGGCGCTTCTGGCGCTCTACGGCCTGCCGGTGCTGCCGTTGGGCATGGTCGGCGAGGCGAGCACGGACATTTCGGCCAAGGGCTCGCTGGCCGGCGGCATGGCAACCATTTTCAGCCTGTCCGGGCTGGATTTCAAGGCCGGGTTCGACGGCACCATTGCCGACACGCAACAGGGGGCGGCAATCAAGGGCAAGGTCGACCTCGATGCTGCCGATGCGGAACCGTGGCTGATGACGACCGGCATGGGCCTGCCCGGCATGGGAACGGGCATGGCGGCGAATTTCACCGCCGATGCGGATTATGCCAGCGGGCTGCTGGTGTTGAGCGGGCTTTCCGGCGCGGTCAACGAGGCCGCGGTTTCCGGCGACGTCAATGTGGACGTGAAGGACGGGCTGCCGCATCTTGCCGGCTCCCTGGCGCTCGACGAACTCGATCTCGACCCGATGGCCGCGACGCTGTTCGGCGATGAGGCATTCGTCGGTGCGGACGGAAACTGGCCGTCGGCCCCCTTCAGCGAGAAGTCGGTGACCCCTTTCAGCGCCGATCTCGATCTCACGACCGCCACGCTATCAGTCGGGCCTTTTGCCACCGCCTATGACGCGTCGCTGGCGCTGAAGGTGGACCGGGGCGGAATTCGCGTCTCGGGCCTGAACGCCAAGCTGTATGGCGGGGCGCTGTCGGGCGCATTCGACCTCAAGAATAATGACGGGACCGGACTGCTTTCGGGCCAGTTGAAACTTGCCGATGCGGATCTTGCGTTAGCGTTGGCAGGCAACGCCTTGAGCGGCCGGGCCGACTTTTCGACGGAGTTTTCGGCCGGGGGCAAATCGGTCGACGGGATGATTGCGGCGCTGTCCGGTTCCGGCTCGGCCTCGCTGAAAGGATTGACGGTTGCGGGCGTCAATCCGGACGCGTTTGCGCCGCTGATCGCCAGGGCGGATGCGGTTGGCCGCGACATCGATGCGGCCAAGACGGCGCAGTTCGCACCGCAGATCGCAGCCGACGGAGTATTCGCGGCGCAGGATACGCAGGCCGCCTTCACCATCGCCAACGGCGTGCTTCGCGCTCCCCCCGTCAATCTCGAAAACCCGGCTGCGACGCTTTCGGTCGATCTTTCCGCAGACCTTGGCGCTGCGACGATTTCGGGCAGGGGAAGCGTGACCTACAAGCCCGGCGACGAGGCGCTGGTGGGTTCGGAGCCGGCGATGAATTTCACGCTCGAAGGCCCGCTCGGCGCGGCGCAGCGCGTGTTCGACAGCGAGCCGCTTGGGCAGTTCCTGACCCAGCGTGCGCTGGAAAAGGAACAGCGGCGGGTCGAGGCGATGCAGGCGGAGCTTCTGGAAAAGCAGCGGCTGCGGCGGGAGGTTCGCTACTATGCCTCGCTACAGGTGGCGCGCGACAAGGCGGCCGAGGAGCGCAGGTTGCTGGAGGAACTGCGGGTGAAGGCCGAAACCGAGGCGCGCGCCAAGGCCGCCGCCGACTATCAAGCGAAGATCGAGGCTGAAGCCAAGGCGAAACTGGCGGCTGAAGCCAAGGCGAAGGCCGACGAGGAAGCGCGCCTTGCCGTTGAGGCAAAGGCCAAGGCTGACGAAGAGCGGCGCAAGGCGGATCAGGCCGCGAAAGCTGCGGCACAGGATCAGGCCGCGAAAGCCGCCGCGCAGGCACTGGCGGCCCGCAAGGCCGCAGAAGCGGAAGCCCAGATCGAGCGCGCGCCACTTCCGCCGGCCAACGACAATTGGTCAGCCGATCAGCCTGCGCCGAAAGCCAAGCCGGAGCCGTTTTCCATCGAAAACCTGCTGAAATCGCTGAGCGGCGGTTGATTTTGTGCTTCGAAAAGTGAATCAAAATGGCGCTCTAACATTTTGATAAAGCTTCAGAATAGCCCGAGAGCCGATGCCGCCTTCCGGTCCGGTTCTAAGGCCTATGGACCTGATTGACCGAAGCTGCCTGCTTGGCCCAGGCCAGTACATAAAGCCGGAGCGCTGACGAAAGGTTGGCCCCGTCCGGGCGTGTTTCGTCGATGGCGGCCACAAGCGCGGCCAATGTCATGCTCCGGAAAGCGGCAATCGCGACGAGATCGTCATAGAACGGTTTTTCGAGCGAATAGCTGGTGCGGTGGCCGCGAATGGTCACCGACCGCTTCAGAACGAGGCTCATTGTTCGTCCGTATCGCGCGAGAGGCGGTGGCCGTCGATGAATTTTTCGGCCTGTTCGGCGGCCTTGCGGTCGCTATCGCGCTGAGCCCTGGAGCGGCCATGCAGGGCGCGGTTCTGTTCGGCCTGGCGCTCCTTGTCCGTGCGCACCTTGTGCTTGCGCGCCATGCGGAGATTGACGATCTCAGCCATCGGCGCGGCAGCCTGCTTACTTCTTGCGGAAAGCGTCGAGCGAAACCACATCGGCGCCCTTGGCCGGGGGCGCGTCCTTTTCGGCTTTCTTGTCGGTCTTCTTCTTCGCTTCCTTGGCCTCGGCCTTCTTTTCCGAGACGATGGCGATGGCTGGCGCGCCGGCGTCGAGTTCTTCCGCTGCGGGCTGCTCGTCGGTCTTTACGTCGAACTCAAGCTCGAAATTGACCGACGGATCGTAAAAACCGCGAACGGCCGAGAAGGGGATTTCCAGCTTCTCCGGCACGTCCGAGAAGGAGAGGCCGATTTCAAAACCGGTGTCCGACACTTTCAGATCCCAATACTGGAACTGGACGACAATGGTCATCTGCTCGGGATAGCGTTCGCGCAGGCGGCTGGAAACGCGCACGCCGGGCGCGCCGGTCAGGAAGGTGATGAAAAAGTGGTGGTTGCCGGGAAGGCCGGTGCGTGCGACTTCGGCCAGAACCTTGCGCATGACACCGCGCAATGCCTCCTGGGCCAGTATGTCGTAGCGGATGTGGTCGTCGGCCATGTGGCGGTGCGGTCCCTTGAATCGTCTTGCTAGCTGTAATCAAGCTTGCGGGCGACGTAAACCGGATATAGCTCGCCCTGCCGTCTCGGGGAGGGGCTTGGAACGATTTATTGTTCGATCAGGCGTCTGCCAGGGCCGGTTGGCCGGCTACGCGATGTGTTTTGCCGAAGGCGCGCAGAAAAGTGCGCACCGCGTTGGTGGCCGCAATGAGCACCTGGCTGTCGGTCGGCGTGAGACCGAGCATCATGCTCATATGCAGGTCGGCATTGATGAGGGCAAGAAACTGGCGTGCGGCGACGTCGGGGTCGTCGATGTCGAGGTGTCCCGCATGCGCAAGGCGGGCAAAGCGGGCCGCAAGCGCCGACGCGGTCTTGCCCGGCCCTTCCTCGCGCCATGGGGCGAAAAGCTCGGGGTAGCGGTCGCTTTCCGCCTGGATCAGCTTGCGCAGGAATTTTCCCTCGCGGTTGCAGATGCAGTTGCGGTTGAGCCGCGTGGCAAAGGCAATCAGTTCTGCCTCGATATCGTCGGGCTGGTCGGGGAAGGTCGAAAGCGTGGCGAACACACCGGCATTGGAGCGTTCGGTCAGATCGCGAACCACGGCGACGAACAGCTTTTCCTTGTCGCGGTGATGGTTATAGACGGTCTGCCGCGATACGCCGGCTTCGGTCGCGATCAGGTCGATATTGGCCCCGGCATAGCCCTCGCGGCAGAACACGTTGCCGGCGGCCTCGATGATCGAGATGCGCTTGGCCTCGTGGCCGCGTGGCGGGAGCATGTCAGCAGCGTTTTGCGGTCTCATGGAAAACTATATACGCCCGATTGACAATTTGGACAAGTATGTCTAGTTTTTTGGATAGAAAAAATGGAATTTCGAGTCCCTCGCGCTGTCGAGACGGCGAGGATCGAAACGTCCTTGGGTTGACCGTGGCATGGCTGCGGAAACCAGATCTGAAAGAACCATCGTCATGACACCGAAATTCCTCCGCATCGCGGTCGTGCTCGGCCTTTTGTCGGCTATTGGCCCGTTTGCCATCGACATGTATCTGCCGGCGCTGCCTTCCATCGGTGCCGATCTGCAGGCCAGCAGCGCTGCCGTGCAGATGAGCCTGCTGATCTTCTTCCTGTCCATGGGCCTCGGCCAGATCGTGGTCGGGCCGATCTCGGACATGGTCGGGCGCAAGACACCGCTTTATGCCGGCCTGGTGCTGTTCATTGCGGGCAGCATCGGCGCCGCGCTCGCGCCCTCGATCGGATGGCTGGTCGCCTTTCGCTTTGTGCAGGGTCTGGGTGCATGCGCCGGCATGGCCGTTCCGCGCGCCGTGGTGCGCGACCTGCACACCGGCCCCGAAGCCGCAAAGCTGATGTCGCTCTTGATGCTGGTGTTTTCCATTTCGCCGATCTTGGCGCCGCTTACCGGCAGCTTCATTATCGAAGCCTTCGGCTGGCGGGGCGTATTCTGGGCAGTGACGATCGCGGCAATTATCGCGACGGTGCTGCTGGCGACGTCGCTGGCGGAGACGCGTCCGGCAGAGGCCCGTGTCGGCAGTTCGTTCAGGACTGCGCTGTCGGCCTATCGCTTCCTGCTTGGCGACCGTAATTTCCTCGGCCTGACCGCCATCGGCGGCTTCGCCATCTCCAGTTTCTTCGTCTATCTCGCGAGTTCGTCGTTCATCCTGATCGATCACTACGGCCTGACGCCGCAAATTTATAGCGTGTTCTTCTCGATCAACGCGGTGTCGTTCTTCGCCATGTCGCAACTGACGGGAATGCTGTCGGAGCGGTTCGGCCTGCGCCGTGTCGTGCGCGTCGCCGTTACCGGCTTCGCCACGACCATGGTGGTGCTGTTTGCGGTCATGGCCGGAGTGGACAGCCTGGCGGTGCTGGCGGCGCTGCTGTTCGTCGGCTACGGCTTTGTCGGCCTCGTCATCCCGACTACCTCGGTGCTGGCGATGGACGATCACGGCGAGATCGCCGGCACAGCCTCGGCGCTGATGGGCACGCTGCAATTTGCCATCGGCGCGGTCGCCATGGCGGTCAGCGGCCTGTTCTTCGACGGGACGCCGGTGCCAATGGTTGCCGGCATCGCGCTGTGCGCGGTCATTTCGTTCGGGCTGGCGCAGGCTACGCTGGGGCGCGTGCGCGATGCGGCGGAAGTGCCGGCCGAATAAGCGGAGGTGGGGTCGAGGCTGTGGGGTACCGCGGCCTCGGACTGTTCAACGGGCAAGCCCGAGCGTTTCGAGTAGGAATCGGACCCGTTCCGGGATCGAGACGGGGGGCAATTCGATGAGCGTGTAGCCGAGCGCCGTATAGGTGCGGGCCATAATTTCGTATGTCCGCACGGCAATTAGCCAGCTTTGTTGTCGCTCTTCGTCGGGGCCGAATATCTCCTTCCAGGTTGGCGCGATGAAAACACGTTTGTTGTAGCGCAGCCGCCATACCTGCTCTTCCATCCACGACGGGACGTCCAGCCCTTCGAGATGTAGATAGCCGATCGTGTCCGGCGGCCCGCGATCGAAAAACACAGTGCCTGTTTCCCTCTCCGCTTGACGATAGGAACCGAGTTCCCACCCGAACATGCGTTCGGCGAACCGTTCCGGGTCGAGCCATGGCAAGGCCCGCCCGTCGCCTTGCGGTTCCTCGCGAATGACGCCGCGCCCGGCCTCTTGCGTCGTGGCAAAGCCTTTTTCGCGCAGGGCCTCGATCAGCGTCGTCTTGCCGGAGCCGGGGCCGCCGGTGAGGACGAAGAAGCGATCCGAATCGGCTGGCATCGTTGAAGTTCCCGGGCTGAAGTTCCTGGATTTGACCGAGCGTAAGGGGTGCCGCGCGGGCAGGCGAAGCCGACGCGTGTCGGCTGCGTGCAAGCGCTGCATTCTGGTAGGGAAAAAAGGGGAGAGAAGTGGAGGTTTCTGTTGCCAGGTACCTCCGAACCCCGCCTAGAAGTGCGAACCGCTAGGACTTAATTTGAAGCTATCGCACAGCTTACGCTGCGAGACGTGCTTCCGCATAGTTGTCATTTGCAACTACAGGTTTAGCCCGATAACGGTGGTACCATGCCGGGCAAAAGTACGATCTTTACACCTTCGTCGATCCTATTTCGCCCCCAGCAAGAACCGCTCCCAAGGAGCAAGCGGCTTTTGGTGGAGGCGCCGGGTACCGCCCCCGGGTCCGAACGGCTTATTACATCGCCCATTTATCACCATAGTCGGTCAAGCCGACAGGACGAATATAGGGGGCAATCGTGGAAAATGAAAGGCCGCCGGCGCGCTTAATCCGATCCCCAAAATTGCGCCGAGGCTTGACTCGGAGATTGCGTCAAATCAAGCTTTGCAATGGTGAGGCGAATCTTTCAGCGCAAGGGTTGCGATGGCGCGCCGCAGGCCTCATCGTTTGTGCCATGGCGCCGACGAGGGAAACTTTTATGGCTGACTATCTTGCAGACGTGAAGAAATACGACGCGGGCGCCGATGCCGCCGTGGTCGACAAGATCGTGAAGCATCTGGGCATCGCGCTTCGCAATCGCGATTCCTCGATGGTCGCCGCCAGCGACCAGAAGGAACTCGACCGCGTGCGCGACAGCTGGGGCATCAAGAAGCTCGGCGTCGAAGCTTCCGCAGCCGAAGCCGCAATCGCCAAGGCAGCCAAGGCGATGGCCGGCGACAATTCGAAAGGCCGCGTGACCTTCTACTATCTGGTCGCCAAGGAACTGGGCAAGCTCGGCTCGCTCTGAGCGGTGGGAAAACCGTGAGGCCGGGCTGCAAACCGGCGATCGGCTGCGCTCCGGTGCTCACGTACTTTATGTACGCTCCGCTCCGGTGCTCGCCGAGCGCTGTTTTCGCCTCGGCCTGACGGTTTTCAAAAAGCCTCTGGGCGCGAAAGCTTGCATCGCCCACAATTTTAGGCGGCGTTCGCCGGCACCGGCGTGGTTCGGGTGCGGCTTGTCCTATATGAATGGCTGAACTTTCCGAATCGAATCGAAGCCGATGCGCCAATATCTCGACCTCTTGCAGCATGTGCTTGACAACGGCACTGATCGTGGCGACCGTACCGGCACAGGCACGCGCTCGGTGTTCGGCTACCAGATGCGATTCGACCTGCGTCAGGGCTTTCCCGTCACCACGACCAAGAAACTGCATCTGAAGTCGATCATCCACGAATTGCTGTGGTTTCTGGCCGGCGACACCAACATCAAATATCTCAACGATCACGGCGTCAGCATCTGGGACGAATGGGCCGACGAGAATGGCGATCTTGGTCCGGTCTATGGCAAGCAATGGCGCTCATGGCCAACCATTGGGCCCGACGCCCGTGGCGGCACCATCGACCAAATCGCGAATCTTCTGAACGAGATAGAGAAGAATCCTAATTCGCGCCGGCTGATCGTTTCGGCCTGGAATCCGGCCGAAGTCGAGGCGATGGCGCTGCCGCCATGCCATTGCCTGTTCCAGTTCTACGTTTCGCAGGGGCGGCTGTCGTGCCAGCTCTACCAGCGCTCGGCCGACATTTTCCTCGGGGTGCCCTTCAACGTCGCGTCTTATGCGCTGCTGACGATGATGGTGGCGCAGGTGACGGGCTACGAGCCCGGCGATTTCATCCATACGCTGGGCGACGCGCATCTCTACGCCAATCATTTCGAGCAAGCGCGCGAGCAGCTTTCGCGCACGCCAAAGTCGTTGCCGACGCTGTGGATGAACCCGGATGTGAAGGACCTTTTTGCCTTCCGCTTCGAGGATTTCCGGCTGGAAAATTACGTCGCTGACGCCAGCATCAAAGCCCCCATCGCGGTTTAGGGTCTACCCATTCCGATTGCATCGGAATGGGCTCTAAAATGCGTGTTTGCCTTAGTCGATCCCCACCATCACGTCCGACGCCTTGATGACCGCGTAAGCCTGCTTGCCGGCCTCGAGCTTGAGTTCGGACACAGCCTCGTTGGTGATCGAGGCGGTGACCGCCGCGCCACCGCCAATGTCGATCTGGACATGCGAGGTGGTCGCGCCCTTGATGATCTCGATGATCTTTCCTTTGAGCGTGTTGCGCGCGCTGATCTTCATGCTGTGTCTCCCTGGGTGGATTCCGCTTCGCTATGTTCAGAGGGGTTCATCGTATGACGCCTTTATGTCCATAGACAACGCTTTCGTACGAAAAGGACTTTCCTTGTTATATTCATCTGGATATATCGATTGGTGAATTCGGGATCGACAATCGAGAATGCAGGGAGAATTCGATGCCGGCGAGCAAGAGTTTCGGATTGAAGGTTTTGGCAGCTGTAGGCGGGCTGGCCACGGTCATGTTGATGACGGCGCCCGCCGCGCAGGCTGACGACAAGCTGGTGGTATTCGCGGCCTCCAGCATGAAGGGCGCGCTTGACAAGGTGAACGAGGCCTGCGCCGCCGATGTCGGCGAGACGGCGACGATTTCCTACGCGGCAAGTTCGGCGCTGGCCAAGCAGATCGAAAGCGGCGCGCCGGCCGACGTGTTCATTTCGGCCGATCTCGACTGGATGAAATATCTTTCCGACAAGAAGCTGACCAAGGCGGACACCGAAGTGAAGCTGCTCGGCAACGAGATCGTGCTGGTTGCGCCGAAGGATTCCACTGCCGAAGCCAAGATCGACAAGAATTTTGATTTGTCCGGCCTGCTCGCCGGCGGCAAGCTTGCCATGGGCGACGTCAAGGCGGTGCCGGTCGGCAAATACGGCAAGGCAGCACTCGAAAAGCTGGGCATATGGGGCTCGGTCGAGGGCAGCGTGGCGCAGGCCGAAAACGTGCGCGCGGCGCTGAAGCTCGTCGCGACCGGCGAAGCGCCGCTGGGCATCGTCTACCAGACCGATGCGGCGGTGGAGCCGGACGTGAAGATCGTCGGCACCTTCCCGGAGGATTCGCATCCGCCGATCGTCTATCCGATCGCGCAGACGGTGGACTCCACGGACAAGGATGCGCCGGCGTTCCTGAAGTGCCTGCAGTCTGCTAAGGCTGGCGAACTCTTCAAGGCGCAGGGCTTTACGGTTCTGACGCCGACCAACTGATCGGGCGACTGCGCGACGCATGAACTGGCTCACGGACCTTACGCCCGACGAATGGAACGCGGTCCGGCTGTCGATCAAGGTGTCGGTGGTGGCGATGGTCTTCAGCCTGCCGCCGGGCATCGCCATCGCCTTCGTGCTTGCCCGCAAGAATTTTTGGGGCAAGACGCTGGTTAACGGGCTGGTGCATCTGCCGCTGATCCTCCCGCCGGTGGTAACGGGTTATCTGCTGCTGCTGGCGTTCGGCCGGCGTGGGCCGGCCGGCGCGTTCCTGGCCGAGCATTTTGGCATTGTCTTTTCATTCCGCTGGACGGGGGCAGCACTTGCCTGCGGGGTGATGGGCTTTCCGCTGATGGTGCGGGCGATCCGCCTGTCCATCGAGGCGGTCGACGGCAAGCTTGAGGCGGCGGCCGGCACGCTTGGCGCGCATCCGCTGTGGGTGTTCACGACGATCACGCTGCCGCTGATCCTGCCCGGCATGATCGCAGGCGCGATCCTGTCCTTCGCCAAGGCGATGGGCGAGTTCGGCGCGACCATCACCTTCGTTTCCAACATTCCGGGCGAAACGCAGACGCTGCCCTCGGCCATCTACACCTTTACGCAGATGCCGGGCGGCGACGAGGGCGCGCTGCGGCTGACGATCATCAGCATCATCATTTCCATGGGCGCGCTGGTCGTGTCTGAGGCGCTGGCGCGGCGCGTCGGCCGGCGGATGGACATAGAATGACGGTTCTGGTCGATATCGAGCACCGGCTTGGGGACCATCGGCTGGGCGAATTCGGGCTGGATGCGCGCTTTGCCAGTTCGGGGCGGCTGACGGCGCTGTTCGGGCCGTCGGGATCGGGAAAATCGTCGCTGATCAGCGTGATCGCCGGGCTGACGCGACCGCGCAGGGGCCGGGTCGAGGTCGAAGGCCGCGTCCTGGTGGATACGAAGGCCGGCATCTTCGTGCCAAAACACAAGCGGCGCATCGGCATGGTTTTCCAGGATGCGCTGCTGTTCCCGCATATGAGCGTGGCGCATAATCTGCGTTTCGGGCGCTGGTTCACGCCGCCGGCGGAACGCTACGCCGACTTCGATTCGGTGGTGAACCTGCTTGGCATAGACACGCTTCTGGAACGGCGGCCCGGAAAATTGTCCGGCGGCGAAAAGCAGCGCGTGGCGATCGGCCGGGCGCTGCTGGCCAGCCCGAAACTGCTGTTGATGGACGAGCCGCTGGCCTCGCTGGACGATGCGCGCAAGGCCGAAATCCTGCCCTATATCGAGCGGCTGCGCGACGAGACCAAAATCCCCATCGTCTATGTCAGCCATTCGGTTGCCGAGGTGGCGCGGTTGGCCAGCGATGTGGTGGTGCTGGCAAACGGCAAGGTTGTTGCCTCCGGCCCGACCGGCGAAATCATGCAGCGGCTGGACCTGCTGCCGGCGGAAGAGCGCGGCGAAGGCGGCGCGGTGCTCGAAACGACGGTGCTGCGCCACGACGAAGTTTTCGGCATGACGGTGCTGGCCTCCAGGGCCGGCGAGATTCGCGTGTCGCATCTTGAACTTCCGGTCGGTGCAGCGGTGCGGCTGCGCATCCGCGCCCGCGATGTGATGATCGCGACCGTGGAGCCGAAGGGGTTGAGCGCGCTCAACGTGCTGGCGGGCAAGATTGCGGCGATCGAAGCGGGCGAGGGGGCTGCGGTCGAGGTGCGGATCGATTGCAACGGCGTCGTCGTGATGGCGCGCATCACGCGGCAGTCGCGGCAGGTGCTGGAACTGGAGGTCGGCCTCGCCGTTTTCGCGGTGGTCAAGACGGTGAGTTTCGACACGGCAAACACCGCCATCGGCCCACGTGTCGAGGTGGACGGCTGACAGGGTCGTCATTTGGCGCTATGTCGTTTTGGAATAGCGCTGCTATGTGTTGCTGGCCGTGATTGCGGAAAGTGGAAAAAAGATGCCGTCGCTGAGCTTGCGGATAAATCTCGACCCGGACGGCCGCATCGGGCCGGGCAAGATCGAACTGCTGGAGCAGATCGCCGCCTTCGGCTCGATCTCGGCCGCCGCGCGCGGCATGGAAATGTCCTACAAGCACGCCTGGGATCTGGTCGAGGACATGAACCGCGTGTTCGGCAAGCCGCTGGTGGCGGCGCAGACCGGTGGCCGCAAGGGCGGTGGCGCGCAACTGACGGCGGTCGGCCTCGCCGTAGTCAGCCGCTTCCGCGCTATCGAACGCGCGGCAACTGCGGCGGCAGCGGCGCATATGGACGCGCTGCAAGCGGAGATCGACGCGGGGTGAGGGAGTGCGTCCTTCGAGGCTCGCTGCGCTCGCACCTCAGGATGAGGACGGTTGGTGCTGCCGTTACGTTCCTTGTTATGGGGTTGCGGTGGGCGTGTGAGACTTATGGGGGTGCGAGGTGTCCGTATGGGGCGATTTCAACCCGCCCGTCTTTGCTTTGCTTTCGCATTCCTTTCTAACAATGGGAACGTTGAGCGCCGACATCCCTCATCCTGAGGTGCGAGCGTAGCGAGCCTCGAAGGACGCACAGTTCCGCCTTCCGCAACAGATGTATCCACGTCGCGCGGCAAATTTCCAACGGATTTGCTGTTTTTAGTCCGAGCCATGGATTCCCGACACTCTCCAGTCGCTTCGCTCCTTCACGAGGCCGGGAATGACGGATGGGTGGAGGGGCGCCAAATCTTCGACGCTGGTGATTTTGCGCTGAAGCCAAGAGAAATCCGTCATTCCCGACCTCGTGAGCGAGGAACGAGCGGAGAGTGTCGGGAATCCATGGCTCGAGGGTGACGAAACCGCGAGGGTGACGAAAGCCGGGCGGTCTGGAGCAAGGCAGCCGCTACTCCTCCGGCTCGCCGGCCTTTCGCAGCAGATACGTATCCATGATCCAGCCCTTTTTCCGGCGGGCGGCTTCGCGGGTTTTCACGATTTCCTCGCCGACATCGCCAACGTGGCCATGCACCAAAATCTCGTCCGGCGTGCCGAGATAGGCGCCCCAGTAGATAAAAAGATCCTTGTCGGTCAGCGTCTGGAACGCGCATTTGCCGTCGAGCATGACGACGACGCTGCCGGCATTTTGCGGCATGCCTTCCTCGGTCAAGCGGCGGCCGGTGGTGACGAGGATCGGATCGCCGATGCGGTTCAGCGCTATTTTGTGGCTGGCGGCGAGCGACTGGATGGCGGTGATGCCGGGCACTACTTCCAATTCGAAGGCGACATTGCCGCGCAGGCGGACACGCTCCAGAATGCGCAGCGCGCTGTCGTAGAGCGAGGGATCGCCCCATATCAGGAAAGCGCCGCAGCCGTTTTCTGGAAGTTCGTCGCGGATCAGGTTTTCATAGATGCCGGCGATGGCATCGTGCCAGTCGTCGACCGTCGCCCGGTAGGACGTCGATGGTTCGTCGCGCACCGGAACGTCGAACTCGACGCGGCGCGAATTCGGATTGGTGACGAAGCGGTCGCAGATATCGCGGCGCAGGCCGGCAAGGTCGTTCTTCTTCGCGCCCTTGTCGGGAATGAACAGCACATCGGCGCGGTTCAGGCCGTTGATTGCCTGGATCGTCATGTGTTCGGGATTGCCGGCCCCGATGCCGATGACGAGAAGCGTGCGCATGGCCGGTTTCCTGCCTGACCCGACAGGCGGTGTCCAGAGCGCTGTTGAACACAAGCGCCGGCAGGGCCAAGAGCCTTGAACGCCGCCTTGAAACCAGTACGGTCGCGCCGGGCATGTGCCCAGGATGATCAGCGCGCGAAAAGAGGCGGCAAGAGATGGATATCGCGATCTATGTCGCCATCGCCGAAAACGGCGTGATCGGGCGTGACGGCGGGCTGCCTTGGCGGCTTTCCAGCGACCTGAAGCGCTTCAAGGCCGATACGATGGGCAAACCCATCGTCATGGGTCGCAAGACGTGGGAGAGCTTTCCCAAAAAGCCGCTGCCGGGGCGGCAGAACATCGTCATCACCCGCGACAGTTCCTATTCAGCTGAAGGTGCCGCTATCGTGCATTCGCTGGCGGAGGCGTTGACGCTGGCCAAACGCCGTGAGGACGAAATGGCCGGTGCGGAAGAAATCTGCGTTATCGGCGGCAGCGAAATTTTTGCGCTGACGCTGCCTTTGGCGGATCGGCTGCACGTCACCCATGTTCTGGCTTCGATCGATGGTGATGTGTATTTTCCGCCCATCGACCCGGTCAATTGGCGATTGGTGAGCGAGCGGGAGATTCCGGCCGGCGAAAAAGACAGCTTTGCCACGCGCTATGCCGTTTACGAGCGCCGGCAAGCGGGAAACTGACGCAAAGACAAAGGGTCGCGGCCTGTCCCGAGGGTTATCTTGCATCAAAAGCCGAATGCGGGCAGGCAATGCGTTGAAAGCACGCAATGGCGTGCCTATAGAGGGATGACAAGGATTTGCGCCGGCCCCGGCGCATGAGGGAATCCCAACGAGAGGACATTCATGCCCTGGAACGACAAGAGCGGTGGCGGCGGCCCATGGGGCAGCGGCAATAATGGCGGGCCATGGGGGCAGGGACCAAAGGGACCGACTGGCCCGCAAGGGTCGCCTCCTGACCTGGAAGATATCATCCGGCGCGGGCAGGATCGGCTCAAGGGCATGATACCCGGCGGCGGTGGCGGCTTCAGCCCCGCGATGTTCGGGCTGGTCGCCCTCATCCTGGTGGCGCTGTGGGGTTTCAAGGCGATCTATACCGTGCAACCGGACGAAGTTGCCGTTGAATTGCGCTTTGGCGTGCCGAAGGCCGAACTCTCCCAGCCCGGCCTGCACTTCCATTGGTGGCCGATGGACAGGGTCGAAACCGCCAAGATTTCCGAGCAATTGGTCAATATCGGCGGCGGCACCGGCACCGGCAGCAGCGCCGGCAATTCCGGCCTGATGCTTTCCGGCGACCAGAACATCGTCAACGTGCAGTTCTCGGTGGCCTATCAGGTTTCCGATCCGAAGAAGTATCTGTTCGACGTTTCCGATCCTGACGGCATGCTGCGCCAGGTAGCCGAGAGCGCGATGCGCGAAGTGGTCGGCAGGCGTCCGGCACAGGACATTTTCCGCGACGACCGCGAAGGGATCGCGACCGGCGTGCGCGAGATCATCCAGAGGACGCTGGACGGCTACAAGGCCGGCCTGGACATCAATGCCGTGTCCATCGAGGACGCAGCGCCGCCGCGCGAAGTGGCGGATGCTTTCGACGAGGTTCAGCGCGCCGAGCAGGACGAGGACAAGTTCGTCGAGCAGGCCAACCAGTACTCCAACAAGCAGCTGGGTGCCGCGCGCGGCCAGGCAGCGCAAGTGCGCGAAGAAGCCGCCGCCTACAAGAACCGTGTCATGCAGGAAGCCGACGGCGAGGCCCAGCGCTTCATTTCCGTCTATGACGAATATGCCAAGGCCCCCGAAGTCACCCGCCAGCGTCTTTACTATGAGACCATGGAGAAGGTGCTGAAGGATTCCAGCAAGGTGCTTCTGGAGCAGAGCGGCGGGCAGGGGGTCGTTCCCTATCTGCCGTTACCCGCGCTTCAACCTGGCAAAACTCCGGCGCCTGCCGTCACGGAAGGAGCCCAGTAATGGCCAATCGTCTTCCCATCATCGCCGTTATCGGCGCGGTCATTCTGTTCCTGCTCTATTCGTCGATCTTCGTGGTCAATCAGCGCCAGCAGGCCATCGTCATGCGCTTCGGCGAGATCGTCCAGGTGGAATCGAAGCCCGGCATCTATTTCAAGGCGCCGTTCCCCTTCTTTGACGCCGACAATGTGCAACTGATCGAGAACCGCGTGCTGCGCTTCGATCTGGACAACATTCGCGTTCAGGTTTCAGGCGGCAAGTTCTATGAGGTCGATGCGTTCATCGCCTACCGGATTTCGGACCCTCGCATTTTCCGCTCCGCCGTTTCGGGTAGCGTCGAACTGGCCGAACAGCGGCTGCGCACGCGCCTCGACGCGGCCCTGCGCCGCGTCTATGGTTTGCGCGACTTCGAGGCGGCGCTTTCGGAAGAGCGCGCCATCATGATGCGCGAAGTGGAAGACCAATTGCGACCGGATGCCGCTTCGCTTGGCCTCGAGATCGTGGACGTGCGCATCCGCCGTACCGACCTGACGCAGGAAGTTTCGCAGCAGACCTACGACCGCATGAAGGCGGAACGTCTGGCCGAGGCCGAACGGCTTCGCGCGCGCGGTAACGAAGCGGCGCAGCGCATCCGCGCCCGCACGGACCGTGAGGTGGTGGAGATTGTCGCCGAAGCCCAGAAGGAATCGGAAATCCTTCGCGGTGAAGGCGATGCGCAGCGAAGCGCGACGTTCGCGTCGGCTTATCTGCGCGATCCGGAGTTCTTCAACTTCTATCGCTCGATGAACGCCTACAAGGAGGCGCTTGACGGCACCGGCACCTCGATGGTGCTGTCGCCCAATTCCGAGTTCTTCCGCTATTTCCGCGATCCGGACGGCAAGGCGGGTGCGCTCGGCGCGGCAGCGCCTCAGGCTGCTCCGGCGTCGCCGCCGGCAGCACCGTCCAGCACCGTCCAGTAAGGCGCGGTGCAGGATTTCTTGGCCGCCATCGGTCTGGTGCTCGTCGTCGAGGGCCTGATCTATGGCGGCTTTCCCGGCCTGGCCAAGAGGCTTGCCGGCGAAGTGCTTTCCATGCCGGAAAATGTGCTCCGGCTGGCCGGCCTTGCGGCGATCGCCATCGGTGTCGGGGTCGTGTGGATGGTGCGCGGCGGGTAAAGCCTTCGCCGCGCTCACAGGCCCGCCTTGCCGGATAGAATCAGCCGGCCTGCCTAAGTGCCTGTTTCAGAATCGGTTCTTGCCGATGCCCGCTCAGTCCGTCTTGCGGTTCAGGAACGCATTTGCCGCATAAAGGCTGACGGCGGCGGCGTTCGAGACGTTAAGCGAACGAATCGGGCCGGGCATGTCGAGCCGGGCAAGCGTCGTCACCGTCTCGCGCGTCTTTTGGCGCAGGCCCTTGCCTTCCGCGCCCAGAACGAGCGCGATCTTTTCGCCCGACAGGCTGGTTTCCAGTTCCGCCGGCCCTTCCGAATCGAGGCCGACGGTGCGGAAGCCGGCCTCGTGCAGCTGGTCGAGCGCTTCGGCCAAGTTCTTCACCTCGATCTGGTCGATATGCTCGAGCGCGCCGGATGCCGACTTTGCCAGTACGCCGGATTCGTGCGGGCTGTGGCGCGCTGTGGTAATCAGCGCGCCGGCGCCAAAGGCGACAGCGGAGCGCAGGATCGCGCCGACATTATGCGGATCGGTCACCTGGTCGAGCACCAGCACCAGCCTTGTCTCGCCAAGCGCGTCGAGACGCTTGGGCTTCAGCGGTTGGGCCTCGATCAGCACGCCCTGATGGACGGCGTCCGAACCGGTCAGCCTGTCGATATCACGCGGCTCGACCAGTTCCGTCTTGAAGGGCAGGGCGGCGAGGTCGGCGATTTCCAGCCGCTCCTGCGCGTTGCGTGTCACCAGCATCCGCCTTATGCGACGGCGCGGGTTGTCGAGGGCCGCGCGCACCGTATGCAGGCCGTAGAGCCGGACCAGCCCATCGGGTGCGATTTCGCCCGGCGGCACCGGCTGGCGCTGCCGGAAGGCGGGCGTGCCACCAGCCTTTTCGTCGCGATAGGCGCGGCGCAGATTGGCGTAATGGGTGTCCTTGGGGGTGCCGGATCGGCTGTCGTTGCTCATGGCTGTCTCTATAGCGGCGTCCGCGCCGGATGGATACGGCCATCGGGTCAGGCTCATCCAAGAAAATCGCTTGCGTTGCCCGGTTGTGGCGGTTGACAGTCTTGGTGCGTCCCGCCATAAGGCGCTGCGCGGAGCGGCTGCCTGCAGTCGCGTCGGGCTGACGCCTCGCAGCAAGGCTCCGGTAGACAGTACGGAGGAGTGCCCGAGTGGTTAAAGGGGACGGACTGTAAATCCGTTAGCTCAGCTTACGTTGGTTCGAATCCAACCTCCTCCACCACTGTCGCACCAGGGCCTGCGCATGGCCCGAAAGGCGGTTTCGCCTTTCGGTATTGGGCCATGCGCCGACCGAGCCGGATCGCGGGTATAGCTCAGTGGTAGAGCAGCAGCCTTCCAAGCTGAATATGCGGGTTCGATTCCCGCTACCCGCTCCAGCCCCACTCAAAAAAGCGCGCTTTTTACAGAAACATTTGATCTCTACCGACGTTTTGTGCCGCGAGCGTGTTCGTCATGCCGGTTCCTGCTTGATGATAGCGATCCACCCTGTGGGCGGTTCAGAGTGACGGCAGGACATGGCGAATGTGATCGGCGAACGCCTTTACTGTGGGCGATTGCCGGGGTTCGGAAAAGGCAATCACGACGCCAAGACGCGGCAATTGGGGGAGGGGCGTGCTGAGAATAAAGAGATCGGCTGGGACGGCCTCCTTGGTCATCACGCTTACCGCCAGGCCGGACCGGGCAAGCGCGATCAGGCCGGCAAGACTGTTGCTCGCATAGGCAATCTTGTATCTCATCCTGGCGCGGGCCATGGCATCGCAGGCGGCCTTGTGATCCATGGCGTTCGATGCCGGCAGGGCCAGCGGCACGATGTTTCCGAAATCGTGAAGCTCAAGCGTCGGCTTGCTGCCCACCCATACGAGCGGCTCCGTTCGTACGATCTCTTCCGGGTCGTTCAGGTCCATCGTGGAAACAAGCGCAATGTCGACCTGGCGCGAGCGCAAAAGTGTTCGCAATTCAACTGTCGGTGCTGAAACGACCTTGATTTCCACTGCGGGAAACTGGGTCCCAAAACCTTTCAAAAGCGTCGAGAAGAAGCCCATCAGATATTCTTCCGGACTGCCGAAAATGATGGAGCCGTGCAGGCCCTTGTCCGAGAACGCCGAAATGGCTTCGTCATGCGCTTTCAGGATGCGATCGGCATAGGCCAGGAAACGGGCTCCGTTTCCGGTAAGCCGGACGCCGCTGCCGCTCCGATGTAGCAGGCTTTGGCCGAGGGTTTCCTCCAACCGCTGGATCTGCATGGTCACCGCGGATTGGGTTCGTCCAACCCGCGCTGCGGTCGCGCTGAGAGATCCCGACTGTGCAGCATGGACGAATGTCACGAGCAGGCGAAGGTCAAGCGGAGTTCGCATATCAATTCCGTTTATATCTGAATCGAATATTATCAATTTTACTGGAGTGGTGCCAGCCGCTAGTTGTCGTCCAAAGGTCATGGAGGCGATCGATGTCAAAAAACGATGAACCCGCGTTTTGGGCTTCGGCAAAGAAGCATTTGATCCGCTATGGCGGTGCCTTCGACCCGATCATCGTCGAGCGGGCGGCGGGTTCGTTCGTCTATGACGCGGAAGACAATGCCATTCTCGATTTCACGTCCGGGCAGATGAGCGCGCTTCTCGGGCACTCCCATCCCAGGATCGTTTCGGCGGTCCAGAGCCAGGTCGGAAAGGTCGCGCATCTCTTCAGCGGCATGCTGTCTCGTCCGGTGGTCGAACTCGCCGAGCGCCTTGCGGCGCTGGCGCCAGGCCTCGAAAGGGTGTTGTTGCTGTCGACCGGCGCGGAATCGAACGAAGCCGCCATCCGCATGGCCAAGCTGGTCACGGGCAAGCACGAAATCGTCGCCTTTTCCAAAAGCTGGCATGGCATGACCGGGGCCGCAGCCTCGGCGACCTATAGCGCCGGCCGCAAGGGATATGGACCGGCCACGGTCGGCTCGTTCGCCATTCCGGCGCCGAACAGTTTCCGTCCCCGGTTCAGCAATGCCGACGGCTCGCTGGACTGGCGCACGGAACTGGACGATGCCTTCGACCTGGTTGACAACCAGTCGACCGGAAGCCTCGCGGCGTTCATTGCAGAGCCGATCCTGTCGAGCGGCGGCATGCTGGAGCTTCCGGAGGGTTACCTCGCGGCGCTCAAGCAGAAATGCCACGAACGCGGCATGCTGCTCATCCTCGACGAAGCGCAAACCGGCGTCGGCCGTACCGGCGATATGTTCGCCTTTCAAAAGGACGGTGTCGTGCCGGACATCCTGACTTTGTCCAAGACCATCGGCGCGGGACTTCCGCTGTCGGCCGTCATGACCACACCCGAAATCGAAGAAGCAGCGTTCGAGCGCGGTTTCCTGTTCTACACGACGCATGTTTCCGATCCATTGCCGGCGGCGGTGGGCCTGGCGGTGCTTGATGTCGTGGCGGAAGAGGGCCTTGTCGAGCGGGCGCGGTATCTGGGCGAAAAGCTGTCCGACGGGCTTTTGCGGCTCAAGCAGCGCTATGAATGCGTGGGCGACGTGCGTGGGCGCGGGCTTTTCCTTGGTGTCGAGATCGTCAAGGACAGGCACAGCAACAGTTCCGACCACGAACTCGGGGCTGGAATTGCCACAGAGGCGTTGAAGCGCGGCCTGAACATGAACATCGTCAAGCTTCCCGGGATGGGCGGCGTGTTCAGGATTGCCCCGCCGCTGACCATTTCCGAGGAAGAGATCGATCTCGGCTTGAAGATTATTTCGGATTCAATCGAATCCGAACTGGCTTCCGCCAGGGGGTAAGCGCGGCCGTTCAGAGACCTGAACCAACCTTGCCGTGACCGGAACGCGACGAGCCTGTTGCGCGTCGCGTATCCGGCCGTGCCGCCCGATGTCGGATATGGCCTTACCCGCTCCAGACACCGGCCTATTCCATTTGCATGGCGGTGTTCCCATATAGGCCACAGCATGAACGGGGTCGGTGAGGAGCCGGATGACGCAGCATCCGGCCAAAAGGGCTTGTGTTTTTTGGCCTTTATCGCTAATCGCCCCCGATCAAAACCGCATCCTGCTTTCTTCGTCCAAGGAATGAGAAATGGCCAAGAGCAAATTCGAGCGTAACAAGCCACATGTGAACATTGGCACGATTGGTCACGTTGACCACGGCAAGACGTCGCTGACGGCAGCGATCACGAAGTATTTTGGCGACTTCAAGGCGTACGACCAGATCGACAACGCGCCGGAAGAGAAGGCCCGTGGCATCACGATCTCGACGTCGCACGTCGAGTACGAGACGCCTAACCGTCACTATGCCCACGTCGATTGCCCCGGCCACGCCGACTATGTGAAGAACATGATCACGGGTGCGGCGCAGATGGACGGCGCGATCCTGGTC
This sequence comes from Mesorhizobium sp. A556, assembly GCF_054489545.1. Taxonomy (NCBI): domain Bacteria; kingdom Pseudomonadati; phylum Pseudomonadota; class Alphaproteobacteria; order Hyphomicrobiales; family Phyllobacteriaceae; genus Mesorhizobium; species Mesorhizobium sp. A556. Next base: position 153,753 of record NZ_JBTMXA010000001.1, read on the forward strand.
GTTTCGGCCGCCGACGGCCCGATGCCGCAGACGCGCGAGCACATCCTGCTTGCCCGCCAGGTTGGTGTTCCGGCGCTGGTGGTGTTCTTGAACAAGGTCGACCTGGTCGACGATGCGGAATTGCTGGAGCTGGTCGAGCTTGAGGTTCGCGAGCTTCTGTCGAAGTACGAGTTCCCCGGCGACGACACGCCGATCATCAAGGGTTCGGCGGTTGTCGCGCTCAATGACGGCGACAAGGCACTCGGCGAAGACGCGGTTCGCGCGCTGATGGCAGCGGTCGACGAGTACATCCCGACGCCTGAGCGTCCGATCGACAAGCCGTTCCTGCTGCCGATCGAGGACGTGTTCTCGATCTCGGGTCGCGGCACGGTGGTGACGGGTCGCGTCGAGCGCGGCATCGTCAAGGTTGGCGAGGAAGTCGAGATCGTCGGCATCCGCGACACCTCGAAGACGACGGTGACCGGCGTTGAAATGTTCCGCAAGCTGCTCGACCAGGGCCAGGCCGGCGACAACATCGGCGCGCTGATCCGCGGCGTCGACCGTGAAGGCGTTGAGCGCGGCCAGGTTCTGGCCAAGCCGGGTTCGGTGAAGCCGCACAAGAAGTTCGTGGCGGAAGCCTACATCCTGACCAAGGAAGAGGGTGGGCGTCATACGCCGTTCTTCACCAACTACCGTCCGCAGTTCTATTTCCGCACGACGGACGTGACCGGTATCGTGTCGCTGCCGGAAGGCACCGAGATGGTGATGCCGGGCGACAACATCACGGTCGACGTCGAACTGATCGTGCCGATCGCCATGGAAGAGAAGCTGCGCTTCGCTATCCGTGAAGGCGGCCGTACAGTTGGTGCCGGCATTGTTGCTTCCATCAAGGAATAAGCCGGCAGCTTCTGTCAGCATGACTTCGAAAGGGGCGGCCTTCGGGCTGCCCCTTTTTCGTTAGGCTGCTATTCTTTGAGCGCTTCACGGCTAGATGGAATCATTCTGCCGGGCCGGTTCGAGCCAAATCCTTCGGTCTTCGTCTCGACCGCACCCCAGTGCGGCCATCGACAAAGCCCTCGACCTTGTCTCGAACCATCGCCGGCAGAATGTTTCCATCTAACCACGAAACGCTCAGACGTCGAGGAGAGCGGCATGACGATCCTGCGCTGGCGCGAAGAAATAGGGCCGGGCATCCAGCATATCTTTTTGCGCCCGCTGGGCGGTGGCCTTGTCGCGGACGGGTTTGCCATCGGCTCCGATCCGTTCGCCGCCCGTTTTCGCATCGGGATCGACCGGGCATGGCAGGCGAGGCGCGTCGAGGTGACACTGGCCGGCGGCGAGACGCTGCTTCTGGAAAGCGACGGCCGGGGGCGCTGGAGTGTCGGCGGCCGGCCGGCGCCCGAACTCGACGGCGCGCTGGAGCCGGATATTTCGATCACGCCATTCACCAACACGTTTCCGGTCAGGCGGCTGGGGCTCGCCCGGGGCGAGAGCGCGGAAATCCGCACCGCCTATGTCGATGTGCCGAGCCTTGCCATATCTGCCGATCCGCAGCGCTATACCTGCCTGGAAGAAGGACGGCTTTATCGCTACGAATCGCTGGATAGCGATTTCCGCCGCGAAGTGTCGTTTTGGCCAGACGGCTTTGTTGCGACCTATCCCGGGCTTTTTCGCCGGCTTGCATAGCTACAGGGCCAAATCACGGGTGGATGGGCTCATCGCGTCTTTACAGATGGCGCGGAAGCTTTTAGGAAGCGCCTGCCATGCGCATGACGCGTGGCGGTTACGGGCATAGCTCAGTTGGTAGAGCGGCGGTCTCCAAAACCGCAGGTCGTAGGTTCGAACCCTGCTGCCCGTGCCATTTCACCGGACGGTGAAATGGTTGATTGCAGATAGTTTCAGGCCGATGCGTTGAAAATCGGCCGGTGCCTTGCCATATTGGGTCGAACAAGGCATAACAGCAGCATAGCCGGGACGGGACGACTGGATGGTTCCGATGCGGTGTTTGGGCATTAAGCCGACGCTTTCCACTTGCGTGGATGGTGAATCGGTTTTATGTAGACGATAACGGACACGCGACGCGTGGAGCTGAGAGATCGGCTTTACGCGTCCGATTTGCATGGCGGCATGGTTGCATCGGTTGGTGCGAACGGGGCGTCAAGCGGCGGAACCAGCAGGCGAAACGGCTTTTCGCGCTATCCGGTGTGGGCAAATTGGAACGGCATATCCCGGCCAGCGGGATCATCCAGGAGATTCGGTCAACGAATCTTGAAGACAGAGCGGCATATGGCGTCGAAGACCAATAATCCTTTCGTATTTCTCCAGCAGGTTCGTGCGGAAACCGCCAAGGTGACTTGGCCGTCGCGGCGCGAAACCGTGATCTCGACGGTGATGGTTCTGGCCTTCGCCGTCCTTGCCATGGCGTTTTTCTTTAGCGCCGACCTGATCATGGGCTTCGCTGTCGGGAAGATCCTTGGCATTGGGCAATAAGTCCGGCGATTACGGAGACATCTTGAAATGACCGCGCGCTGGTACATCGTCCACGCCTATTCGAACTTTGAAAAAAAGGTCGCTGAGGACATTTTGAAGAAGGCCGAGCAGAAGGGCCTGAGCGCGCGCGTCGAGCATGTCGTCGTGCCGACCGAGAAGGTGGTCGAGATTCGCCGCGGCAAGAAGGTCGATGCCGAGCGCAAATTCTTCCCCGGCTATGTTCTGATGAAGGCGGATCTGAACGATGCGATCATCAGCATGGTCAAGAATATCCCGCGCGTGACGGGTTTTCTCGGCGAGGACAAGCATACGTCCAAGCCGATGCATATCACCGACAAGGAAGCCGATCGCATCCTGCACCAGGTGCAGGAGGGCGTCGAGCGGCCGAAGCCGTCGGTTACCTTCGAGATCGGCGAGGCGATCCGCGTTTCGGATGGTCCGTTCGCTTCGTTCAACGGCTTCGTCCAGGAAGTGGACGAAGAGCGTGCGCGGCTCAAGGTGGAAGTTTCGATCTTCGGGCGCGCCGTGCCGGTCGATCTGGAATTCGGACAGGTCGAAAAGGGCTGATCCGAAATCCTTCGCCGCAAGGCGAGGGGGTGCGCAGACGATCGCGCAACCGGGCATGGAGCCGCAAACCACCAGGTTTCGTCGGTTCGGTGCCCAATAAAGCGGGTGGGAGGCGAGTGTGGCTTTAGCCGGCCATGCGAACCGCACCACCGGACTGCAACCGCCGGCATTCCCGATCAACGGGCCGGCATGACAGAAAGCAGGAAGAGAGATGGCTAAGAAAATTGCAGGCCAGCTCAAGCTGCAGGTTTCCGCGGGATCGGCGACGCCGTCGCCCCCGATCGGACCGGCACTTGGTCAGCGTGGCATCAACATCATGGAGTTCTGCAAGGCGTTCAACGCGCAGACCCAAGAACTGGAAAAGGGTTCGCCCATTCCGGTCGTCATTACCTACTATCAGGACAAGTCGTTCACCTTCGTCATGAAGACGCCGCCGGTGGCCTTTTTTCTGAAGAAGGCAGCCAATCTGAAGTCGGGCTCGAAGGAGCCGGGCAAGGTCAGCGTCGGCACGATTTCTCGCGACAAGGTGCGCGAGATCGCGACTGCCAAGCTGAAGGATTTGAACGCAAACGACGTCGAGTCGGCCATGCGCATGGTCGAGGGCTCCGCCCGTTCGATGGGCCTGGAAGTGGTGGGCTGAGATCATGGCAAAGATTGCAAAGCGTGTAGCCAAGACCCGCGAAGGCGTCGATCCCAACAAGGCCTATGCCCTGGGTGATGCCCTGAAGCTGCTCAAGGATCGTTCGACGGTCAAGTTCGACGAGACGATCGAAGTGGCGATGAACCTCGGCGTCGATCCGCGCCATGCCGACCAGATGGTTCGCGGCGTGGTCAATTTGCCGAACGGCACCGGCCGTACCGTGCGCGTCGCGGTTTTCGCCCGTGGCGACAAGGCTGATGAAGCCCGTGCGGCCGGCGCGGACATCGTCGGTGCGGAAGAGCTGGTGGAAATCGTCCAGAAAGGCACGATCGATTTCGATCGCTGCATCGCCACGCCGGACATGATGCCGCTCGTCGGTCGTCTGGGCAAGGTGCTCGGGCCCCGCGGCATGATGCCGAACCCCAAGGTCGGCACGGTGACCACCGATGTCACCGCCGCTGTTGCGGCGTCCAAGGGTGGCGCTGTCGAGTTCCGCGTTGAAAAGGCCGGCATCATCCATGCCGGCGTCGGCAAGCTGTCGTTCGACGTCAAGGCGCTGGAAGAAAACATCCGCGCCTTCACCGATGCGGTGACGAAGGCGAAGCCGACCGGCGCCAAGGGCATCTACGTCAAGAAGGTGTCCGTCACCTCGACGATGGGTCCCGGCCTGAAGCTGGACGTGGCGAGCCTCGCCGAGTCCTGAGACGATTGTTCGGATCGACGCACAAGGCGCTGATCCGATGAAAGAATTCCAGGCCCCGCTGTTTGGGGTCTGGAACGTCGGAAGTCGAAAGACTTTCGGCATCCTGTCCGAGATTGTGGGCGGTCCGAACCATCTGGACCTTAATTCATGCGGGCCTGCATGAGACGGGTGAAGACCGGACAAAGGAGCTTTTGGCTCCGATGAAAGGTTCGAACCGTGTTTGCCTTTTGTCTGCGCACCGTTCTTCGGGGCGGTGTGGCGAAAGGGGGCAGGATCCTCGAGCGTCGTTCGGGAGATCTGGACTTTCTGGATAGCCCGACCGGCAAAAGGTAACCCGACGCCTGTCCTTTTACGAGGACGGGGGTCAACTGGAGATAGGCAGTGGACAGAGCGGAAAAACGCGAACTCGTCACGAGCCTGAACGACGCTTTCAAAGGCGCTGGTTCAGTCGTCGTGGCCCACTACGCCGGTATCACCGTCGCGCAAATGAACGACCTTCGGTCGAAAATGCGCGCTGCCGGTGGCACCGTCAAAGTCGCGAAGAACCGGCTAGCCAAGATCGCTCTTCAGGGCACGGAATCCGACAGCATCATCGATCTGTTCACAGGACAGACGCTGATTGCCTATTCGGAAGATCCGGTTACGGCGCCGAAGATCGCGTCCGATTTCGCCAAGACGAATGACAAGCTTGTCATTCTCGGTGGCGCGATGGGCTCGACCTCGCTCAACGCCGACGGTGTGAAGGCTCTTGCCGCACTCCCGTCGCTCGACGAGTTGCGCGCAAGGCTGGTTGGCATGATCGCCACGCCGGCAACCCGGATCGCCCAGGTCGTCAATGCGCCAGCGGCTTCGGTCGCGCGCGTCATCGGCGCCTATGCCCGGAAGAACGAGGCGGCATGAGGCCGTTCCTCACCATCATAAACACACGTTCGAACCTTACGAAGGAATACAAACATGGCTGATCTCGCAAAGATCGTAGACGAACTGTCGGCGCTGACCGTCCTTGAGGCGGCTGAGTTGTCGAAGCTTCTGGAAGAAAAGTGGGGCGTTTCCGCCGCTGCTCCGGTGGCTGTTGCTGCTGCCGGTGGTGCCGCTGCCGCCGCTCCGGCTGAAGAACAGACCGAATTCGACGTCATGCTCGTCGAAGCCGGCGCACAGAAGATCAACGTCATCAAGGAAGTCCGCGCCATCACCGGTCTTGGCCTCAAGGAAGCCAAGGATCTGGTCGAAGCGGCTCCTAAGGCGGTCAAGGAAGGCGTCAACAAGGCTGACGGCGACAAGATCAAGGCTCAGCTGGAAGCTGCCGGCGCCAAGGTCGAACTGAAGTAATCAGTGGTGTTGGTGGGCGGCTTTTTGCCGCCCACCGTCCCCACAGCGGGGATGTTTGTCGGAAACCTCTTTCCCGAGGGCCGCTCGCGGCTTTCCGGAAACGGGTTTTCTCCCGTTCTGGACAGGCTGCGGCGCAAGCGGCAGCGAGGCAAGGCAACCGCGGCGAGGTTGCCCCGAGAAGGTAGCTAAGGAGCGACGATGGCCCAGACACAGACTTTCAATGGCCGCAGACGCGTCAGGAAATTCTTCGGAAAAATTCCGGAAGTGGCGGAAATGCCGAACCTCATCGAGGTTCAGAAGGCGTCCTACGACCAGTTCCTGATGGTGGACGAGCCAGAAGGCGGGCGTGGCGACGAGGGCTTGCAGGCCGTATTCAAGTCGGTCTTCCCGATTCAGGATTTCTCTGGCTCTTCCATGCTGGAGTTCGTGAAATACGAGTTCGAGGCTCCCAAGTTCGACGTTGACGAATGCCGTCAGCGCGACCTGACCTATGCAGCACCCCTCAAGGTGACGCTGCGCCTGATCGTGTTCGATATCGACGAGGATACCGGCGCGAAGTCCATCAAGGACATCAAGGAGCAGGACGTCTACATGGGCGACATGCCGCTCATGACCTTGAACGGCACGTTCATCGTCAACGGCACCGAGCGCGTCATCGTTTCGCAGATGCATCGTTCGCCGGGCGTCTTCTTCGACCACGACAAGGGCAAGTCGCATTCGTCAGGCAAGCTTCTGTTTGCCGCGCGCGTCATTCCCTATCGCGGTTCGTGGCTCGACATCGAGTTCGATTCCAAGGACGTCGTGCATGCCCGCATCGACCGCCGCCGCAAGATTCCGGCGACGTCGCTGCTGATGGCGCTCGGCATGGATTCGGAAGAAATCCTGTCCACCTTCTACACCAAGATCACCTACAAGCGCGCCAAGGACCATTGGCGCATTCCGTTCAACGTCGAGCGTTTCCGCGGCCTCAAGGCTGTCGGCGACCTGGTCGATGCCGATACGGGCGAAGTTGTGGTCGAGGCCGGCAAGAAGATCACCGCGCGTCAGGCCAAGCAGCTTGGCGAAAAGGGTCTCAAGGCGATCAAGGCGACCGACGAGGATCTGATCGGCAACTATCTGGCCGAGGATATCGTCAACTACGGAACCGGCGAGATTTTCCTCGAGGCCGGCGACGAGATCGACGAGAAGACGCTGAAGGTGCTGCTGGAGACCGGCGAGAAGGAAATCCAGATCCTCGACATCGACCATGTCAATGTCGGCGCCTACATCCGCAACACGCTTGCCGTCGACAAGAACGAGAGCCGTCAGGACGCGCTGTTCGATATCTACCGCGTCATGCGCCCCGGCGAGCCGCCGACCATGGACACCGCCGAGGCGATGTTCAACTCGCTGTTCTTCGATAGCGAGCGCTACGATTTGTCGGCCGTCGGCCGCGTCAAGATGAACATGCGTCTCGAACTCGACGCCGAGGACACCGTGCGCGTGCTGCGCAAGGAAGACATCCTTGCCGTGGTCAAGACGCTGGTCGAATTGCGCGACGGCAAGGGCGAGATCGACGACATCGACAATCTCGGCAACCGCCGGGTGCGTTCTGTCGGCGAACTGATGGAAAACCAGTACCGCGTCGGCCTGCTTCGCATGGAGCGCGCGATCAAGGAACGTATGTCCTCGATCGAAATCGACACGGTCATGCCGCAGGACCTGATCAACGCCAAGCCGGCGGCCGCCGCCGTGCGCGAGTTCTTCGGTTCCTCGCAGCTGTCGCAGTTCATGGACCAGACCAACCCGCTGTCGGAAATCACCCACAAGCGTCGTCTTTCGGCACTTGGACCCGGTGGCCTGACCCGTGAGCGCGCCGGCTTCGAGGTGCGCGACGTGCACCCGACGCATTACGGCCGCATCTGCCCGATCGAGACGCCTGAAGGCCCGAATATCGGCCTGATCAACTCGCTTGCGACCTTTGCCCGCGTCAACAAGTACGGCTTCATCGAAAGCCCGTATCGCAAGATCGTCGACGGCAAGCTGACCAACGATGTGGTTTATCTCTCCGCTATGGAGGAAGCAAAACACCACGTCGCGCAGGCCAACGCCGAACTCGATAAGGACGGTCATTTCGTCGACGAATTCGTCATTTGCCGCAGCGCCGGAGAAGTGATGATGGCGCCGCGCGAAAACGTCGACTTGATGGACGTTTCGCCGAAACAGATGGTGTCGGTTGCGGCAGCGCTGATCCCGTTCCTGGAAAACGACGACGCCAACCGCGCTCTCATGGGCTCGAACATGCAGCGTCAGGCCGTGCCGCTGGTACGCGCCGAAGCGCCGTTTGTCGGGACCGGCATGGAGCCGATCGTCGCCCGTGACTCCGGTGCTGCCATCGGCGCCCGCCGCGGCGGTATCGTCGACCAGGTGGACGCGACGCGTATCGTTATCCGCGCGACGGAAGACCTCGATCCCGGCAAGTCCGGCGTCGATATCTACCGGCTGATGAAGTTCCAGCGCTCCAACCAGTCGACCTGCATCAACCAGCGTCCGCTGGTTCGCATGGGCGACCTCGTCAACAAGGGCGACATCATCGCCGACGGTCCTTCGACCGAGCTTGGCGATCTGGCGCTCGGCCGCAACGTGCTCGTCGCGTTCATGCCGTGGAACGGCTACAACTACGAGGACTCCATCCTTCTGTCCGAGAAGATCGTGTCGGATGACGTCTTCACCTCGATCCACATCGAGGAGTTCGAGGTCATGGCGCGCGATACCAAGCTTGGGCCGGAGGAAATCACGCGCGATATTCCGAACGTCTCGGAAGAAGCGCTGAAGAACCTCGACGAGGCCGGCATCGTCTATATCGGCGCGGAAGTGCAGCCGGGCGACATCCTGGTCGGCAAGATCACGCCGAAGGGCGAAAGCCCGATGACGCCGGAGGAGAAGCTCCTGCGCGCCATCTTTGGCGAAAAGGCTTCCGATGTGCGTGACACCTCCATGCGCATGCCGCCCGGGACCTACGGCACCATCGTCGAGGTGCGCGTCTTCAATCGCCACGGTGTGGAGAAGGACGAGCGCGCCATGGCGATCGAGCGCGAGGAGATCGAACGTCTCGCCAAGGACCGCGACGACGAGCAGGCCATCCTCGACCGTAACGTCTATGCGCGCCTTTCCGACGTGTTGATCGGCAAGGAAGCGATTGCCGGGCCGAAGGGCTTCAAGAAGGGATCGACGCTCGCCAAGGATACGCTGGACGACTATCCGCGTTCGCAGTGGTGGCAGTTTGCGGTGGAGGATGAAAAGCTCCAGAGCGAACTCGAGGCTTTGCGTGGCCAGTACGACGATTCCAAGAAGGCGCTCGAGCAGCGCTTCATGGACAAGGTCGAGAAGGTCCAGCGTGGCGACGAGATGCCCCCCGGGGTCATGAAGATGGTCAAGGTCTTCGTGGCAGTGAAGCGCAAGATGCAGCCCGGCGACAAGATGGCCGGACGGCATGGCAACAAGGGTGTCGTGTCGCGGATCCTGCCTGTCGAGGACATGCCGTTCCTTGAGGACGGCACGCATGCCGATATCGTGCTCAATCCGTTGGGCGTGCCGTCGCGCATGAATGTCGGCCAGATCCTGGAGACGCATCTGGGCTGGGCATGTTCGGGCATGGGCAAGAAGATCGGTGATCTGATCGACGCGTATAAAACGGCGGGCGATATCAAGCCGCTGCGTAATACGCTCGAGAGCTTCATGCCGGATAACGACCGCAACGAGCCGGTCCGCGAGTACGACGACGAGTCCATCGTTCGCCTTGGCGAGCAGATGCGGCGCGGCGTTTCCATCGCGACCCCGGTGTTCGACGGTGCCCACGAAGCCGACATCAACATCATGCTGGAACAGGCCGGTCTTCATACCAGCGGCCAGTCGCAGCTCTACGACGGACGCACAGGCGAGCCGTTCGACCGCAAGGTGACGATGGGCTACATCTATATGCTCAAGCTTCACCATCTCGTGGACGACAAGATCCACGCGCGTTCGATCGGTCCGTACTCGCTCGTTACCCAGCAGCCGCTGGGTGGCAAGGCGCAGTTCGGTGGCCAGCGCTTCGGCGAGATGGAGGTCTGGGCGCTCGAAGCCTATGGCGCCGCCTACACGCTGCAGGAAATGCTGACCGTGAAGTCGGACGACGTGGCGGGCCGTACCAAGGTCTACGAGGCGATCGTCAGAGGCGACGATACGTTCGAGGCAGGCATTCCGGAGAGCTTCAACGTTCTCGTCAAGGAAATGCGCTCTCTCGGCCTCAATGTGGAGCTTGAGAACACCAAGCTCGACGACAACCCGGTTCGGCTGCCCGACGCGGCCGAATAAGGAACCAAGGCGCATCGCGGGAGAGGCTTCCGCGATGCGCCGGACTGTTTTGCGGCTGCCGGAAGGCAGTTGATTTCCGTGATGCCAGGGCCACATGCGGCGGTGCTGGACCGGGTCACGAAATGGGCAATCTGGCCCGCTATTGTTCGAAAAAGGGGTTCTCCCAACCCCTAAAAGGAGAACGGCATGAACCAAGAGGTCATGAATCTCTTCAATCCCCAGGCGCCTGCGCAGGTGTTCGATTCCATTCGGATTTCGCTGGCCAGCCCTGAGAAGATTCTTTCCTGGTCCTTCGGCGAGATCAAGAAGCCGGAGACGATCAATTATCGTACCTTCAAGCCGGAACGCGACGGTCTTTTCTGCGCGCGCATCTTCGGGCCGATCAAGGACTATGAGTGCCTGTGCGGCAAGTACAAGCGCATGAAGTACAAGGGCGTCATCTGCGAGAAGTGCGGCGTCGAAGTCACTCTGTCGCGCGTCCGGCGCGAGCGCATGGGCCATATCGAACTGGCCGCGCCCGTCGCCCACATCTGGTTCCTGAAGTCGCTGCCTTCGCGCATCGGCACGCTGCTCGATATGACGCTCAAGGATATCGAGCGCGTTCTCTATTTCGAGAACTACATCGTCACCGAGCCTGGCCTGACGGCGCTGAAGGAAAACCAGCTTCTTTCCGAAGAAGAGTACATGATCGCCGTCGACGAGTATGGCGAGGATAGTTTTACCGCCATGATCGGCGCGGAAGCCATTCATGACCTTCTGGCCGGCATGGACCTGGAGCGGATCGCTGGCGACCTGCGTTCGGAACTGGCGACCACCACGTCGGAACTGAAGCAGAAGAAGTTCCTCAAGCGGCTCAAGGTCGTCGAAAACTTCATGGAATCCGGCAATCGCCCGGAATGGATGATCATGAAGGTCGTGCCGGTCATTCCGCCGGACCTGCGTCCGCTGGTTCCGCTGGACGGCGGCCGTTTCGCGACGTCCGACCTGAACGATCTCTATCGCCGCGTCATCAACCGCAATAACCGCCTGAAGCGCCTGATCGAGCTTCGCGCGCCCGGCATCATCGTGCGCAATGAAAAGCGCATGCTGCAGGAAGCCGTCGATGCGTTGTTCGACAATGGCCGTCGCGGCCGCGTCATCACCGGCGCCAACAAGCGTCCGCTGAAGTCGCTGTCCGACATGCTCAAGGGCAAGCAGGGCCGGTTCCGCCAGAACCTGCTCGGCAAGCGCGTCGACTATTCCGGCCGTTCGGTCATCGTGACCGGCCCGGAGCTGAAGCTGCATCAGTGCGGCCTGCCGAAGAAGATGGCGCTCGAACTGTTCAAGCCGTTCATCTACGCCCGTCTCGACGCCAAGGGTTACTCCTCGACCGTCAAGCAGGCCAAGAAGCTGGTCGAAAAAGAGCGTCCGGAAGTTTGGGATATCCTCGACGAGGTCATCCGCGAGCATCCGGTGCTGCTGAACCGCGCGCCGACGCTGCACCGCCTCGGCATCCAGGCATTCGAGCCCATCCTGATCGAAGGCAAGGCGATCCAGCTTCACCCGCTGGTCTGCACGGCCTTCAACGCCGACTTCGACGGCGACCAGATGGCGGTCCACGTGCCGCTGTCGCTGGAAGCGCAGCTTGAAGCCCGCGTGCTGATGATGTCGACCAACAACATCCTGCATCCCGCTTCCGGCGCGCCGATCATCGTGCCTTCGCAGGACATGGTGCTGGGTCTGTACTATCTGTCGATCGTCAACCAGAACGAGCCGGGCGAGGGCATGGCGTTTGCCGATATGGGCGAACTCCAGCACGCGCTCGAAACCAAGGCGGTGACGCTGCACTCCAAGATCAAGGGCCGTTTCCGCTCGGTGGACGCCGAAGGCAACGTCACGTCGAAGATCCACGAGACGACACCCGGCCGCATGATCATCGGCGAATTGCTGCCGAAGAACGTCAACGTGCCTTACGACACGGCCAACCAGGAGATGACCAAGAAGAACATCTCCAAGATGATCGACACCGTCTACCGCCATTGCGGTCAGAAGGAGACGGTCATTTTCTGCGACCGCATCATGGCGCTCGGTTTCGCCCATGCCTGCCGCGCCGGCATTTCGTTCGGCAAGGACGACATGGTGATCCCGGACACCAAGGTGAAGCTGGTTACCGATACGGAGACGCTCGCCAAGGAATACGAGCAGCAGTACAATGACGGCCTGATCACCCAGGGCGAGAAGTACAACAAGGTCGTCGACGCCTGGGCCAAGTGCTCGGAAAAGGTCGCCGACGAAATGATGGCCGGCATCAAGGCGGTCAAGTTCGAGGATAACGGCCGTCAAAGGCAGATGAACTCGATCTACATGATGTCGCACTCCGGTGCGCGTGGCTCGCCCACGCAGATGCGCCAGCTTGCCGGCATGCGCGGCCTGATGGCCAAGCCGTCGGGCGAGATCATCGAGACGCCGATCATTTCGAACTTCAAGGAAGGCCTGACCGTGCTCGAGTACTTCAACTCGACCCACGGTGCCCGCAAGGGTCTGGCCGACACCGCCTTGAAGACGGCGAACTCGGGCTATCTGACGCGTCGTCTTGTCGACGTGGCGCAGGACTGCATCGTCAATTCGGTCGACTGCGGCACCGACAAGGGCCTCACCATGCAGCCGATCGTCGATGCTGGCCAGGTGGTCGCTTCGGTCGGCCAGCGGGTTCTGGGCCGCACGTCGCTCGACGACATCAACCATCCGGTGTCGGGCGAGCTTCTGGTCAAGGCCGGAACGCTGATGGACGAGCGCGACGTGGAGAAGATCGAGACGGCGGGCGTGCAGTCGGTGCGCATCCGCTCGGCGCTGACCTGCGAGGTCAGGATCGGCGTTTGCGCGGTCTGCTACGGACGCGACCTTGCCCGCGGCACCCCGGTCAACCAGGGTGAAGCGGTCGGCGTCATCGCGGCGCAGTCGATCGGCGAGCCGGGAACGCAGCTCACCATGCGTACCTTCCACATGGGCGGCACGGCGCAGGTCGTGGACAGCTCGTTCCTGGAAGCCTCCTATGAGGGCAAGGTCGAGATTCGCAACCGCAACGTGGTGCGTAACTCGGACGGCCAGCAGATGGTCATGGGCCGCAACATGGCGGTTCTGATCTTCGACGAGGCTGGCAAGGAACGCGCCTCGCACCGCCTGACCTATGGTTCGCGCATCTTCGTGGACGATGGCGACAAGGTGAAGCGCGGCCAGCGTCTGGCCGAGTGGGACCCGTACACACGCCCGATCCTCACCGAAATCGAGGGCTTGGTGCAGTTCGAGGATCTGGTCGACGGCATTTCCGTGCAGGAAACGGCCGACGAATCCACCGGCATCACCAAGCGCGAGGTTATCGACTGGCGTTCGACGCCACGCGGTGCGGACCTCAAGCCGGCGATGATCGTACTGGACTCCAAGGGCAAGGTCGGCAAGCTGTCGAAGGGCGGCGACGCGCGCTTCCTGCTCTCGGTCGAGGCCATTCTCTCGGTCGAGCCGGGCGCGATGGTGCGGCCGGGCGACGTTCTGGCCCGTATCCCGATGGAAAGCGCCAAGACCAAGGACATCACCGGCGGTCTGCCGCGTGTTGCCGAATTGTTCGAGGCTCGCCGTCCGAAGGATCACGCCATCATCGCCGAGATCGACGGCACGATCCGCTTCGGGCGCGACTACAAGAACAAGCGCCGCATCATCATCGAGCCGCATGACTCGACGATGGAGCCTGTCGAGTACCTGATCCCGAAGGGCAAGCCGTTCCATCTCCAGGACGGCGACGTCATCGAGAAGGGCGACTACATCCTCGACGGCAACCCCGCGCCGCACGACATTCTGGCCATCAAGGGCGTGGAGGCGCTTGCGTCTTACCTCGTCAATGAAATCCAGGAAGTCTATCGTCTGCAGGGCGTGCAGATCAACGACAAGCACATCGAGGTGATCGTGCGCCAGATGCTGCAGAAGGTGGAAATCACCGTGCAGGGCGACTCGACCTACATCCCGGGCGACCATGTCGACGTGATCGAACTGGACGAGATCAACGATCGCCTGCTCGAGGAGGGCAAGAAGCCCGCCGAAGGCATGCCTGTGCTGCTCGGCATCACCAAGGCTTCGCTGCAGACGCCGTCCTTCATCTCGGCCGCCTCCTTCCAGGAGACGACAAGGGTGCTGACGGAAGCAGCAGTTGCCGGCAAGACCGACATGCTGCAGGGTCTGAAGGAAAACGTCATCGTCGGTCGGCTTATCCCGGCCGGTACGGGCGGCCAGATGAGCGCTATCCGTCGCATCGCCACGTCGCGCGACGAACTCATCATCGACGAGCGCCGCAAGGCGTCGGGCGTTGAAACCGCCGAGCCGATGCTGACCGAAATGATTACCGCCGCGCAGTAAGCGGCGGAATCACCTGAAAAGAAAAAGCCGCCGGGGCGACCCCGCGGCTTTTTTGTTTCTGTCGACACGAGCGTTGCTTGGGTCAGTCGTGAAAAGCTTCGACCACTTCGCGCTTACCCAGCATGAAAGCGTCGGCGACATGCCGGAGCGGCGCGAGGTCCACGTCGGATGTGCCGCCCCGGACGATCTCGGCAAAGCGCTTGTAGAGCGTCGGGTATTCGGCTTCGGGTTCTTCGTGGACTGTGCGCCCATCGACTGCAAGCGTCGAACCGCCGCCCGACAGGACCATTGAGCCTGCATCGGTTTCGGCCAGGATATCCCAGCGTTGCGGGCCGGTCTGACGCCAGTCGAAATCGGCGCCCAGTGCAAACCCGCCGGCCGACCGGAAGGCGATCCTGGCCGCAATCGGGGCATCGCGGTTTTCGGGGAATTCCAGTGTGGCGGCGGTAACGAACATCGCCGGAAAGATATAGGTGGCGATGGAAAGCGCGTTGATGCCGGGATCGAATACGCCAAGGCCGCCGGCCTGCCATATCCATTCCTGGTTCGGGTGCCAGCGCCGCACGTCCTCCTTCCAGTTGATCGTCGCGGATCGTATGCGGGTGGAGGCGAGGAAGGCGCGGGCGGCTTCCACCGCCGGCGCATAGCGGGAATGCCAGCTGGCAAAAAGCGAGACGCCGTTTTCCCCTGCGAGTGCCTTGAGGTCCTCGACCTCGCTGACCGTGGCGCCGGGCGGCTTCTCAAGGAAGACATGCTTTCTCGCGGCAAGCGCTGTGCGCGCCGCGTCATAGCGGAATTGCGGCGGCATGCAGAGCGAAACGGCTTCCAGGTCCGGCACTTCGGCCAGCATCGCCTCGATGGCGGGAAAGTTGGGAATGCCGTCGACCTTGCCCTGCCGGCTGGCGGCAGCAACGAGGCGGAAATCCGGGTTGGCCGCCAGTGCTGGCAAATGCTGGTCGCGCACGATCTTGCCGACGCCGACGACGCCTATGCGTATGGGGTGCATTGGCGTCATCCGCGGCTTTCCTCCAGTTCTATGTCCAGATTTCCGCCGGCGAGGAAAGCTTCCATGATCGGTTCGAAGGGTGCTGGATCAAGGTCCTTTTCGCGCAGCCAGTCATCGCAGTAATAGGTGTTGGCGTAACGCTCGCCGGAATCGCAGATCAAGGTAATCAGCGAGCCTTCCTCGCCGGCTTTTGCCATGCGCGCGGCATGGAAGCACATGGCGGCGAAGTTTGTCCCGGTCGAGCCGCCGACCTGCCGGCCGATGCGCCTTGACAGGACGCGCATGGCGGCGATGGACAGGGCGTCGGGAACCCGCAGCATGTGATCTATGACGCCCGGCACGAAGGACGGCTCGACGCGGGGGCGGCCTATGCCCTCGATTCGCGAGGGTTTTTCGCACAGGCATGCCGAATCGCGCGTCGAAAAGCCTTCGAAAAAGGCGGAATGCTCGACATCGGCCACGGATAGCCGCGTGGCGTGGCGCTTGTAGCGGATGTAGCGGCCGATCGTGGCGGTGGTGCCGCCGGTGCCGGCGCTCATCACCACCCAACTGGGTATCGGATGACGCTCCTCGCGCATCTGGTCGAAGATCGATTCGGCGATGTTGTTGTTGCCGCGCCAGTCGGTTGCGCGCTCGGCATAGGTGAACTGGTCCATGAAGTGGCCGCCCAGTCGCTCGGCCAATTCCGCCGATTCCGCATAGATGCGGCGACCGTCGTCGATGAAGTGGCAATTGCCGCCATAGTGCTCGATGGCTGCGATCTTTTCAGCCGAGGTGGTGCGCGGCATTACCGCGTAAAAGGGCACGCCGATCATGCGTGCGAAATAGGCCTCCGAAACGGCGGTCGAGCCGGACGAGGCTTCGATGACCGGCGCGCCTTGCCTTATGTGGCCGTTGCACAGCGCATAGAGAAAGAGCGAGCGCGCCAGCCGGTGCTTCAGGCTGCCTGTCGGATGGGTGGACTCATCCTTGAGGTACAGGTCTATGCCCGGCAAAGCGGGGATATCGAGCTTCCACAAATGGGTGTCGGCCGAACGCCGCTGATCGGCCTCGATCGCCGCGACCGCGCCATCCACCCAATCGCGGGATGCCGGCTTACCCGGCTTTCTTTCCGACATTGCTTATTCTCCCCCTTTTCACAAAGGCTCGTCGAAGGTCACGATCGACACATCGCCCTCGAGCGCGCCCTGCCAGGCCGACAAATGCGGCTCTTCGTCCGGCTCGCCTTCCATATCGCCGATCTGGTCGAGTTCGACCTCGGCGTACCCTTCGGCAGCCAGCGATTCGAGCGCCCTGCGCACAGCCGAATCGTCGTCTGGCGCGACCAGCATGATGTGCACGCCTTCGGCCTTGCCGCCCTTGCGCCTGCGGACGCGCCCTGTAATCAGGATGACCGACCGTTCGGTTTCGTTGTCGTTGACCGGTTCACTCACGAGATTCGCTCTCTACTGCCTGGCTTTGGGGCTTTTCGCATGAAGCGGGCGCTGGAGACAGATAAAAAGCGGTCACATTCTTTCACTTGGCTCCAAATGAGCGAAAGATAATTTCCGACGCTCGGCCTGGACCCGCCGCTGCGTTGCGCCGACGCAATAATTAATGCTTCGGGCTTGACGATATGCGGTGTTGCGGGTAGAAGCCGCCCAGTCAGAACCGATGTGAGGCCTGCTCTTCCGAAGCGACACGCTTTGGAGTTCGCCTCAAACAGGGTTCACTTTACGAGCGAAAAGATATTTCCGGCTTGCATGAAGCGGTTTCCGCTTCCTCTGCCACTTGTTCGGGCAAGACCATGTTTCATGGTTTGTGCCCCGAATTTGCGTATGGAAGCCGGTCTTTGAGCACCCCTGACTGGGTTCGAGACACGGAATTGAGAGACAAGAGGGTTTAATGCCTACCGTCAACCAGCTGATCCGCAAGCCGCGCCAGGCGCCGGCCGTGCGCAACAAGGTCCCGGCCATGCAGCAGAACCCGCAGAAGCGGGGCGTCTGCACGCGCGTTTATACGACGACGCCGAAGAAGCCGAACTCGGCGCTGCGCAAGGTCGCCAAGATTCGCCTGACCAATGGCTTCGAAGTGATTGGCTATATCCCGGGTGAGGGGCACAACCTTCAGGAGCACTCGGTGGTCATGATCCGTGGCGGTCGCGTCAAGGATCTTCCCGGTGTGCGCTACCACATCATTCGCGGCGTTCTCGATACGCAGGGCGTGAAGAACCGCAAGCAGCGTCGTTCGAAATACGGCGCCAAGCGTCCTAAGTGAGGCTGAGAAAAAATGTCCCGTCGCCACAGTGCAGAAAAGCGTGAGATCAACCCGGACCCCAAGTTCGGCGATCTGATCGTTACCAAGTTCATGAACGCCGTCATGTATGACGGCAAGAAGTCGATCGCCGAGACCATCGTCTACGGCGCGCTCGATCAGGTTCAGGAAAAGACCAAGCAGGAGCCGGTTACGGTGTTCCATCAGGCGCTCGACAATGTCGCGCCGCATGTGGAAGTGCGCTCGCGCCGTGTTGGTGGTGCGACCTACCAGGTTCCGGTCGACGTGCGCCCCGAGCGCCGTCAGGCGCTTGCCATCCGCTGGTTGATCACGGCAGCGCGCAAGCGCAACGAGACCACGATGGTCGACCGTCTTTCCGGCGAGTTGATGGACGCGGCCAACAACCGTGGCACTGCTGTCAAGAAGCGTGAAGACACCCACAAGATGGCGGAAGCCAACCGCGCTTTCGCGCATTATCGCTGGTAAAAGCGCGAACAAAGACGAGAGAGCTATTCCAATGGCCCGCGAATTTCACATCCACGAATACCGTAACTTCGGCATCATGGCGCATATCGACGCCGGTAAGACGACGACGACCGAGCGGATTCTTTATTATACGGGCAAGAACCACAAGATGGGCGAGACGCACGATGGCGCCTCGACCATGGACTGGATGGAGCAGGAGCAGGAACGCGGCATCACGATTACGTCGGCTGCCACGACCACTTCCTGGAAGGGCCGCAACGGCAAGCAGTACCGCTACAACATCATCGACACGCCCGGCCACGTCGACTTCACCATTGAAGTCGAGCGCTCGCTGCGCGTCCTCGATGGCGCCATTGCGCTGCTGGACTCGAATGCCGGCGTCGAGCCGCAGACGGAGACCGTGTGGCGCCAGGCTGAGAAGTATCACGTCCCGCGCATGATCTTCTGCAACAAGATGGACAAGATCGGCGCCGATTTCTATCGCTGCCTCGACATGATCAAGTCGCGTCTGGGTGCTATCCCGGTTGCCGTTCAGCTGCCGATCGGCGCGGAAAACGAGTTCAAGGGTGTCATCGACCTCATCGAGATGAAGGCGCTGGTCTGGCACGAGGAACATCTCGGTGCCGACTGGGACGTCATGGATATCCCGGCGGACATGCAGGCGCGCGCTGAAGAATATCGCGAGAAGATGATCGAAGCCGCTGTTGAAATGGACGAGACGGCGCTTGAGAATTATCTCGAGGGCAAGATGCCTGGCAACGACGAGATTCGCGAACTGATCCGCAGGGGCACCGTTGCCGTGAAGTTCCATCCGGTTCTTTGCGGTACCGCGTTCAAGAACAAGGGCGTGCAGCCGCTTCTCGACGCCGTGATCGATTTCCTGCCTGCGCCGGACGAAGTTCCCGCGATCAAGGGCGTCGATCCGAAGACGGACGCGGAAGTCACGCGCGAATCGAGCGATGAAGAGCCGCTTTCCATGCTGGCGTTCAAGATCATGAACGATCCATTTGTCGGTTCGCTGACGTTTGCGCGCATTTATTCCGGCAAGGTAGTCAAGGGCGCGTCGCTCGACAACACCGTCAAGGGCAAGAAAGAGCGCATCGGTCGCATGCTGCAGATGCATGCGAACTCGCGCGCCGACATCGAAGAGGCTTTTGCCGGCGATATCGTTGCTCTGGCCGGCCTGAAGGACACCACGACGGGCGACACGCTGTGCGACCCGCTGCATCCGGTCATTCTTGAGCGTATGGAATTCCCCGATCCGGTCATCCAGATCGCGATCGAGCCGAAGACCAAGAACGACCAGGAGAAGATGGGCCTTGCGCTGCATCGTCTCGCGGCAGAAGACCCGTCCTTCCGCGTCAAGACGGACGAAGAGTCGGGCCAGACCATCATCGCCGGCATGGGTGAGCTTCACCTCGACATTCTGGTCGACCGCATGCGTCGCGAATTCAAGGTCGAGGCGAATATCGGTGCGCCGCAGGTGGCTTATCGCGAAACCATTACCCGCACGCACGAACAGGATTACACCCATAAGAAGCAGACCGGCGGTACGGGCCAGTTCGCCCGCGTCAAGATTGTGTTCGAGCCGGATCCGGAGAGCACCGAGTTCCAGTTCTCGTCCAAGATCGTCGGTGGCGCGGTGCCGAAGGAATACATCCCCGGCGTCGAAAAGGGTATCAACAGCGTCATGACGTCCGGCCCGTTTGCCGGCTTCCCGATGATCGGCGTCAAGGCGACGCTTATCGACGGTGCGTTCCACGACGTCGACTCCTCGGTCCTGGCCTTCGAAATCGCCGGCCGCGCCTGCTTCCGTGAAGCAGCGCCCAAGCTTGGCGTGCAGTTGCTGGAGCCGGTCATGAAGGTCGAAGTGGTGACGCCTGAGGATTACGTCGGCAACGTCATCGGCGATCTGAACGGACGCCGCGGCCAGATCCAGGGCCAGGAAGCCCGCGGTGTCGCCGTCGTCATCAACGCGATGGTGCCGCTGGCCAACATGTTCAAGTATGTGGACACGCTGCGTTCGATGTCGCAGGGCCG
This sequence comes from Mesorhizobium sp. A556, assembly GCF_054489545.1. Taxonomy (NCBI): domain Bacteria; kingdom Pseudomonadati; phylum Pseudomonadota; class Alphaproteobacteria; order Hyphomicrobiales; family Phyllobacteriaceae; genus Mesorhizobium; species Mesorhizobium sp. A556. The sequence continues at coordinate 173,964 of NZ_JBTMXA010000001.1, forward strand.
CGCCCAGTACACGATGCAGTTCGACCACTACGAGCCGGTTCCGACTGCGGTCGCTCAGGAAGTCCAGAAAAAATACGCGTAGTTCCAAGGAACTGCACCAGTTACTTAATTCAATGCCTTCATCGGCTGCTAGGAATGGAGACCTCACATGGCCAAGAGCAAATTCGAGCGTAACAAGCCACATGTGAACATTGGCACGATTGGTCACGTTGACCACGGCAAGACGTCGCTGACGGCAGCGATCACGAAGTATTTTGGCGACTTCAAGGCGTACGACCAGATCGACAACGCGCCGGAAGAGAAGGCCCGTGGCATCACGATCTCGACGTCGCACGTCGAGTACGAGACGCCTAACCGTCACTACGCCCACGTCGATTGCCCCGGCCACGCCGACTATGTGAAGAACATGATCACGGGTGCGGCGCAGATGGACGGCGCGATCCTGGTCGTTTCAGCCGCCGACGGCCCGATGCCGCAGACGCGCGAGCACATCCTGCTGGCCCGCCAGGTTGGCGTTCCGGCGCTGGTGGTGTTCCTGAACAAGGTCGACCTGGTCGACGATGCGGAATTGCTGGAGCTGGTCGAGCTTGAGGTTCGCGAGCTTCTGTCGAAGTACGAGTTCCCCGGCGACGACACGCCGATCATCAAGGGTTCGGCGGTTGTCGCGCTCAATGACGGCGACAAGGCACTCGGCGAAGACGCGGTTCGCGCGCTGATGGCAGCGGTCGACGAGTACATCCCGACGCCTGAGCGTCCGATCGACAAGCCGTTCCTGCTGCCGATCGAAGACGTGTTCTCGATCTCGGGTCGCGGCACGGTGGTGACGGGTCGCGTCGAGCGCGGCATCGTCAAGGTTGGCGAGGAAGTCGAGATCGTCGGCATCCGCGACACCTCGAAGACGACGGTTACCGGCGTTGAAATGTTCCGCAAGCTGCTCGACCAGGGCCAGGCCGGCGACAACATCGGCGCGCTGATCCGCGGCGTCGACCGTGAAGGCGTTGAGCGCGGCCAGGTTCTGGCCAAGCCGGGTTCGGTGAAGCCGCACAAGAAGTTCGTGGCGGAAGCCTACATCCTGACCAAGGAAGAGGGTGGGCGTCATACGCCGTTCTTCACCAACTACCGTCCGCAGTTCTATTTCCGCACGACGGACGTGACCGGCATCGTGTCGCTGCCGGAAGGCACCGAGATGGTGATGCCGGGCGACAACATCACGGTCGATGTGGAACTGATCGTGCCGATCGCCATGGAAGAGAAGCTGCGCTTCGCTATCCGTGAAGGCGGCCGTACGGTTGGTGCAGGCATCGTCGCCAGCATCAAAGAATAAGCAGCAGACTTAATCGATCTCTGTCGCGGGCGCGGAAAGTCGTCCGCGCCGCGCCAGAACAAGGAATGACTAAATGAACGGACAGAATATCCGCATCCGCCTCAAGGCGTTTGACCACCGGGTGCTCGACGCTTCGACCCGCGAAATCGTGTCGACCGCGAAGCGCACCGGCGCGAACGTCCGCGGCCCTATTCCGCTTCCGACGCGGATCGAGAAGTTCACGGTCAACCGGTCGCCGCATGTCGACAAGAAGAGCCGCGAACAGTTCGAGATGCGCACCCACAAGCGTCTGCTCGACATCGTCGATCCGACCCCGCAGACGGTCGATGCTTTGATGAAGCTCGATCTTGCCGCCGGCGTCGACGTCGAAATCAAGCTCTGACGACAAGAGCTGACGAGGGGCGATAGCCCCGAGGACAAGCCGAAAAGTCAGGGAAACCTGACAAGAACATGAGCCGAAGGGGCCAGCCCCGATGGCTCCTCTGAAGGAAGATGAACCGATGCGTTCAGGTGTGATTGCAAAGAAGGTGGGAATGACCCGCATCTATAACGATGCCGGCGAGCATGTCCCCGTTACCGTTCTCCTGATGGAGAATTGCCAGGTCGTTGCGCAGCGCACGCAGGAGAAGAATGGCTACACCGCCGTTCAGCTCGGCGTTGGCCTTGCCAAGGTGAAGAATACGTCGAAGGCGATGCGTGGCCATTTCGCCACGGCTTCGGTCGAGCCGAAGGCGAAGGTCGCGGAGTTCCGCGTTTCCGCCGACAACATGATCGATGTCGGCGCCGAGATCACCGTCGAGCATTTCGTTCCCGGCCAGAAGGTCGATGTGACGGGCACGACGGTCGGCAAGGGTTTCCAGGGCGTCATGAAGCGCCACAACATGGGCGGCGGTCGTGCTTCCCATGGTAACTCGGTGTCTCACCGCTCGCACGGTTCGACCGGCCAGCGTCAGGATCCGGGCAAGGTGTTCAAGGGCAAGCACATGGCCGGCCACATGGGCGACACCCGCGTGACCACGCAGAACGTCGAAGTGGTTTCGACCGATGCGGACCGTGGCCTGATCCTGATCCGTGGTGCTGTCCCCGGTTCGAAGGGCGCCTGGATCCTGGTTCGCGACGCCATGAAGGTGGCGCTGCCGGCGAATGCGCCGAAGCCCGCCGCGATCCGCGCCGGAGCGGCCAAGAATGAAGCCCCGGCCGCAGAAGGTCCGGTCAATGGGGGAGCGGAATAATGGACATCAAGATCACAACGCTTGCCGGCAAGGATGCCGGCAAGGTGGAACTCTCCGAAGGCATCTTCGGCCTTGACCCGCGTGAGGACATTCTGCAGCGCGTCGTGCGCTGGCAGTTGGCCAAGCGCCAGCAGGGTACCCATAAGGCAAAGACCCGTGCCGAAGTTTCGCGCACCGGCGCCAAGATGTACAAGCAGAAGGGTACGGGCCGCGCCCGTCACCATTCGGCGCGCGCTCCGCAGTTCCGCGGCGGTGGCAAGGCCCATGGCCCGGTTGTCCGCAGCCATGAGCACGACCTGCCGAAGAAGGTGCGCGCACTTGGGCTGAAGCATGCGCTTTCGGCCAAGGCCAAGGCATCGAACCTGATCATCATCGACGAGCTGAAGCTGGGCGAGGCCAAGACCAAGGCGCTGATCGCGAATTTCGTGACGCTGGGTCTGACCAACGCTCTGGTGATCGGCGGTGCCGAGCTTGACCAGAACTTCAAGCTGGCGGCGACGAACATTCCGAACATCGACGTGCTGCCGATCCAGGGCATCAACGTTTACGACATTATGCGCCGCGGTACGCTGGTCCTTTCGAAGGCCGCCGTCGAGGCTCTCGAGGAGCGCTTCAAATGACCGACCTTCGTCATTACGACGTGATCGTTTCGCCCGCGATCACTGAAAAGTCGACCATGGCTTCCGAACAGAACCAGGTCGTCTTCAACGTCGCCAAGAAGGCGTCGAAGCCTGAGATCAAGGCCGCTGTCGAGGCGCTGTTCGGCGTCAAGGTGACGGCTGTGAACACCCTTATCCGCAAGGGTAAGATCAAGCGCTTCCGCGGCACTATCGGCCGGCAGGGCGACGTCAAGAAGGCGATTGTGACACTGGTCGATGGCCAGTCGATCGACGTCGCGACGGGTCTGTAGAGCAAGGCCGCGAGGATAAGATAATGGCATTAAAGCATTTCAACCCGATAACGCCGAGCACCCGACAGCTGGTCATCGTTGACCGCTCGGGCCTCTACAAGGGCAAGCCCGTCAAGGGGTTGACCGAAGGCCTGACCAAGTCGGGCGGCCGCAATAATTACGGCCGCATCACGGCTCGCTTCATCGGCGGCGGTCACAAGCGTTCGTACCGCATCGTCGATTTCAAGCGCCGCAAGTTCGACGTGGTCGGCACGGTCGAGCGCCTTGAATACGATCCGAACCGGTCGGCCTTCATCGCGTTGATCAAGTATGACGACGGCGAACTGTCCTACATCATCGCCCCGCAGCGTCTGGCTCCGGGCGACAAGATCATCGCCGGCGAGTCCGTCGACGTGAAGCCGGGCAATGCGATGCCGCTTTCGGCGATGCCTGTGGGCACGATCGTCCACAACATCGAGTTGAAGCCGGGCAAGGGCGCCCAGGTTGCGCGCTCGGCCGGCACCTACGGCCAGCTGGTCGGTCGCGATCAGGGCATGGCGATCCTGCGGCTCTCCTCGGGCGAGCAGCGCGTCGTGCACGGTTCCTGCCTCGCCACGGTCGGCGCGGTTTCGAACCCCGACCACGGCAACATCAATGACGGTAAGGCCGGACGTACGGTGTGGCGCGGCAAGCGCCCGCACAATCGCGGCGTGACCATGAACCCTGTCGATCACCCGCATGGCGGCGGCGAAGGCCGCACCTCCGGTGGCCGTCACCCGGTTTCTCCGTGGGGTAAACCGACCAAGGGCAAGAAGACGCGGTCCAATAAGGCGACCGACAAGTTCATCCTGCGCTCGCGTCATCAGCGCAAGAGCTAAGAAGAGGTAACGCCAAGTGACTCGTTCTATTTGGAAAGGCCCCTTCATCGACGGCTACCTTCTCAAGAAGGTGGACAAGGTTCGTGAAGGCGGTCGCAATGAGGTGATCAAGATGTGGAGCCGCCGCTCCACCATCCTGCCGCAGTTCGTCGGCGTCACCTTCGGTGTCTATAACGGCCAGAAGCACGTTCCCGTTTCGGTGAACGAGGACATGGTCGGCCACAAGTTTGGTGAGTTCGCTCCGACGCGGACCTATTACGGTCACGGCGCGGATAAGAAAGCGAAGAGGAAATAATCATGGGCAAGGCCAAAGCTCCGCGCAGGCTTGCTGACAACGAAGCGCGCGCCGTATTGCGCACGATCCGTATCAGCCCGCAGAAGCTCAACCTCGTTGCCGCGCTCATCCGCGGCAAGAAGGTTGCGGCGGCGCTCAACGATCTTGAATTTTCGGCCAAGCGGATTTCCGGCACGGTCAAGAAGACGCTGGAATCGGCGATCGCCAACGCGGAAAACAATCACGACCTCGATGTCGACGCGCTGATCGTGGCGGAAGCCTATGTCGGCAAGTCGATCGTCATGAAGCGTTTTCATGCCCGTGGCCGCGGCCGCGCCAGCCGCGTCGAGAAGCCGTTCTCGCACCTCACGATCGTCGTTCGTGAAGTCGAAGAAAAAGGGGAGGCCGCATAATGGGTCAGAAAATCAATCCGATCGGTCTGCGCCTCGGCATCAACCGGACCTGGGATTCGCGCTGGTACGCGAACACCGGCGAATACGGCAAGCTGCTGCACGAAGACATCAAGATCCGCGCTTACCTTGAGAAGGAACTCAAGCAGGCTGCGATCTCCAAGATCGTGATCGAGCGCCCGCACAAGAAGTGCCGCGTCACTATCCATGCGGCGCGTCCCGGCCTGATCATCGGCAAGAAGGGCGCTGACATCGAGAAGCTTCGCAAGAAGCTGATGGAGATGACGAAGTCCGAGACGCACCTCAACATCGTTGAAGTGCGCAAGCCGGAAATCGACGCCGTACTTGTCGCGCAGTCCATCGCGCAGCAGCTCGAGCGCCGTATCGCGTTCCGTCGCGCCATGAAGCGGGCCGTTCAGTCGGCCATGCGCCTGGGCGCCGAAGGCATCCGCATCAATTGCGCGGGCCGTCTCGGCGGTGCCGAAATCGCTCGCATGGAGTGGTATCGCGAAGGTCGCGTGCCGCTGCATACGCTGCGCGCCGATGTCGACTACGGCACGGCCGAGGCGAGCACGGCCTACGGTATTTGCGGCGTCAAGGTCTGGGTGTTCAAGGGCGAAATCCTCGAGCATGATCCGATGGCTTCGGAGCGTCGTGCAACGGAAGGCGATCATGGCCATGGTGGCGGTGGTGGCGATCGTGAACGCGGTCGTCGTCGCGAGAACGCCTGAGCGCACGTTGAGAATTTGGAGTAAGTAAGATGCTGCAGCCAAAGCGCACAAAGTTCCGCAAGCAGTTCAAGGGCCGTATCCACGGCGCCGCCAAGGGTGGCACCAACCTGGATTTCGGTGGTTTCGGACTGAAGGCGCTGGAGCCGAACCGCGTTACCGCGCGTGAGATCGAGGCGGCCCGCCGCGCGATCACCCGTGAGATGAAGCGCGCCGGTCGTGTGTGGATCCGTATTTTCCCGGATCTGCCGGTGACGGGCAAGCCGACCGAAGTCCGTATGGGCAAGGGCAAGGGCGCGGTCGATTATTGGGCGGCGCGCGTCAAGCCGGGTCGCGTGATGTTCGAGATCGACGGTGTGTCGGAAGAAGTGGCGCGAGAGGCGCTGCGTCTCGGCGCTGCCAAGCTCTCCGTCAGGACGCGCTTCGTTCAGCGCATTGCGGAATAAGGATTAGGACGATGAAAGCCGACGACATCCGCGCCAAGACGCAGGATCAACTTACAGACGACCTGGGCAGCCTGAAGAAGGAGCAGTTCAACCTGCGCTTCCAGAAGGCCACTGGCCAGCTTGAAAAGACCGCGCGCGTCAAGGAAGTCCGCAGGGACATCGCGCGCATCAAGACCATCGCGGCGGAAAAATCCGCTGCCAAGAAGGCTTAAGGACGAAGAACATGCCAAAGCGCATTCTGCAGGGCACCGTCGTCAGCGACAAGAACGAGAAGACGGTCGTCGTCAAAGTCGAACGGCGCTTCACGCATCCCGTTATGAAGAAGGTCGTTCGTATGTCGAAGCGCTACAAGGCGCATGACGAGAACAACGCACACAAGGTCGGCGACCAGGTGTTTATCCAGGAATCGGCTCCGATTTCCAAGGACAAGCGCTGGGTCGTGGTCGAATCCGACCAGGCCTGAGTAAAGACGAATTTTGGACAGACCGGGGGAGGGCGAGATCGCCCGTCCCGTTAGAAGAGAAGAAGGCGGCCAGTCATGATTCAGATGCAAACAAACCTCGACGTCGCGGATAATTCCGGCGCGCGTCGTGTCATGTGCATCAAGGTGCTGGGCGGCTCGAAGCGGAAATACGCTTCCGTGGGCGACATCATCGTGGTGTCGATCAAGGAAGCCATTCCGCGCGGGCGCGTCAAGAAGGGCGATGTGATGAAGGCGGTCGTGGTTCGCACGGCCAAGGACATCCGCCGTCCGGACGGCAGCGTGATCCGTTTCGACAAGAACGCAGCCGTTCTCGTCGACAACAAGAAAGAGCCGATCGGCACGCGTATCTTCGGGCCGGTTCCGCGCGAGCTTCGCGCCAAGAACCACATGAAGATCATCTCGCTCGCGCCTGAAGTGCTGTAAGGAAACCGACCAATGCAAAAGATCCGTAAAGGCGACAAGGTCGTCGTCCTGGCCGGCAAGGACAAGGGCCGTACCGGCGAAGTCCTTTCGGTGCAGCCGAAGGAAGACACCGCGCTGGTGCGTGGCGTCAACATGATCCGCCGCCACCAGAAACAGTCCCAGTCCCAAGAGGGCGGGATCATCACCAAAGAGGCGGCGATCCAGCTGTCGAACCTAGCGATCGCCGACCCCAAGGACGGCAAGCCGACCCGCGTCGGTTTCAAGTTCGAGAAGGACGGCAAGAAGGTGCGTGTTGCCAAGCGCTCGGGAGAAGTCATCAATGGCTAAGGCTCAATCCAAGCAAGCCACGGCGAAGAACACGCCGCGTCTGAAACAGGTCTATAACGAGACCATCCGCAAGGCGTTGCAGGAGCAGTTCAACTACGACAACGAGATGCAGGTTCCTCGCATCGACAAGATCGTGTTGAACATGGGCGTCGGCGAAGCGACTGCAGACTCCAAGAAGCCTGCGATTGCGGCTGAAGACCTTGGCATGATCGCCGGTCAGAAGGCCATCGTAACCCATGCCCGCAACTCCATCGCCGGCTTCAAGGTTCGCGAGAACATGCCGATCGGCGCCAAGGTTACGCTGCGCAAGGAGCGTATGTACGAGTTCCTGGACCGCCTCGTGAACATTGCGCTGCCGCGCGTTCGCGACTTTCGTGGCCTGAACCCGAAGAGCTTCGATGGACGTGGCAACTATGCCATGGGCATCAAGGAACACATTGTGTTCCCGGAGATCAACTACGACAAGGTCGATCAAGTCTGGGGCATGGACGTCATCGTGTGTACGACGGCGAAGACGGACGACGAAGCCAGAGCGCTGCTCAAGGCTTTCAACTTCCCCTTCCGCCAGTAACGGCAGCGAGCAAAGGAACAATCTGAAATGGCAAAGACCAGCTCAGTCGAGAAGAACAACCACCGCCGCAAGCTCGTGGATCAGTACGCCGCACGGCGTGCCGCCCTCAAGGCGATCATCATGGACCAGTCCAAGCCGATGGAAGAGCGCTTTCGCGCCCAGCTGAAGCTTTCGGCCATGCCGCGCAATTCGGCCAAGATCCGTATCCGCAACCGTTGCGAAGTGACCGGGCGTCCGCGCTCGTATTATCGCAAGCTCAAAGTTTCGCGTATCGCGCTGCGTGATCTCGGCAATAGCGGCCAGATCCCGGGCCTGGTCAAGTCGAGCTGGTAAGGAGGACATAAGATGTCATTGAGCGATCCTCTCGGCGATATGCTGACCCGCATCCGCAACGCCTACGGCCGTAAGAAGTCGACGGTGTCGACGCCGGCCTCGCGCCTGCGCGCCCGCGTTCTCGACGTGCTGAAGTCGGAAGGCTATATCCGCGACTACAGCCAGACCGACTTCGATAACGGCAAGTCGGAGATCAACATCGAGCTGAAATATTTCGACGGAGTGCCGGTCGTGCGTGAAATCGCCCGCGTCTCCAAGCCTGGCCGTCGCGTTTATGTCTCGGCCAAGTCGATCCCGCATGTGGCCAACGGCCTCGGTATCGCCATTCTTTCGACGCCGAAGGGCGTTATGGCCGATCACGAAGCCCGCGAACAGAATGTCGGCGGCGAGATTCTCTGCCAGATATTCTGACCCGGCGCATGGTCGCGGAAGGCGTCAAGCCGCTTTCCGCATGTCCATGTTCAGCCAAGACTTGAAACACGAAGAGTGACGAGGACAAACAATGTCTCGTATTGGTAAGAAACCCGTTTCGGTGCCGCAAGGCGTGACTGCGTCGGTCGATGGCCAGACCATCACGGCAAAGGGGCCGAAGGGCGAACTGCGGTTCGTCGTCAACGACGAGGTCCTGGTCAAGATGGAAGACGGCGAGATTGCCGTCCAGCCGCGTGACCAGACAAAGACTGCGCGCTCCAAATGGGGGATGTCGCGGACGCAGATCGTCAATATCCTGATGGGCGTGAAGGATGGCTTCGAAAAGAAGCTCGAGATCACCGGTGTCGGCTACCGCGCTGCCATGCAGGGCAGGGATTTGCAGCTTTCGCTTGGCTTCAGCCATGAGGTTGTGTACCAGACGCCCGAAGGAATCACGATTGTTGTCGGCAAGCCGACGGAAATTACGATTTCGGGCATCGACAAGCAGCAGGTTGGCCAGGTTGCCGCCGAGATCCGCGAGTATCGCGAGCCGGAGCCCTACAAGGGCAAGGGCGTTCGCTATGCCGGCGAGAAGATCGTGCGCAAGGAAGGCAAGAAGAAGTAATTCAAGGCAATATGGGAGTAGGGCAGTAGGGCAAAGGATGGCGCTACCGCCATATTCCCCTACGACCTTGAGAGTTTAACGCCACGGGAGTTTGTCGCGGGAGTTTTGTCTACCGCACACGGCAAACCCCGGATTATGAAGGCAGGACCAAATCATGGCATCCAAGGAATCCATCCAGCGCCGCGCTTCGCGCGTTCGTCGTCAGATCAAGAAGGTCGCGAACGGCCGTCCGCGCCTGTCCGTGCACCGCACGTCCAAGAATATCTATGTCCAGATCATCGACGATGCCAATGGCAACACACTTGCCGCGGCCTCGACGCTGGAGAAGGATTTCAAGGCCGGCAAGACCACCGGCGCCGATACCGCTGCCGCTGCCGCCATCGGCAAGCTGATTGCAGAGCGCGCTGGCAAGGCCGGCGTCAAGGAAGTCGTGTTCGATCGCGGCGCCTACATCTATCATGGCCGCGTCAAGGCGCTTGCCGAAGCCGCCCGCGAAGGTGGCCTGAGCTTCTAAGACGATTCACGGCCCGAATGTCGGCAGAAATTAATTTGCTGACTTTTGGGCCCGGTTCGTTCAGAAGGCTTTTGATTTCGCCGCCGGCGACCTCCATGAGAGGCGCCGGCACTTTAGCAACCCGTGCTTCCGGAAAAGAATAAGGAACTAGGATATGGCACAGGAACGTAGGGATGGCGGCCGCGGCCGCGATCGCGAAGAGCGCGACGATGGTATCGTCGACAAGCTCGTACACATCAACCGCGTCGCCAAGGTCGTCAAGGGCGGCCGGCGTTTCGGCTTTGCAGCCCTCGTCGTCGTCGGCGACCAGAAGGGCCGCGTCGGCTTTGGTCACGGCAAGGCGCGCGAAGTGCCGGAAGCGATCCGCAAGGCAACCGAATCGGCCAAGCGCGACATGATTTTCGTGCCGCTGCGCTCGGGCCGCACGCTGCACCACGACGTCGAAGGCCGCCATGGCGCCGGACGCGTCCTGTTGCGCTCGGCCAAGGTCGGTACCGGCATCATCGCCGGCGGCCCGATGCGCGCTGTTTTCGAGACGCTCGGCGTGCATGACGTGGTCGCCAAGTCGATGGGTTCGTCGAACCCGTACAACATGATTCGCGCCACGTTCGACGCGCTGAAGAGCCAGATGCATCCGAAGGATGTGGCTTCCGCTCGAGGCATCAAGTATTCGACGCTTCAGGCTCGCCGCGGCGCTGCCGTTGCGGCCGAAGAATAGTCGGCGCTGAGGGACCAGGAACATGGCCAAGCAAGCAGTAAAGACCATAACCGTTGAGCAGATCGGTTCGCCGATTCGCCGCCCGAAAGAGCAGCGCGCGACGCTGATCGGCCTCGGCCTCAACAAGATGCACAAGCAGCGTACGCTGGAAGACACCCCTTCCGTGCGCGGCATGATCGCAGCCGTTCAGCACCTCGTCCGCGTCGTGGACGAGGCTTGAGCCGGCGCGCAGGAGAACGACGATGAAACTCAACGATCTGCGTGACAAAGACGGCGCGACGCATGCCAAGAAGCGCGTCGGCCGGGGCATCGGTTCCGGCACGGGCAAGACCGGCGGACGCGGTGTCAAGGGCCAGAGCTCGCGCTCGGGCGTTGCCATCAACGGCTTCGAGGGCGGCCAGATGCCGCTTTATCGGCGCCTGCCGAAGCGCGGCTTCAAGAACATCTTCGCCAAGAGCTATGCGACGGTGTCGCTCGAGCGCATCCAGATCGCGCTCGACGCCAAGAAGCTGGACGCCAAGGAGACCATCACCGCCGAGGCGCTGGTCAAGGCTGGCGTGATTCGCCGCGTCAAGGACGGCGTGCGGGTGCTTTCGGACGGCGATCTCAAGGCCAAGCTTTCCTTCGACGTGGCCGGTGCCTCCAAGGCGGCGATCGAGAAGATCGAAAAGGCTGGCGGAACGGTCAAGCTGCCGGAAAAGGCATCTGCCGAGTAGCGATCCTGGCGGCCGCGTCGATGCGGCCGCTTGCATCTTTGGCACTCGAAGCCTATCTCGTGGCTTCGGTGATATGCGCCGCCTGATCTGCGGGTCATTGGGCGTGACCAAGCGGAGAAATCGGGCATGGCTTCGGCTGCAGAACAACTAGCCTCCAATCTGAATTTTTCGGCCTTTTCCAAGGCCACGGATTTGAAGAAGCGCATCTGGTTTACGCTGGGTGCGCTCTTCGTCTATCGGCTGGGCACCTATATCCCGCTGCCGGGCATCAATCCGGAAGCATTCGCGCAGGCATTCTCGTCGCAGTCGAAGGGCGTGCTGGGCATGTTCAACATGTTCGCCGGCGGCGCTGTCGAGCGCATGGCGATCTTTGCCCTTGGCGTCATGCCCTACATTTCCGCTTCCATCATCATGCAGCTCATGACGTCGGTCATCCCGTCGCTCGAAGCCTTGAAGAAGGAAGGCGAGCAGGGCCGCAAGATCATCAACCAGTACACGCGCTATGGCACGGTGCTTTTGGCGCTCGTGCAGTCCTACGGCATCGCGGTGGGGCTATCGAGCGGCGCTAACATCGTGACCAATCCCGGGCCGTTCTTCGAGATTTCGGCGGTCATCAGCCTGACCGGCGGCACCATGTTCCTGATGTGGCTCGGCGAGCAGATCACCGCGCGCGGCATCGGCAACGGCGTGTCGCTCATCATCTTTGCCGGCATCGTCGCCGGCATGCCGCGGGCCATCGGCGGAACGCTGGAACTGAGCCGCACCGGCGCGCTTTCCACCGGGCTGATCCTTGCGATCATGGTGCTTGCCATCGTCGTCGTCGCGCTGATCGTCTTCTTCGAGCGCGCCCAGCGCCGCCTGCTGATCCAGTATCCGAAGCGGCAGGTCGGCAACCGTATGTTCCAGGGCGATACCTCGCATCTGCCGCTGAAACTGAACACGTCGGGCGTCATTCCGCCGATCTTCGCGTCGTCGCTGCTGTTGCTGCCGGCCACGCTGGCGGGCTTCTCCAACAGCGCCAATATGCCGACATGGGCGCAGACGATCCTGGCGACGCTTGCCCACGGCCAGCCGCTCTACATGATCTTCTATGGCGGCATGGTTGCGTTTTTCGCGTTCTTCTACACGGCCATCGTCTTCAATCCGAAGGAAACGGCCGATCAGCTCAAGAAGCATTCCGGCTTCATTCCGGGCTATCGCCCCGGCGAGCGGACCGCGGAATATATCGACTATGTGCTGACCCGCGTCACCGCTGTCGGCGCCGTCTATCTTGTCGCAGTCTGCCTGCTGCCGGAATATCTGATTGCGGCCACCGGCATCCCCTTCTACCTTGGCGGGACTTCGCTTCTGATCGTCGTTAGTGTTACGCTCGACACGGTGGCGCAGATCCAGGGCCACCTGGTGGCTCACCAGTATGAGGGCTTGATCAAGAAGTCCAAGCTACGCGGGGGAAAGAAGGGCAGATGAGGCTGATATTGCTTGGACCGCCGGGAGCGGGCAAGGGAACGCAGGCACATAGACTGGTCGAGAAGCACGGTATTCCGCAGCTATCGACGGGCGACATGCTGCGCGCCGCGGTCAAGGCAGGCACCGAGGTCGGCAAACGCGCCAAGGCGATCATGGATGCAGGCGGCCTCGTTTCGGATGAGATCGTCAACCAGATCGTTTCCGACCGCATCGTCGAGCCAGATGCTGGGCGCGGCTTCATCCTCGACGGATTTCCACGCACGGTTCCACAGGCTGAGGCGCTGACGCGCATCCTGGCCCAGAAGGGCCTGGAACTCGACGCCGTGATCGAACTCAAGGTCGACGAGAACGCCTTGGTCAAGCGTATGGAAAAGCGCGTCGCCGACACGCTCGCAGCAGGCGGGCAGGTGAGGGCGGACGACAATCCCGAATCGTTCAAGACGCGCTTGAACGAATATCGGGAGAAGACCGCGCCGCTCTCGAAATACTATGCCGGCACCGGCGAGTTGCACACGATTGACGGGATGGCCGATATGGATGCCGTTACCGCCGAAATCGAGAAACTGGTCGCCTCCACCGCAAATGCCTGATGAAAGGTTGACACCGTGCCGCTTGCGGAGTATGGCGGCGCGTCTCCCTTCAGCATGAGGCTCGTTCGTTCTTTTTGAACGATGGCTGCGTTTTGAACACGGAAACTCCCGCAAGGGCCGGCCTCCACCGGACGCGGGCAACTTTGTATGCCGGTCTAGCCTTGTTTTTGAAGGTGGGTCGGCCCAAATGGAGAAGGAAAGAACATGGCTCGTATAGCCGGCGTTAACATTCCGACCAACAAGCGCGTGGTCATCTCGCTTCAATACATTCACGGCATCGGCAAGAAGTTTGCCCAGGAAATCGTCGACAAGGTCGGCATTCCGGCGGACCGCCGCGTGAACCAGCTGACCGACGCGGAAGTGCTGCAGATTCGTGAAGCCATCGACCGCGACTACCAGGTCGAAGGCGACCTGCGCCGCGAAGTTTCGATGAACATCAAGCGCCTCATGGATCTTGGCTGCTACCGCGGTCTGCGCCATCGCCGCTCGCTGCCGGTTCGCGGCCAGCGCACGCATACCAATGCGCGCACCCGCAAGGGCCCGGCTAAGGCAATCCAGGGCAAGAAAAAGTAATTGAGCGAGTAGGGAATAGCGAATAGCGAATAGGATTTTCCCTATTCGCTACACACTATTCGCCATTCGCTTTGTAGGTGGAGCCGCTGGCATTACGGCGGTGTAGAGATCAACTGAAAGGACTATCATGGCCAAGGAAGCCGGTCGCGTTCGCCGTCGCGAACGTAAGAATATTTCCACGGGCGTTGCCCACGTCAATTCGACCTTCAACAACACGATGATCACCGTCACCGATGCGCAGGGCAATACCATTGCCTGGTCGTCGGCCGGCGCTCAGGGCTTCAAGGGCTCGCGCAAGTCGACCCCGTTCGCCGCCCAGATGGCTGCTGAAGACGTTGCCAAGAAGGCACAGGAACACGGCATGCGCATGCTCGAAGTCGAGGTCTGCGGACCCGGTTCGGGCCGTGAATCGGCGCTTCGCGCTTTGCAGGCCGCTGGCTTCACCATCACGTCGATCCGCGACGTTACGCCGATCCCGCACAATGGTTGCCGCCCGCGCAAGAAGCGCCGCGTCTAACCGATTGCAAGAATTGCCAGATGAGCGCCATGGGGCGCTCATCTGTGGTTTCCAGGTCGCCCGTCACGATTGGATGGTGACAGGCTAACGAGGGAAGAAAAAATGATCCAGAAAAATTGGCAGGAACTGATCAAGCCAAACAAGATCGAGTTCTCGTCGAAGAAGAAGACGCTGACCACGCTGGTCGCCGAGCCGCTTGAGCGGGGCTTTGGCCTGACGCTCGGCAACGCGCTGCGTCGCGTGCTCTTGTCTTCGCTGCGCGGTGCTGCCGTTACCGCCGTGCAGATCGACGGTGTACTGCATGAATTCTCGTCCATCGCCGGTGTGCGCGAGGACGTGACCGACATCGTGCTCAACATCAAGGAAATCGCCATCAAGATGGAAGGGGACGGCCCCAAGCGCATGGTCGTGCGCAAGCAGGGTCCGGGCGCTGTCCTGGCCGGCGACATCCAGACGGTTGGCGACGTCGAAATCCTCAATCCCGAGCATGTCATCTGCACGCTGGACGAGGGCGCTGAAATCCGCATGGAATTCACCGTCGACACCGGCAAGGGCTATGTGCCGGCAGACCGTAACCGCGCCGAAGACGCGCCGATCGGCCTTATCCCGGTCGACTCGCTCTATTCGCCGGTTCGCAAGGTGTCCTACAAGGTCGAGAACACCCGCGAGGGCCAGGTTCTCGACTATGACAAGCTGACCATGACGATCGACACCAACGGTTCGATCTCCGGTGAAGACGCGGTGGCTTTCGCCGCCCGCATTCTGCAGGACCAGCTTGGCCTGTTCGTCAATTTCGACGAGCCGCAGAAGGCCGTGGCCGAAGAGCAGGTTACCGAGCTTGCCTTCAATCCGGCGCTGCTCAAGAAGGTCGACGAACTGGAGCTTTCGGTACGTTCGGCCAACTGCCTGAAGAACGACAACATCGTCTATATCGGCGACCTGATCCAGAAGACCGAAGCCGAGATGCTGCGCACCCCGAACTTCGGCCGCAAGTCGCTGAACGAGATCAAGGAAGTTCTGGCTGCGATGGGCCTGCACCTCGGCATGGAAGTGCCGGACTGGCCGCCGGAAAACATCGAAGACCTCGCCAAGCGCTACGAAGACCAATATTGAGCATGATTCCAAGGGTCTGCGGCGTCAGCCGCCAGGCCCGACGGTCATGCGGAAAATCATCAGAGGCCGTGGCCTCTTGAACAGCTAAAGAAGGAAAAGAGCCATGCGCCACGGTTTCAAAGGCCGCCGTTTCTCCCGCAGTATCAGCCACCGCAAGTCGATGTTCGCGAACCTTGCCGTGTCGCTGATCGAGCACGAGCAGATCGTAACCACCCTGCCGAAGGCGAAGGATTTGCGTCCGATCGTCGAGAAGCTCGTTACGCTGGGCAAGCGCGGCGACCTGCATGCCCGCCGTCAGGTGATCGCGCAGATCGGCAATGAAGGCGTCGTCAAGCGCCTGTTCGACACCATTGCCCCGCGCTATGCCACCCGCAACGGCGGCTATCTGCGGATCATGAAGGCGGGCTTCCGCAAGGGCGACAATGCCGCCATGGCGGTGATCGAGTTCGTCGACCGCGACGCGTCGGCCAAGGGTGCCGTCGACCGCGCCCGCGTCGAGGCGGAAGGCAACGAGGAAGCGGCTGCATAAGCTTCTCCTTTCTTGAAACAGATCAAGGGGCCTTCGTGGCCCCTTTTTTGTTGCGCGACGACTGCGTAGATAGGGATGAAGCAGGAGATCGATCCATGCGCGCCCGCGTCCTTTATCTGGTTGCGTTCATGGCAAGCCTGTTGATGGCGGCGTCGGCCGTTTCAGCTCAAACGACAGGGAGGCAGGCCATGCTGCTTGAGGCCGCTCGTACGAATGATATTGCCCAACTCCGGGCCGCCATCGATGGCGGGGCGGATCTGGAAGCCCGCGATGGGCAGGGCCGTACCGCGCTGCTGCTGGCGACACACGCCGGTGCCGTCGATCTGGCCGGGTTGCTGATCAAAGCAGGAGCCGACGTTAACGCGAAGGATGAGATCCGGGACACGCCCTTTCTCTATGCCGGGGCCGAGGGGCGCGACACTATCCTCAAGTTGATCCTTGCCACCGGCAAGGCCAATCTCGGCGATACGAACCGCTATGGCGGCACGGCGCTGATACCGGCTGCCCATCACGGCCATCCGTCCACGGTTTGCATTCTTCTGGCGAGCGATATCGACATTGACCACGTCAACGATCTTGGCTGGACGGCGCTATTGGAGGCCGTGATCCTGGGCGATGGCGGGCCGGTGCATCAGGAGATCGTCGGATTGCTGGTGGATGCGGGTGCCAAGGACATTGCCGACAGGCAAGGCAAGACGGCGCTGGATCATGCGCGCGCCATGGGCTTTGCCGAAATGGCCGGGCGGATCGAGACCGGCCGCCGGAATTGACGCTTCTCCGGGGCGCGCCCGAATAGGAAAGCAGCCCGTCGATCGTCATGGACGCGCAATGCTACCGTCATGCGCAGGTCATGCGCGTCCAACAAAACTGTCGCGGGCTATCCGAGACATTTTGAAGGAACTGACCTTATGACCCATTTTTCGCGCTACTCGCTGATGGCGAGCGTTGCCGCCGCAACCCTGCTTGCCGCCGGTGCCGGCTATTCGCAGGACGCTTCTGCGCTCGACGCTTACCTGACGCGCTCCGCGCAGGGAGACCTGAGCGAGCCGGGCGGCGCGCGGCGCATGACCGGCGACGCCACCGCTTCCTTGCAGAGCTACATCAATGACGGCGAAGTAAAGAATGTCATCCTGCTGATCGGTGACGGCATGGGCGATTCCGAGATCACCATCGCTCGCAACTATGCCGAGGGTGCGGGCGGCTTCTTCAAGGGCATCGACGCGCTGCCGATCACCGGCCAGTACACGCACTATGCCCTCGACAAGAAAACCGGCAAGCCGGACTACGTGACCGATTCCGCCGCCTCCGGTACCGCGTGGAGCAGTGGCGTGAAGACCTATAACGGTGCCATCGGCGTCGACATTCACGAAAAGCCGCACCCGACGCTGATCGAACTGGCAAAGGCCGCGGGCATCGGTACGGGCGACGTCTCGACCTCTGAGATACAGGATGCCACGCCGGCAGTTCTGTTTGCCCATGTCACAGGCCGCAAATGCTACGGCCCGGAAGCGACCAGCGAGAAATGCGCGTCGAACGCATTGGAAAACGGCGGTGCCGGCTCGATTTCGGAACAACTGTTGAATACGCGCGCCGATGTCGTGCTGGGCGGTGGTTCAAAATCCTTCGGGGAAGTGGCCAAGGCCGGCGACTGGAAGGACAAGACCCTGCTCGATCAGGCCAAGGAGCGCGGTTTCGTGCTCGTCGCCAATCTGGATGAGTTGAATGCCGTAACCGCCGCCAATCAGGACGCGCCGTTGCTGGGCCTGTTTACCGAGGGCAATATGCCGGTGCGGTGGAAGGGGCCGAAAGCCAGCCATCATGCCAACATCGATCAAGCGCCGGTTACCTGCGCGCCGAACGCCGAGCGCACTGCTTCGATCCCGACGCTTGCCGCGATGACCAGCAAGGCCATCGACCTGCTCAAGGGCAACGAAAAGGGCTTCTTCCTTCAGGTCGAGGGCGCTTCCATCGACAAGCAGGACCACGATGCCAACCCCTGCGGCCAGATCGGCGAGACGGTCGATCTCGACGAAGCCGTGCAGGTTGCGCTGGAATTCGCCAAGGCCGACGGCAAGACGCTAGTTATCGTGACCGCAGATCACGCGCACTCCAGCCAGATCATCCCCAACGACACAAAGGCTCCCGGCCTGTCGCAGGCGCTGACCACGAAGGACGGCGCGGTGATGTCGGTGAGCTACGGCAATTCGGAAGGCGATTCGCAGGAACATACCGGCGCGCAGCTGCGGGTTGCCGCTTTCGGTCCCCATGCCGCTAATTTTGCCGGCCTGACCGATCAGACGGACATGTTCTTCACGATCCGCGATGCGCTGAAGCTGGCCAACTGAGCAACGCGCCTCGGGCGCATCGGCGGGCCTTTTCCCGATCGCCGGTCGTCTGTTCGGGCATTCAGCCACTGAAAGAGCCTCCGGCCGTAAGGCTGGGGGCTTTTTAGCTTTATGGCCTTTCATTTTGCACAATCGTAACGACAATGGCGCGCGAATGGTTCGGAGGATTCGTGAATGCACTTTAAGCGGCTATCGCTATTTGCGCTCTGCGCTTTGCTGGGCTTTGCTTCGGCGCCGACGACAAGGCCGGCCCACGCGGACGACAAGGGTCCGGGGCTTGCCGACGTGCTGACCGATCTGCTGCATGGCGTCGAAGGCGAGAACCCGACTGCCGGGCCGGACCGGCGAGTGCCGTTCGGCCGCGATGAAATCCAGTTGTCCTTCGCGCCGCTGGTCAAACAGACCGCGCCGGCCGTGGTCAACGTTTACGCTTCGCAGACGGCCAAGGTCGTCTCGCCGTTCGCGGGAGATCCGTTTTTCGAGCAATTCTTCGGGCGCTCGCAGCCGCGCGCGCAGTCCTCGCTCGGTTCGGGCGTGCTGGTTGATCCGTCGGGCATCGTCGTCACCAATTTCCACGTCATCAAGGATGCGGACGAGGTGAAGGTCGCGACCGCCGATGGGCGTGAATTCAACAGCAAGGTGCTGCTGAAGGACGAAACCCTGGATCTGGCCGTGCTCAAGATCGACAGCGACAAGCCGTTCCCGGTCATCGCCATCGGCGATTCCGACGTGCTGGAGGTTGGCGACCTGGTGCTCGCCATCGGCAACCCGTTCGGCGTCGGCCAGACAACCACCAGCGGCATCGTCTCGGCCTTGGCGCGCAGCCATATCGGGGTGTCGGATTCCGGCTTTTTCATCCAGACCGACGCGGCGATCAATCCTGGTAATTCCGGCGGCGCGCTTATCAACATGGCCGGCCAGCTGGTCGGCATCAACACAGCCATCTATTCGCGCAGCGGCGGTTCCATCGGCATCGGGTTCGCCATCCCTTCGAACATGGTGCGCGCCTTCGCCGACGCGGCGGAGGCCGGGCGCGACTTCTTCGAACGGCCCTATCTGGGCGCGCAATTCGAGCCGGTGACGCCGCAGATCGCCGAATCTCTGGGCATGGAGGCGCCGGCGGGCGCGCTGGTTTCGTCGGTCACGGATGGCGGGCCAGCCGCCAAGGCCGGCCTCAAGCCGGGCGATGTCGTCTTGAAAATGAACGGGACGGCGCTGGAGAGCGTCGATGCGCTCGGATACAGGCTGGCCACGCAGTCGATCGGCGCAAAGGCTGCGTTCGACGTGCTGAGCAAGGGCCAGCAGGAAACGCTCGAGGTCGTTCTTGAACGCGCGCCAGAGGGCGCCAATTCGGTTGCCGTCACGCTTCAGGGCCGCAGCCCGTTTTCCGGTGCTCAGGTATCGGAATTGTCGCCCCGGCTTGCGCAGCGCCTGGGGATGCGTACCGACCTCAGGGGCGTTGCGGTGGTCAGCGTCAGTGCCGGTTCGCCCGCCGCCGATTTCGGCTTCCGGGTCGGCGATATCGTGCGGGAGGTGAACGGCGCCACCATCAACAGCGCCAAGACATTGGAGCAGGCTGCGTCGCAGAGCACGCGCTGGTGGCGCTTTACCGTCGAGCGCGGTGGGCGGACATTGCGGCAGGTCTTGCGGTATTGACGAGAATTCATGGCCGATCTGTTTAATGCTGATAAACCGGAAATGGGGCCAGCCGGCCGGCCCCTGGCCGACCGTCTGCGCCCGAAAGACCTCGACGAAGTCGTAGGCCAGGAGCATCTGACGGGACCGGACGGAGCGCTTACGCGCATGATTGCGTCGGGTTCGCTCGGCTCGATGATCTTCTGGGGGCCGCCGGGCACCGGCAAGACCACCGTGGCGCGCCTGCTTGCGGGCGAAACAAGCCTGGCCTTCGAGCAGATTTCGGCGGTTTTTTCCGGCGTCGCCGATCTCAAGAAAGTTTTCGAGGCAGCGCGCCTGCGCCGCGCCAACGGACGCCAGACGCTGCTTTTCGTCGACGAAATCCACCGCTTCAACCGCGCCCAGCAGGACGGTTTCCTGCCCGTCATGGAAGACGGCACCGTGGTCCTGGTCGGCGCGACGACGGAAAATCCGTCCTTCGAGCTGAACGCGGCGCTGCTATCGCGCGCGCGCGTACTGGTGTTCCATTCGCTGGGCGAAGACAGCATCGCCAAGCTTCTGGTTCGGGCCGAGGAGACGGAGGGGCGTCCGCTGCCGCTCGATGACGAGGCGAGGGCGGTGTTGCTGCGCATGGCCGACGGTGACGGCCGCGCCTCGCTGACGCTGGCAGAGGAAGTGTGGCGGGCGGCGAAGCCGGGCGAGGTGTTCGATGCCGAGGGTTTGCAACGCATTGTCCAGCGCCGCGCGCCGATCTACGACAAGGGCCAGGACGGCCACTACAATCTGATTTCGGCGCTGCATAAATCGGTGCGGGGTTCCGATCCCGACGCGGCGCTCTATTATCTCGCCCGTATGTTCGACGCTGGCGAAGATCCGCTTTATCTCGGACGGCGGCTGGTGCGGATGGCGGTCGAGGATATCGGCCTTGCCGACCCGCAGGCGCTGGTGATCGCCAACGCCGCCAAGGACGCCTACGATTACCTTGGCTCGCCGGAGGGCGAACTGGCCTTCGCGCAGGCTTGCGTCTATCTGGCGACCGCGCCGAAATCCAACGCTGTCTATAAGGCGTTCAAGGCCGCCACCCGCGCCGCCAAGGAATATGGCTCACTGTTGCCGCCCAAGCATATCCTCAACGCGCCGACCAAGCTGATGAAGGAAGAGGACTACGGCTCCGGCTATCGCTACGACCACGACGAGCCGGAGGCCTTTTCCGGCCAGGATTATTTTCCCGAGAAGATGGGCCGGCGCAATTTCTACGATCCGCCGGAGCGCGGCTTCGAGCGCGATATCCGCAAGCGGCTCGATTATTGGGCAAAGCTTCGCAAGGAGCGGGAACGGTAGTTTCTACGGAGGCACCCCGCGCGAAAAATTTATCGCATGACCCCAAGGAATCTCCGATAGCTTTCGTCATACAGGCAAATGATGGCGATGATGCTTGACGAAAGCGAAGCCTCCGACAGCGAATTGGTCGGGCGCGCGAAGGGCGGAGACAGGGAAGCTTTCGGCACGCTGGTCGAGAGGCACTATGGTTTTGTCTATCGCGCGGCCTATCGCTGGTGCGGGAAGAAGGCCGATGCCGAAGACATCGCGCAGGACGTCTGTGCCAGGCTTGGCAAGGCCGTGCGGGATTATCGCGGCGGCGGTGCGTTCACGACGTGGCTCTATGCGGTGACGCTGAACGCGGCGCGCGATCATGCGCGCAAGAATGCCCGAGAGATGGCCAAGACCTCCGCTTACGGCGTGCAGGCGCTGATTTCCGGGGAGGGGCCGGAAGAGCATGACGACCCTGCGGAAGCCTTGTGGGCGGCGGTGCGCCAGCTTCCCGACAAGCAGCGCGATGCGGTGACGCTGGTTTATGGCGAAGGCGTTTCGCATGCGGTCGCGGCAGAGGCGATGGCGATCTCTGAGACAACGGTTTCCTGGCACATCCATGAAGCGAAGAAACGGCTGAAGGTGCTGATGCGGCAGGCCGGGGAAGTGTGACCATGGTCGACGACAATGAATTGAACGGCTTGCGCGCCAGCGCAGTTCCCGCCCCGGCAGGGAAGGCCAAGGCGCGTGCGCTTCGGGCGGCAATGGCCGCTTATGACGACAATTTTTCTGCGCCACCCAAAGGATCGCCTGCCGGGCCGCGTCTCATCCAGCGAGCACAAAAGCTCTGGAGAGAGACAATGCAGAAGAAACTGATCGCCGCGCCTGCCATCGCAGGGCTCCTGGCCTTGCCCATTGCAGGCTACGCTACCTTTTACCTGATGGACGGATCGCCCTTCAATTTCGGCGGCAAGGAAGTCGTCACCGAACCGCTCGCCGACAAGCCCGCTGCGGTTGCACCGGTAAAGCAGGCGGTTGCGGAAACCGAAGCGAGCCACGATTTGCCGGCTGTCCAGGCCCAAGCCAATACGGAGGCCAAGGCTTCTGCTGACACGCTGCGGCAGGACGAGCCGGCACAGGCCGTACAGCCCGCGCCGATGGCCAACGAAGGCGTGGCGGGTTTGGTACGCAACCGTGGCGTTGTCGGCCAAACGCTGATGGCCCAGCCGTCCTTTGCGCCCATGCCCGCACCGGCGGATGTGCAGATGCCACAAGTGGAAAACCGCGATCGCATCGAGGATTTCAAGACCAACCCGGTGCGCTCGGCGCTTGAAAACCCGGTATCGACCTTCTCGATCGACGTCGATACGGCGTCTTATTCCTTCGTGCGCCGCTCGCTCAAGGAAGGGCTGCTGCCGCAGGCCGACACGGTGCGCGTCGAGGAAATGATCAATTATTTCCCTTATGACTGGAAGGGGCCGGACAGTGCGGCGACGCCGTTCAATTCGACGGTCAGCGTCATGCCGACGCCATGGAACCAGCACAGCAAGCTGCTGCATGTCGCCATCAAGGGCTACGATGTGCTGCCGGCAACGCAGCCGAAGGCAAATCTGGTCTTTTTGATCGATGTGTCCGGATCGATGAATGCGCCCGACAAGCTGCCGCTGCTGCAATCGGCCTTCCGGCTGCTGGTCAACAGGCTGAAGGCGGACGATACCGTATCGATCGTCACCTATGCCGGCGATGCGGGCGTCGTTCTGGAGCCGACCAGGGCTTCGGACAAGGACAAGATTTTACGCGCCATCGACACGCTGAAGCCGGGCGGCTCGACCGCCGGCGAGGCGGGTATTCGCGAGGCCTATCGGCTCGCTGAAAAATCCTTCGTCAAGGATGGCGTCAACCGGGTGATGCTGGCGACCGACGGCGATTTCAATGTCGGCCAGAGCGACGATGACGATCTGAAGCGACTGATCGAGCAGGAGCGCAAGAGCGGCGTTTTCCTGTCGGTGTTCGGCTTCGGACGCGGCAACCTCAACGACAAGATGATGCAGACCATCGCCCAGAACGGCAACGGCACCGCCGCCTATATCGACACGCTGGCCGAGGCCGAGAAGGTGCTGGTGCAGGATGCTTCCTCGACGCTGTTCACCATCGCCAAGGACGTGAAGATCCAGGTCGAGTTCAACCCGCAAAAAGTGTCGGAGTATCGGCTGATCGGCTATGAGACGCGCGCGCTCAACCGCGAGGATTTCAACAATGACCGCGTCGATGCCGGCGAAATCGGCTCCGGTCATTCGGTGACGGCGATCTACGAAATCACGCCGAAGGGCAGCGGCGGCGAGCAGATCGACAGTTTGCGCTACGGCCAGGCGGCGGTCGCCAATGCGGATGAATATGCCTTCGTCAAAATCCGCTACAAGCTGGCGAACGGGGATTTTTCCAAGCTGATCACGACGCCGGTGACGCCGGCCAACGAGGTGAAATCCTTCGATGAGGCGAGCGCCGACCAGCGTTTCTCGGTTGCGGTCGCTGCCTTCGGCCAAAAACTGCGCGACGAGGATGCGACGGCGAAGTTCGGTTACGACAGGATCATGGAGATCGCCTCTGCCGCCCGGGGGGCCGATCCGTTCGGCTACAGGTCCGAATTCCTTTCTCTCGTGCGCCTTGCCTCGGCGCTTGGAGAACCCCGGTAGAAAACGAGATGGACCGGCAAGGATCTTACCTTGCCGGCTTTTTCAACGGATCGATAAAAAGCGACGGGCCGAGGGTACGGCTTCTCAACGCTTCCGATTCTATCTGGGCCTGTGCAAGCGTTTGAGGGAGCCAAATTGAACATCTACGGTTCGTTGCCTGAAATTGTCGACAAGGTGGCTCCCCTGGCAGGTGGCAGGAGCCACGCTTTGGCGAGTGATGCGAAGCCGAGCGAGGCCAAGCGCCATGCTGGCGATGTCGAGGCAGCCAGGAGCACCGCGCTGTCGGCGTTAAAGAATGACCGTTTCGGCACGATGCTGGCGCAAATCTTCGACCCGGGCACCTCGGGCGCTCTGGTGACCATGCAGCCCGACGCCACCAGCACCGACTTCAAATCGGTTCTATCGAGCTACGCCGAAAACGGCGAATAGGGTTCAGGCGCGCTCGCGCCGCCGCGCCCGACGCCCTTCCGCCGTTTCCACCGTATTTGCCTGTGCCGCCTTGTTGCGCAGCGGTCCGATGCGCTCGACGATCGTTTCGACGGTCGGGCGGCTTTGCCTTGTATGCGTGTCGAGGGCCTTGCGCATGGCGGCCAGATGCTCGAACGACGTGCCGCAGCAGCCGCCGATGATTTTCGCGCCGCTATCCACCGCCAGCCGCACATAATCGGACATCAGTTCCGGCGTTCCGGAATAGAAGATTTCCGATCCCCGGAATTCGGGGATGCCGCAATTGCCCTTGACGATCACGGTCGCTTCCGGCTTCGCCTCGGTCATGTCGAGCAGCGAGGCGAGAATGTCCGACGCGCCGACGCCGCAATTGGCCCCGACGCCGATGGGTGCCGCGAGACCGTCAACGACGCCATGGATGTCCTTGGGCAGCAGACCCATCATGGTGCGCCCGGCAGTATCGAACGAGCCGGTATAGGTGTAGGGCAGGCCGACGCGAATGGCGGCTTCGGCTGCCGCGCGGATTTCGTCGGGAGCCGACATGGTCTCGATCCAGGCGACTTCCGCACCACCTTCCTTCAGGCCCTCGATCTGCTCGGCGAAGGCTTCCACGGCCTCGTCATAGGTCATCGCGCCGAGCGGCACGAGCAGTTCGCCCGTCGGGCCGACGGAACCCGCGACAATGACCTTGCGGCCGGCCTTGTCGGCAACGGCGCGCGCGATTTCGGCGGCGCGCTTGTTCAGCGCATGGACGCGGCCTTGCGCGTTGTGAAGCTTCAGCCGGTGCCGGGTGCCGCCGAAGGAATTGGTGAGGATGATGTCCGCGCCGGCATCGACAAACCCCTGATGCAGGCTGGTGATGGTGTCTGGCGCGCTTTCGTTGAGCAGTTCGGGCGCTTCGCCGGCCTGCAGCCCCATGGCGAACAGGTTGGTGCCGGTGGCGCCGTCAGCCAGAAGCACGCCCTTCTCAGCCAGTAGTGCGTCGATCGGGTTGGTCATGACGGATATCCCTTTGGGATAATGATATAAGGAAGTCTTTATATCTCGTCAATATCCAGCCTTGGCGCTGGCCGATGTTTTCATTCGTCAAAACGGGTGTCGGCAAGCCCGAGGGCGAAGGCAGCCGCTTCATGGGCATTGATGTCGGCGGCGCGGATCAGATTGTCGAAATGACGGGTCAGGGTCTGGATCGGGGCCGTGGCGTTCAAGACGAGATACATGTCGCCGACATATATGGCGGCGCGGTACGGGCCGAAGATCGTATAGGGGATCGAGTAGCGCTGCCTTCCATCATATAGAAACAGGCGGAAGGTCGGGTAGAGTTCGTCCAGCAGGGTCGCCATATGGCGAAGCTGCTCGCGGCGATCAGCCTCCGGGAAGCCGCTCCAGACGCCCAGGCCACGCGCGAAGATTTCCAGCGTGTGGCGCGGCATGCAGACTTCCATGTCGGTTTCTGGCCGCCGGTTATAGTCGATGCGGTACTGCGTTTCGCCGATCTGCGCCTCGCGGTTGCGGTTGGCGATGCCGGATTCGTAGTCGACCAGCGCCTCGGTGCGCAGCAGGTCCGGGATGCCGGCGGGCACGTAGCGGATTTTGGTGCCAAGCGCCTCCGCGTGCCAGCGGGCCAGCAGGGTCCGGTTGAAGCTGCCTGAAGCCTCCTCGATCTCCAGGCTTTCGCGGATTTCACCGGTGACGCCCTCGTCGTGGCTGAGGCCGAGCAGCCAATCAAGCGAGACCTTGAATTCGGCCGCGATGTTGAGCAGCGTTTCGGCGCGCGGCAGGCGGGTGGAGGCGCCGGACAGAAGTTGCGACAGTGCCGAGCGGTCGATGCCGGCTGCTGCC
Source organism: Mesorhizobium sp. A556 (assembly GCF_054489545.1). Lineage (NCBI taxonomy): Bacteria > Pseudomonadati > Pseudomonadota > Alphaproteobacteria > Hyphomicrobiales > Phyllobacteriaceae > Mesorhizobium > Mesorhizobium sp. A556. Next base: position 200,329 of record NZ_JBTMXA010000001.1, read on the forward strand.
GCAAATGCCGATTGGTTCAGGTCCGAGCGCGTCAGCAGCATTTTCAGCCGCGTGCGGAACAGGGTCGACAGGTCGCGCTTGTCCATTTTCAGGCCTCATGAAGTGAGGATAAATTTGCGCCCGCTGGGGCGGATGGGCCTTCGGGCCATAAATGAATCTCAACAGATGTTCACTATGCATAACATTTGCGGCCTAAGATGCGCAATGTCACCATTATGTGCGCATTATCGCATTGTTACCGCCGAACCATCCTGACACAATGCTGTCAGGAAGTCGGACCGTTTCCGGCGTTGGGGCAGTTGATACGATGAGAAATATCGGCGAGAGCCGCAGAAGGACACGGGCTATCGAATGGCCGACGGTGCTTCTTGCGATATTCTGCTATGGCATGTGGCTGGTGGCCGGCCTGCTGATATGGCCTGAATGGCCACTGCTTTCGCTTGTCATCCTGACGGTGATGGTGGCCTTGCAATCGTCGCTCGTTCACGAAGTGCTGCATGGCCATCCGACCCGCAATGCGCTGGTCAATGAGGCATTCGTGTTCCTGCCGATCGGACTGGTCTGGCCGTTCCGCCGGTTCAAGACCCTGCATCTGCGCCACCATTGCGACGAGCGCCTGACCGACCCGCTCGACGACCCTGAAAGCTATTATCAGGCGCTGTGGCATCACGACGGAATGCCTGCGGCGATGAAGCTCCTGCTGAAGATCAACAACACCATGGCGGGGCGTTTCGTGCTGGGGCCATGGCTTGCGGTCATCGGCTTCGTCATCGACGATTGCCGGCAGATGCTGGCGGGCGACAAAGCTATCCGCAAGGCATGGCTGCTGCATGGGATCGGCCTCGCCATTGTGCTGCCGGTCGTGACAATAGTCTTTCAGATGCCGCTATGGCTCTACATTCTGGTGCCCGTCTGGCTCGGCAACTCGCTGATCGCCATCCGCACCTTTGCCGAGCATCAGTGGTCGGAACGACCGGAAGGGCGGACGATCATTGTCGAGCGCTCGCCTCTTTCTCTGCTGTTTCTCAACAACAATTTGCACTTCGTGCACCACAACAGCCCGACCGTGCCATGGTACGGTTTGCCGAAACTGTTTCGCGACCGCCGTGAGTATTGGCTCAAGGCCAATAACGGGTATGTCTATCCGAATTATATGGCGCTGGTGAAAGCCTACGCGTTCCGCGCGAAGGAGCCGGTGGTGCATCCTGCGCTGCGCCGTTCGCCGGAGCCGGGCAGGGCGTTCCAGCCGCGCATGCGCGAGGCCCACCAACTGAACGGACTAGGCACCGCGCCCATACCCGCGGAGCCGCCGAAAGAATGATTTTGCGGGTTTCCTGCCAGTAAGGGGCGCCCGGACCTTGTCATTTCAATCGAAAAGCGGTGACGTCGCGGCATGAGCGAATTTCTTGCAGCTTTGCCGATGTATGACTGGCCCGAAGTTGTGGGCGAAACCGACGCGCAATGGGTTCGGTTGCGTGATGGATTGCGGCGCGGAGGCATCGACGCGCCGGAAAAGCTTGTTCGCCGCAATGCCGATATGTCGCCGGTCCCGGGCGGCATACGCGATGCATCCGGCGCGCCGCTCGCGCCCGACCCGGCAACGCTGCCACCGGATGAACTCGACTTCCATGCCCTGTGGACGCATCCTGCCCTGCTGTTCACGCAAACCTGCTGGGGTCCGCTGGGGCAGGGGCTGGAACGGCATGTGCGGGTAATCGGGCAGCCGGATTACTCGGCATTTGCGGGTGGGCAAGGCGCGCTCTATTCGAGCGCGGTGGTGATGCGGCGCGACGAACCGTCCCTCGCGGGCGTGTCGCCTCCGTCCGATGGCGAAGCTGTGCTGCCGCTCTCCCTTTTGAGGGGTCGTCGCCTTGCCTTCAATAGCACCGACTCCATGTCGGGTATTCTTGCACTGACGCGCGATCTGGAAGCGATGGGCGAAACGCTCGACATTTTTGCGGAGCGGATCGAAAGCGGCGGGCACCGGGCGTCTATCGTCGCGGTCGCCGAAGGCCGGGCAGATGTCGCGACCATCGATTGCCGAAGCCTGGCGCTGGCGCAACGCTTCGATCCGGCCGCACGGCATGTCCAGATCGTGGGCTGGACGGCGCGGTGCAAGGGCCTGCCGTTTATCACCGCACGCACGACACCGGTTGAGACCATCGGCAGTTTGCGCAAAGCGCTATCCGCTGCCGGCATGCTTGCTGACTGAGGTCTGGCGGCCATTCCAAGTACCGTCGTCCTCGGGCTTGTCCCAAGGATCTAACCGTGTCGGCGATTGTGATCGACCCTGACTTCAGCGGCGAGCGCAGATCCTCGGGACAAGCCCGAGGACGACGGAGACGGGATAGCCGGCCTCTCCCTAACCGCGCATCTTTTCGCCCGCTGGATCGAAGGGCGGCTCGACATTGATGCGGGCGGGGCGGCGTTGTCCCAAAATCTCGATCTCGAACAAGCCCGCGCTCTCGTTTGCAGACAGAGCGGCGGGCACGTAGCCCTGCGCCATCGACTTCTCAACGTAATGCGCATAGCCGCCGGACGTCACCCAGCCGACGACGCGCCAATCGCCGTCGACGATGCCGCGTACGGCCGATGCGCCTTCCGCTGCCGTCGAGCCGCGCACTTCCTTGCCGGTGGCATCGAAGCGCGGTGCGCCATAGCCGTGTGGCTTTTCTACCGTGCCGTAGTCGGTCGAGACTTTTGCCCAGATCGGCTCGTCGCCCATCACGTCGGCGTCAAGCGCATCAACGATGAAGGAAACGCGGCGCAGCTTCGGTCCTTCGGCCTGCTCTTTTGCCGCCACCTCGCGGCCGATAAAATCGTTCTTCTCCATCTTGGTGAAGCGATCCATCGCGCCTTCGAACGGCCCGTAGATCGGGCGAAGCTCGCGGAACCAGGTCGGGAAGTTCTTTTCCAGCCGCATCGAGAGCAGGGCGCGCATGCCGAAATCGACCAGACCGAATTCCTCGCCCGCCTCCTTGATTGCCTTGTAGACGAGCCTCTGATAGGCGGGCGCCATCCAGATTTCATAGCCGAGATCGCCGCTATAGGTGATGCGGTTGACGATTGCCGGCGCGCCGCCGACCGCCATTTCGCGGAAGTCCATGAAGCGGAAGTTCTTGGTCGAAACATCGACATCGACCAGCTTTTGCAGCAGCGCCTGCGATTTCGGGCCGGCGATGGAAAGGCCGACCAGCGTCTGGTCGAAGCGGTGAAGCCGCACCGAGCCGTCCTTCGGCAACTGCTTTTCGAACCAGCGCATGTGGTATTTCGCGGCGGCCGACGAGCCCCAGATCATGAAGCGGTCTTCATCTGCCTTGGCGATGGTGAAATCGCCGATCAGCTTGCCGAATTCGTTGAGCATCGGCGTCAGCACCAGCCGGCCTTTTTTCGGCATGCGGTTGGTCATCAAACGATTCAGGAAATCCTCCGAACCCGCTCCAGTGACTTCATATTTGGCGAAGTTGGCGATCTCGGTGACGCCGACGCTTTTGCGCGTGGCGCGGACTTCTTCACCGATCGGGCCGAAATCGTTGGAGCGGCGGAAGGAAACGACATCCTTCGGTTCGGTGCCCTTCGGCGCGAACCAGAGCGGGGTTTCCAGGCCCCACGAATCGCCCATGACGGCGTTGTTGGCGAGCATGGTGTCGTAGAGCGGCGTCGTCTGCGCCGGCCTTGCGGCGGGCAGTTCTTCGTTGGGGAAGCGGATCGAGAAGCGGCGTGAATAGTTTTCGCGCACCTTGGCGTTGGTATAGCGCAGGCTGGCCCATTCGCCCCAGCGCGCCACGTCCATGCCCCAGACGTCGAAGCCGGGGTCGCCGTTGACCATCCAGTTGGATAGCGCCAGCCCGACGCCGCCGCCCTGGCTGAAGCCGGCCATGACGCCGCAGGCTACCCAAAAATTGGTCAGACCCTGCACCGGCCCGACCAGCGGGTTGCCGTCCGGCGCGAAGGTGAAGGGGCCGTTGATAACCTGCTTGATGCCGGCATTGGCGATGCCGGGGAAATGCTTGAAGCCGAGTTCCAGCGACGGCGCGATGCGGTCGAGGTCGGGGGCTAGCAGCTCGTGGCCGAAATCCCACGGCGTGTTGACCGGCGACCACGGCTTGCAGGCCTTTTCATAGGTGCCGAGCAGGATGCCGTTGCGCTCCTGCCGGGTGTAGAGCTCGCCCTTGAAATCGAGCACGCCGACCATTTCACGGCCGGTCTCCTTGTTGAAGGCTTCGACCTCGGGCATCGGCTCGGTCAGCAGGTACATGTGCTCCATGGCCAGGACCGGCAGTTCTACGCCGACCATGCGGCCGATCTCGCGCGCCCACAGGCCGCCGCAATTGACGACATGCTCGGCCTTCACCGTGCCCTGTTCGGTGATGACGTTCCAGGTGCCGTCCGGTTCCTGCGTCAGTTCCTTGACCGGATTGCGCAGCACGATTTCCGCACCCAGCTTCTTCGCCGCCTTGGAATAGGCGATGGTGGTGCCGGACGGATCGAGATGGCCTTCGACCGGGTCCCACATGGCGCCGACGAAGTGCTTTTCGTCCATCAGCGGGAACATCGCCTTGGCTTCGGAAGGCGTGATAAGTTCGGTATCCATGCCGAGATAGCGGCCCTTGGCGTGGGCCAGCCGCAGAAAATCCATGCGCTCGGGCGTATCGGCCAGCATCACGCCGCCGGTCAGGTGCAGCGAGCAGGACTGGCCGGAAACCTCCTCCAGTTCCTTGTAGAGCTGCACCGTATAGGCCTGCAGCTTGGCGACGTTGGGGTCGCCGTTCAGGGTGTGGAAGCCGCCGGCCGCGTGCCAGGACGAGCCGGAAGTGAGTTCCGAACGCTCGATCAGCATGATGTCGGTCCAGCCCGCCTTGGCCAGATGGTAGAGAACCGAACAGCCGACGACACCGCCGCCGATAACAACCGCTTTAACGTGAGATTTCATCGTGTTGGGGCTTTCGATCTAGAAAGTGAATCAAGTTGGGATTGACCTTCTGGTTTGGGACCAGAGGGTCGGAAGTCAAAAATCCGTCGGAGCGCCGCCTTCGGCCTTGCGCTTTTCGACGAAGGCGTCGAGTTCTTCGCGGATGGCCGGGTCCATGGCTGGCTGCTCGTACATGGAAAGCCGCTCCTTCCAGACGCGGTTGGCGCGATCGACGGCGGTGGGCGAGCCGGCTTCCGCCCAGCTTTCGAAATTGCGCCAGTCGGAGATGATCGGCGAATAGAAGGCGTTCTTGTAGCGGTCCTGCGTGTGCTGGGTGCCGAAGAAATGCCCGCCCGGGCCGACATCGCGGATGGCGTCGATGGCCAGCGCCTCTTCCGACAGATCGAGCGGCGTCAAGAATTCGGCCACCATCTGCAACAGGTCGATGTCGAGGATGGTCTTTTCATAGGAGCAGCGCAGTCCGCCTTCGAGCCAGCCGGCGCCGTGCATGAGCATGTTGCCGCCGCCCTGCATGGCGCCCCACAGCGAAAACACGCTTTCATAGGCGGCCTGCGCGTCGACCGAATTGGCGGCGCAGACATTGGAGGTGCGGTAGGGGATCTGGTAGCGCCGCGCTAGCTGGCCGCCGACAAGCTGCGCCTTCATGTATTCGGGCGTGCCGAACGCCGGCGCGCCCGATTTCATGTCGACGTTCGAGGTAAAGCCGCCATAACCGACCGGTGCGCCCGCCTTCACCATCTGGGCGAAGGAGATGCCGGCCAGTGCCTCGGCGTTCTGCTGGACCAATGCGCCGGCCACCGTCACGGGAGCCATGGCGCCCGACAGGGTAAAGGGGGTGACGACCACCACCTGGCCCATGCTCGACATCTGGATGATGCCCTCCATCATCGGAACATCGAGCCTGAGCGGCGAGTTGGTGTTGATGATGGTGAATACCGACGGCTCTTCCTGTAATTGCTCGCTGGAAATGCCGCGCGCGATGCGCGCGATCTCGATGCCGTCCACATTGCGTTCCCGCCCGAGCGAATAGATGTGGAACATCTTGTCGGTCAGCACGGCGAGGTCGCGAATGCACTCCAGATGGCGCACGCTGGGATGTATATCGGTCGGCTCGACCGGATAGCCGCCAGTGCCATGCAGGATGTTGTGCATCTGCGCCAGCTTCAGGAAATTGCGGTAATCGGCCTGGTTGCCGGAGCGCCGGCCGCGATCCGTGTCCGAGCTGTTCGGAGCCGATGCCATCATCAGGAACATGACGTTGTCGCCGCCGAAACGCACATTGTGCGCCGGATTGCGGGCATGGATGGTGAATTCGGATGGACAGTGTGAGATCAGTTCGAGGATCAGGTCGCTGTCGAAGCGAACGCGCTCCGAGCCTTGGCGCACATCCGCGCCATGCGCTTTCATGATCCGCCGCGCCTCGTCATGCAGGACGTCGACGCCGATTTCCTTCAGGACGCGCAGCGAGGCGAGGTGGATCGATTCCAACTCGTCCTCGGAAACCAGGTTCGTCGGCTTGAGCGGATTGCGCAGATGGCGAAACGGCGGTTGCTCGAAGGTCGCGGAGCCGGAGGCACGCTTTCCGGCGCGGCCACCACGGCGCGGATGGTCGGGTGCGGTGGTGTCGGCGGCAAGCGGTGCGGTTGTCATGATGATCCTCGGAATGCGGTATTTTAACCGTCATAATGGACCGGGGATCGTGCGGCCATTGCGGAGGCGGCGACCACTAGAGCGAGGGAAACGACATTGGCGTGCGGCGAAGAAGAGGCGGGTTATGCCTCGGCCAGTTCGTCGATCGTGCTTGGCGTCACCATGGCCGTTGCCAGCGCGTGCATCGTCAGCGCCCCGGCCGGCTTGCCGTCGCCGCCGAGTACCTGGGCGGTGCGAACGTCGGCATGGACCATTTCGCGAAGCGCGTCCTCGAGCGTTGCTTCGGCCGCGATCTGCAGGCCTTCGACGGCTTCCGAGCCGGCCAGCGGCGTCATGACGGAGGAGGCGAGCACGACGCGGGCGCGGTTCACTTCCCGGACGAATTTCTCGATATAGGGGTCGGCCGGATGCAGCACGATCTCCTGCCCGGTGCCTTGCTGGATAACTTCGCCGTCCCGCAAAATGGCGATCCGGTCACCGAGCCTGAGCGCCTCGTCCAGATCGTGGGTGATGAAGACGACGGTCTTCTTGATTTCCTTTTGAAGGTCGAGAAGCACGCCTTGCATGTCGGTTCGGATCAACGGGTCGAGTGCGGAAAACGCTTCGTCCATCAACAGGATCGGCGCGTCGTTGGTCAGCGCGCGCGCCAGCCCGACGCGCTGCTGCATGCCGCCGGAAAGCTGGTTGGGGTAGCGGTTCTCGAAACCGGCGAGGCCGACGCGGTTGATCCAGCGCATCGCTTCGTCCACCTGCTGCTTGCGCGGGGCACCGCGTATCTGCAGGCCATAGACGGTGTTGTCCAGGACGGTGCGGTGCGGCAGCAGCGCGAATTTCTGGAATACCATCGCGGTGTTCTTGCGGCGGAATTCGCGCAAATCGTGCTCGTTCATCTTGACCACATCGGTGCCGCCGACCAGCACTTCGCCGGCAGTCGGATCGATGAGGCGGTTGATGTGGCGGATCAGCGTCGACTTGCCGGAGCCCGACAGGCCCATGATGACCTGGATGCAGCCACCCGGCATCTGCAGGTTGATGTCCTTGAGGCCGAGCACATTGCCGTATTTCTCGTTCAGTTCGGCCTTGCTCATGCCCTTTTTGACCAGGTCCACGGCATGCGCGGCGTTCGTGCCGAACACCTTGTAGAGCGAGCGGATCTCGATGCCGGAGGCGGGTGCTGCGCTATCAACCATGAACCACCTCGAGATGCCGTTGGAGACGCTTGCCGTAAGCCTGGCTGACGCGGTCGAAAATGATGGCGATGCCGACGATGGCCAGGCCGTTGAACATGCCAAGCGTGAAATACTGGTTGTTGATGGCCTTCAGCACCGGCTGGCCGAGGCCCTGGACGCCGATCATCGAGGCGATGACGACCATGGCCAGCGCCATCATGATGGTCTGGTTGATGCCGGCCATGATAGTCGGCAGCGCCAGCGGCATCTGCACGCCCTTCAGCTTCTGCCAACTGGACGCGCCGAAGGCGTCGGCAGCTTCCAGCACGTCCTTGTCGACCAGTCTTATGCCGAGATTGGTCAGGCGGATCATCGGCGGGATGGCGTAGATGACGACGGCGATCAGCCCCGGCACCTTGCCGATGCCGAGCAGCATGACGACGGGGATCAGATAGACGAAGCTCGGCATGGTCTGCATGACGTCGAGAATGGGGTTGATCAGGCTTTGCACGCGGTCGGAGCGCGCCATCAGGATGCCGATGGGGATGCCGACGACGATGGCGATGACGGTACAGACGAAGATCATGGAAATGGTCTTCATGGTGTCGTCCCACATGTCGAACAGGCCGATCACGAACAGCGCCAGAAGCGAGCCGATGACGATCTTGATGCTGCGGCTGCCGAGCCAGGCCAGCACCGCCACCAGCGCCAGGATGATGGGCCAGGGCGTATTGGTCATGAACCGTTCGGAGTGGATGAGAAAATACTGGAGCGGATCGAAGAACGATTCGATGGCGTCGCCATAGGCGCGCGTGAACATGCGAAAACCTTCGTCGATGCTCTTCTTCAGCGCTCGCAGAAGATCGTCGTTCAAATGTGGGAAGGTTATGAGCCAGTCCATTGCCTGCCGCCTATCTATCTGCCCAGCCATCCGCACGCGAATGCATGCTCGTCGAACAGCACTTTAGAGCTATCCGGCAACCGCATGCAAACGCGCAGGGTTTGGTGATAGTGCACATTTCGGCTCGTCTTATGAGCCAAACAAGGGAAGCGGCGGGTGGCCCGCCGCTTCGCGAATTCCAAATTGGAAAGCCTTATTCGACGGCCTTCTTGACCTTTTCGGCGACGTCGGCCGGGACCCACGAAGCCCAGATATCCGGGTTGTTCTTCAGGAAGTACTTTGCGCCTTCCTCGCCGGTCGCCTGGTTGTCGGTCATCCAGGAAAGCAGCTTGTTCACCGTCTCATTCGACCAGGAGCGCTTGGCGAAATAATCCATCGCCGGACCGGCACGGTCGGCAAAGGCGGTCGTCACCAGTGTCTGCACGTGGTCCTTGGGCCATTCGTTCTGCTTGGGATCGGCGCAATCGGCGACCGTGTTGCAGCGCTTCCATTCGGCTGCGTCATACGGCACGCCGTATTCGAGCTTGACCATCTCGTATTTGCCGAGGATGGCGGTTGGCGCCCAGTAATAGCCCATCCAGCCTTCCTTGCGCTCGTAAGCCTTGGCGATCGAGCCGTCGAGCCCTGCTGCCGAGCCGGTGTCGACCAGCGTGAAGCCGGCCTTCTCGCCTTCATAGGCCTTGAAAAGCTGGCCGGTCACGACCGTGCCGCCCCAACCCTGCGGGCCGTTATAGACGGCGCCCTTGGAGGCGTCTTCCGGGGCGGGGAACAGTTCGGGATGTTTTAGCGCGTCGGCAATCGTCTTGATGTCGGGATGCGCGTCGGCCAGATATTTGGGAATCCACCAGCCCTGAACCGCGCCGTCGGAAAGCGCTTCGACGGTCGATACCAGCTTCTTGTCGGCGATGCCCTTCTGCACGACGTCCGGTACCAGGTCGACCCAGCCTTCGGGCGCCACGTCGGGCTGGCCCTTCTCGATCATCGAGGTCAGCGTCGGCACGGTGTCGCCAACGACCAACTCGGCATTGCAGCCATAGCCGGCGTTGAGCACGATCTTGTCGATGCTGGCCAGGACTTCGGCCGACTGCCAGTTCATGTTGGAAATCGTCACGTCGCCGCATTCGGCGGCCGTCGCAGCGCCTGCAAAGCCGACAAGAGCGGCGGCCAATGCGGTTGAAGCCAATAGCTTCTTCATAGAGGTTTTCCTCCCAGAGTTCGTTGATCGTTTTCGTTTGGCCCGGACGGACCGTCCAGGGCGCCAAACGTGTGCTTCCAATTGAAATGCAAGAACATTACCAGCCAATAGGGCCGGGCAGTCAAGACGGTGCCTGACAGCGACACAAGCTTGTTTTTTTGCGACCATGTCAACTCTTGCAGCATCAATCTTGCCGCACCGGCACGTGTGAGGTCCTTTACGCCGCCGTGCGGGCTTCGTTTTTGGGGCGCATATCCACGAAACGATCCAATCGCGCGTGGCGCAAGCGGATTCGGCCGGGCGGCACTTCCTTTCATGCCCGCGAGCCGATAGCAGGGCGTTTCTCGAGATTTCTCCAGCGATTGACGACGGTAGGCGTATGGCGCAGGCCAGTTCCAGCGAGCACCTGACGGATTGGGCGGCGATCGCCGGCGTCATCGCGACCGTTTCGGTGTTTGCGATCGCACAGGGCCTTACCTATCCGCTGCTTTCCTTCATCCTGCAGCGCCAGGGCGTTTCGCCGGGGATGATCGGCCTGTCGGCGGCGATGACGCCGATCGGCTTCATCGTTTCGGCGCCCATGGTGCCGATGCTGGCGCGCCGCTTCGGCGCGGGCCGTGTCGCGTTGACCTGCGCGGCCCTGTCGGGGCTGACGCTGCTGCTGATCGGCTGGACCTACAATGTCTACCCATGGTTCCTGCTGCGCTTCATGATCGGGGTGGTGACCAACCCGCTCTATGTGCTCAGCGAGACGTGGGTGATCGCGCTCGCGCCGCCGGCCCGGCGCGGAAGGGTGATGGGCATCTATGCCACGGTCATTTCCATGGGGTTTGCGGCCGGTCCGCTTTGCCTGCTTGCCGTGGGCACGCAAGGCTGGCCGCCTTTCCTCGTCGGCATTTGCGCCTTCATTGCCTGCGGCGCATGCTTGGCGTCCGTGCTTGGGCGGCTCCCCAGGGCGGATATGAGCGGCGACAATGTCTCGGTCTGGCAGTTCATACCGCTTGCTAGGCTGCTGGTGTTCACGGTCGTCATCGCCGCCGGGTTCGAGCAGGCGGTGCTGGCGTTGCTGCCCGTATACGGAGCCTATTACGACATCCCGGCGTTCGATATGTCGGCGCTGCTGACCGTGCTGATCGCCGGCAACATCGCCATGCAGGTGCCGCTCGGTCTTCTGGCGGAACGTTTTTCCGCGCGCCCGGTGCGGTTTGTCTGTATTTGCCTGACCGTGCTTGGCTGCGTCGCGCTGCCCCTGCTGATCCGGACGCCGTTGATCTGGCCTCTCCTGTTCGTCTGGGGTTCCGTTTCCTACGGCGTCTATACGATGTCGATCGTCGAACTGGGCGAGCGCTTCACCGGCAAGACGATGATGGCTGGAAACGCCGCTTTCGCGATGGTCTGGGGTGTGGGCGGCATTATTATGCCGCCGCTGGGCGGGACCGCCATGGGGTCGTTCGGCGCACAGGGCCTGCCGCTGACGCTTGGCATCGTCTGTTTTGTGCTGGCCGGCGCTACCGGCGTCGCGCTCTGGCGCCACAAGGCGGGCAGATGACCGCCGAGGCAGCCCCGGAAGCGAGAATGCCTGTCGGCGCGCTTTTCGGCGTTATCGCCAGCGTTACCGTATTCGGCGTGGCGCAGGGGCTGAGCAATCCGCTGTTCACCTTCCTGATGCAGAAGCAGGGCATTTCCGCCAGCGCCATCGGCCTTTCGGCGGCGATGACGCCGCTGGGCCTGATGTGCTCGTCGTTGTTCGTGCCGGCGCTGGTGCGGCTCCTGGGCGCGCGCGGGTTGGCGGTTGGAAGTGCTGCTTCGGCGGCCTTGCTGTTCCTGTTCGTCGGGCTGACCCAGAACTGGCTGGCCTGGTATCCGGCACGCTTTCTCATCGGGCTTGCCGTCAACCCGCTCTATATCCTGGGTGAAGTATGGCTGATCGCGCTGGCGCCGGCGGCGCGACGGGGTCGCATACTGGGCGTGTTCAACGCCATCACCGGGGCCGGTTATGCCACCGGGCCGCTGTCGCTGGCGCTGCTTGGCACGGACGGGTGGCCGCCGCTGCTTGTCGGCATTTTCGGCTTTCTAGGCTGTGCGTTTATTCTGTTTCTCACCGCAAGCAGGTTGAACAGCTTTGACGACGGTGTCCGCCATGGCGGCATCCTGCACTTCTGGATGGTCGCGCCCACCCTGTTGCTGGCCGTGGTGGTTTCATCCGCGAACCAGCAGAGCATCTACTCGCTTCTGCCGGTGTTCGGCGCGGGCTACCACTTGCCGGAGGCGACGCTGGCGACGCTGATCGGCGTCATGTCGATCGGCAATATCGTGGTGCAGATTCCGCTTGGCCTGATGGCCGAGCGTTTCGGCGGGCGCAAAATGATCGTTGCCTGCGCGCTTACCAACCTTATCGGAGCGCTGCTGTTGCCGTTCATCATCACGACGCCGCTGCAAGGACCGTTGCTGCTAATCATGGGCGGGGTGGGCTACGGCGTCTATACAATGGCGCTGGTCGAGATGGGCAACCGCTTTTCCGGCTCGGCGCTGGTTGCCGGCAACGCCGCCTTCGGCCTCATGTGGGGCGTCGGCGGCATGATCGGGCCGCCGACCGCCGGTTTCGTCATGCAGATGGTGGGGCCTGCCGGGCTTCCGATCCTGATCGCCGTGCTGAGCGCCATCCTGATCGTCTTTTCGACGTTCCGCTCGTTTGTCCGCCGACGCGAATGACCGCTCTAAAGCACGTCGCGATCTTTCAGATTCGCTTGCCGAGCTTTAGGTCTTTGTTTTCTTGCATGTCTTTACCTCGAAACCGGTTCCCACTTTCGGGAGACATGCTTTAAATAATCGTTTCCGGTTTTCGGAAATGATGCGGTAGGGTACGACATGTTGATCATGCGGCTCAACGCACGGCCGAAAAGCCACTACGCATCGACGCCGTCGCCGCGAACGCTTCGCGCCGATCTCCTGCGGTTGTGCGCTCGCATCGGCTATTCGCCGCCCGTGTTCCTCTGACTGATCCTTCACGGCAAGGAATTGCCAATTTGAGTCAAGAGGAGAGGTTAACTCCATGACATATCAGAATTATTCGCTGAAGCAGTTGCAGCAGATCGATGCCGCGCATCATCTCCATCCCTTCACCGACCACAAGGAATTGCGCGAGGCCGGGTCGCGTATCATCACACGCGCCGAGGGGCCGTATATCTACGATTCGGAAGGGGCTGAGCTTCTCGACGGCATGGCCGGGCTGTGGTGCGTGAATGTCGGCTATGGCCGCGAGGAGTTGGCGGACGCCGCCTATGCGCAGATGAAGGAGTTGCCCTACTACAATTCCTTCTTCAAATGCTCGACGCCTTCGCCTGTGCTTCTGGCCAAGAAGCTGGCGGAACTGGCGCCGAAATCCATCAACCATGTATTTTTTGGCTCTTCCGGCTCGGAAGCCAACGACACGGCGCTTCGGCTGGTGCGCCATTTCTGGGCGCTTGAAGGCAAGCCAGAGAAAAACCGCATCATCTCGCGCCACAACGCCTATCACGGCTCGACGGTAGCCGGCACTTCGCTGGGCGGCATGGAGGGCATGCACCAGCAACTTGGCGGGGCGGTGCCGAACATCGTCCATGTGATGATGCCCTACGCCTACGAACTGGCGTTGCCGGGCGAAAGCGATCACGATTTTGGCCTGCGCGCGGCGAAAGCGGTCGAAGACGCCATCCTCGAAGCGGGCGCGGACAAGGTCGCGGCCTTCATCGGCGAGCCGATCATGGGGGCGGGCGGGGTCAAGATCCCGCCGATGAGCTACTGGCCCGAGGTGCAGCGCATCTGCCGCCAATATGATGTGCTGTTGATGCTGGACGAAGTCATCACCGGTTATGGCCGCACCGGCGAATGGTTCGCGGCGCAGTCGTTCGGCATCGAGCCGGACACCATCTCGACGGCCAAGGCGCTGACCTCCGGCTACCAGCCCTTGTCGGCCCTGCTGGTCGGCGACCGGATCGCCGCCACGCTGGTTGAAAAAGGTGGCGAGTTCAACCACGGCTATACTTATTCGGGGCATCCGGTGGCGTGCGCGGTGGCGCTGAAGAACCTGGAAATCATTGAGCGGGAGGGGCTGGTCGAGCGGGTCAGGACGGATACCGGCCCGTATTTCGCCAAAACCTTGCAGGAGCGCATCGGCGGCCATGGACTGGTCGGCCAGGTGCGCTCGTTCGGGCTGATGGGAGCGATCGAGATCGTCAAGGACAAGGCGACCAAGCAGCGGTTTGAGCCAGTCGGTAGTGCTGCCGTCGCCGTGCGCGACCATGCCATCGCGCAAGGCATGATGATGCGCGCGACCGGCGACACGATGATCCTTTCGCCGCCGCTGATCTGGTCCCGCGCCATCATCGACATGGCGTGTGACCGCATCGCCAAGGCGCTCGACCTTGCCGAAGCGGATTTGCGGCGGGGCTGAATTTTGCCCGATCCGGTTGCGGAACTCCCGATCTGGTTGCGGAACTAAAGACGCAGCCATAACTTATTGGTGGCGGGTCTGTGAGTCCCGCCATTTTGAAAGAGCGAATTTCATGAGAAAGTCACGCAGTTCCATCGCGGTGCAGCGCGCCGCGTCGACGGGCAGCGCGTTCATGCTGGCGCCGATGGTCGCCATGATGCGGCTGCCGATCATGGCCGAAGAGGCCAGCCGGCAAACGCCATGGCAAGGCGAGACGGGCCGCGCCGTTTCGGAAAAGGCGCTGGCGACGGTGGACGGCATTTTTGCCGCGCAGATGTCGATGGTCGGTTCGATGGCGGCGTTCTGGCCAGAAGTCATGTCCGGTCGCACGCCCTCTGTGCTGAACGGCGTCGCGGTCGAGCGCTCGATCGAAGCGGCGCTGCGGCCAGCGGGCCGCACGGTAAAGGCCAATTTTCGCAGATTATCTGCCAAGGCATGATCCCGAAAAATGGGCACCGGTTTTCGGGTCAGATCATGCTGAAATAGAGAGCACCTGAACGCAAAAACCGCGTCCCGGAAGGGTACGCGGCTTTGCCAGATACGCATGGCGTTTCGCTACTCGAACATTGCGAAACTTAACTGCTCCGGTACGCAGAACCTGATCCGGAGCGGTGGGCGGTGCTGTATGTCCGCCTTGCCATCCGTTCTACAGGCACATCGTTACCGCGTGGTTATCGAGAGCTTAATCAAACCTAAATTTGTAATCTTTTTCGCCGGATAGGGCATAAAAAGCGAAGATAGATTCGTGCGCTATCCGGCACGTCCGCGCAGGAAGTTGATGATGCCGGAAAAGTCCGCTCCGCCGTGGCCTTGTGCGTTGAACAGCGCATAAAGCTGGGCGGCTTCCGCGCCCATCGGGGTCACCGCGCCCGCGCCCTGGGCTGCCTCCTGGCTCAGCTTCAGATCCTTCAGCATCAGGCTTGCGGCGAAGCCCGGCTTGTAATCGTGGTTGGCGGGCGAGGCGGGAACCGGACCGGGAACCGGACAATAGGTCGTCAGCGACCAGCATTGACCTGACGAGGTCGAGGCGACGTCGAACAGCGCCTGATGCGACAGGCCGAGCTTTTCGGCGAGCACGAAGGCCTCGGCGACGCCGATCATGGAAATGCCGAGGATCATGTTGTTGCAGATTTTTGCCGCCTGGCCGGCGCCATCTTCGCCGCAATGGACGATGCGCCCGGCCATGGCTTGCAGGATCGGCTCGGCCTTGGCGAAGGCGTCCTTCGCGCCGCCGGCCATGAAGGTGAGCGTGCCGGCATTTGCCCCGCCCGTGCCGCCGGAAACCGGGGCGTCGACCGACAGCAGCCCATGTTTTTGGGCGATAGCGTGCGCCTTTCGCGCCGATTCGACGTCGATGGTGGACGAATCGATGAACAGCGCGCCGGGCGTCGCCTTGGGCGCGATGTCGCCATAGACCGACAACACATGCTTTCCGGCCGGCAGCATGGTGATGACCACGTCCACGTCCTTCACCGCAGCCACGGCATTGGCCATCACCGTAATGCCGTGCTCGTGCGCAACCGTCAGATTTTCCGGCATCAGGTCGAAACCGTGTACCTCGTGACCAGCCTTGACGAGGTTGGCGGCCATGGGGTTGCCCATATTGCCAAGGCCGATGAACGCGATGGTGGTCATTTAGTTCTCCCGGAAGTTTTAGCGGCGAAAATTCAGCGGCCGATGAGATGCCGCGCGATGATGACCCGCATGATCTCGTTGGTGCCTTCGAGGATCTGGTGGACGCGCAGGTCGCGCACCAGTTTCTCGACGCCATAATCGTGCAGATAGCCGTAGCCGCCGAAAACCTGGAGCGCCTGGTTGGCGATGTCGAAGCCGGCATCGGTGACGAAGCGTTTTGCCATGGCCGACCATTTCGACGCGTCCGGCGCTTTTCGATCCAGTTTGGATGCGGCCGCGTAGAGGAAGATGCGGGCCGCCTGCAATTCCGTCTCCATGTCGGCCAACTTGAATTGCAGCGCCTGGAACTGGTCGATGGTCTTGCCGAAAGCCTTGCGCTCGCCGGCATAGGCCAGCGCCTTGTCGAGCGCGGATTGCGCGCCGCCTAGCGAACAGGCGGCAATGTTGAGCCGGCCGCCGTCGAGCCCGGCCATGGCGATACCAAACCCTGCGCCCTCATTGGAAAGCAGGTTTTGCGCCGGCACCTTGCAGTCCTCGAAGACGACCTGACGGGTGGACTGCATGTGCCAGCCCATCTTGTGTTCAAGCCCGCCGAAGGAAAGCCCCGGCGCATCCTTGGGCACGACGATGGTGGAGATGCCTTTTGGGCCATCCGCGCCGGTGCGTACCATGACGACATAGAGGTCGCTGTCGCCGGCGCCGGAGATGAATTGCTTGGTGCCGTTCAGCACATAATCGCCGCCGCTTTTTACGGCGCGCGTCTTCAGTGCGGCCGCATCGGAACCGGAGCCGGGCTCGGTCAGGCAATAGCTTGCCAGCCATTCCATCGAGGTCAGCTTCGGCAGGAAATGCTGGCGCTGCTCCTCGCTGCCGAAGCGGTCGATCATCGAGGCGGCCATGTTGTGGATCGAGATGAACGACGAAAAGCCGGGGCAGGCATGCGCCAGTGCCTCGAAAACCAGTACGGCATCCAGCCGCCCCAGCGCCGATCCGCCGACGTCGTCGCTGACATAGATGCCGCCGAGGCCGAGCGGCCCGGTTTCGCGAATCACGTCGGCTGGAAAGTGCCGGTCGCTGTCCCATTGCAGCGCGTTCGGCGCAACACGGTCGGCTGCAAAGGCCCGCGCCATCTCCTGGATTGCGCGCTGGTCTTCGGTGAGTTCGAATTGGCCGGCGGTCGCATCGACTGCAGCGTCCATGGCGTCCTCGCTGATGTTCCTGACTTGTCGCCAGCCTGTCGTTTTTGGTTATGCGCTGAGGCCAATCTAGCCCAATGATGCCGCCGCGCAACCCCGGCACGCCGGGTTTAGGAACGGCGGAGAGCGGAAAAAAGCAATGGCCAAAGCGATCATGCTGCAGGGAACGGGCTCGGATGTCGGCAAGACCGTGCTGGTCGCCGGGCTTTGTCGGGCGGCCAAGAACCGTGGCATGAAGGTGCGGCCGTTCAAGCCGCAGAACATGTCGAACAACGCCGCCGTCGCCGACATTCCGGAGGAACCGGGAATGAGCGGCGAAATCGGGCGCGGGCAGTGGCTGCAGGCGCTTGCCTGCGGGGTGCAGCCGACGGTGCATATGAGTCCGGTGCTGCTGAAGCCGCAGAGCGACATCGGTTCGCAGATCATCGTGCAGGGAAAAGTGTTCGGCGAGGCGAAAGCGCGAGACTATCAGGGCCTGAAAGGGCAGCTGATGGACGCCGTGCTGCATTCGTGGGCGAAGGTGAACGAAGGCGCGGACCTTGTCATTGTCGAAGGGGCGGGGTCGCCAGCCGAGATCAATCTCAGAAGCCGCGACATCGCCAATATGGGGTTTGCGACGCGCGCGAACGTGCCTGTCGTTCTGGTTGGCGACATCGACCGGGGAGGGGTGATCGCCTCGGTTGCCGGCACGCATCTTATTCTGCCGGAGGAAGACCGGCGCATGGTGGCCGGCTATCTCATCAACAAGTTTCGCGGCGACGTTTCGCTGTTCGAAGACGGCATTTCTTCCATCGGAAAATTCACTGGCTGGCGTTGTTTCGGCGTCGTGCCGTGGCTGAAGGCGGCGGCGCGCCTGCCATCCGAAGATTCCGTGGTGCTGGACAGGCTCGCGCCGGGCGAAAAGCGCGCGCTGAAAGTGGCCGTGCCGATGCTTTCGCGCATTGCCAATTTCGACGATCTCGATCCGCTCAAGGCCGAACCGCAGGTGGAGGTGGTGTTCGTGCCGCCCGGCCAGCGCTTGCCTGAAGATGCCGGGCTGGTGATCATTCCCGGCTCGAAATCGACCATCCGCGATCTCCTGTTTTTTCGCGAGAATGGCTGGGATCGTGACCTGGCGAACCATGTAAAGCGGGGCGGGCATGTCGTCGGCATTTGCGGCGGTTTTCAGATGCTGGGCCGCGTGGTGCGCGATCCGCACGGCATCGAGGGCAGCGTGACCGAGGCGCAGGGACTTGGCCTGCTCGATGTGGAAACGGTGATGGAGCCGGAAAAGACGGTGCGAAAGGTAGCCGCGCATTCGGTTCCGTTCGATGTGGCGCTGGACGGTTATGAAATCCACCTTGGCCGCACGACCGGGCCGGATACGCTTCGGCCAGCCACGATCGTCGATGGCGTCGAGGACGGCGCCATATCGGCCGATGGCCGCGTGTTCGGCACCTACCTGCATGGGCTGTTTTCAGCCGATGGCTTTCGTGGAAAATTCCTCGAAAGTTTTGGCGTCAAGGGTGGCGGTATCGATTACCGCGCCGAGGTCGAGCGCGCGCTGGATGAAATCGCAGGGGAACTGGAAACGCATCTCGACTGCGATGCGCTGTTTTCGCTGGCGCGTTGAGCGAGCATCGGACCGAAAGTGGTTGCCGGTTTTCGGGTTGTTCCGATGCTAAAAGTTAAAACCGCGCGGCGTTGGCCAGCAGCACGAACTCCTCGATGCTCAGCGTTTCGGCGCGGCGGGTCGGATCGATGCCGACGCTGTTGAGCAGGGCCTCGCCGCCGAGGCTTTTCACGCTTTGCCGCAGCATCTTTCGGCGCTGGCCGAAGGCCGCTTCGGTCACGCGCGCCAGCCTGTTCACCTCGGCTTGCAAGGGTGTCGCGCGCGGCACCAGATGTACGACCGAGGACGTGACCTTGGGCGGCGGCGTGAAGGCTTGCGCCGGCACATAGAAGCTGATGCTTGCTTCCGAACGCCAACCGGCCAGCACGCCCAGCCTGCCATAGGCGTCGCTGCCGGGCTTCGCCACGATGCGTTCGGCCACCTCGCGCTGGAACATCAGCGTCATGGAGGTGTAGAAGGGCGGCCATTTTTCGGTCGTCAGCCAGCGCACCAGAAGTTCGGTGCCGATGTTGTAGGGCAGATTGGCGACGATCTTGGTCGGCTCGCCGCCCGACAGACTGGCGAAATCGGCTTTCATGGCATCGCCCGAAAGCACTTCCAGCCGGCCCGGATAGTGGGCGGATATTTCCTCAAGCGCTGCAAGGCAGCGTTCGTCGCGCTCGATGGCGACGACGTGGCGTGCGCCGTTCATCAGCAGCGCGCGGGTCAAGCCGCCCGGCCCGGGGCCGACCTCGATGACGGTGCATTGCGACAAGTCGCCGGCGCTGCGCGCGATCTTGCCGGTCAGGTTGAGGTCGAGCAGAAAATTCTGGCCGAGCGCCTTCTTGGCCTGAAGGCCGTGGCGGTCGATGATTTCGCGGAGCGGCGGCAGCCCGTCGATGCTCATGCGGCGGGCTTCGTGTCGGCCAGGAGTCGGGCGAGTTTCAGCGCTGCGATCAGGCTGTCGGGGCGGGCGATGCCCTTGCCGGCAATGTCGAAGGCGGTGCCGTGATCGGGCGAGGTGCGGATGAAGGGCAGGCCGAGCGTTACGTTCACCGCTTCGTCGAAAGCCAGCGCCTTGGCCGGGATAAGCGCCTGGTCGTGATACATACAGATGGCTACGTCATAGCCGGCGCGGGCTCGGGGATGGAACATCGTGTCGGCCGGCAGCGGGCCGAACGCGTCCAGGCCCTCGGCGCGCAACTGTTCGACGGCGGGGCGCACGATGTATTCGTCCTCGCTGCCCATCGCGCCGCCTTCGCCCGCATGCGGGTTGAGGCCCGAAATCGCGATGCGTGGATTTTTCAGCCCGAAGCGGTCTTTAAGATCGAGCGCGGTGATACGGACGGTGGCGAGGATCAGTTCGCGGGTCAGCGCCTTGGGCACATCGGCCAGCGGAATATGGATGGTGACCGGAACGGTGCGCAGATCGGGGCCGGCGAGCATCATCACCGGCATGACTTCGTTGCCGGTGTGCAGCGACGCCAGATGCGCCAGATATTCGGTGTGGCCGGGAAAGCGGAAACCGGCATCGTAGAGCGGCTTCTTGGCGATGGGACAGGTGACGACAGCGGCAGCCCGACCAGCAAAACAATCGGCAACGGCGCGGTCGATGGCCTCGATGATACCCGCCGCATTGGCCCGGTCAGGCTGGCCGGGGGTATCCGTGAAGCTGGCTTCCAGCGCGGCAACGGGCAGGGCACTGCCGAAGACGGAAGCGGCTTGCGCCGGCGTGGTCTGTATAATGTCGCCAGTGGCGCCGATCCGTTGGGCTCGCGCTTTCAAGAGAGCCGGGTCGGCAAGCAGATAGAAGGCGGGTACGGCGTCGGCCTTGCGTCTCGCCCATGCGGCAAGGGCGATTTCCGGTCCGACACCCGCCGGATCACCGACACTGAGGGCCAGCGGGACGTCATGCACGGTCACGGCCGGCCGTCAGCGCTTGACGATGCGGGCTTTCGCCTTCAACTCGCCGAGGTATTTTACGCTGAGCGCATCGGCCTTGTCGTCCGACTTGCCCTCGGCCTGGAAGACCATCTGCGCGACCTTGTCGTCCGATACTTCGCGCGAGGAACAGATGCCGATGAATTCGACGCCCCGCTCTGTTTCACGGACCGTGGTAGCGCCGCCGGTCTTTGTCTTCTTGATCTGGTCGGCCCATTCCGGCGGCAATTGGGGCGCGAGGACACGGCCGAGATCGCGAACGGTGACGTCCATCAGGCCCTTGGCGAACTGGTGCGTGTTCTCGCATCCGTTGAAACGGGCCCGCATCGCCTCGGCCTCACGCTTGCGCTTGCCCATTGTCGATTTCCGCTCGGCGGCGGGGACGACGAAGATAACCTGCTGCAGCATGTATTCGGTCGCGCTGGGCTTGTCGCCGCCTTTTTCCAGCATTCGCCGCACCATCTCCTGCTCGCTGGTGCCGCTGCCGCCCTGTTCGGCGCGGTACCGGGCGCCGAGCGCCTGGTTCCAGGCCATCTGCGCGCGGATGAATTCCTTGAAATGTTGCTTGGTCACCCCGGCCTGCGCCATAACGCCGTCCAGTTGCGAAACCTTCATCTTGTTGGAGGAAGCAAAGCGCGCATAGGCCTCGTTTACCTGGGTGTCGCTGATGCGAATGCCCAACCGTTTCGCCTCGCCAAGCCGCAGGGTTTGCTCGATCATTTCATTGGCCGCATCGCCCTTGCGGCGCTGCAGGCGAAAAAAGGCTTGCCGGTGCTTGATGTCGACGGAGGTGATCGGCACATCGTTGACCACATACGCGATCGTGTTGGCGAAGGCCTGCGGCGTCGTCGCGGTGACGGAAACGGCGGTCATTGCGGCTAAAAGCGCAAATCCGGCCGAAAACAAATATTTCCTCATCGAACGCATTCCGATTTCATCCCGGGCTAAATCTCTGGCGTGAATGCGGCAACCCTGTGCCTGTTTTATGAGGCGAAACAATGTCGGTTGCCGCAACCGTCATTGCGCCATTGCAGCGGACGCAGACCCGAAGTCGCCAATCGTGCGGAACGAGATATTGAACCCGACGGTTTGCGAAGGTTTCGCCGTCTTGCTTGCCAGTGTCTCTGAAAAAGTCATCAGATAGGTGAAGCATTCGTCCGCGTAGGAGAAGCCTGCCCCTTTGCTGGCCATGTAATGGTCTTCGATGTTGTAGGTGCCAGCGCCGAATACGCTCCAGTTCTGATCCAGCTTGAAGGTTCCGCTGAGCGAGGTCTCGTGACGGTCGTTTTCGAAACCGTAAAGCGGCTGTGCCTGAATGAAGGTATAGCTGGTGGCCAGCGAAACCGGAAATCCGCTATAGGCCGCGCGCACTTCGGTGCGGCGCGCTTCGAAGGTCTTTTCGTCGAAACGGCCGCCGACAGAGGCGGAAAAACCGCTGGGGCTGGCTATGCCCGCGAGGCCAACGAAATCCGATGTATCCGTTTCCAGCCCCGAATAGGCGCCGACGTTGGCCAGGTCGGGCGTATCGAAGGAATTGAGCCCGGCAAGCTGGTACGATTGACCAAATACGGCGTGGGTGGACCAGCCATTGTTGTAGCTGCCCGAATAACGCAGGCCGACATTGGCGCGGGTGCCGCCCTCGACGCGGTCGTAGCCGGAGAATTTATCGCGTTCGAACAGCGTCGTCGCATCGAAGACAAAGCTCTGCGCATCTTCGTTGGGAATTCCCAGTCCACCGACATATTGCTCGTTGGGGCGGGCGAAGGTCTGCACCATCGGCTCCAGGATGTGGCTTGAAGTGCCCATCGCAAACAGGATCGGATAGCGCAATTCCAGTCCGGCGGTGGCCATGAACCGGCTGAAGGTCGAGCGCGTGTCGGCTGTCGTGTCGATCAGCGGATTGTTGGCCATCGAGTTGACGGCCGCGATCGAACCTGTCGAAGCGTTGACGTAATTGGCGTCCGCCTGGAAGGCGAGCATCGGCGTGATCACCAGGCCACCATCGGTTATGAAGGTACGTTTCCACTCCGCTTCGGCGGTGATGCGGCCGGAATCGCCTTCGATGCCGCCGAGGCGCTGGACATCGGCGGTGCCAAGGGTAAACGCTCTATCCAGCGAGTCGCGGTGGAGCGCCCTGGCGTTGAGGTTGAAGGACAATTGGCCGCCGGCCAGCGGCGTTTCTGGAATGTAGGCATAGTCGAGCGAGGGAAGAACCCAGGGCTGCGACCTGTTTACCGACGAACTGGAACTGTCGAGAGCCGATTCCTGAACCTGGAAACGCATGGCGCGCAAGTCGAAATAGTTACGGTCGTTCAGGCCGGTCAGATACACTTCCGAACGATGGTAGTAGTCCTTATAGCCATCGATGTCATAGGTGTACGAGAAGTTCTTGTCGGTTTGGGCGAGGATGTCCCAGCCGAAATCCCAACGCGAATTGATGGCGAAATGGCCCTTGGTGCCCATCATGCCGCGGAACTTGGTCGGATCACCGGCCGCGCCGGAATCAACCGTATTGGCGTCGAACGCCTGTGGATCGTTCTGGTGGATACCGGCCATCTTCAGCGAGTATTCGCCGTTGTTGAATCGCTGGCGCCATTCGGCTTCACCCAAAAAGCCCTGCTTGGAATAATAGGTTCCCTTGGCCGTCAAATCGTAGGTGGGGGACAGCGCGAAATAGTAGGGAACGGTAACTCCGACGCCCATCTCGCTCTTGTAGCGGATGCCGGGGATCAGGAAGCCGCTTTTGCGCTTGACCGTCGGATCGGCGATTTCGAACGCCGGCAGATAGGCAATGGGGAAACCGAAGAACTCGAAATTCGACTGCTCGAAACGGATCGTCTTCTTTTCGCCGTTCCAGATTACTTTGCGCGCCTTGATGCGCCACAGCGCGGGTTTGTTCGGTTTGTCCTCGCACGGTTCGCACGCGGTATAGACGCCGTTGTGGAACGTGGTGAGGATGCCGCCCATGCGCTCGGCGCTCTCGGCCGCCATGTAGGTCTTGTCGGGGGTTTCCACGCGCAGCGCGTTGATGAAGCCGTTGCCGAAATCGTCGGTGATGTCGATATGTTCCGAATAAACCTTGGTGCCGTCGCTGTTGACCAGTTGGGCGTTGCCGCTGGCGACCAGCCGCTTGGACTTGCGGTCATAGGTAACACGCTGGGCAACCAGCCGGTTACCGGCATAGTCGATCTGTACCCCGCCGACAGCGGTGACGGTCTGGGCGTCGTTGTCATAGACCAGAGTGTCGGCTTCCAGCAGCATCTGCGAGCCGGGTTGAACCTCGGGCGCCAGCGCGGTCAGATCCTGGGCGAAGGCCGGAACTGCCGGGAAGGCGCAGGAAAAAAGGCAAGCCAAGGCCGTCGCGCCATAAAGATGCGTCAAACGGGCGGCCTTACGCCTACGCAACACAGCCCTTTCCACTAGCCATCTTCCTTGTACAGCAGGAACGTAACCCCAAAAAACATCGATACAACTACAGGGAACCAGGCAGCCACGACAGTCGGAACGAATCCGGCCACCCCGAAAGCCTTGACCAGGACCGATACGACATAAAGCAGAAACCCGGCAAAGACACCACCCAAAATCATTGTTGCCGACTGTCCCATTCTGGCAAATCGCATCGATACCGTCGCCGCGATCAGCGTCATTGCCAGAAGCAGGAAGGGCAGCGCCATCAGGGAATCAAACTGCATGGCGAAGGCATTTGCCCTAAGTCCGAAAGAGCGGGCAACATCAATTTTCCCCGGCAGTTTGTAGAACGGGATCGTTTCGGGCCTTGCAAGGCGTTCCTGGACGAATTCCGGCTTGAGGTTGGTCGGCACGCGGTCTTCCGGCCGGCTCTCGGCAGCCTTGCCCTCCCGGAAGATCTTGACGTCCTGCAGGTCCCAATAGCCATCGCGAAGATAGACGTGCCGGGCATCCTTCCGTTCCGCGATGTTGCCTTCCTGATCGAAGATGAAAAACGAGGCGTCCGCCATCTCCAGGCCCTGGTTGAGGATGGCGTGGGCTCCGATGATGGTGTCGCCGGACGCCGTTTTTTGCCGTATCCACGGGGCCGATGCGGCGGAAATGGCATTGGATTTGCCGGAACTGAGGCTGCTTTCCAACTGCTCGGAGCGGGAAAAGCCGTAGGCGGCGATGGGGTTGAGCACGCCGACCGAAAGCACGCCGAACGCCAGCGCGCCGATGCAGCACGGCAGCAGGAACTGCCAGGCGGATATGCCGGCCGAGCGGGCGATGACCAGTTCGTATTTGCGGTTGAGCGAGACGAGCGTCGCCATGGCGGAGAACAGGCCGACGAACGGCACCGTCTGCAGCATGATCATCGGCACCCGAAAGGCCGAAATCATCAATCCCGTCTGGTAGGTGAAGCCGGGCAGGCGCGCCGTGCGCCCGGTCATTTCGGTAAAGTCGATCAGGAAGATCAAGGCAAAAATGCCAAGGAAAAACCACGCCGTGATTTTCGCATAGCGGAAGAAGAAGTATCGGCCGAGCGTCCAACCCATCATGCCGCTCCCTGGCGGGGGGTGGGGCCGCCGAAGAGACGGGTCCTGACGGCTGCCGCGTGCTTACGCAGACGACGCCCGGCGGCAAGGCTGGAGTCGATCCAGTTCATCGGCAGTTCCATGGTTTTCTGCGCGCGAATGAACAGGATAGATACGAGCGACGCCAGGATGGGTATCGCATACATCAGATAGCCGAGCACCGGCTCGCTCTTGGATTCGCCCTCGGCGAAAAAGGCAAGCCAGCGCACCACGAGGCAGATGACGATGGCCGTGATCAGGGGATGGATGCGCGCCTCGCGATGGGACTTGGCGTCGCCGGCGACCGCCAGGGCGATCAGCGCGAAGGCTATCGGGAAAAGCCATTCGGAGAAGCGCTTGTTGAGTTCCGTCTGGTAAAGATCGGGTTCCTGCTTGTAGACCGGGTCATTGGGATCGGGATTCAGCAAATATTGCGTCGTCTGGTCCTTCGGCAGGAGGATCTTGCCCGGATTGTTGGGGCTGAATGCCGAAAGGTCGAACGCGTAGGAGGTGAAGCGGATGACCGACACGTCGTCCGACGGCGACTTGCGGTGGACGACGCCGTCGTTCATCAGCAGCACCTTCTTGTCGCCGCGATCGATGACGGCGCCGGTCTTGGCGTAATAGATGAGATCGACGTTTGGCTGTCGCGAATCGGCGACAAAGATCCCGCCCAACCGGCCATCGGGCAATCGCTCGCCAATCTGCACGAAAAGCCCGTCATCGACCTTGCGGAACGTCCCTTCCTGAATAATCAGGGCGAGGAAGTCGGCGCGGGCCGAGGCAATGAGGTCGCGGTTCTTCTGGCGCGCGTAGGGATCGATGCCGTTGTGGATGACAAAGCAAAACAGGCCGGCGGCAATGGCAAGCAGCAAGATCGGCCGGACCACGGCGAGCCGTGAGGCGCCGGCGGCACTTATGATCACCAGTTCCGAATCGGCGTTCATCGTGCTCAGCGTCTGGGCTACCGCGACGACCAGCGCAAACGGCACGACGATCGGGATGATGGACGGCAGGATGAACGTGGCGAGTTGAAAGAATGTCAGTGCCGACTGGCCGCTATCGGTAACAAGATCGATGCGCGCCAGCACCTGCGTCGTCCAGACGATCGCCAGCGTCCACAGGAGCGTTCCCATGAAAAGCGCAAATGTGCGCCGCATGATGTAGCGTTCGACGACCTTCATTCAGTCTGGTTCTCGGCTGCATTCGACCGGCATCATGCCTCCGCACAAAGTATCTGTCCGGCGTCGCTTGCACAACCGGACTGGCCTGGGTTCCGTTGCACCCCAAGCGTGTCCCGGTAGGCCGCAGTGTCGGCAATATTGGATAAGGAAGGGAAAAGATAGATGGTTAACAGGCGGCCGCAGGTAAAGGGGAGCGCAGGTCATGAGACAAATAGCCCTGACGCAAATCGCGCAAATTTGCCGCTGCGACCGTCCAACTATTGCCAAACGCCCCAAAACGACCAAATGTCGCGCTCCATTCAGCATTGTTCCGAAAGCCGACAGACATGAATACGCGCCCTTCCGTTTCCTTCGCCAAGTTCGCCGCTCCCACGAAAGGCAGTGTCTTTGTGCTGGCGGGCGAAAATGGGGCGCTTGGCGAAGCCGCGCGTGCCTGTGATCCGGGCCGGGTGCTCGATCGTGCGTTCCCTGCAGCGGGATTTTCCGCAAAATTCGCGAGCACGGTCGAGGTGTTGACGCCGGAGGGGACGACCCTCGACCGGCTCGTTGTCGTGGGGACCGGCAAGAAATCGCCGCTCGACGAGTATGACTGGCTGAAGCTCGGCGGCACCATCGCGGCCGCGTTGCGCAAGGCCGCGGAGATCGTGGTCGTCGTGGATGGTCCGGCTGGCGCGGCAGATGCCGCCAGCCTTGCGGCGGGCCTGCTGCTGCGCAGCTATGCGTTCGACAAATATAAGACCAAGAAGGACGAGGACGACGCCGAGGGCCGCGCCAAAAAGCCGGCCAAGGTGACCATCCAGTGCGCCGATCCCGCCAAGGCCAAGAAGGCTTTCGCCGACATGGAGGCGGTGGTCGACGGCGTTTTCCTGGCGCGCGATCTCGTCAACGAGCCGGCCAACACGCTTGGGCCGATCGAATTCGCCGAAAAGGCGAAGGAATTGACGGCGCTCGGCGTCAAGGTCGAAATCCTCACCGAGAAGGAAATGAAGAAGCTCGGCATGGGCTCGCTGCTGGGCGTCGCGCAGGGGTCGCCGCGTGGTGCGCGGCTGGCGGTGATGCAGTGGAACGGCGGCAAGGCCAAGGAAAAGCCCATCGCCTTCGTCGGCAAGGGCGTGACCTTCGATACGGGCGGCAATTCGATCAAGTCGGCTTCCGGCATGGAGGACATGAAGGGCGACATGGGCGGGGCCGCCGCTGTCACCGGGCTGATGCACGCGCTTGCGGCACGCAAGGCCAAGGCCAATGTCGTCGGCATTATCGGGCTGGTCGAGAATGCCGTCGACGGGCATGCGCAGCGCCCCGGCGACATCGTGACGTCCATGTCCGGCCAGACCATCGAGGTGCTGAACACCGATGCCGAAGGCCGTCTCGTGCTGGCCGACGCGCTTTGGTACTGCAACGACCGTTTCGAGCCGAAATTCATGGTCAACCTGGCCACGCTGACCGGGGCCATCATGGTGGCGCTGGGCCAGCACCATGCCGGTCTGTTTTCCAACGACGACGAACTGGCCGGGCAACTGAGCGCCGCCGGCCAGGCCACGCAGGAGCGTGTGTGGCGCCTGCCGCTCGGTCCGGAATACGACAAGCTGCTCGATTCGAAGAACGCGGACATGAAGAATATCGGGGGCCGTTTTGGCGGCGCCATCACCGCCGCTCAATTTCTCAAGCGCTTCGTCAAGGAAACGCCCTGGGCGCATCTCGACATTGCCGGCACGGCGATCAGCGCGCCCTCCAGCGAGATCAACCAGTCGTGGGGCTCGGGCTTCGGCGTCCGGCTTCTGGACAGGCTGGTTCGCGACAATTACGAGCGCTGAATTGACCGAAATTCTGTTCTACCACATGACCGAATCGACGCTTGAAGATGCGCTGCCGGGCCTTCTCGAGCGCAGCATCGGTCGTGGTTGGCGCGCGGTGGTGCAGACGGGCAGCGAGGAGCGGCGCGATGCGCTAGACCAGCATCTGTGGACGTTTCGCGACGATTCGTTCCTGGCGCATGGCACCGACCGGGAACCTTTTACCGCGGACCAGCCGGTGCTGTTGACCACCAGCGAGGCCAATGACAATGGCGCGCAAATTCGTTTTCTGGTCGATGGAGCCGTGCCGCCGGACCTGAATGCCTACGAGCGGGCGGTGTTTCTGTTCGATGGCCATGATGCCGGCCAGGTGGAGGCGGCGCGCGGGCACTGGACGACGATGAAATCGGCCGGCCACGCCGTTACCTACTGGCAACAGGCCGCCGACCGACGCTGGGAGCGCAAGGCGTAAGGCGTTTTGCGCCACGCCTTTCTGGACAGGAAAAACGATGCGCCTTTTGTTTCTGCTGATCTTGCTGGCCGGGGTGGGGATCGGCGCGATCTATCCCTGGTCGCTGCGCAATTTTTCCGGTGCCGAGATCGGGACATGGCGGGTCTATGAGAACGGCCAGTTCAAGCCACAGGATGTTCAACTGAAAAGTACGCAAGCGCCGGTGCGCGTGCTGGTCGACCTGACCACCAATACTGACCGGATATTGTCTTCCGACCGTGCGGTTCTTACCCTCACTGCTGACCATGGCGGCAAGACGGCGCTTGCCTCCACCTTGAAATTCAGGGGCAATCCGACTCCGCGCGAGCAAAGCCCACAGATAACGGACCGGATTTTTCGCGACGAGGCGGGGCTCATTCCCGAAGTGAGCGACGGGGCTTACACATTTACGGTCGGGCAGGGCGACGTCGACGACATTCGGATCAAGGCTGTCGATCTCGTGCTGCGCTCGGACGCGCAAGCGATCGATCCACGCCTGCAGCCGATCGGTTTCTCCTTGATCGCTATCGGCTTCATCGGCCTCGTGCTGGCGTTTCGGCACCGTCGGGGCGGGCGGCCCCAAAACCCGAACTCGCAACCGCCGCCGCGCTGGGGCAGGGGTGGCGGCTCGTCCGCATAACATGAATTATCGCCACGCCTACCATGCCGGGAACTTTGCCGACGTCGTCAAGCACATCGTGCTGGTGCGGCTGATCGAGTACCTGAAACAGAAGGAAAAAGCCTTTCGCGTCATCGATACCCATGCCGGCACGGGTCTCACCGACCTTTCCTCGCAGGAGGCGCAAAAGACCGGCGAGTGGAAGGGCGGCATCGGCCGGTTGATCGACGCCGACATGAAAGCCGACGCGGCATCGCTGGTCGCGCCTTATCTGGCGGCGGTTCGGGCCGTTGGCGGCAACGCAATGAAGCGCTACCCCGGCTCGCCGCTGATCGCGCGACATTTGCTGCGCAAGCAGGACCGGCTTTCGGCGATAGAACTGCATCCCAAGGATGCGGCCAGGCTGAAGACGCAATTCGACGGGGATTTCCAGACCCGGGTGATGGAACTGGACGGCTGGCTGGCGCTCGGCGCCCATCTGCCACCGAAGGAAAAGCGCGGCCTGGTGCTGATCGATCCGCCTTTCGAGGAAGGGGGCGAGTTCGAGCGCCTCATCGATGGGCTGGCGCGGGCGTACAAGCGCTGGCCGGGCGGCATCTATGCGCTGTGGTATCCGATCAAGGATCGCGCTGCCGTCGCTGCCTTTCGCCGAAATCTGGCCAGGTCGGGGATTGCGAAAATCCTCGACGTAACCTTTGAAATCGCGCCGGAATCGCCGGTTCCAAGCCTGCACGGCAGCGGCATGGTCGTGGTCAACCCGCCTTTCACGCTGGAAAACGAGCTTCGCACCCTGTTGCCGGCCTTGCACAAGCTGCTGGTCGTGGAACAACCGGCGCATTGGGGACTTGAATGGCTGGCTGGTGAAATCGCCTGACGTTGCGGTGGCGAAATTTCGCGGCAGCTTGACCGGAACCGCGCGAATCCTCACAGTGCGCGCTTGCATCGAAAGAGATCAAGATGACTCGTTTTGCTACTTCCTTTCTCGCAGCGCTGATCGGCTTCTGCGCTCCGCTTGCCGCCACGCCGGCGGTTTTTGCAGCCGATCTTCCGGGCTATGTCGACAATGGCGATTCTGGCGTCTGCGGGCAGCCCTGGGTGCTCAGCAAAATCACCCGGCGGTTCAATCATCAGGTACGCAATGTGCCGAACCTGCCGCAGGTGGCCATTAGCGACTTCAGCCGCATCCATCAGCATCGCTACCTTCCGTCCGGCGACAACTGGCCGATCGGGCGGCGCTATTGCGGCGCTACCGTTTCGCTGACCAACGGTCATGACCGCACCATCTGGTACCTGATCGAGGAAGGTCAGGGCTATGCGTCGGTCGGCGACAATGTCGAATTCTGCGTCGCGGGCTTCGATCGCTGGATGGTCTATAACGGCCGTTGCCGCGTCCTGCGCTGAACGGGCGAATCCGATGGCCGGGCGAGGCCGGAAATTATTGTCGGCCGCGCTGGCGTTGGCCGTGTTAGGCTTGGCGGCGTGCGCACCGGCCGGCAACGACGCAAACGAGAGTGAAGTTGCGAAGGGCGCTTCGGCGCAAACCGACGCAGCCACGGTTCAGGGGAATGAAGCAACCTCTCCGCGCAAAAAGCCCGGTGTGCCGCAAGGTACCGGTTTTGATTTCTATGTTTTGTCGCTGTCCTGGTCGCCCAGTTATTGCGAGGCGGAAGGCGGCGACGCCAACCGGCAGCAATGCGGGTCCGGGCGTCCCTATGCCTTCGTCGTGCATGGGCTTTGGCCGCAATACGAGCGCGGCTATCCGCAAAAATGCGGGACGGACGAGCCGAAAATTACCAGTCAGACCCTGCGTGCGCTTTATGACCTGATGCCGTCGGCAGGCTTGATCCGGCATGAATGGCAAAAGCATGGAAGCTGCACAGGGCTGAGCCAGAGCGATTATTTCGACGTGCTTCGCGCCGCGCGCGAGAAAGTTGCCGTGCCTGCCGAGTTTCGACGGCTGGATGCCTACCGCACGCTCTCGCCGGAAGACGCGGAAGTGGCGTTCCTTCGCGCCAATGCCGGGTTGCCGCCCGATGGCATAGCCGTTACCTGCGACAGGCGCTTTTTGCGCGAGGTGCGAATCTGCATGACCAAGGATCTCGATTTTCGCGCCTGCGACGAGGTAGATCGGCGCTCTTGCCACAAGGCCAAGGTGGTGATGCCGCCCGTGCGCGGTGGATAATTTTCATGGCCGGACACTATCGCGTATCGTACGGACAAGCTCATCTTGCAATAACAGGCCCATTTCACAATAACAGGAACGTCACATGCCCAAGCTGCTTTATGCCTCCGCTTCGCCTTACAGCGCCAAGGTGCGCATGGCGGCCGCCTATGCCGGGATCGCCATCGATGCCGTGCCGGTCAAGACCAGCGAGCAGCCCGCGCAATTGATCGACGCCAATCCGCTGGGCAAGATCCCGACGCTGTTGCTGGACGATGGCCGCAGCCTGTTCGACAGCCGCGCCATTACGCAGTACCTCAACCGCAGTTCGAAAAACGCGCTGTTCCCGCGCAATCCGGACAAGCGCATCGACGCCGAGGTGCTTGAAGCGCTGGCCGATGGCATTTGCGACTGCGCCCTGTCGATCATCTACGAGCGCCGGCTTCGGCCTGAAGAAATGGTTTTCCAGCCATGGCTGGATGCGCAATGGACCAAGATTTCGGCCAGCCTCGACATGCTGAACGCCAATCCGCCAAAGCTGCCGAAGAAGATAACGGTTGGGCAGATCGCGCTGCGCGCCTGCCTGGCCTATATGGGCCTGCGCTTTGCCGGCGAGTGGGAAAAGGGCCGCAGCCGCCTGACACGCTGGGCCGTGCGGTTCGACGAGAAATTCCCCGAACTGAAGCCGTTCCTGCCTGCGTAGGGCGGAAGGCCAGTTCAACACTTCGGCCCGATGCTCTAATTGACCGCAATGAAAAAGGCCGGGCTTTTCAGCCCGGCCTTTCGTCTCCAAGTGGAGCGCTTGGCTTAGAACTTCATACCAACGCCGAAGGTGATGCGGTTGTCACGCGAATCGACGCTACGCGTGCCGAACTGCGGCGTGGTGAAGTCCTTGCTGCCGTAATCGGTGTAACGATATTCGACACGGCCGAAGACATTGTCCGTCAGCTTGATGTCGGTACCGACGCCGGCCGTCCAGCCAACCATCGTGTTCTTGTCGCTGCCGAGGGCATCCGATACCTTCAGGCTCTGGGCCGCGCCGCCGGCCGTGCCGTAGAGCAGGATTTCAGGCGTTACGGCATAACCGAGACGGGCGCGAAGTGAACCCTCGAGGCCCGATTTGGATTCCGTCAGCGCGTCGTTACCCTTGACGCCATTGTAGCCGACTTCACCTTCGGCACCGAACACGAAGTTATCCATCTGCCAGTTGTAGCCGACGAAACCGCTGCCGACGAAGCCGTCGGTCTTGTAGCTGTCGCCGCCGTCATCGGTGCGGCCGCTGAAGCCGTAGCCGAGGTTGATACCGGCATAGGGACCGGCCCACGAGGCAATCGGCAGTTCGGCGATGGGCATCGGTGCCGGCGGCTCTTCCGAGACGACGTCTGCTGCAAAAGCAGGAACGCCGGCAAAGGCGATGAGCCCAAGGGCCGCCGCGAGCGGCCGCGCAAATTTGAGATTAGCTTTCATATTGGTAACTCCTTGAGCCACGTACACAGGCTTTTTGACGTGAGCGCCCCCACTCGTCCGGGAGGAGAAACGGGCTGGCCGCTCATCGGTTCCAAATGTCGTGCTGAAATGCGGCTGAAGCGAACCTGAAAACAGGTCATTGCTAGGCGCCAATAAGGCAGAAATCGGGCGTTGCCGATTGGCAACAGAAAACGGGTCAAACCCTTAGGATGCACCGGATACAGGCGTCATTTCGGCGAGCCTGCAAGCTGAATTTCAAGCCGATCGAGGCCCTTTGCCACAGTCTCGCCCGATTTATTGACGCTTTCTTACGCCTCGTTCGGGGCGTTAATCGCTATGCGTTGCGCCCGCAAAATCGCACTCCGACAAAAGCGCAATCGTCGAATATGTCCGGCTTTCGGGTTTCCACCACGGCTGAGGCGGCTCCGGGAAGCGAAAGAACAAAGGCAAGGACGCGCCGGGCGACCGTTTCCTGCAACTCGACGTGCCGTTCGCCGGCGATCGAGCGGATGAAGTCGCAGATCCGGTCATAGTCGAGCGTGGCGGCGATCTCATCGATGGCGAAGCCCTGGCCTTTCATCGTCGCTTCCACGCTGACGATGAGCCGCTGGGGCGCCTGTCTTTCGTGGGCATGCACCCCGATGCTGATGGACAGCTCAAGGTCGCGCACGATGACCGTTCGTTCGGTGATTTCCATCGTCAATCCACCATGAAAGCGACGTCGCGCTGCAAGCCCATCAAATGCTGTCCGCCGTCGAGCGTGATGATCGAACCGTTGAGCGATTTGGTGTCCCAGATGAATTCGACCGCGCCGCCGATTTCCTGAAGGGTAGGGCCTTCGCCAGTCAGCGTGTGACGCCAGCTTTTCTCGAAATTCTCCGGCGACTGGTCGCCGCTGAGGAGGGTGACGCTGGGCGCGATCCCGCAGACGCGGACCTTGCGCCGAAAATGCATCGCCTGCATTTCGATAGCGCCTTTGAGCGCGACTTTGGCCAGGCTGTAGCTGAAATAGTCCGGATTGAGCGAAAATACCTTGCCATCCAGCATGTGCACGAGTGTGGCTTGCGGCGAGCCGTGAAGCGCCAGGTCGCGGCCAAGGACCATCGGCGCAATCAGATTGACAGCCAGAATCCGCTGGGCGGCTTCAGGGGAGAAATCCGACGGCGTATCGAAGTCGAACTGCGAGGCGTTGCACACGACCATATCGAGGCGGCCCATGCGCTGGACGATGTCCGGAACCAGGCTGGCTACTTGCACGGCATCGCCGAGGTCGGCTTCAAACAGATGAACGGCACCGACTTTGCCGCGCAATCGGCTGGCCAGTTGCTCGGCTTCATCCCCGGACGAACGATAGTGGATGGCCAGGTCAAAACGGGGGCTAAGATGGGCGGCAATCGCCGCGCCCAACCGGCGTGCCCCGCCGGTGACAAGACATACGGGCCTTTGCTGTTCATCCATGGACAAAAGGCTCTGCTCCCTCGACGGCTCTGACGCTTGAATCATTGACACTAAAGATGGCTTCGCCCCCATTCGGTTTTCGCGAGGCATCCAGTTCGAACGCGGGCAGCGGATATGTCAGCATCGTGCGGGCCTGCGTGCCGACCGGGCTGTTGATCGCGCAAGCGGGCCTGTAATGTCGGGCAGTGAGTCTTTCCAGACCAGCGAAAGTCGTGGAAACATCCCATATATGGCGCAGTTCCCCCGGCGGTTGGTATAGGCGTTTGACCATGTACAAGTCGGTCCATCTCCAGTGCCTTGCCGACATGAAAGAAACGGAGACCATCGTGCGCTCCCTGCGGATTGACTATCGTACCTGCCCGGCAACTGCAACGAGCGGCCCGCAGCGTGGCCAGCGCTTGGCCATGGCAACAATCTGATGAACTCCGATACACCCGATAACAAGGCGCACCGACTGGGTGCCAGCGACGACGTTCCCGATATCGACCTAGAAAAGGACGATGTCGCCGCCGCCGTTGAGCCGGTCGGCTCGGACGTGGCCTTTACGGCGATAGACTGGTCGTCGTCCTATGTCGGCGATGCCGACGGCATGGTCGGGGCCGAAGTCATCCAGACGCTGGTCAAGCAACTGCCCAATGCGCCCGGCGTCTATCGCATGATGAACGCGGCGGGCGACGTGCTTTATGTCGGCAAGGCGCGCAGCCTGAAGAAGCGCGTCACCAATTACGCGCAGGGGCGGTTCCACACCAACCGCATCGGCCGCATGGTGCGCGAAACGGTGACGATGGAGTTTGTCGTCACCCGCACCGAGATCGAAGCGCTGCTGCTCGAGGCGAATCTAATCAAGCGCTTGCGGCCGCGCTTCAATGTGTTGATGCGGGACGACAAGTCGTTTCCCTATATTCTGCTCACCGGCGATCATCCGTCGCCCGGCATCTACAAGCATCGCGGCGCGCGCTCGCGCAAAGGCGATTATTTCGGCCCGTTTGCTTCTGCGGGGGCGGTTGGACGCACCATCAATTCGCTGCAGCGGGCGTTCCTGCTGCGAAGCTGCACGGATTCGTTCTACGAAAACCGCACGCGCCCCTGCCTTCTGTTTCAGATCAAACGGTGCGCAGCCCCTTGTACCGGCGAAATCTCGCATGGCGACTATGCCGGACTGGTGGCCGAGGCCAAGGATTTCCTTTCCGGGCGCAGCCAGAAGGTGAAGACGGAAATTTCGGCCGCCATGCAGGAAGCGTCGGACGCACTCGATTTCGAGCGCGCCGCCATCTATCGCGACCGGCTGGCGGCGCTGTCGCATGTGCAAAGCCACCAGGGCATCAACCCGCATACGGTCGATGAGGCCGACGTATTCGCCATCCACCAGGAAGGCGGGCAGGTGGGCATCCAGGTGTTCTTCTTCCGCACCGGCCAGAACTGGGGCAACCGCGCCTATTTTCCAAAGGCCGATCCCGCGATGGAGGCGTCCGAGGTGCTGGGCTCGTTCATCGCGCAGTTTTACGACGACAAGCCGGCGCCGCGGATGGTCCTGCTTTCGCAGGAAGTTGCCGAACAGGCGTTGCTGGCCGAAGCGCTGTCGACCCGCGCGGGCCGCAAAGTCACTGTTTCCGTGCCGCAACGCGGCGAGAAAAAGGAACTGACCGACAATGCGCTGCAAAACGCGCGCGAGGCACTCGGCCGCCGGCTGGCCGAGACCTCGACGCAGACCCGCCTGCTTGCCGGTTTCGCGGAGACGTTTGGCCTGGAGCGGCCTCCGGTGCGCATAGAGGTCTACGACAATTCCCACATCATGGGCACCAATGCCGTCGGTGCGATGATCGTCGCAGGGCCGGAAGGCTTCGTGAAAAACCAGTACCGGAAGTTCAACATTCGTTCGACCGAGATCACCCCCGGCGACGATTTCGGCATGATGCGCGAGGTGATGGAGCGTCGCTTTTCGCGGCTCCTCAAGGAGCATGGCGATGTGGCTCCGGATGCAGTGGCAGGCGATGACGAAACGGCCGGGGATACGGGGTTCCCGGCGTGGCCCGATGTGATCCTGATCGACGGCGGGCAGGGCCAGATGACGGCGGTGCGGCAAATCCTGTCGGACCTCGGCATCGAAGACCGCATCGTTGCCATCGGCGTTGCCAAGGGGCAGGATCGTGAGGCCGGCCGCGAGCGGTTTTTCGTGCGCGGCAAACCCTCATTTTCGCTGCCGGTGCGCGATCCCGTGCTTTATTTCGTCCAGCGCCTGCGCGACGAGGCGCATCGCTTTGCCATCGGCACGCATCGCGCCCGCCGCAAGAAGGAACTGGTAAAAAACCCGCTCGACGAGATCAGCGGCATCGGGCCGGGCCGCAAGCGCGCTCTGCTCATGCATTTCGGCACCGCCAAGGCGGTCAGCCGGGCGGCAATCGAAGATTTGATGGTGGTTGAGGGCATTTCCGAGCGGATAGCAAAGCTCGTCTATAATCATTTCCATGAAAATTGAGGGCTGTTCATAAAACGGGCGGCATTTCCGCCGATGCCGATGGCGTTTTCGTGGGAGCCGCCCGATTGGAGCCGATTTAAACTGGCCGATCGATTTTCATCTGTTGACCCCTGCCGCCGCCTTCTGATTTGAGTACCGTGACAGAAAGAGTTTTGAAGACATGGCCAAGCCCGCATTCAATCTGCCCAACATGCTCACCTATGCCCGCATCGTCGCGGTGCCACTGGTGGTGGTGTGCTTTTTCATGGAAGGCCATTTGAAGTCGAGCGATTTCGCGCGCTGGTCGGCGCTGGCCATTTTCGTTATCGCAAGCATCACCGATTATCTCGACGGTTATCTGGCACGCGCTTGGAAGCAGACCTCGAATATCGGCCGGATGCTCGATCCGATTGCCGACAAGCTGCTGGTGTCCACCTGCCTGCTGTTGCTCGCGGCCGACACCGACCGCCATGCCGGCATCGCCGGCTGGTCGCTATGGGCGGCGATCATCATCCTGTGCCGCGAAATCCTGGTATCGGGCCTGCGTGAATATCTGGCCGCGTTGAAGGTCAGCGTGCCGGTGACGCAATTGGCCAAGTGGAAGACCGCCATCCAGATGGTCTCCATCGCTTTTCTTCTCGCGGGCCCTGCCGGCGACAAGATATTCCCCTACACCACGCAGACGGGTCTCGTGCTTTTGTGGGTGGCGGCTCTGGTCACGCTCTATACGGGCTATGATTATTTCCGGGCCGGCCTCAAGCACATCATCGACGAGTAGGTTTTGCGGTGAAACTCATCTATTTCGCATGGGTGCGCGAGCGGATCGGCAAGCCGGAAGAAGAAGTCGAACTGCCGAATGACATCGAAACCGTCGCCGATCTGTTGCGCTGGCTGAAAACGCGCGGCGAGGAATATGAAAACGCGCTGCAGTATCCAGACGTGATCCGCGTGGCGATCGACCAGGAGCATGTCGACCACCGCGAAAGAATCGCGGGCGCGCGCGAAATCGCGCTGTTCCCGCCGATGACCGGTGGCTGAGATGCCGGGCGCGGTCGTGCCGACGGTGCGTATCCAGGCGGAGGATTTCGAAATTACCGCCGAGATCGCCAGGCTGACTGCCGGGCGGACAGATGTCGGCGCCATCGTTACCTTCTCCGGCCTATGCCGCGACGAGGCGGGCGCGCTTGTCGCGCTGGAACTCGAACATTATCCGGGCATGGCCCATGCCGAAATC
The DNA here is from genome assembly GCF_054489545.1 of Mesorhizobium sp. A556. NCBI lineage: Bacteria > Pseudomonadati > Pseudomonadota > Alphaproteobacteria > Hyphomicrobiales > Phyllobacteriaceae > Mesorhizobium > Mesorhizobium sp. A556. Next base: position 238,395 of record NZ_JBTMXA010000001.1, read on the forward strand.
AGCCGTATCGCCAATGAAGCGATTGAGCGCTGGGCATTGCAGGGGCTTACCGCCATTCATCGCTATGGGAAGATCAAGCCCGGCGAGAACATCGTGCTGGTGGTGGCGGCGTCTTCGCATCGGCATGCGGCATTCGAGGCCGCCAGCTTCCTCATGGATTTCCTCAAGTCGCGCGCGCCTTTCTGGAAGAAGGAGCACCGCGTCGATGGGTCCGAAGGCGGCTGGGTGGACGCCAAGGAATCCGACGAGCAGGCCGCAGCCCGCTGGAAGCGTTAATCGATATTTACTTCAAACCCGAAGAATGCCCAGCGGCCGCCATGGATTGTCCTTATTCCTTGGGTCAAGTCGGCCCCGAAAAGGAGCTGATAATCCATGCTGGACAGGATCGCTGAACTCTTCATTTTCGGGTTTACGCCGCTTGTCATCGGCATGCTTGCCGTGCCGGGCGTTTCTGGTGCAACCGAGCAAGTCGTGCGCGGCGAAGTGCTGTATCGCGAGCGGATCGCGCTGCCGCCGAACGCGGTGCTTTCGGTGCAGCTTGCCGATGTTTCGCGAGCCGATGCGCCTGCCGCCATCCTTGGCGAGCAGAAGATCGTTCCAGCAGGCCAGGTGCCGATCAAATTCGAGATCAAGTTCGATCCGTCCGTCATCCAGACCAATATGAGCTACGCTTTGCAGGCGCGCATTACCGTTGATGACAAGCTCTGGTTCATCACCGATACGCGCCATCAGGTCGACCCGCTGTCGCGGGAGGCGCAGACCGTGATGGTCAGGAAAGTGGCGCAGCAGGACGAACCTACGACAGCGCAGACGATTTACGGCAAGGATTGGGTGGCCGAACTGGTGGACGGGGTAGAGAAATTGCCCGAGCGCCGTGCCACCTTCCGTATCGAGCAGACCGGCGCGATCACCGGCAAGGGCTTTTGCAACGGCTATTTCGCCAGCGCCAGGATCGACGCTTCGTCCCTGGTCATCGGCCAGGCCGGCTCGACCCAGATGGCCTGCGAGCCGGAACTGATGGCGGCCGACGCGGCGCTGTTCGAAGCCTTTGCCAAGGCGGGGTCCTACAATGCCGATGCCGACGGGCTGGTCATTGCCGATAAGGACGGTCGCGCCGTCCTGCGGTTCAAGGCGCCCTGAAACTCCCTTATCGAGAACAAAAAAGCCGGGGCAGTACACCCCGGCTTTTTTGTTTTGGAACAGGCGGTTACGCCTGAAGCGTCAGATGTAGATTCAGCCGACGACCTCGGTGTCCGAGAACCAGTATTTGATCTCTTCGGCAGCGGTTTCGGGAGCATCCGAGCCGTGCACCGAGTTCTCGCCGATCGACAGGGCATGAACCTTGCGGATGGTGCCTTCGTCGGCGTTGGCCGGGTTGGTGGCGCCCATCACTTCGCGGTTCTTGGCAATGGCGTTTTCGCCTTCCAGAACCTGCACGATTGTCGGAGCGGACGACATGAACTCCACCAGTTCGCCGAAGAAGGGGCGTTCCTTGTGGACGGCGTAAAAGCCTTCGGCCTCGCGGCGGCTCATCCACACGCGACGCGATGCGACGACGCGCAGGCCGGCATCTTCCAGCATCTTGGTGATGGCGCCGGTGAGGTTGCGCCGGGTAGCGTCCGGCTTGATCATAGAAAAGGTGCGTTCGAGCGCCATGGGAAGTCCTTCTGGATTGGATATTGGTGGGTGGCGGCTCTATACAAGCGTGCCGGCCCATTGCCAAGGGCCCGGCTCAGGGGGCCAGTTCAGGCCGTCGACACGGGGGACGCTTTTGCCGATGAAACGCCATTTCATGATGTTTGCGGCCTACAACCAGTGGGCCAATAGCAGAATCTACGATGCCGCCGCCGATCTCAATGACGAAGAGTTCAGCCGTGACACGGGCGCGTTCTTCGGTTCGATGATGGGAACCTTGAACCATGTTCTGACGGCCGACCGCATCTGGATGAAACGTTTTACCGGCGAGGGCGACGCGCCGGCAAAGCTGGACGCCATTCTCCACCGCGCTTTTTCCGTTCTCAGGATGGCGCGCGAAGCGGAAGATCGGCGAATCGTGGAGTGGGTCGAAACGTTGGACGACAAGGCGCTGTCCGGCCGCTTCACCTATATGACAGCGACCGACATGCGCACTATTTCGCAGCGACTTTCGCCGGCGCTTGGGCATTTCTTCAACCATCATACCCACCATCGCGGGCAGGCGCATATGATCCTGACGGTGCTCGGCAGGCCGTCCGTGTCGCTCGACCTCAGCTATTTCCAGAGGACGGAAGAAGGCAGAGCGTACGCGTGAGGGCTTGCGGTCGGGCAGCGTCCCGTGCAAAAGCCCCGCCATGCTGACCATCAACGATCTTTCGCTCCGTATCGCCGGGCGCCTGCTTCTCGACCATGCCTCGCTAACGCTGCCTGCGGGCGCGAAGGCGGGGCTTGTCGGCCGCAACGGCACCGGCAAGACCACGCTGTTCAAGGCCATCACCGGCGACCTGTCGTCCGAGACCGGCTCTGTCAGCATCCCGAAGCAGACTCGCATCGGCCAGGTGGCGCAGGAAGCGCCCGGCACGGAGGAGCCGCTGATCGAGATCGTGCTGAAGGCCGATGTCGAACGCACAGCACTTCTGGAAGAGGAAAAGACGGCGACCGATCCCAACCGGATCGCCGATATCCACATGCGGCTTGCCGATATCGATGCACATTCGGCCGAATCGCGCGCGGCCACCATTCTGGCCGGCCTCGGCTTTGACGACGAGGCGCAGCGGCGGCCGGCGTCGTCGTTTTCGGGCGGCTGGCGCATGCGCGTGGCGCTTGCCGCAGTCCTGTTTTCCGAGCCGGACCTGTTGCTGCTGGACGAGCCGACCAACTATCTCGACCTTGAAGGCACGCTGTGGCTGGAGAATTATGTCGCGAAATATCCGCATACCGTGCTGCTCATCTCGCATGACCGCGACCTGTTGAACCGTGCCGTCAATTCCATCGTCCATCTCGACCAGCAGAAGCTGACGTTCTGGCGCGGCGGCTACGACCAGTTCGAGCGGCAATTGACCGAGCAGCGGGAGTTGCAGGAAAAGGGCCGCGTCAAGCAGGACATGGCGCGCAAGCATCTGCAGGCCTTTGTCGACCGTTTCCGCGCCAAGGCCTCAAAAGCCCGGCAGGCGCAGTCGCGCATCAAGGCGCTGGAGAAGATGAAGCCGATTTCGGCGCTGGTGGACGACCATGTGCGGCCGTTTCACTTCCCCGAGCCGGTCAAGACCGTGGCGTCGCCGATCATCGCGCTGGAAAAGGTCGATGTCGGTTACAAGGCGGGCGAGCCGATCCTGAAGAAAATGACGCTGCGCATCGACGCGGACGACCGCATCGCGCTTTTGGGCGCAAACGGCAACGGCAAGTCGACATTCGCCAAGATGCTTGCCGGCCGGCTGAAGGCCGAAACCGGCACGGTGACGGTCGCACCCGGCCTGAAAGTGGCGATTTTCGCGCAGCATCAGATGGACGATCTGCGGCCGGAGGAAAACGCCTACGAACACGTGCGGCGGATGATGCCGGAAGCGCCCGAATCGAAGGTTCGCGGCAAGGTCGCCCAGTTCGGCCTGACCACCGAGAAGATGAACACGCCCGCCAAGGATCTGTCGGGCGGCGAAAAGGCGCGGCTTCTGATGGGGTTGGCGGCGTTTGACGGGCCGAACCTATTCATCCTCGACGAGCCGACCAACCACCTCGACATCGATAGCCGCGAATCGCTGATCCATGCGCTCAACGAGTTTCCCGGCGCGGTGATCCTGATCTCGCACGACCGGCATTTGCTGGAGGCGACGGCCGACCGGCTGTGGCTGGTCAAGGACGGCGCGGTCCACCCGTATGACGGCGATCTGGAGGACTACAAAACGCTGGTAACGGGCGTTTCCGGCGATCGCCGGGGCAAGCGCGAGGCGGACAAGGCGTCCAAGGCCGACCGCCGCCGCGAGGCCGCCGCGCGCCGGGCCGCACTGGAGCCGCTGGCCAAGGAAATCCGCGCCACCGAAGCGCTGATGGACCGGCTGCGCAAGCGCTCCGACACCATCGAGGACGAACTGGCCGACCCGGCGCTCTACGAAAAGGACCCGATCAAGGCGACGCGGCTTGCCAAGGAGCGGTCCGAGCTTGCCGCGCAGGTCAAGGGTCATGAAGAGCGCTGGCTGTCCATGTCGGCTGAATATGAAGAGGGGACGGCAGAGTAGGGGGCTTTTGTGGCCCTACAAACTCTGCCTGAAACACGCTAGTTTGCGGCTATGAACCAGCACGCCCCGCTTCGCATCGGCCATTCGGCCTGCCCGCACGATTGCCCGTCCACCTGCGCGCTTGAGGTCGAACTACTCGACGAGCGGACCATCGGGCGCGTGCATGGCGCGAAGTCCAACAGCTATACGGCCGGCGTCGTCTGCGCCAAGGTCGCGCGTTACGCCGACCGCGTCCACCATCCCGACCGGTTGCTCAAGCCGCTGATCCGTTCCGGGGCCAAGGGCGAGGGCGGCTGGAAAGAGGCAAGCTGGGAGGCGGCGCTCGATCTCGTCGCCGAAAAATTTATCGGGGCGGAAGAAAAATACGGCTCGGAAACGGTGTGGCCGTATTTTTACGCCGGCACGATGGGGCTGGTGCAGCGCGACGGCATCGAGCGGCTGCGCCACGCGAAGAAATACTCGGGCTTCTTCGGCTCGATCTGCACCAATCTGGCCTGGACCGGCTGGATGATGGGCACTGGCAAGCTCGCCGGTCCGGACCCGCGCGAGATGGCGAAATCCGACTGCGTGGTGATCTGGGGCACCAATGCCGTGGTAACGCAGGTCAACGTGATGACTCACGCGATCCGCGCCCGCAAGGACCGCGGGGCCAAAATCGTCGTCATCGACGTTTACGAGAATGCGACGATGAAGCAGGCCGACATGGGCCTGATCGTCAAGCCGGGCACGGACGCGGCACTCGCCTGCGCCGTCATGCACATCCTGTTTAGGGAAGGCATGGCCGACCGCGCCTATCTCGAAAAATACACCGACGATCCGAAGGGGCTGGAAGCGCATCTGGAGATCAGGACGCCGGAATGGGCATCCGCGATCACCGGCCTGCCGGTCGCCGAGATCGAGGCGTTCGCGCGGCTGGTCGGCACGACGAAGAAGACGTTCTTTCGGCTTGGCTACGGGTTTTCGCGGCAGCGCAACGGCTCGGTCAACATGCACGCCGCGTCCTGCATCGCCGCCGTCACCGGTTGCTGGCAATATGAGGGCGGCGGGGCGTTTCATTCCAATTCGGGCGTGCTGAAATTCAACACCGACCTGCTGGAAGGTTCGCGGCTGCGCGATCCGAAAATCCGCTATCTCGACCATTCGCGCATCGGGCCGGTGCTGACGAATGCCGCGGACGCGCTTTATGGCGGGCCGCCGGTGACGGCGATGCTGATCCAGAACACCAACCCCGCCAATGTCGCGCCCGAGCAGCGGCTGGTGAAGCGCGGTTTCCTGCGCGACGATTTGTTCACCTGCGTGCACGAGCAGTTCATGACCGACACGGCCAAGCTTGCCGATGTGGTGCTGCCGGCGACGATGTTTCTGGAGCATGACGACATCTACAAGGGCGGCGGCAACCAGCATGTCACGCTTGGTCCAAAACTGATCGAGCCGCCGGAAGGACCGCGCACCAATCATTTCGTCATCGAGGAACTGGCCAAGCGGCTGGGCGTCGCCGACATGCCGGGGTTCGGCATGACCGAGCAGCAGCATATCGACGTGATGCTGGAGAAGAAGGGGCTCGGCAGTTTCGCCACCTTCAAGGAGCAGAAGTGGGCTGATTTGCAGCCGCCCTTCGAGGAGGCGCACTACATCAACGGCTTTGGTCATGCCGACGGCAAGTTCCATTTCAAACCGAACTGGACTGGGCAGAGCGCGCCGAACCGGCCGCCAAGGTCGATGGGCGTGTTCGGGCCACATCACCTGCTGCCGGAATTCCCCGACCATGTCGATCTGATCGAGGTGGCGGATGAGGCGCATCCGTTCCGGCTGGCGACCTCGCCGGCACGGAATTTCCTCAATTCGAGCTTTGCCGAGACGCCGGTTTCCATCGCCAAGGAAGTCAGGCCGCAGCTTTTGATCCATCCGCAGGACGCGGCCCTGTTCGGGCTGGCCGACGACGACCGCGTCGAGATCGGCAATATGCGTGGCGAGGTGGTGCTGCATGCAAAGCTGTTCGAAGGCGTGCGGCGCGGCGTGGTGATCGCGGAAGGCATATGGCCCAACAGCGCCCATGAGCGCGGCGAGGGCATCAACGTTCTGACCGGCTCGGATGCGCCCGCGCCTTATGGCGGTGCGCCGGTTCACGACAACAAGGTGTGGGTGCGGGCGGCGCCTGCCCAATAGGCCCTATGGCATGATCCGCGCCAGTTGTTCGAGGTCGACCGGGCCTTCTTCGAGCGGGTTTGGGGCGGTGATGAGGGTCGTGCCTTTTTCACTGTCGTCGGCAAAGCCGGAAAACACGGTGCGCCCGCCTTCCATGCGCGCTTTGCCTTGCGCCACCAGTTTCAGCGCCTGCGGGTAAAGCCGGTGCTCGGCCTTGAGCACGCGTGCGATCAGGTCGTTCTCGCGGTCACCAACGAGCACGGGGACCGCCGCCTGTGCGATGATCGGGCCGTCGTCCATCGCCGAGGTGACGAAATGCACCGTGCAGCCATGGACGCGCATGCCGGCTTCCAGCGCGCGTTTATGCGTATCCAGGCCCTTGAAGGACGGCAGCAGCGAGGGATGAATATTGATCATCCGGCCCTGCCATTTTTCCACGAATTTGGGTGTCAAAAGCCGCATATAGCCGGCCAGCACCACGATCTCGGCATTCAGCGCCGAAAGCGCCGCGTCGATGGCCGCGTCGTGGGCCTCCTTGCTTGCGTAACCGCTGCGCGGGATCGCCTGGACCGGAATGCCGCTCGCCGTTGCGATGCCGAGGCCCGCGGCGTTTTCCTTGTCGGAAAGGACGCCGACGATTTCGGCCGGATAGTCCTTGTCGCCGGCGGCCGCGATCAGCGCGGTCATGTTGGAGCCGCGCCCGGAAATCAGGATGGCGGTGCGTTTGCGCGGTGTCATCATAGGTCGATGGCGCCCCGATAAAGCACGCCGGCATCCCGGCGCGGCACGATGCGGCCGATCGGCTCGACCTTTTCGCCGGCCTCCTGCAACACGGCGGCGACCTGCGCCGCCTGACCGGACGCCACGACGATGATCATGCCGATGCCGCAGTTGAAGGTACGCATCATTTCTTCCGGCGCGACGCCGCCCGTTTTGGCGAGCCACGAGAACACCGGCGGCACGTCGATGGCGTCGAGATCGAGTTCGGCGGAAAAATCCTTGGGCAGCACGCGCGGGATGTTTTCGGGAAAACCGCCGCCGGTGATATGGGCCAGCGCCTTGATGCCATGCGTGTTGCGGATCGCCTTGAGGATCGACCTCACATAGATGCGCGTCGGCTCCAACAGGGCCTCGGCCAGCGTGAGGTCCTTTGCGAAAGGCGCGGGCGCATCCCAGGCAAGGCCGCTGGCTGCGACGATGCGGCGAACCAGCGAAAAGCCATTCGAATGAACGCCTGACGAGGCGAGGCCCAGAAGCACGTCGCCTTCGACGATGTCGTCGGTCGGCAGAAGCTGGCCGCGTTCGGCCGCGCCGACGGCGAAGCCGGCGAGATCGTAATCCTTGCCGTGATACATGCCCGGCATTTCGGCCGTCTCGCCGCCGATCAGTGCGCAGCCACCCTGCCGGCAGCCTTCTGCGATGCCACTGATGATCGCCGCGCCCTGGTCCGGGTCGAGTTTTCCGGTGGCGAAATAGTCGAGGAAGAACAGTGGCTCGGCGCCCTGCACGACGATGTCGTTGACGCACATTGCAACCAGATCGATGCCGATCGTGTCGTGCTTGCCGGCCTCGATGGCGATCTTTAGCTTGGTGCCGACGCCGTCATTTGCGGCGACCAGCACCGGGTCGACAAAGCCTGCGGCCTTGAGGTCGAAGAGGCCGCCGAAGCCGCCGATCTCGCCATCGGCTCCCGGCCGGCGCGTGGTGCGCACCAGCGGCTTGATCTTCTCGACCATGAGATTTCCGGCGTCGATATCGACGCCTGCCTGGGCGTAGGTGAGCCCGTTCTTCTTGTCGGTCATCGCCATTTTCCTGCTCGATGCGGCTCTTCGCATGAACTGCCGCGTCCCGCAAGGCAACCGACGATCCGCCCGGCGCCAAGCCCGAGAAAACCGTGGACAGCATGCCGACCCTTGCGGTGCGCCTCGATCCTGACCATGTATCGCAAGCTAACCGACGGGAGATCAGGTGACCATTCCAAACATGATCACGATCCTGCGCCTTGTGCTGGTGCCCGGCGTGGTTCTGGCCATGCTGCAGGCGCATTGGAACTGGGCCTTTGCCGGGTTTGTCGTCGCCGGTGTCTCGGATGGGGTCGACGGGTTCATCGCCCGGCATTTCAATCAGGCGTCGCGCCTTGGAGCGTATCTCGATCCGATGGCCGACAAGCTGCTTCTGGTAAGCGTTTTCGTCGTACTGGGAATTGCCGGCGAACTGCCCTTATGGCTGGTCGTCGCCGCGGTTTCGCGCGACGTACTGATCGTTTTCGCGGTGCTTTTATCCAGCGTCATGAGCCAGCCCGTGGAGATGAAACCGCTTCTGGTATCGAAGGCCAATACCGCGATGCAACTGGTGCTGGCGGCTTTGGTGTTGAGCGAACTCGCTTTCGGCGTCGATATCGGCGACTTGCGCCCTGCGCTGATAATCCTGTCCGGGCTCTTGACCGTAGGTTCGGCCGCAGCCTATCTCGTGGCTTGGCTGAGACATATGAGTGGTTATGGCGAAGGCGGCACCCCCAACGGCTGAAGATCTCGCTGCCGCCGTGGCGGCCTCGACGGCTTTTCGGCGTCAGGTAAGCTTCTGGCTGGTCGCCGCGCTTATCTTGGCGCTTTTCCTCTACATCTTCAGCGACATTCTGCTTCCCTTCGTTGCCGGCCTGGTGCTGGCCTATTTTCTCGACCCGGTTGCCGACCGCCTGCAAAGAATCGGCCTGTCGCGCGTCATGGCCACGGTGGTTATCCTCATCACCTTCATCGTCGTGCTGGTGCTTGCCTTCGTCATTCTGGTGCCGGTGCTGGCTACCCAAATGACGGACTTCGCCGGCAAACTGCCCGAGTACCTGACCCGGTTGCAAACGCTGATCACCAGCTTCGATCCGCAGTGGCTGGAGCAAAGGTTCGGCGTCGATGCGGCGAGCCTGAAGGAAGGGCTGAACTCGGTGCTGACCTCGGGCTTCGGCTTGTTGACGACGGTGTTTACGTCGATCTGGAGTTCCGGCATGGCTCTGGTGTCGATCGTCAGCCTGTTCGTGGTGACGCCGGTGGTTGCCTTCTACATGCTGCTCGACTGGGACCGCATGGTCGCGACCGTCGATAGCTGGGTGCCGCGCGATCACGTCCAGACGGTGCGGGCGATCGCAACCGATATCAATACGTCCACCGCCGGCTTCGTTCGCGGGCAAGGTACGTTGTGCCTAGTGCTTGGCGCGATGTACGCCGTGGGACTGACGCTGACGGGCCTGAATTTCGGCATCCTCATCGGCCTTTTCGCGGGCCTGATCAGCTTCATTCCCTATGTCGGTTCGCTGACGGGGCTGGTGCTGGCGGTGGGCGTCGCCTTCGTCCAGTTCTGGCCGGACTGGACCATGGTTGTTGCGGTTGCCGCGGTGTTCTTTGTCGGCCAGTTCATCGAAGGCAACATCCTGTCGCCGAAACTGGTCGGAAAAAGCGTCGGCCTGCACCCGGTCTGGCTGATGTTTTCGCTGTTCGCCTTCGGTGCGCTGTTCGGCTTCGTCGGCCTGCTGATCGCCGTGCCGGCTGCCGCCGCGGTTGCCGTCCTGGTCCGTTTTGCGATTGCCCGCTACCTCGAATCGCCGCTTTACAAGGGACACGGCGCGGAGCCTGCACCGTTGCCGGCCGCCCGGCGCAAGACGCCGCAGACGCGCGAATGATGCAGAAAACGGGAAAGCCGCGCCAGTTGCCGCTCGATCTGGGGCACGGCACCGGTTATACGCGCGACGACCTTGTCGTCTCGCGCGCCAACGAACAGGCCGTCGCTCTGGTGGATGGCTGGCCGCACTGGCCGTCGCCGGTGGTGGTGCTCGCCGGCCCGACGGGTTCGGGCAAGACGCATCTCGCCTCCATCTGGCGTGAAAGGGCGGACGCCTTGCAGGTGGACGGTCGCCGGATTGGCGACAGCGCGGGCCGGGCAGTTTCCCGCTCGGTCCTGATCGACGATATCGACGCTGCCGCCATCGACCAGGCCGCGCTTTTTCATTTGATCAACGCCGTTCGCGGGGCGGGCTCGCATCTGTTGCTGACGGCACGGCGCTTTCCCGGCGCATGGGATGTGACGCTGCCCGATCTGGCATCCCGGCTGAAGGCGGCGGCGACGGTGGAGATCCACGAGCCGGACGATTTGCTGCTCGCCGGCGTCATCACCAAGCTTTTCGCGGACCGCCAGATCGAGGTGGAGCCGCATGTCGTGCAATATCTCGCCCGCCGCATCGAACGCTCGCTGGGAACGGCCATGCGGCTGGTGGAGAAGCTGGACCGCCTGGCGCTGGAACAAAAGACGCGCATCACGCGCGCGCTCGCCGCCGACGCGGTTAGTTCCATGGATGAAGGGCAAAGTGAGTTCGATATCTGAAGGCGGTGTAGAAGCGCTCGAGGCGGCGAAGCGCAAGATGCCCTTGATGATGAATGGTCGGAGTGGAGAGATTCGAACTCCCGACCCTCTGGTCCCAAACCAGATGCGCTACCAGGCTGCGCTACACTCCGACGCCGTGTTGCCTATTGATTTCGGCGCAGCAAAGCAAGCGCAAAAACCATCGCTCTTGCCGTTGGCGTAAATGGGCGGTAAGCACCGGGCAACATATGTCGAGGCGGTGCTTCCGCCGGAGCAGCAATGAGGTTTTCATGTCCGCTCGTATTTTCAGCCCGACCAAGACGGCAATGCAGTCCGGCAAGGCCAAGACCGGCTATTGGGTATTGGAGTTTGCGCCCCAGCAGCCAAGAAAGATCGACCCCTTGATGGGGTACACCACGTCGAGCGACATGCGCAGCCAGATCAGGCTGGTCTTCGAGACGCGCGAGGAGGCGGTTGCCTATGCGGAAAAGGAAGGCCTGGCTTTCCGGGTCGAGGAACCGAAGGAGGCCAAGCGCCGCCAGATTTCCTATTCGGACAATTTTCGTTTTGACCGCAGGACGCCCTGGACCCATTGACCCAGGAAAGCCGGTCAGTTGTGGCCGGCCCATGCGCCGGCCCTGGCGGCCGGCAACCGGTCCCGTAGCTCAGTTGGATAGAGCACCGGCCTTCTAAGCCGATGGTCGCAGGTTCGAGCCCTGCCGGGATCGCCAACGATTTCAAATAGATAGTAATAATTCACGGTGGAAAGTTCCAACTGCCATACCCGGCGAGTTCCAACTTTCAATCATTATTTGTTCTCGCGCGCAGCCGTGTCCGACCCAATCGGCGGGCGGCATCGGCCTGCCTGACCGTCTCCAAATCGACCGGCTGATAGGTCTTGTGCAGCGCGTTTGAGGTTGAAATGGAGTTGGCCATTTTGGCCGCTGTCTCCGATGTCGTGGCCCCGCCAGCTTGAGCCTCGATTGCTCCTGAGCGGCGCATATCGGCCAGTGTCCGCTTATCCCCCGGAAAACACAATTCTCTGACGGCCCCGAAATCATCGGGTAGCGTGAACCGCGAGTAAATCGCCCCGCTGCGATTGCGTAAGATGGCCCCGACTTCGCATGGGAACGCGGCAAGGTAGGCGTCCATTAGCGCCAGCGAGCGCCTGCCAAGCGTTCCGATGGCAGTCCGTTCAAACCGGCGTTGATTCCGTCGATCGGTATCAATGCAGCAGACAGGTTTTCCAGCGACTTCTTGAAGCCCGTCCAACCGACGAACGGATCTTCGAAGCGGACGTCTTTTGCAGCGTCCAGCCCCATCGCGTTATCTTTGTTCGACAACCAACGCTGAATTTGCTCCTGCTGCGTAATCATACGTGTGAGCAGCGCGGTAGCATTGGTGTTGCCGGACAGCTTGCCGACTGCCGTAGCGACTGCCGTATCGTTGGTCATGTCAACGCCATCGCGCTTTAGCGCGGGGATCAGATGCTTCAGCACCCATTCGTCCGGGTCGGAGCCGAACTGTTCACGGTCGACCAGCTTGCCGTTCTTGCGGATGCCAAGCCGATCGCGCTCTTCGAGGTACTTCTTCCCGCCGGCCGAGCCGACAGCTTCAAGCACGAACGCCTTGAACATCATCGCGAGCGAGTTGCCCGCGGTATCGGCGCCCAAGTCCTGCATGTAAACGCTGGCGCGTGCGAGGAAGTCCTGCGACAGCGCAGGACCGGCCACTTTGGTCCGTCGAGCGAAATTGAAGTAGCCGGCCGGGTCAAAATCGGGGTCGACCTGTGCGGCGCGGGTGGCCGCATCGACCAACCGGACCCGCACAGTGATGGATGCTTAGGCTTTTTGCGTTTGTGGTCAATAAGCTTTTCTGGATGCTGCCACAATCAGGAACGTAGAAAGCATAGCTGCGGTGGCGACAAACGCGACGGCGAGAATGGTCTGTATAATGCCGAAGTAGACGCATCCAATGACGAAGGCCGCCAGAAACAGCACTAAGACCGGCAGAATTTTCGTACGCCCAGATATCGCAGTCATTTTATAATCTCTCCGCTCCAAAATGTAGGCTTACTCCATGTCCGGCACATCACCACTGATGAATAGAAAAGGCGGCCCGAAATCCGCCTTCTCCACGTCAATAGACCTGACTCAATATGGCGAATAGCACTGCTTCCGAGGCCCGTTGTAGGGCTGGAACGTGTTGTCCGAGGCGCGGTAACTGCGATACTGACCGTAACACCATTGAACGTGTGCGTTGCCGCGCTGCGGCTGATTGGCGATCACGCCGCCGATAGCTGCGCCCAGCCCAAACGCTGCCAAGGGATACCAGAAACCGTCCGAGTGACGGCGATAGTCGCGGCGCCGATCGCGCCGACCTGTATACCCTTTCCAGTGCCCACGCCGGTTGGCATTCGATTGATGTCTGGGGCGCTTCTTCAATCGCTTCTTGTACTGGATCGTTTGGAAGTCCGGTTGGACGCCCGACGTGGTCATCTGGTTCATAGGCACGACCGGACCCGCGACAGAGGGAGCGACGCCAGTCATCCCAAAAGCTAAGCTAACTGATCCCGCGCAAAGTGCTGATAAAAACTTTTTCAACTGTGCCTCCAAATGCTACCGAGCGAAGGGCTGCTCGGAAGAGCCAATGGGTGGACAGGTAATTCGTTCCATCCTCGCCACGGTCGAATGCGACGACGACGATCAGCTTCGGGTGCTTGGTCTGGGCAGGACGTTGTCGGACATTGAGGAGATCGTCCTTCATAAGAAGGGATTGGCCCTGCCTGGGGACGTTGGGGACAGGGGAAGGCAGGGCCGACTGCGAGGGGCTTGCAGTACGAGAACAATACAAGAACATTGGTGGGTGTCAAGCAAAACCCAGCAGTGCGCATCTGACGTCTCAACACGGAACAAAACCGCCGTATCATCGTTTGGATGACAGTCGCGCTATCCCACCCGCGATAGGGGTTCCCCCATTCCCCGACCCAATTGCCCGTCACCTTCCTCCCAGGGTGGCGGGTTTTTTGCTTTCGATGGAACTACCCGCTTGGATAGTCATTTTAGAACGATCGCGTGGACGCACGCGGAAGAGGATGTCCATCCTCGACTCCAGAGAGCCCGTCACCTGTCCCTCCGGTGGCGGGCTTTTTCTTCGTGCGCGGAACCATCAACATTATCGCCCGTTGCAGTCCATCAGCGAAGTCGCTCTCCGCTACCACCGCTTCGGTCCAGAGTGGCGCGCTTTTTGCATCTGAGGGAGTATTATCTGCGAATGGGCTCCCCGTGAGCCGGATTGGAACACTTATGGCTCAATCTGCTTCCCAACCGGACCTTACGCATTACGTGCGAATGCTCGCCGTGGAAACTGGTGCAACCGACGATCAGATCAGGGGCATTATCCAGCTGATTGGGATGAACCGGTCATCAATCGTCAGAGAAGCTCGTATCCTGCTGAAATCTCTCGGGCTAAAATAACCGTTTCAGGACTGCTTGGTGATTGTGCCGTGGTTCAGGTCGATGGACGCAGCGTCTCTGATCTGGCTGGCGAAATCATCCTGTAGCGCGCCCCACTCGCCCAGAACGACACCGCAATTGCTGCAATGAATCTCTGTGTGCTCGGCCGCGCCTTCAGGGATATCCATCTGGATTGTCCCGCAGGCCTTGCAATCGAGCGTGTGGTTGAGGCGCACTTTGGTCATTAGACCACCATGCGCTTTTCCGACAGGAATGCGAGTCATTCTGCCGCCAGCAATATGATCGCCCGCGTGTCCTGATGGATGCGCTGGAACCTGTGTTTGCCGCTTGTTTTTCCGATTTTGCGGAACCTATTTCTTTTGCCACGATTGCGGCGGATAGGAGCCCTCTATGCAGCATGTCCGCAGAACCATCGAAGACCTCCGGCGCTACATCTCGACGTGTGAAGATCACACCGATCTTGAGGAGGTCGATACACTTCTGGCCGTCGCCGTGGAGGAGGTTAGACGGAAAATTCAGCAAAAGGCAGACAAGGGCCGTCACACGGATTTGTGACCCCATGCACACGCTTATCCGAGAATTTGCCTTGGCCTACACCAAGCGTGCGGGCCCGGCCATTGGCTTTTCGTCGGGTTCTTCCGGAGTGTCTCTCTCGATAATCTGTCCGAAAACAATCACCGCCTCGTGGATAAGCTGGCGAAGTTCTTCACGGCTGACGTTGTCGAAATGATCCTGGGTGTCCATGAGATTGACCAGCAGATCGACGCCACGCTGATGCAAACGCATTGCTGCCTCCTCTTACCCAACCTCCGCAACTATCCAACCACCATCCGATATCGGATGCAATGTGAAACGGCGAAGCTATGCGCGTTGATGGATGCGCGGGCTTGTCGCGTTTCGGGAACGATATCGTATCCGCCGCGTTATATGAACAATCGCGTATCCCCCTCCACGCGATAGAGGTGTCCCATACCTCGAGACAATTGCCCGTTTCGGTTCGCCGGTGCGGGCTTTTTTGGGTTTGGAAATGGAACTTTCTGCGGGTGCGTCAGTTTCTTCGCATCGCGTTTTTCCGCCATGGCGTGACGCGAAGAGGATTTCACCATCCACGCTCCCTGAGAGCCGGCCACCGTCACCCTCGGGATGGCGGGCTTTTGTTGCGAATTTGCCTGAGCAGATACAGCGTCAATCATTCACGACAGACGCCAATGCGCCAAGCTTGTTTCCTGCTCCCTTGGCGGGACCAAAATAAGACTCGCGCTGCGCCGAGAACGGCGTATCGTTTTCCGTGGCGGCGGCATGCCCTTGTGGGAGGGTAGGATGACACTGTCGGCCGAACTTCCTATGCAGCAAATGAGCGCGAATAAGTTCGTGTCCTCGATCCTGTCTAAGTTCACAAGCTGCGACGTCGTGTCCACGAAAGCCACGATCCAGTCCATTCGTAGCGCTTGCCCCGAATGCGTCGAGGACGATGATGCACTCGTAGCGATAATTGTCGAACTAGCGATCGGCCGAAGACTCGCCGTTTGCTTCGATCACCGTGAGGCTATGAGCGTTACTCCATATCCGGCACATCGCCGCTGACGAATAGCGTTGTCGGCGGCCCATACTCCCCGATATCCGGGGTGGCTTCCCGACTCGTGCGGTTCGAGTGGTCAGGGCTGCAGTCGACAAGTACGTCGATATCATCGCCTGGGAGGTGAAAATTGTTGGAACGATTTCGCGACCGTTTCATTTGCCTTTCTCAGCAAGTAAAGCGTCGGGGCTCGAACTCAGGGAGAAAACCATGAGAGTAAGCGAATGTATGACTAAGGATGTCCGTTTCGCCAAGCCGGACGTGACGCTGCGTGACGCCGCCAAGGCTATGGCAATTCTCGACGTCGGACTACTTCCAGTGGCTGATAACAGTCGGCTTATCGGTATGGTCTCCGATCGTGATATCACCGTCCGCGGCATGGCTGCCGGATTGGGGCCCGACACTCCGGTTCGCGAGGTTATGTCGACCGAAGTCAAATACTGCTTCGACGATGAGGAGATCGCCAACGTCTTGGAGAACATGGGCAACATTCAGGTGCGGCGTCTTCCTGTACTTAATCGGGAAAAGCGGCTGGTAGGTATCGTTTCGCTTGGAGACCTTGCGACGAATAGCGAACCCACACATGCTGGTGAGGCGCTTGGAGGCATATCTAAGCCTGGCGGCGAACACTCCCAAACCACGCATTGACCCAGCATCTGCCGCGAGGTCGGCGTTATAATCGAGCCCAACAGCTATGGGCTCGATTATATGGGATTCACACATCGGGCGATCGCACCGACCGGTCTGAGAAAGACTGGGGCCGACCAAGACGGCAAGGATCAGCTTCGGGTGCTTGGTCTGGGGTGGGACGTTGTCGGATATGGCAATAGCTTTCTAAACGCGGTCACAAATTGCAGTATGCTCAAAAGGGCGCCGCAGTGAGCCGGGTTACAGGAGCATCCGACAATGATTGTAAGAGAAATGACTGAGCAGGAGAACACCGCCGTCGTTTCGGCTGGTCGGTTGGCGCGTTTGGCCTGTGCGAGGGAGGGGCAGCCCTACGTGGTGCCTATCCATTACGCCTTTGCCGACCGCCATCTCTATATTTTCTCGATGACCGGTCAAAAAGTCGAGTGGATGCGCTCGAACCCGAAAGTCTGTGTGCAGATAGATGATCTGTCGTCCGTTCGCAGTTGGAAGAGCGTGGTCGTTTATGGCGTGTTTGAGGAATTGCCCGATAGGATAGGTACCAAAGTCGCGCGAGACCACGCATGGTCACTGCTCCAAAAGCATGCCAACTGGTGGGAGCCGGGCGGCTTAAAGCCTATGCTGCCCCCTGTCGCAGGCGCATCGAACCATCTTTTCTACCGGATAAAAATAGAAAGCATGACCGGCAGACAAGCCGTCGAGGTTTGAGGGTATACGCGGCGAGACTTCATCCCGGCGCGCATCCTGATCTCCCATAGAGCCTAAACCCACATGAGGAAACCCGGCTAAGTGGTTCCAAGTTTCGTGATATGTTCCACGCGCTGAAGCATGCGGGTTCTTGGAACTATCGTTGAATTCATTGAAGATCGCCCGGCCTTCTAAGCCGATGGTCGCAGGTTCGAGCCCTGCCGGGATCGCCAATCTTGCAGTCGTCCGTATCGTTATACGAACGTCATGACGACGATAGCGCCGATCACGATCATGATCAGGCCGGCAACCAGCATCGGCAACAGCGTATTGTCCGATTCAGCGCCGCTTGCGGCTTCGGAAGAAGTCGTGACGGTTCGTTTCTCTTTTTCTTCGGCCATGATATTCCTCTCAGCGCACCGCTGCGGTCTGCCGGTTCACGCTTGATACATCAGGCGGGGCTTTGGTCTTTGCGCTGGAACAAACGGTCTCCTGTCGAGTAATAGGCAATAGGCGCGCTGGCCTCGGTCAAGCCCGTGCGGCGGCGGACAGGCCGCGCTCCAGGTCGGCCTTCAGATCCTCGACATCCTCCAATCCTATTTGCAGGCGGATCAGCGGGCCTTCGTACGATACCGGAATGGTCCGGTCGCCCAGGAATACCGGCACGGCGAGGCTTTCAAAGCCCGCCCAGGAATAGCCCAGGCCGAAAATCTGGAAGGCATCGAGGAAGGCATGCTGCTGCTTCTGGCCGCCGCCTGCAAGCACGATGGAGAAGACGCCGCTCGAGCCGCTGAAATCGCGCTTCCACAATTCATGATCGGGATGGCTGGGAAGTGCCGGATGGAGAACGCGCGCGATGCCCGGCTGCGCTTCCAGCCATGTGGCGAGGTCGAGCGCGCTCTTCTGGTGGCGCTCCAGCCGCACGCCCATGGTGCGAAGCCCGCGCAGGACCTGATAGACGTCGTCCGGCCCGGCGCAGCAGCCAAGCGTGACGAAACCCTCGTGGAGCTTTGGCCAGCAGGCTTCGTTCGCCGATACGGTGCCGAGCAGCACATCGGAATGACCGGCCGGATACTTCGTCGCCGCGTGGATCGAGACGTCGACGCCGTGATCGAGCGGGCGGAAAAGCAGCGGCGTTGCCCAGGTATTGTCCATCATGACGATGGCGCCGGCGGCGTGCGCGGCTTTGGCGATCGCCGGGATGTCCTGCACTTCGAATGTGTTGGATGCCGGTGATTCGGTGAAGACGACGGTGGTGTTCGGCTTGAGAAGCCGCTCGATTTCCGCGCCGATGCGGGGGTCGTAATATTGCACCTCGACACCAAGCCGCACCAGCATGGTGTCGGCGAAATGGCGCGTCGGGCCATAGACGGAATCGACGATCAATACATGGTCGCCCGAGGACGCGAAGCTCAGCAGCGGCACCGTCACCGCGGCCAGGCCGGACGGTACGATGATCGTCCCGGCGGACCCCTCCAATGTGTCCATGGCCTGCGCCAGCGCGTCGGTGGTGGGCGTGCCGCGCGTTCCGTAGGTGTATTTTTGCGCACGCGATACAAGGGTTGCCGCGTCGGGGAAAAGCACTGTTGATGCATGCACGACCGGTGGGTTGACGAAGCCGAAATAATCGCGCGGGTTGCTCCCGATATGGGCAAGCCGCGTATTGGTTCCCAGTTCAATGCCGTCTTTTGTCATGGTCCCGCCGATCAGTGAAAGAGGTTAGCCTTAGAGCGCCGATCCTGGCGACGCAACAGCCTGGCCCTTGCCACGAGGCCGCGTTCGCTAGGCCAAATCGCGGGACTGGCCGCAGCCACGAGATTCGACGCCTCCGCCGGGCGCGGCGGTCGCTTGCGGATTTGTTTTCCAAACTGTTTCGGATTCGGTCATTTCCCTTGACCTCACGAAAATAATCGCTTTCGATGCCTATCGTGAACGGGAGACGCTCGACGCATCAACCCCGATGCTCGTTTCGGAAGTGGGCCGAAACTGCAAGCTGCGTTCGCAAGGGAAAAAAAAGCTCAGGTTCTGCCTGAATAATAGAAAAGGGTAAGTGGGTCATGAAACACATTGCACTCGGCATTTTCGGTGCCGCCACGCTCGGTCTGGTGGCTTCGGCTGCCTCGGCAAGCACGCTCGCCGACGTCAAGGCCAAGGGTTTTATTCAATGCGGCGTCTCGACCGGCCTTGCCGGGTTTTCCGCGCCCGACGACAAGGGTGAGTGGAAGGGCCTGGACGTCGATTTCTGCCGTGCGCTCGCCGGCGCCGTGTTTGGCGACGGCACCAAGGTGAAGTTTACGCCGCTCAGCGCCAAGGAGCGCTTTACCGCGCTGCAGTCGGGCGAGATCGACATATTGTCGCGAAACACGACGTGGACCATCAACCGCGATACCGCGCTTGGCTTGAATTTCGCGGGCGTCACCTATTATGACGGCCAGGGCTTCATGATTAACGCGAAGAAGCTTCCGGGCGTCAATTCCGCGCTTCAGCTTTCGGGCGCCGCCGTCTGCGTGCAGGCCGGCACGACCACCGAACTCAACCTTGCCGACTACTTCAAGTCGAACAAGATGGAGTACAACCCGGTCGTCTTCGAGAAGCTGGAAGAGGTCAATGCCGCCTATGATTCCGGCCGCTGCGACGTCTATACGACCGACCAGTCCGGCCTCTATGGCATCCGGCTCACGCTTACCGCGCCGGACGACCATGTCGTGTTGCCGGAAATCATCTCCAAGGAGCCGCTCGGGCCTGCCGTTCGCCAGGGCGACGACCAGTGGTTCCATATCGTTCGCTGGACGTATTATGCGCTGCTGCAGACCGAGGAACTGGGCATTACCCAGGCCAATGCCGAGGAGATGAAGAATTCGCCCAACCCCGAGATCAAGCGCGTGCTGGGTTCGGAGAAGGATACCAAGATCGGCACCGACCTTGGCCTGACCAACGACTGGGTCGTCAACATCCTCAAGGCCACCGGCAATTACGGCGAAATTTTCGAGCGTAATGTCGGCTCGGGCAGCCCGCTGAAGATCGCTCGCGGCCTGAACGCCTTGTGGACCAAGGGTGGTCTGCAATACGCCATGCCGATCCGCTGATCGAGCAGAGCAGGTTCCGAAGGGTGGGGTTTCCCGCCCTTCGGCTTCTCTCATCAGGGAGACTGCCGCATGGCATCGCAAGATATTCTTGAAGGTGATAAGAGCAGTCGCAGTTCCTTCATCAACGATCCGAAGGTACGCGGAATTTTCTTTCAGGTCGTGGTCATCATACTGCTTGTCGCGGGCGTATGGTGGATCGTTCACAACGTTACCGACAATCTGAGGCGATCCAATATCGCATCCGGCTTCGCGTTCCTGAACAGCCGGGCGGGGTTCGATATTTCCGAGAGCCCGATCGCCTATACATCGGATTCCACCTATGGCCGCGCCATTCTGGTGGGCTTTCTCAACACGCTCATCGTTGCGGCTGTGGGTATCGTTACGGCGTCCATCATCGGCTTCATTGTCGGGATCGGCCGGCTTTCCCGAAATTGGCTGATCCGCAAGATCTGCACCGTCTATGTTGAGCTGTTTCGCAACATCCCGCCGCTTCTGGTGATCTTCTTCTGGTATTTCGGCGTGCTTTCGGTGTTGCCGGGATCCAGAGACAGCATCCACCTGCCACTTGGCGCCTTTTTGAATAATCGCGGCTTTTATTTCCCCAAGGCGGTCTGGGGCGAGGGGGCGTCGCTGATCGGGCTTGCGCTGGTGGTGGGCATCGCCATGGCATGGTTCGTGGCGAGACGGGCGCGCCAACGGCAGATGGCGACTGGCCAGCCTTTTCCCATATTCTGGGCATCCGTCGCGCTGATTGTCGGCCTGCCGCTTCTGGCGTTCGTGCTTACCGGGTTTCCGCTGACTTTCGACATGCCGAAGCAATCCACGTTCAACCTGAGCGGCGGCTTCCAGGTCAAGCCGGAGTTCCTGTCGCTCTATCTGGCGCTGTCCTTCTACACGGCCGCGTTCATAGCGGAGATCGTGCGCGCCGGCATCATCGGCGTCAACAGAGGGCAGACGGAGGCGTCCGAGGCGTTGGGGCTGAGGCCGAAGCAGATTCTTCGGCTTGTCGTGGTGCCGCAGGCCATGCGCATCATCATACCGCCGCTGACCAGCCAGTATCTGAACCTGACCAAGAACTCCTCGCTGGCCATCGCCATCGGCTATCCGGACCTCGTGGCCACGGGCGGCACTGTGCTGAACCAGACCGGCCAGGCCATCGAGATCGTGGTGATCTGGATGGTGATCTATCTCGGCATCAGCCTTGCCACCTCGGTGTTCATGAACTGGTTCAATGCCAAAATGGCGCTGGTGGAAAGATAACGCCATGCAAGAACACGATCTTTCCTTCGTCAGAGTCGAAATGGCGCTTGCCCAGGCGGCACCGAGAAGCGAGCGGGGCCTGGGCGGATGGGTTCGCAAGAACCTGTTCGCTACCGTCGGCGATTCGGTGCTGACGGTCATCGGCCTGCTGCTGGTCGCCTATATCCTGCCGCCGTTCATCGAGTGGGCCTTTATCAACGCCCAGTGGACCGGCACCGACCGTTCTTTCTGCGCAACGGCGGCGCAGGGCGGCGGTATCCAGCCAGACGGCTGGTCGGGCGCCTGCTGGGCGTTCGTCAACGCCAAGTTCGGCCAGTTCATGTTCGGCCGCTACCCCATCGAAGAGCGCTGGCGCCCGATCCTGGTCGCGATCATGTTCGTCGCGCTGCTTGTGCCTTTGCTGATACCGAGGATTCCGCGCAAGGGCCTGAATGCCGTCCTGTTTTTCTTCGTGTTTCCGGTGGTGGCGTTCGTGCTGCTGACGGGCGGCTGGTTTGGGTTGACCCATGTCGAGACGCCGCGCTGGGGCGGCCTGCTGGTCACGCTGGTGCTGTCCTTCGTCGGTATCGCCGTTTCGCTGCCGCTCGGTGTGGTGCTGGCATTGGGCCGGCGCTCGAAGATGCCGGTGGTCAAGCTTGTCTGCATCGTCTTCATCGAGACGGTGCGCGGCAT
Organism: Mesorhizobium sp. A556; assembly: GCF_054489545.1. Taxonomy (NCBI): domain Bacteria; kingdom Pseudomonadati; phylum Pseudomonadota; class Alphaproteobacteria; order Hyphomicrobiales; family Phyllobacteriaceae; genus Mesorhizobium; species Mesorhizobium sp. A556. The sequence goes on from NZ_JBTMXA010000001.1 coordinate 260,500, forward strand.
TCCCCTGGTCACGGTGCTGTTCATGGCCAGCGTGATGCTGCCGCTGTTCCTGCCGGAAGGCGTTACGTTCGACAAACTGCTGCGGGCGCTGATCGGCGTTGCCATGTTCGCCTCGGCCTATATGGCGGAAGTGGTTCGCGGCGGTCTGCAGGCCATCCCCAAAGGGCAGTATGAGGGTGCCGATTCGCTCGGCTTGGGCTATTGGCAGAAGATGGTTCTCGTCGTCTTGCCGCAAGCGTTGAAGCTTGTCATTCCCGGCATCGTCAACACGTTCATCGGCATGTTCAAGGATACCAGCCTGGTCTACATTATTTCGATGTTCGACCTTCTGGGTGTGGTTCGGCAGAACTTTTCGGACGCCACCTGGGCATCGCCGCAGACGCCGATCTCCGGACTGGTATTTGCCGCGCTGGTCTTCTGGCTGTTCTGCTTTGGAATGTCGCGCTACTCGATGTTCATGGAACGCCGGCTCGATACCGGCCATCGATAAAAAATAGAAAAAGGGAACGGGTTATGGCCGTAGAAAACGCAGTCAGCGCGGAAGAGATCAGGGTCAACGCCGCCAAGATGCAGATATCGGACACCGATGTCGCCATCGAGATCGTCGCCATGCACAAATGGTATGGCGAGTTCCATGTGCTGAAGGACATCAACCTGAAGGTGATGCGCGGCGAGCGCATCGTCATCTGCGGGCCTTCGGGCTCCGGCAAGTCGACGATGATCCGTTGCATCAACCGGCTGGAAGAACACCAGAAGGGCACCATCAAGGTCGACGGCAAGGAACTGACCAACGATCTGAAGAAGATCGACGAGGTGCGCCGCGAAGTCGGCATGGTGTTCCAGCACTTCAACCTGTTTCCGCATCTGACCATTCTGGAGAACTGCACGCTGGCTCCGATCTGGGTACGCAAGACGCCGAAGAAGGAAGCCGAGGAAATCGCCATGCATTTCCTCAAGCGGGTCAAGATCCCCGAGCAGGCCAACAAATATCCGGGCCAGCTTTCCGGTGGCCAGCAGCAGCGCGTGGCAATCGCCCGTTCGCTCTGCATGAATCCGCGCATCATGCTGTTCGACGAGCCGACTTCGGCACTCGATCCGGAAATGATCAAGGAAGTGCTGGAAACGATGGTTAGCCTCGCCGAGGAAGGCATGACCATGCTGTGCGTGACGCACGAGATGGGTTTTGCCCGCAAGGTCGCCAACCGGGTGATCTTCATGGACGCGGGCCAGATCGTCGAGCAGAATACGCCGGCCCAGTTCTTCGACAACCCGCAGCATGAACGCACGAAGCTGTTCCTGAGCCAGATCCTGCACTGAGCGCCCGGTTTCCCACAAGGGAGCCCGACCGCAAGCCGGCCGGGCTCTTTTTGCGTTTGGCGGCTGCCTTGGCCCTATTTTTCGGTGCGGCTGCTCATTGGGTCCGTAGGTTCGGGAGCGCGCCATCCGTAGAGCCAATCGAGATCGGCGGCGAGCTTTTGCGGCGCGCGCATTTTCAAGAGCAGGTTGCGCGCCAGCGCCACGGGGCCGGCGGCGTGCCAGGCGAGGTGGTTGAGGGCACCGCGGCGGGCAACCCTGGCGATGCGCGCCTTGCGGGATTTTTCCCATGCGGCCAACGCTTCGGGAAGATTTTCCCGATGCCCCTCGACATATGCGGCAAGGGTCGCGCCATCTTCGACGGCCATTGCCGCTCCCTGCGCGGCAAAGGGCGTCATGGCGTGCGCCGCGTCGCCGATGAGCGCGATGCCGTCGGGCGAAGTCCAGTCATTGCCGGGGCCGACAGTGTGGACTGGCCACGCCGTCCACGGCCCGGCATCGTGCGCTATTCGCGCCAGAGCGGGCGCGATGCCATGCAGGGCTTTGTCGAGGATGGAGAGGTTGGGCGACCCCGACCAGCCTTCGGCAATCCGTTCGCCCTTGGTGAAGGCGACGAGGTTGAATGCCGCGCCGCCGCGCATCGGATAGGCGACAAGGTGAAAGCCGGGATGCAGGAAGGTCGTCACGCAGTTCGGCGACGTGATTTGCGCAAAGGCTGCGCCTGACGGGGTATCGGCCGCCATCGTCGCTCGCCATGCCAGTTCGCCGGTAAATTTGCTGGCGATCTGGGTGCCGACAAGCCCGCGCATGGTCGACCAGACGCCGTCTGCGCCCACCATCAGGACGCCGCCGATTTCCTGGGTCTTGCTGCCGGCGGCAACGGAAGCGGTTATCCCGCGCGAATGGCAGGTGACGCCTTCGACGCGGGCGCCGGTGGCGAGCCGTATTTCCGGAATCTCTGCAACCTGATCCACCAGTGCTTTTTGCAGGTCGCCCCGGTGCGTGACGAGATAGGGCGATTTCCAGCGCGCCTGTGCGCTTGTCCCGAGGGGAACCGTGGCCAGCGTGCGCAGGCTTGCGGCGTCTTTCAAGATAACGGCCTGCGGCTGCACCGCGAACGGCCGCAGCCGTTCAAGGACGCCCAGACGATCTAGGATATGGGTGGCGTTGGGCGAAAGCTGGATGCCAGCACCGGCTGCTTCGAGGCGCGCCGCCTGCTCGAACATTTGCACGCAATAGCCGCGCCTGGCAAAAGCCAGCGCTGCCGTCAGCCCGCCAATGCCTGCCCCGGCAATGACGATGCGCCGGGCGACCGTGTCATCCATCGAGCGGCAGCTTGCCGTTCAGGCTGCGCGTTCGATGAACAGGCAGCCGGCGGGATGCGTCTCGGTTGCCTTCAGAGAAGGCGAATAGCGATAGAGCGTCGAGCAATAGGGGCAGACTTTTTCGTTGTCGTCGCCCATGTCGAGGAAAACATGCGGATGATCGAACGGCGCATTGGCGCCGACGCACATGAACTCCTTGACGCCGATGTCGATGGCCGCATGGCCAGCATCGTTCTGGAAATGTGGAATGGAACCGCCGGCCATTTTCTTCTCCGTCTCAATTCAGTCGGACTTGCTGCGTTTGGAACATAAGGCGGGCTTTTGCAAGATCGATGAAATGAAACTGTCGTAAAACCGTGCCACAGGATAGATTGAGCCGGCTAGATCACAATCGGCAACAGGACCTTACCGGCGCACCCGGTTGAATATGGGCAAGAGCGGAAAAATGAACGAGTTGAAGCCGGTCCAGACCGAATTTGCCAATGTGGTGACCGCAATCGCCGAGAGCGGCAATCCCGACCGGTTCGTCAACCGCGAGTTTTCCTGGCTGCAGTTCAACCGTCGTGTGCTCGAAGAATCGCTGAACGCCAACCACCCGCTGCTCGAGCGGGTGCGCTTCCTGTCGATTTCGGCGGCAAACCTCGATGAGTTCTTCATGGTGCGCGTGGCCGGTCTTGCCGGTCAGGTGCGCGAGGGCATTTCCCTGAAAAGCCCCGACGGGCGCACGCCGCAGCAGCAACTCGACCAGTTGCTGCGCGAAGTGGAGCGCCTGCAGGAAGACCAGCAGAAGAGCCTGGCCGTGCTCATGGCGCTGCTTCACAAGCAGGGCATCGAGAGCATTACCGGCGATTCGCTGACCAAGGATGAGAGGGTATGGCTAGACGAGTATTTCCAGGAACAGGTGTTTCCGGTGCTGACCCCGCTTTCCATCGATCCGGCGCATCCGTTCCCGTTCATTCCAAACCTTGGCTTCTCGATGGCGTTGCAACTGCGCCACCGCAAGAACAGCGAGGAAATGAGCGCGCTCCTGCGCCTGCCGGTCGCGCTGCGCCGCTTCATCCGCCTGCCGGACCGCAAGAACCATGTCCGCTTCATCCCGCTGGAGGAGGTCGTGGGGCTTTATATCGGCCGGCTGTTTCCGGGCTATGAGGTCAAGGGTTCGGGCACGTTCCAGATCATCCGTGACAGCGACATCGAGGTCGAGGAGGAGTCCGAGGATCTTGTGCGCCTGTTCGAAACGGCGCTGAAGCGAAGGCGGCGCGGCTCTGTCATCCGCATCGAGTTCGACAACCGGATGCCGGAAGAGTTGCGCGATTTTGTTGCCGGGAAACTCGGCGTCGCGGCCAACCGCATCAGTGTGCTGGCCGGGCTTCTGGCCTTGAGCCAGATCTCCGAAATTGTCGCGGTGGCGCGCGACGATCTGAAGTTCGTTCCCTACAATCCACGCTTCCCCGAGCGTATCCGCGAGCATGGCGGAGACTGCTTTGCCGCCATTCGGGAGAAGGACATCGTCGTTCACCACCCGTACGAATCATTCGACGTCGTGGTGCAGTTCCTGCGCCAGGCCATGGCCGACCCTGACGTCGTGGCGATAAAGCAGACGCTTTACCGGACCTCCAACGACAGCCCCATCGTGCGCGCGCTGGTCGATGCCGCCGAAGCCGGCAAGTCGGTGACGGCGCTGGTCGAACTCAAGGCCCGGTTCGACGAAGAGGCCAATATCCGTTGGGCGCGCGACCTGGAACGGGCCGGCGTGCAGGTCGTATTCGGTTTCCTCGAACTGAAGACGCACGCCAAGATGTCGCTGGTGGTGCGGCGCGAAGACGGCAAGTTGCGCAACTACGTCCATCTTGGCACCGGCAATTACCATCCCGTCACCGCGCGCATCTATACGGATTTGTCTTTCTTCACCAGCGACCCGACGATCGCGCGCGATGTCGCCCAGCTTTTCAATTTCATCACCGGCTATGCCGAGCCGGCGGAGGAAATGCGGCTGGCGATTTCCCCGTTCACGCTGCGCAGCCGTATCCTGAAACATATCGCCGACGAGATTGTGCACGCGCGCGAAGGGCGCTTGTCGCGCATCTGGATGAAGATGAACTCGCTGGTCGATCCCATCATCATCGACGCGCTCTACGAGGCAAGCCGGGCAGGGGTCGAGATCGACCTGGTGGTGCGCGGCATCTGCTGCCTGCGGCCGCAGGTGCCGGGCCTGTCCGAGAATATCAAGGTAAAATCGATCGTCGGGCGCTTTCTCGAGCACAGCCGTATCTATTGCTTCGGCAACGGCCATGGCCTGCCGTCGGACGAGGCCATCGTCTATATCAGTTCGGCCGACCTGATGCCGCGCAACCTCGACCGCCGGGTCGAAACCATGGTGCCGATCACCAACCCGACTGTGCATGAACAGATCCTTGGCCAGATCATGCTGGGCAACATCATGGACAACCAGCAAAGTTTCGACGTATTGGCAGACGGAACCTCCCGGCGAGTGGTGCTGGAGGAAGGCGAAGAACCGTTCAACGCGCAGGAATATTTCATGACCAATCCGAGCCTGTCGGGAAGGGGTGACGCGCTGAAGTCGCACGCGCCGAAGCGCATCGCGCAGTTCAAGCGCCGCAAGAAACAGAACGCAGCAGCGGGCGGATGAATTCCGCGTCGCAAGGGCGGCTCCAGGACCGCCGCCCGGTCTCTGTGATCGATATCGGCTCGAACTCGATCCGCCTTGTCATCTACGAGGGATTGTCGCGCTCGCCCACCGTGCTGTTCAACGAGAAGATGCTGGCCGGCCTCGGGCGCGGCATCGTTTCGACCGGCAGGCTCGATCCGGAAGCGGTGACGCGCTCCATGGCGGAGTTCCGGCGCTTTCGCAGCCTTTCCGAACAGGCGGGTGCCGAGCGCATGTATGTGCTGGCAACGGCCGCCGCGCGCGAGGCGATCAACGGCCCCGATTTCATTCGGCGCGCCGAAGCCGTGCTGGAAACCGAGATTCGGGTGCTGAGCGGGCACGAGGAAGCCTACTATTCCGGCCTTGGCGTCATCTCCGGTTTCAGGCCGGTCGATGGTATTTCGGGCGACCTGGGCGGCGGCAGCCTGGAGCTTGTCGATATCGAGGGCGACATTCGTACCGTCGGCGTCACCTTGCCGCTTGGTGGTTTGCGCTTGCAGGACATGGCGAAAAACTCGCTCGCCCAGGCGGCGCGCATCGCGCGCGAAGAAGTCGCGGGCGCCGACTTGCTGAAGAACGGGCAGGGCAGGCCGTTTTACGCGGTCGGCGGCACCTGGCGAAACCTGGCGCGCCTGCACATGGAAATGACGAACTATCCGCTCGGTGTCATGCACCACTACGAAATCGGGATTGAAAGTGCTGCAAGTTTCCTGAGGCAGGTGGCCAAGGGCGATCTGGACAAGACCAAGGGCATCGAAGGCATATCGAAGAACCGCCGTTCCCTGCTGCCCTATGGCGCGATCGTGCTTCAGGAAGTGCTGGCGGCGATGAAGCCGTCGAAGATCGTCGTATCGGCGCTCGGCGTGCGCGAAGGGTTTTTGTACTCGCTGCTCGACGCGGACGTGCAGAAGGTCGATCCGCTGATTTCGGCGGCCGACGAACTGGCCCGGCTGCGTTCGCGCTCGACGGCCCATGCCCATGAACTGGCGGCGTGGACCGGCCAGACCTTCGCCGCGTTCGGCGTCGACGAGACCGAGGACGAGGCGCGCTATCGGCGGGCGGCTTGCCTTTTGGCTGACATCGGCTGGCGGGCGCATCCTGAATATCGCGGCAAGCAGTCGCTCAACATCATCGCGCACGCCTCTTTCATCGGCGTGGACCATCCGGGTCGCGCTTTTCTGGCGCTCACCAATCTGTTTCGCCATGAAGGGCTGTTCGATGATTCGGCGGCCGAGCTAAAGTCGCTGGCGACGCCGCGTTATCTGGAGCGTGCCCGTCTGCTCGCCGCCACCATGCGGGTCGTCTATATCCTGTCGGCAGCGATGCCCGGCGTCATTCCCCGGCTGAAATGGCAAGAAAAGGGCGATGGCGCACTGGCGCTGGTGCTTCCGGCCGATTTAGCCGGCCTCTATGGCGAGCGCCCCGTTGGCCGGTTGGCGCAACTGGCAAAAATAGCGAACCGCCGGCTCGTCCTCAAGGTCGAGGGATAGGTTCGCAGCCGCAACGTGCCCGCGAAATGAGAAAAGCCCGGATCGCTCCGGGCTTTTTTACGAGAGGCAGGCTGTGGTCAGCGGCGGCGGCCGTCGATCGACAGCGGGCCGGCGCCGAGAATGGCCAGCAGCAGCAAGCCACCGGTGATGGCCAGGTTCTTCTGCAGCATAAGAGCATTGCCGGCCTGCGAGAAATCGAGATGGGCGACAGCCGTGGCGCCCAGGACGAAGACCGCGACGACGATTGCGGCAATGCGGGTCTTGAAGCCGACCAGGATGGCAAGGCCGCCAAGCAGTTCGACAAGGCCGACGACGACCGTGGTGGCGGTCGGCATCGGCAAGCCGATCGAGGCGAACCAGCCGGCCGTGCCGCTGATCGCCGTCAGTTTGCTGTAGCCGGCGATGATGAACAGGATCGACAAGAGAACGCGACCGGCCAGAACGACGGCCGAAGCGCTGGAAGCGGAGCCGAAACCGGCTGTGGAAGCGGAAGTTGGCATTTCATCTCTCCAAAGTTGAATGCCCGCCCTATACACCAAACCGACTGTTCACTAAAGTCACGATAATCGCGACACATCGTTCACTGTTTTATAATTTGCTGCCTTATCCTGGGTGAGTCATGTCCTGCGGCCGCACCAGGCGGTCGTAATCGGCTTCCGTTACCAGCCCGGTTGCCAATGCTTCCTCGCGCAAGGTGGTTCCGTTCTTGTGCGCCGTCTTGGCGATTTTTGCGGCGTTGTCGTAGCCAATTGTCGGCGCCAGTGCGGTTACCAGCATCAGCGAACGGTCGAGTGCTGCCTTGATGTTGTCTTCCCGTGCTTCGATGCCGACGACGCAATGGTCGGTGAACGACAAGGCGGAATCGGAAAGCAGTTGCACCGACTGCAGGAAATTATAGGCCATCAGCGGGTTGTAGACGTTGAGTTCGAAATGACCTTGGCTGCCGGCGAAGGTAAGGGCGGCATTGTTGCCGAACACCTGCACGCAGACCTGCGTGAGCGCCTCGCACTGGGTCGGGTTGACCTTGCCCGGCATGATCGAGGAACCTGGCTCGTTTTCCGGCAGGGCAAGCTCGCCAAGGCCGGAACGCGGGCCGGAGCCGAGGAAGCGGATATCGTTGGCGATCTTGAACAGGGCCGCCGCCGCCGCATTGATGGCCCCGTGCGAGAACACCATGGAATCATGCGCCGCCATCGCCTCGAACTTGTTGGGCGCGGTAACGAAGGCGATGCCGGTAATGGCGGCGATGCGTTCCGCGACCTTTTCGGCAAAGCCGACCGGGGCGTTGAGACCGGTGCCGACGGCGGTGCCGCCCTGCGCCAGTTCCTGAAGGCCCGGAAGCGTCAATTCGATGCGCGCAACGGACGAAGCGACCTGCGCGGCGTAGCCGGAAAATTCCTGGCCAAGCGTCAGCGGGGTTGCGTCCTGCGTGTGGGTCCGGCCGATCTTGACGATATGATCGAAGGCTTTCGCCTTGGCATCAAGCGCCGCATGCAGGTGCTTCAGCGCCGGCAGCAGGTCGTGGATGATGCGCTCGGCACAGGCGATGTGCATGGCCGTCGGAAAGGTGTCGTTGGAGGACTGGCTCATATTGACGTGATCGTTGGGATGAACCGGCTTCTTGCTTCCCATCACGCCGCCGAGCATCTGTATGGCCCGGTTCGAAATAACCTCGTTGGCATTCATGTTCGACTGGGTGCCGGAGCCGGTCTGCCATACCACCAGCGGAAAATGCTCGTCGAGCTTGCCGTCGATCACTTCCTGCGCCACCTGGACGATGGTTGTGCCGATCTTCGGATCGAGGCGCTTCAAGTCCATGTTGACCTCGGCTGCCGCGCGCTTGACGATGCCCAGCGCGCGCACGATCGAAGCGGGCTGCTTTTCCCAGCCGATCTTGAAATTACCGAGCGAACGCTGCGCCTGCGCACCCCAATACCGGTCATCCGCGACCTCGATCGGGCCAAACGTGTCGGTTTCGGTTCTCGTTTTTCCAGCGCTCACAGGCCTGTCTCCAATTCTTCCATGACCAAGTGTTCAGATGGCCAACTCTTCAAATGGGAACGGCCTATCGCGTTGCACAGGAGGCTTCAAGGGAAGATGCGGGCGCTTCTGAACCAAATCGGTTCAAACAGGCCATAAGGTCGCGGATGTCTGAAGCGCAGCCGGTGCAGGGCTACCGTCGCAACAGGTTTTTCATACGGTCGCGCACGATGCGCGCCATGTTGCGGGTTTCGCGGTAGAGGTGAAGCTGTGCCGCCGCCTGCCTCGCTGGCCGGTCCGCGCCCGGAGTAAGGCCGATGACGAAAGTGCCGACCGGGTGGCGCTCTGTCCAAAGCCGGCTCATCACGGGATGATCCGGCACCGCGCATGAATCCGTCAGCATGATGTTCGGATCGTCCAGATGCTGCTTGGTCACTTCGACCATCAGCAGCGTTCCCGGCGAATAGGCCGCCAGCGTCTCGTCATAGGCGGTCTTCCACGTATAGGCGCAGCCCTGCTCGACGAAGACGATGAGGCTGGCGATGGTGCGGCCGTCGAGCGTCAGCGAATGAATGCGGCACAAATCCTGCTCGGCCAGCCGGTGCACAGCCTCGCGGGCAAAGGCGGCGCGGTAGCGGTCGATGGCCATGGCGGTGCGCTCGTGGCCTTTCCAGCCTGCCGCCTCCAGCGACAGGAAGCTTTCGATGGCGTGGCGGATTTGCTCCGGTCCGCGCGCCACCTCGTGTTCCAGCCTGCCGATTTCGCCAAGGCGGCGTTTCAGCCGCCGGAACTCGCGGTAGTGATGCGGGCGCAGCGCCTTTTTCAGGTATTCGTCGCCTTCCAGCGTGCTTTCAAGGAAGGGGCGCTGCACCTCGCCGGTGATGAACAGCGGCAGGCCCCGTGCTTCGGTGACGGTGCGAAGCAGGCCCGCCGTCGGACCGTCGAGACGTATATCGGGCAGCGCGAGCACTTTTGGCAGCTTCAGATGCGGCCGTCCCAGCATGGAGAAAAAGTCCTCGATCACGCCGACCGGGTCGTCGCGATCGATCAGCGGCGTGCCGATCGGGCCGAAGGGGCTCGACCATGTGCGCATGACGGAAACGCCCACCGGACGCAGCGGCTTTTCCACCGAAAACGGCACCAGCAGGCGAAGCCGGTTGCGATATTGGTCGCCGTCGCGGATGACCGCCAAACGGACTTCGCGGTCCTCCAGCCTCGGCATGGCGGGTGCCAGGAAACGCGGATTGAAGAAAACATTGGGTTCGACCGTGCGGGCGCACAGATAATCCAGTTCCTCGACCAGGTCGAAGCCTGCGGACGCCGGATAGATCGCGAGCTTGCGCTCCGGGCGATTGTTGGCGAAGGCTTCCAGATCCGCGGTATCGCCGTCGCCATGCGCGTGGCCGGCAAGGCCCGAAACCATAGCCCCGGCCGGGCCGCCGCTGGTTTCCTCGACGAGGGGAGTTACGGCCATCAGAATGCTCCTCTGGGTGAGGGTGTCGGCACGAAGATCGCCATGACGATGCCAAGCCTGCGCCAGACGGTAAAGGACAGGGCAGCGGCCTCGAACACCATGGCGAATGCGGTGGCGAAGGCTGCCCCCCACAGGCCGAACAAGGGGATGAGGATCACGTTCAAGCCGATGTTGAGGGCCAGCGTCATGGCGTAGACGGCGGCGCAGATATTCTGGTTGCCGCTCATGGTCAGCAGGCTTTCGCACGGGCCAACGGCCGCGCGGGCGACGACACCGGCTACCAGCAGGAACAGGAGCGGATAGCCGTCGCTGAATTCGGGGCCGAAAAGCATCAGCATCGGCTTGCCGAGCGCGAGCACCAGAAGCGCCATGAACAGCGACGGCCAGAACGTCCAGGATACCGTTTCGCGGGCGAATGCAGCCAGTTTCTCCGGCTCGCCATGGGTGAACTGCGCATAACGCTGGGCGACGCCGGCCTTGACCGCGAAATAGACGAAATGAACCAGCGCCAATGTTTTCACCGTCGCGAAATAGACGGCGACATCGCCAGGCTCGAGATAGGCGCCGACCATCAGCACGTCGGCATTGGTAAGCAGGAAGAAAAAGCTTTCCACCAGGAAGATCGGCAAGGACACGGTGAGCCACAGCGCGAAATGGACCTTGGCCGGGCCGGATGGAACCTGCGCGTTGATGCGGGAAGTGGTGCCGGCGAGCTGGACGAGGGTCGTGGCATAGGTGGCGGCGATGGTGGCGAGGATCGCGGTTCTCGCATCGGGCGCGCATCCCCAGGCAAGGGCCGCAGCCATGATCGCGAGGATGAGCAAAGGCCGCAGGATATAGGTCGGCGTCAGCGCAAACAGCGCCCATGAATACGCCCGCGCATGGCCTTGCAGCAAATCTCCCATGGCGATCATCGGCAGGCAGATGATACCGAGCAGGAACGGCACCACGTAGTAGCTTTCGATCCAGGACTGGAGCAGCCACACGGCACCGGCGCCCATGGCGGCCACGACGCTCGATGCAATCAGCACGAACAGCCGGCTTGAGATCAGGATGCCGCGCAGTTCGGCGAACATGCCGTGCTCGCGGTATTCGGGAATGAAGCGAATGACCGACGTATGGAAGCCCAGGCAGGCAATGTTGCCGACAATGACCATCGTCACCCAGACAAGGACGAAGATGCCGTATTCAAAGCTGCCCATCCAGCGGGCCATCATGACCTGGCTGGCGAAGGCGATGACGGCGCTGATAATGCGGATGGCAAAGGCAATGACCGACATGCGGCTCGCTTCGCCACGTTCATCGGCGGCAAACAGCGCGGCGTCGACGCGGTCAAGCAGCGGCCGCGCGTGCAACGCCAAGCGTTGCGGTAGAAGCCGCCCGACTGCCGCCGCCGAAAAGCGCACGCGATACTCTCCGAAATCCGTCCTGTTCAAGCCGGCAATCTAGCGGGGACACCTTAAGAAACGGTGGGCAAGCCCGCCAAAATCATTGCTTTTTTCCGGATGGGCGGCACGCCGCTTCCGACCCTGAAGCCCCTCGCGATTTTTCAACTTCGCTTATCGGGCTTCTGGTCTTGGCCTTCTCGCATGTCGTTATCCCTAAACTGGCCTCCGCTTTCGGGAAACATGTTTCAGTCGGAAACTTCCGTCTGTGGCCGGTCGCGGCCGTCGGCCAGTTCTTCGTGCCATTTCCCGTCGGAATCTTCGTAGCGGATACCATCGGTCGAGCCTGCGATCTGCTGCTCGGACGAGGCGGCTTCGGCCGCCCGCAACGCTTGCGCATGACTGGGAAAGGTTTCCGAGAAAGTCGCGCCTACCTTGTAGGCCCAGCCGCCATCGTGCTCGACGATGGTGTAAGTCAGCTTCGTCATGGAAACCTCCGGTTTGCGTTGAAGCGACAAAACATCTTGCGGCTGAACCTTGCAGGCTGCAGCCTTACCCTCCAACGTCGTTCCGTGGCGTTGGTTGCATGACGCAGACGTGAAAGCGCGGACTGAACTCAGGCGCTGGCCTTCACCCAATGTTTCATCGTGCTCACGGAGCCGAGCAATTGTGGCGCGGCATGGATTTTTTCGCCGAGTGCTGCGGCCGCGCGCCAGCCCCAGCGTGGATCGGCCAGAAAGGCGCGGCCCAGCGCCACCATGGCGGCTCGGCCTTCGGCAATGATCGTGTCGGCGTGGTTCGGGTCGTCGATCAGGCCAACGGCCCGTGTCGGGATATCCGCGCCTTTACCGACCGCTTCGGCCAGATGCACCTGATAGCCGGGGCCGGTCGGCAGTTTTTGCAAAGGCGAATTGCCGCCGCTGGAGCAGCAGATATAGGCGACGCCTTCGGCCTTCAGCGCCTTCGCCACGTCGATGGCGTCCTCGACATCGAAGCCGCCGTCGACCCAGTCCTTTACCGAGAGCCGCGCACCGAGCATGAGGCGGGGTGCGGCTTTCTTCACGGCCTTGGCTATTTCGACGACAAAACGCATGCGATGTTCCGCCGATCCGCCCCAGCGGTCGGTGCGTTGGTTGGAGAGCGGAGAAAGGAACTGAAAGATGAGATAGCCGTGGGCTGCATGCAGTTCGATGAAGTCGAAGCCGGCGCGGTCGGCGCGTCGTGCGGCCTCGGCGAAGCGCTCGATCACTTGCAGGATCTCGTCTTCCTCCAGCGCATGCGGCACCTGCCAGCCTGTGTTGTAGGCAATGGCCGATGCCGACACGATCGGCCACGGGTCCTGGTCGGCTTCCAGCGGGCCGCCGCCTTCCCATGGGCGCTGGCAGGAAGCTTTACGGCCGGCATGCGCCAATTGCGTGCCGAATTTGGTGCCGGGGGCCGCAACCCGTCTGGCGGCGTCGAGCGCGCGCCGGGCGGCGGCCTCATTGCGGTCGGAGTAAAGGCCGAGGCAGCCATGAGAGATGCGGCCGCGCCGTTCCACATTGGTCATCTCGACCGTGACCATGCCCGCGCCCGACATCGCGTAGCTCATCCATTGCTGGAGATGCCAATCGGTCGCCGAACCGTCATCGGCCGAATATTGGCACATGGGCGCGACGGCGATACGGTTTGGAAGGACGAGGCTATCGAGCGTGATCGGCTGGAAGAGAGGCGCTGTCATGAAAGGCTCCGGGGGAGGGATATGCGCCTATGTAGGCACCCGGCACCCGACACGCCAGCCAGCTAGGGCCGAAACGCTGGTTTGAGTTGGTTGTCGGAGGTGTGCCGCGCGAAAAAAAATACAAGAATGGTGGTGCGGACGCCGGGAATCGAACCCGGATAGCCGAAGCTGAGGGATTTTAAGTCCCTTGCGTCTACCAATTCCGCCACGTCCGCGCGCTGCCACTGGTAATTGAGCCGGCCCGGATTGCAAGTCCGCTTTCGATGCGAAGGATGCCAAGGGACGCGAGGCGGCCAACGGGCATTCCCCCCTGGAACCACGCCGCACGCCGGCAAACTGCCCCGCGTCCCCAATTCCGTTTTGCGGAAATACTTAACAAAGTGCAAACGGTTCGGCGCTTTAACCTTATCTTCTAACCTTAACCGCGCTTATTGACCGGTCACGACGGTCAGCACCTTGAATGGCGTGGTGATGATGATTTCGGCAACGGAACCAACGGCTTGCCCGAGGCCCTTGCCGAGATCGTTGATCGGCTGGGGCGCGACTTCGTCCGAGGCAAGCCCGGCAGGCACTTTCAAGCTCTCACCCAGCAGTTGGACCAGCACCGGATTGTCGGCGAATTTGGCATGGTTCAGCCGGTCCGCGCTTTTCGTCTTGGTCAGATCGACGACGGTGACGCCGTAGCTGGCAAGATCGGCTGCGTCGTCATAGTCGCCGACGCGTGGCTTCGAGCCGGAAATGAGGCTGGAAATCTGCAAGGCGCGGTCGTCGCCGGACAGAAGCACGGTGAACGGCTTGTCCGGCTTGCCGTAGCGGATCATCTGCTTCTTGAACACATCGACGTCGATGTCGGGCGAGGCGAGGATGACATAGCCGAGCTTGCCGTCGAGGTCGCGGTCGCCGGTAATGGCCAGTTGCCTCAGCGCCTCCATGGTCACCCATGTGCCCATGGAGTGGGCGATGATGTCGATGCTCTTGGCCTTGGTCCTGGCAAGCAGGCGCAGGGTCGCTTCCAGGTCGTCGCGGGCTGCGTTGGCGCTTTCCTTGTCGTAGACATAGTCGGTGATCCTGCCGCCGGACGCCCAGGAGAACAGGACAGGCGTGCCGGGATAGTTCGTATCGGCGGCAATCTGCGTCAGCCGGTAGATACCGTCGTCGAAGCCGTTGTTGAAGCCATGGACGAAGACGAGGGCACGGTCGCCGTGCATGGCGACATCGGCGCCGACTGCCTTGGCGAATTGCTGCCGGTCGGGATAGGAAATTACCCGATTGGCCGTGAAATCCCTGGCCGGATCGCTCGGTGCGCGGCCCTTGGCGCGCTCGATGGTGCCCAACTGGTGGGATTTCGGCACGCTCATATCGACGCGGGCGTAACTGGTGGTCAACGACCGTTCCCCAACGAACACCTGGCGCGGATCGGAAACGGCTTTCTTGCGCGTGGTGGCGACGAAGATTTCGTGCGTTGAGCCGATGCTGGAGGCGGGCGCGTCGATGGCGACGTTGTTGAGCAGTTCATGCTTGTTGGCGCCGGCACAACCGGCGAGCGAAATGGCGAGCAGAACGGCAGGCAACAACTTACGCAAGGTTACATCGCTCCTGATACGAGGCGCGCGAACGCCCATCCTACCGATAGAGGCGGAACGGCCTCCGGTCCAGCCGGAAACGCCTGTACGCATCGTGGGCGGCCGAAGCCCGCCTATTGGATACCGCCAGTTACCTGCTGGCCCAGAAGGCGGATGCGGTCGGTGACGTCGCGGTCGCTGGCAAAGCCGTCGTCCTGCCGCAGCCGCTGCCCCAGCTCCTTGATGAGCGCCGGATTGTCCGCGAATTTCGTGTGGTTGAACGTGTCGCTGCCCTTGGCGTTGGTCAGGTCGACGACGGTGACACCGTATCGGGCGAGGTCGGCTGCGTTCCTGTAATCGCCGACGCGGGGGCGCGAGCCGGCGATCAGGCCGGACAATCTCAGTGCACGGTCGTCGTCCGACAACAGCAGGATGAAGGGCTTGTCCGGCTTGCCGTAGCGGCGCATCTGGCTTTTGAAGACGTCGACATCGATGTCCGGCGAGGCCAGCACGACGTCCCCCAGCTTGCCGCCGAGGTCGCGGTCGCCGGTGATTGCCATCTGCCGCAGCGTTTCCATGGTGATCCAGGTGCCCATGGAATGGGCGACGATGTCGATCCGGCGCGCGCCGGACTGCTCCAGCATCCTTAGCGTCACCTCGAGCTGGTCGCGGGCGGCACTCGCGCTTTCCTTGTCATAGACGTAGCTGGTGGTCGAAGCGCCGGAAGCCCACGAAAACAGCACCGGCGTGCCGGGATAGCCGGCGTCATGCACGATCTGGGTCAGGCGGTAGACGGCAGCGTCGAAGCCGGTATTGTAGCCGTGGACGAACAGCATGACGCGACCGCCGCGCGCCGCAATATCGGCGCTCAACGCCTTGGAGAATTTGGGCGCGGTAGGGTAGCCGACAACTTCCGACGCCATGAAGTATTTTGACGGATCGTCCGATTTTCCCCGGCTTTTCCGTTCGATTTGCCCCGCCTTATGTATGGCGGGCACGGTGACGTTGACACGGGCAAAATTCAGTGTCGCCGAGCGTTCGCCGTCGAATACCATGTTGGGGTCATCGGAGCGCTTGCGGGTGGTCGCGATGAAAATCGAGTGATTTCCGGCGATCTGGGATACCGCCGCCGGGACGACCGTGCTTCCCAACAGTTCTTCGGTGCGGTGGCCGCCGCAGCCGGCGAGTATCAGGGCAAGCGCTGCGGGGAACAGAATTTTCAAACGCAGTTTCATTCCAGTCAATTTCCGGCAGGGCGATGGTTTTATTCGATTTTTCGCGTGGGCCTGTCCCGACAGGCAAGTGCGGCGGAAGTAAGTCGGGGGCGATCGAAAGCCCGATAGTGGCGGAACGAGGCGCGGTTGGTGTTGCGCTAAAGCCAAATTGACGGCAGGAACGCCGGTATCAGCAACGGGGAGATCGTGATGGCCAGCTTTGTCGACAGCGTTTCGAAAGCCGCGACCGCGATCCGCGGTATTTTCCCGGAAACGCCGCTGCAAGAAAACGACTATCTGTCCAAGAAGTTCGGCGCGCGCATCCTTTTGAAACGGGAAGACCTCACGCCTGTCCGCTCCTACAAGATCCGGGGGGCCTTCAACTTTTTCCGCAAGACGCTTGCTGCGGGCAACCAGGCCGAATTGTTCGTGTGCGCTTCAGCCGGCAACCATGCGCAGGGTTTTGCGTTCGTTTGCCGCCATTTTGGCAAGAAGGGCGTCGTCTTCATGCCGGTGACGACACCGCAGCAGAAGATCGACAAGACCCGGCTGTTCGGCGGCGATTTCGTTGAGATCAGGCTGATCGGCGACTTTTTCGACGACTGCTACCGGGCAGCGCTGCTGTTCACGAAGGAGGCCGGCGCGCACATGGTGCCGCCCTTCGACCATCGCGACATCATCGAGGGGCAGGCAACGGTGGGGTACGAGATCGCGGCCCGCATGCCTGGCGACAAGCCGGACATGATGCTGCTGCCGGTCGGCGGCGGCGGGTTGGCAGCCGGGATCACCCGTTATTTTGGCGAACAGGGCCGGACCACGCGCTTCGTCTTTTGCGAGCCGGCCGGTGCGCCCAGCCTTCGCGAAAGCATTGCAGCGGGCAAGCGGGTCAAGCTTCCCAAACTCGACAGTTTTGTCGACGGCGCTGCCGTCGGCGAGATCGGGCGTGAGAATTTTCGGCTGCTGAAGGGTTTTTCAGCCGATGCGGTGCACCTCATTCCCGAAAATCGGCTGTGTGCGACCATGATCGAGATGCTCAATATCGAGGGCGTGGTGCTGGAGCCCGCCGGCGCGCTGGCCATCGACGTGCTGAAGGATTTTCCGAGGAAGGAAATCAAGGGCAAGACCATCGTTTGTGTCGTTTCAGGCGGGAATTTCGATTTCGAACGGCTGCCTGACGTGAAGGAGAGGGCGCTGCGTTTCCAGCGCCTGAAGAAATATTTCATCATCCGCTTTCCGCAGCGGCCCGGCGCGCTGCGCGATTTCCTCGAAATGCTCGGCCCCGACGACGATATCGCCCGCTTCGAATACCTAAAGAAATCGGCGCGCAATTTCGGCTCCGTGCTGATCGGCATCGAGACGAAGGATCATCGCAATTTCGATCTTCTGGTGGCGAAATTCGACGCCGAAGGCGTGCAATATCAGGATATTACCGACAACGAGACACTGGCCGGGTTCATCGTGTGACCTGGGCTGCGGCTACCAATTCCCGGTATTCGGCATCGATGCCCAGGGTTCGGCCTTCTCTTTGGCTGGCCCTTTTTGCAAAAGCTCGATGGAAATACCGTCCGGCGATTTGATGAAGGCCATGTTGCCGTCGCGTGGCGGGCGGTTGATGGTGACGCCCTTGTCCATCAGGCGCTGGCATGTGGCGTAGATGTCATCGACCTCATAGGCGAGGTGGCCGAAATTGCGCCCACCCGAATAGGCTTCGGGGTCCCAGTTGTAGGTCAGTTCGACCAGTGGCGCGCGTTCCGCAACGCCAGCTTGCTCGTCTTGCGGTGCGGCCAGGAAAATCAGCGTGAACCGGCCTTGCTCGCTTTCATGCCGGCGCACTTCCTTGAGGCCAAGCTTATCGCAGTAGAATTCGAGCGATGCGTCGATGTCGGCGATGCGGACCATGGTGTGCAGATAGCGCATGGGTTCTCCTCGATACTTTTGAGACACTACGTCCGGTGCGCTGTCGCCGCAACCTTTGGCGACAGCCGTTGCTGACGGCAAGCAGCAATTGCGGGATAGCTGAGAAGAGCCGTGAAAAAAGCCCCTACAGGTCTTGCACTGACCGGAAATGACCGTGTTAATCTGCTGGTAAGAATCAGTTACAGTAGTTTTGACAATGGGGGGCATTCCGATGGGAGATAAAGCCTCTTTGATGAGGCTGGATGAGACCGTTGGCCAATCCGTGACACGGGACGAGGCCGGCGAGACTGCCGACTTCGTTGAAGTCTCGGGGGCCATAAAATGGTTCGACGTGGCCAAGGGTTACGGCTTCATCCTTCCTGACGATGGCGTTTCCGGCGATATTCTCATTCATGTGACCTGCCTGCGAAAAGACGGGTTTCAAACGGCGCTGGAAGGTTCGCGCGTCGTATGCCTGGTCAAGCAGGGCGACCGTGGGCTTCAGGCTTTCCGCGTCCTGTCGATGGACCTGTCGACGGCGGTCCACCCGGCCGAGATGCAGGAGCCGCGCACGCATGTCTCGGTGGTGCCGGAAAGCGGCCTGGAGCGCGCGCTGGTAAAGTGGTTCAATCGCACCAAGGGGTTCGGATTTCTCAGCCGGGGCGAGGGCACCGAAGACATTTTCGTCCATATGGAAACGTTGCGCCGCTACGGCGTCACCGAACTTCGTCCAGGACAGGTCGTGCTGGTTCGTTTCGGCCGCGGCGACAAAGGCCTTATGGCTGCCGAAATCCATCCCGATATGGGAACCTTGCCGGTTGCGCATTAGATCGCCGTGCGTCCTATCGGACGCACAAAGGGCGATCTAACACTTTGATTGAGCATCGGAATAATCCGAAAACCGGATTCCATTTTTCGGTCCGATGCTCTAGGCTGCCGACCGGGCAGGAGTTACGGATGGCTTACAGAAAATCGCTGACGACTGGCGGCATCGCAGCAGCGCTGTTTGTAGCGGCCATCGCCTTTTTTCAGATTCAGCAAACGTTCGCCGACAATCAGGCGATGATCCTGCCGGTGGACCCGGTGCCGCTGGTTGCGGTGACGGATCAAGGCGAGCGTTCGTTCGCCATCGAGATCGCCGACGACCCGGCCGAGCGTTCCGCCGGGCTGATGTATCGCGAAACCATGGCGGACGATCACGGCATGTTGTTCGTTTTCGAACGGACCCAGGATGCCACCTTCTGGATGAAAGACACGCCGATGCCGCTCGATCTTGTTTTTGTCGGTCAGGACGGGCTGGTAAAGGCAATCAGGCGGGGCGAGCCCCGGTCGGAAGCCGTGATTTCGCCCGGCGTACCGGTGCGCTTCGTGCTCGAGTTGAAGGCGGGAACCGCAGCCAGGGACGGCATAGAAGACGGGGATCTGCTCCGGCATCCGGCCATTGAGGCCGTATCCCACAATGGCGGCTGATCCAAAGATGCAGTTCTTCGCGCACGACGGTTTCGACCTGGCCTATCTCGACCGTGGGCCGGCTTCGGGACCCGGCGACCCGGTCTTGATGATCCATGGCTTTGCCTCCAGCCACTATGTCAACTGGGTCGGGCCCGGCTGGTTCAAGACGCTCAACGACGCCGGCTACCGCGCCATCGCGCTGGACAATCGCGGCCATGGTGGCTCGACGAAAAGTTACGACGAGGGCGCCTACACGCCGGAAAAGATGGCTTCGGACGCGGCCGCGCTGCTTTCCCATCTCGGCATCGAGCGCGCCCATGTCATGGGCTATTCGATGGGCGCGCGCATATCCGCCTTCATGGCGCTTTTTGACCCCGACAAGGTAGCGACGTTGGTGCTGGGCGGTCTAGGCATCGGCATGGTCGACGGTGTCGGCGATTGGGATCCGATTGCCGATGCCCTTGTCGCTGCCGACCCCGCGAGCATTACCCATGTGCGCGGAAAAATGTTTCGCGCCTTTGCCGATCAGACCCACAGCGACCGACGCGCGCTGGCCGCCTGTATCGTCGCTTCGCGCACGCTGCTGAGCGAAGACGAGGTGGCGCGCATCGCCCAGCCGACGCTGGTTGCGGTCGGAACGAAGGACGACATAGCCGGCTCATCGGGCGAACTGGCGGCGCTGATGCCGAATGCGGAAGCCTTTGCCATCGAGGGCCGCGACCACATGCTGTCGGTCGGCGACAAGAACTTCAAGCAGCGCGTTCTGGCCTTCTACGCCGAAAACCCGCTCTGACCGAGCGAAGCCAGTGACCGTTCCATGTTGGCGCGGGCCTGTTGCTCGAAGCGGTCGCGGAATTGCCGCGTATGAAAGACATGCGGGCGGCCAAGAAATTTCTTCAATACTTCTGAGCGTCCGATGATCCAGGCAGGGTCCGGCACCCAGCCATATTCCTGCCGGACCGCTTGTTCGTAGGCATCGAAAGCCTCGGGCGAGGCTCCAAGGATCGCCAGATCCATGTCGAGAAAAAGGGCTGCGTCGGAACGTGCGCCGGCTTGCAAAGTGTCCGGCAGCTGGTGGGTTGCGGTAGCCTCGATCATCGCCGCAATACGATCGAGGCGTCCGGCATCGATGCGCCCGGCCAGCTTTTCTCGTGCGAGCGCTGCGCTGCAGGCTTCATTGTCCTTGGCGCGGCTGTCGTAGATGGCGTCGTGAAACCAGATTGCGGCCTCGATTGCTTCCGGATCAGCCAGAATCTCCCGATATTCGCGCGCAAGGGCAAGCAGCGCCTCGATGTGGGAAAGGCCGTGATAGTGGCGCTGTTCGGCACGGTAGAGCGCCGATAGCTCCTTTTTCAGATCTTCGTCGATCAAGGGTCCGTTTTCCCATGGAGGGTTGAATTTGCGCGCGTTACATCCATTTGACACAGGCTTAAGGAAAATTGAGTTCACCCGTGCTATGATCTGTTTTACAGCTTGCTTCCAGTCTTATAGGCACGGCCCTGACATGGACAGGCCGGCAGGTGGAGACCCTCGATGAATGTGACCATTGCGCGTAGCGGCGCGCTGCAGCCAATCGATCCGATCTGGAGTTCCGTCCGCGACGAAGCGATGGACGCGGTGGCGCGCGATCCGTTGCTGTCCTCGTTCCTGTATTCCACCGTCATCAATCAGGACAGTCTGGAGGACGCGGTCATCCACAGGCTGGCCGAGCGGCTTGCGCATCAGGATGTCGGCTCCGATCTCATCCGCCAGACCTTCAAGGCCATGGTGGACGACGATTCCACTTGGGCGACGACCGTGCGTGTCGACATCCAGGCCTATTACGACCGCGATCCGGCCTGCGACCGGTTCATCCTGCCGGTTCTCTACTTCAAGGGCTTTCACGCCATCCAGACGCACCGTCTGGCGCATTGGCTGTGGAATCACGGCCGCAAGGATTTTGCGCTTTATCTGCAAAGCCGGTCCTCCTCCGTGTTCCAGACCGACATCAACCCGGCTGCGCGCATCGGCAAGGGCGTCTTCCTCGACCACGCCACCGGCCTTGTCGTCGGCGAGACGGCGGTGATCGAGGACGATGTCTCGATCCTGCATGGCGTGACACTCGGCGGAACCGGCAAGGCCGGCGGCGACCGCCATCCCAAGATTCGCTACGGCGTCCTGATCGGGGCAGGTGCCAAGATCCTCGGCAATATCGAAATCGGCCATTGCTCGAAGATTGCAGCCGGTTCGGTCGTGCTTTCGGCCGTGCCGCACAACAAGACGGTAGCCGGCGTGCCGGCGCGCGTCGTGGGTGAAACCGGCTGCGACCAGCCATCACGGCAGATGGACCAGCTTTTGCCTTCGCAATCCCCGGACCAGACCATCAGCTTCGACATCTGAAGGCTTGCGGCTTTCAGCGGGCTTGCGTCTACCCAGCGGGTGCGAGGCGTGCCTTGCGGCCCGTCTTGCCTTTACATCGCCATTGTCGACGTGCCAGAAGCGCGCTCATACGAATATCAACTCCATGATCTAGATCGGAGAAGACTGTTGAAGCCCGAAGAAATCAGAAAGCTGAACGCCTATTTCAAGCGGGTTTTTCAGAACCCGATGCTGGAAGTGAAGGCGCGCCCGCGCAAGGACGATTCGGCCGAAGTCTATGTCGGCGACGAGTTTCTCGGCATCGTCTTCAAGGACGAGGATGACGGCGACTATAATTTCTCGATGGCGATCCTCGACATCGACCTGGCTTGAGCCGAAAGTTTCGACCAGCCGCGCGCCAATCCCGGTGGGAGGTTAGCGGCCGGTCTTCAGAATGCGCGCGGTTTGCGTCGCGATCGCGCTGTCCAACGCCTGCCAGTCCGCCAGAAGCTCCTGCGGAAACCGGTATGTCAGGCTCAGATTGTCTCCGACATGGACGTCGCGCTCGCAAGGCGCGAGCGATTGTTCCGCGCTCGGCCCGCTCAGGCAGCGGGCGACGAAGGGGTCTTTCCCCGGGCGCTGGGCTACGGCCAGGACTTCATTCAGATAGCCGGACTTTTCCTTAAAAGCATAGATCGTCGTGTGGCCGGGGCCGGGCGTGCCGGGTTGCGCGATCAACGCGCTGTAGATCGGTGCAAAGCGGCCGCTCATGTCGCGTGACATAATCTGCGTTTCGAACGACAGGAAAAGAATATTCTTTCCCGCGCCCTCGCGGTTGAAGTCGCTTCTGGCGGCGTTGCTGTAACCGTCCATGGCGGGATAGCGCAGATAGAGATCGAGCCGCGAGGCGACGCCGTCATGGCGGGCGCGCTGGAAGCGGATGGCATTGGCGGGGACCGCGAGCACGTTGTTGCCAATGACTACTTCATGGATCGTCGTGTCGTCGGTATAGCCGGCCATGGCAATGGAGCGTCCGAACCATTTGCCGCCGAGGCTGATCGCCACCGACAGAAGCGCCAGCACAGCGAAGACGTAAAACACTTTCGTCATCAGCGACGAATCGATGACGTTGAGTTCCTTGCTGTCGGCAAGTGCCGCCTGTTTCATCGAAAGTCCTCGGTGTCGGCTGGTCCATGTCGGGCGACACGATCCTTGCGTGTTCCGCTTGTGACTGTGCTGCGTCATGGTAAACGGAAGGTAAAGATCGGGTTGGCAGGATTGATCCTGTGACAATCCTTTCGCGCCCGTTCGACCCGAGGAGAATGCATGCCTGTCTATGCGCTGGATGGAAAAAGTCCCCGCTTCGAGGATGAAGCAAGCAACTGGGTTGCGCCGGACGCAACCCTGATCGGCAATATCGAAATCGGCCGCAATGCCGGCTTCTGGTTCGGCGTAGTCGTTCGCGGCGACAATGAGCCGATCACCATCGGCGCGGACACCAACGTGCAAGAGCATACAGTCATGCACACCGACCCCGGTTTCCCGCTGACCATCGGCAAGGGCTGTACCATTGGCCATCGCGCCATGCTGCACGGCTGCACCATCGGCGACAACAGCCTGATCGGCATGGGCGCTATCGTTTTGAACGGGGCGAAGATCGGCAAGAATTGCCTGGTGGGCGCCGGCGCGCTGGTGACCGAAGGCAAGGTATTTCCCGACAATTCGCTGATCGTAGGCGCACCGGCGCGGGCGGTGAGGGAACTCGATGCGAATGCCGTCGCTGGCCTACAGCACTCCGCCGCGCATTACGTCGCCAATGGCAGGCGGTTCAAGGCTGGGCTGAAGCCGACCTGAATAGTTTACGGCCGAGGCCGTGGCTTTTCATTGCCGGAACGGAAAAGGGCCGCCCGAAGGCGGCCCGTTCCTGTCCGCGCCGAAGCGCGAAAACTAGTGCTGACGATCAAGAACCGCTAGGGACGGCTTCGAGACTGTCCGAAATGTCGTTGAACTTTTTCCCGATGCTGTTGCCCAGCGCGCCAGCGCCGACCATGATCGCCAGTGCGATGAGGGCTGCGATGAGGCCGTATTCGATTGCGGTTGCGCCGGATTCGTCTTTGTAGAAGCGCGAGAGAAGCTTTGTCATGTCGGTGATCCTCTGACCCAGTTGGTGGCATTCATCTGTGACGGTTTCTTTTCGAACCGTGGCTCACATTACGAAGGATCGATTTCAGCCAGGTTAAAGAGAATGGTAAACGGAAAGTAGCGATGCGTTTGCTTAACAAATACAGAACACGGCGATGTAATTGCGTTCTATTGTATACTTGAAGGTCGCGCGCTGTAGAATCCGCGAAAGGCCGGACCCGAGACCGAGCGCCCACAAATGGCTACGTGCAAGGAATTGGAAAGGCCGCACTGTTCGCATGAAGGCGCAGGATAGCTACTTGCGGCTCGCTCGCGGGCCAAGCGGCGGCATATGTCACAAAAAGGCGGAGCCGGCCCGGGGACGGGGCCGGCTCCTTGACCCGGTCGTTGGGGAGGGGGAGGTGGGGACTCGACCGGGTTTCTCGTCGCGTCCTAGTTAACGCTGGCGACCGCGTCGGCGCGGCCGTCGTTGATCGTTACCCAAACGCCGGAATTCGTCTGGGATTGACGCTTCAGATAGGTGTAGTCGGTCGCGGTCCAGGCCAGCACTTTCGGCTCGAGGTTATCGAGGATGAACTCGCCTAGGCTGGTGCGCACGGTCAGCACCGCGTGGCCGTCGCCGTTCGGCTGGCGGACCACCGTAATCAGAAGGTCGCCTGCAGGCATGCCCGCGTTCATCAGTTCCCGGCGCTTTTCCAGCACATAGTCTTCACAGTCGCCGGCCCCGGTGTCCGGATAGGACCAGACTTCTTCCTTGCCCCACATTTCCATGTCGGTGAGCGGCGTGACCTTGATGTTGACCGAATTATTGACGGAAACGATCGTTGCCCACAGTTTGCGGGTCAGTTCCGTCGGAGCTTGCCTTGGCGTCGTGGTGCGGCATTCGCGCGGCAGTTTCTGGCAGAATTCATAATGGCCGACCGGTTGTGTCGTGCGGCCGCCGGTGTGCATGAAGCTTGCGCCCGCATAGGCGGTTCCCCAACCGCCAAACTGCAGGGCTATTGCCAGAAGCAACAGCTTGCCCCTCTTTTTCAGCATTTTCTTGTCTCCCCGTTTGAAGAGACAATGACACAGGCGGATTTATTCGGCGCAAAAGTCCACAGTAGACATTAAGTAAAACGCGGGGAAACTAAGAATAAAATACGTATAAAATTTTATCCAACTCGTTCATGTCGATGAAAATTATCGGCGAGGATCACGGATGGCCAAGCCGCGCGGGGAGGTGCGGGTATAAAAAAAGCCGGCCACATGGGCCGGCCTTTAGGCGGTGTTGATTTCAATCAGGAATGGGGGGTGTTGAACTCGGTGTCGAGCGTGTCCGCGTGCTGGACGACGGCGAACTCGATGGCGACGCCGTCCTCGAAATGGCGAACGACCTGGCCGCGCATGGTTCCGAGCGTAACCTGCATGCCAAGTGCCGGCTTGACGTCGATTTCGATGGCGGCGCCCGAAAGCGAGAGGTCGACGATGCGGCATTGATAGTGGCGGCCATCGACGAGTTGCAGCACGCTCATCGGGTTGCGCGGCGCGACGCGTTCATGGCGGCGGTCTTCCGGCAGATCCAGCTCATGCTTGTTGGCGAGCCAGGTCAATTGGGCGGCAAGCTTGTCTTTCTTGCGGTCGGACGCGATGACGGTCATGGCGAAGCCGTCCTGTAGAGTGCGCGTCACCACGCCCTCCACGCGCCCGATATGATCGATATAGGCAATGACTTTTTCGCCCGGCTGGCCGATGCGGTCCGTGCGCAAGGCCACGTTGCCGGGCGACATGTCGACCACCTGGCACGGATGTTCAGTGCGGTCTTCAAGCATGAACCGCCCGTATATCTTGACGCGGACGCGCTGAAAGTTACGCCTCTCAGCCCCTGACGGCGCTATTTCGACCGCCGTTGACCTCATGATTGCCTACACCCCATTGGCATTTCCGCCTGGCCGCAGAAATTTCAATCTATAGGTACGTCAACAAAGGTTAACAAAGGTGAAAAAGCGGGGCGGGCGGTTCTTGAAACCCGATGCCGCAAATCTGTCCGCTACGGCATGGCTGACTTCGGTGGCGCGGGGCTATTCCTCGCGCCCGCCGTCCAGAACGACGAGGTGGCGGATGCGCCGGGCGCGGCCGAATCCCGTGATCGTATCCGGCGAATCAAGCTTGGTGGGTACCAATGGCGGCACCGGGATTGCCGGCCGGTTCTTCAGGAACATCGGCTCCTTTTCCGGGTCGACGACGCGGATGGCGTCAACGAGCGCGTCCACGATGGGGTCGGCGCCGAGCCAGAACGGCTTTTCCGCCGCAGTTATCACGCCAAGGCAGCGTGGGTTCTCGACGCCCCCGTCCAACGGCAGCATGAGCAGTTCGAAATAAACGGAACGGCCGTTCTGGCTCAAGCCTTCATAGGTGAAGACGACCACGGATTTCTGGCTGAAAACACCATGTACCAGCCGGGCGATGAGGCGCTGGTCCTTTTCGCGCCAAAGCGAGGGAAAGGAGAAGCCCTTGAGTTCGCGGCCGTAGGTCGCGCAAAGCCTGGTTCCGGCCAGCCGGAAGACGGCTTCGCCGCGCGTATCCTTTTCCAGAATGAACGTGTCCGCCAGCAGCGCCTTTATGTCGGCGGGTTCGACCTCGGTGCGCTTCGGCGCCGGGCCGCCGTCGCGCAGGCGGTTCCAATATTGGAACAGGGCGATCGATCCGTTCAGTTTCATTCGTGTTCCATTCCGCGCATTCTGCCATCCGGTGTCCCATCGGCGGACAGAAGGGCGCTTTCCTGCGACCTACATGCTTCGCGATGCAGGATGCATGCCAGCGCCGTTCGGACTTGTTCACGGCTCGGGATCGTTAAGGTTAACAGATGGTTTACGTTGCCGCCGACGGCATGGCGTGAGACATTGAAATCACTCCATTTAGCGCTCGCCCGGACCTTTTGGGCGGCCGCACTCCAGTCAAGAGTTTGGGGAGAAGGGGACTCGACCCGCCGTTCAAGGGAAACCTTGGACGGCTTTTTTTGATTCGCGGCAGCCGATTCGGCGCTTGCGATTCGGGCGCCGCAAATCGGCTTCCGCAAATCGGGTTTGGTGGATCGGCACGACATGGTTACATGTCGGCGATGGAATCGGACCGGATATCGATGAGCGAACAATCCCCTCCTGAAGCAGCGAAGACACCGCAAAGGCCGGGCCGGGTGCCGCCGGTCGGCGGGCGCGAACCCATGTTCAACGTGCCTGCCGTGGTTTTGACGATCATCGCCGCCTGCATCATGGTGTATCTGCTGCAGACCTATGTTCTCGACACTGCCCAGAACTGGACCCTGCTCTACGACGCGGCATTTTGGCCCGCGCTCTATACCGGGCAGTATGGCTTCGACTGGTTCATGCTTTCGCGTCCCTTCACCTACACGTTTCTCCACGGCAGCCTGGCCCACGTTGCCGTCAACATGGTGTGGCTCGCAGCCTTCGGCCCGCCACTGGCCAACCGTTTCGGCGCGCTGCGGTTCGCCGTTTTCTTTGCCGCTACGGGTTTGGCGGCAGCAGGGCTGTTCTGGGCCATTCACCCCTATATGGAGGCACCGCTGGTCGGCGCATCCGGCGCGATATCGGGCATGATGGGCGCGGCGGCGCGTTTCGGCTTCCAAATGGATCGCACGGCTGGTAAGTCCGCTTTTGCCGGGGATCCGTTGCCGTTTGCCAGCGTATTGCGTTCGCGTGCCGTGCTGACATTCTTGGCGGTCTGGATGGGGATCAACCTCGTTACCGGCCTTATTGGGCTTGGCGCCGGAGGGTCGGACCAGATCGCATGGGAGGCGCATATCGGCGGGTTTGCGGTCGGTTTCTTCGCCTTGCGATTTTTCGACCGCCGGCCCCACCAGGCGACGTGATTTGGGTGCCCGTCGCGGAGATCGAGATACTTGAAATGGAACTGATCCCGGCGCACCATGTTCACTGGAACGTGAAGACGGGGCGCGGACATAGGTTCACACAGAGGAGGTCGCCATGACGGTCAAGTCAATTCTTGAAAGCAAAGGCTACGACGTACTGACGCTCGGCCCGAACGAAAAGCTTTCCGAGGCCATTCGCATCCTCGCCGAACATCGGGTGGGCGCGCTGGTCATCACCAACGGCGACCGCAAGATCGTGGGCATTCTTTCCGAGCGCGACATCGTGCGGGTGGTTGCCAAGCAAGGCGCGGCAGCGCTGGACCTGGCCGTTCGCGAGGCGATGACGCCGAAAGTAAAGATCTGCAACGAGAACCATACGGTCAACGAGATCATGGAGATCATGACCTCCGGCCGGTTCAGGCATCTGCCGGTCGAACGCGATGGCATGCTTTACGGCATCGTCTCCATCGGCGACGTGGTCAAGCGCCGCATCGAGGATGCCGAGCGCGAGGCGGAGGAGATCAGGGCCTATATCGCGACGGCGTAAGGGCTGGAACCTCTCTTTGCAAGGGTCGGTGCGTGACGCCGACCTTGCCTCTGATTGCCGTTTGCACTAGCGAAGGCTGATGTGTTTCCTGTTGCGAAAATCGCAACATTCCAGAGCAGATCAGGCCCGCCATGACCCTTATCGATACCCGCACACCCGATCCCAAGCGATTTATACCCGGCGCCACCGGCGATTGGGAAATCATCATCGGGCTGGAAGTCCATGCGCAGGTGACGTCGGAAGCGAAGCTGTTTTCCGGCGCATCGACCAAGTTCGGTTCGGCGCCTAACGCCAACGTCTCGCTGGTCGATGCGGCGATGCCGGGCATGCTGCCGGTCATCAACGAGGAATGCGTCAAGCAGGCAATCCGCACCGGGCTCGGGCTGAAGGCGCAGATCAACCACAAGTCGGTGTTCGACCGGAAGAATTATTTTTATCCGGACCTGCCGCAGGGCTATCAGATTTCCCAGTTCAAGCAGCCGATCGTCGGCGAGGGCATCGTCATCGTTTCGGTCGGCCCCGACCGTGAGGGCAAGTTCGAGGATATCGAGGTCGGCATCGAGCGGCTGCATCTGGAGCAGGATGCCGGCAAGTCGATGCATGACCAGCATCCGACCATGTCCTATGTCGATCTCAACCGGTCGGGCGTGGCGCTGATGGAGGTCGTCTCCAAGCCCGACATGCGTTCACCCGACGAAGCCAAGGCATTTCTGACCAAGCTTCGTACCATCGTGCGCTACCTCGGCACCTGCGACGGCAATATGGACGAGGGCTCGATGCGCGCCGACGTCAATGTTTCGGTGCGCAAGCCGGGCGGTGAATTCGGCACGCGCTGTGAGATCAAGAACGTCAATTCCATCCGCTTTGTCGGTCAGGCCATCGACTACGAGGCGCGTCGCCAGATCGCCATTCTGGAAGATGGCGGCAAGATCGATCAGGAAACGCGCCTGTTCGACGCCGTAAAGAGCGAGACGCGATCGATGCGCTCCAAGGAAGAGGCGCACGACTACCGCTATTTCCCGGACCCCGACCTGCTGCCGCTGGAATTCGACCAGGCCTATGTCGATGCGCTAGCCAAGGACTTGCCGGAACTGCCGGATGAGAAGAAGGCGCGGCTGGTCGAGAAGCTCGGCCTGTCGGCCTATGATGCTTCCATTCTGGTCTCGGAAAAGGCGATTGCCGATTATTTCGAGAAGGTGGCTGCCGGGCGCGACGGCAAGCTGGCCGCAAACTGGGTCATCAACGATCTTCTCGGCGCGCTGAACAAGGCCGGCAAGGACATCGAGGATGCGCCGGTTTCGCCCGAGCAACTCGGCGCAGTCATCGACCTGATCGTCGAAGGCACCATTTCGGGCAAGATCGCCAAGGACCTGTTCGAGATCGTGCTGAATGAAGGCGGCGATCCGCGCGAATTGGTCGAAAGCCGCGGCATGAAGCAGGTCACCGACACCGGGGCGATCGAGAAGGCCGTGGACGAGGTGATCGCCGCCAATCCCGACAAGGTCGAGCAGGCCCGCGCCAAGCCGACCATGGCGGGCTGGTTCGTCGGGCAGGTGATGAAGGCGACCGGTGGCAAGGCCAATCCGCAGGCGGTCAACGACCTCGTCAAGGCCAAGCTGGGCATCGAATAAAGATGTTCGTCCGCACCGCCGGCGAGCGCGACCTTGATGCGGTCCGCGACCTGCTGACCCTGACGTGGCACGCGACCTACGATGGCATTTATGGCGTTGAAAAGGTGAATGACATTACCGGCGAGTGGCATTCGGCTGCATCGCTCAAGGCGCGGCTGACCCGGCCGAACTCGGAGTTTCTGGTTGCCGACGACGGCAAGCGGCTCGGCGGCATGGCTTTTGCTGCGGCGACCGACGATCCGGTGATCGTCATGCTTCACCAGCTTTATGTGCATCCTGACTTTCAGGGCAGGGGGATCGGCAGGGCTTTGCTGGACGAAGTCGAGGAAAGCTTTCCCGAAGCGAAAGTGCTTCGGCTGGAAGTGGAAGAGGCCAATGGAGCCGCTGTTGCCTTCTACCGGGCGAACGGGTTTCTGCCGGCCGGCAGCACGTCTGATTGCGGTGGCGGTTCAGGCCTTCCGGCGCTGGTGCTGGAAAAGAAGCTTTCCTGAAGGCAGAGCGACCGTTTTGTCCTGTGGTTCGCGCCCAGGCTTTGCCGTGCGAATGCGTAAAACTCTTGCCTTCGCAGCCTGCTGACGCCATAAGCAGGCAACGTGAATTCGCCGCCGCGAGGACAGGCATGAAGTTACTTTTGCAATTTTTCACTTGGTGGAACAGCCAGACCTGGGGCACGCGCTTCCATACGTGGAAGCACGGCCAGCGGGTCGGGCAGGATGCCGCCGGCAACGTCTATTACGAGGGCGGTATCAATTCGGATGGGCAGACGCGCCGCTGGGTTATCTACAAGGGCTATTCGGAAGCCTCGGCTATTCCGCCCGGCTGGCATGGCTGGATGCATCATCGCGTCGACGTTGCGCCGCCCAGCGAAGACTACAAGCCGCATGATTGGGAAAAGCCGCATGAGCCCAATTTTACGGGCAGCGCTGCCGCCTACCGGCCCAAGGGCTCTTTGCTGGGCAACCAGCGGCGCCCGCAGGTTACCGGCGACTACGATGCCTGGACGCCGGGTGGTTGAGGTATCGGTCTTTTATCGCCACAATTGACGTTTAGGCGCTTGCTGAACGGCCAGCGGCGGATAGCCTTGGCCGCACGGAATCACCCCGGACGCAAACCACCGGTATCTGCATGAATTCTCTTTGCCGACTCCTGACGAACGGACTGGTGGCGGTCGCTGCGATCCCGGTTCTGTCTTCCGCCGTATGCGCCCAGGAAACGGTTTCCCCGGCACCGGCTGCCCCTGCCGCACGCGTTGCCAACCCCGTGGCCGAGTTTGCCGGGCTGGACAAGATCACGGGCCGGATCATCAGCTTCGACGTCTATATCAATGAAACGGTCCAGTTCGGCGCGCTGCAGGTGACGCCGCGCGTCTGCTATTCGCGACCGGAAGCGGAAGAGCCGAAGACAGATTCCTTCGTGGAGGTCGACGAGATCACGCTCGATCGGAAAATACGCCGAATCTTTACCGGCTGGATGTTCGCCGAAAGCCCCGGCCTGAATGCGGTGGAACACCCCGTCTATGACGTGTGGCTGAAAGCCTGCAAGCAGAAGTCCGACGTGCCGGCACCGGATAATGCGAAGGCGCCTGCGGCCAAGGGAAAGCCCGCCAAAGCTGTGGCCACGCAGCCGCCGGCAGATACCAACGCAAATTAGGCGCTGGATACCGAGGCTTCGATTCGAGCCTCTATCTTCAGGGGAAAAAAACGGCTTCGCTCTTCAGGGCCTCGGCCAGCATCTTTTCGTATTTTCCGCGCGGCACGTCGATTGCACCGAAATGCTTCAGGTGCTCGGTGGTGAACTGCGTGTCGAGCAGCGAAAAACCGCGCTCGTTGAGGCGCGCGACCAGATGGACGAGGCAGATCTTTGAGGCGTCCGTTGCCTTGGAAAACATGCTTTCGCCGAAAAAGACACGGCCGAGCGCCAGGCCGTAAAGCCCGCCTACCAGTTTTTCGTCCTGCCAGGCCTCGACGGAATGGCAGCGTCCCATGCGGTGAAGCTGGACATAAGCCTCGCGGATCGGCTGGTTGATCCAGGTCGAACGGCGTTCTTCCCGTTCTTGCGCGCAAGCCTCGATCGTCGCCTCGAAATCGAAATCGAAGCGGATGTCGAACGGAGCCTTGCGCAGCGTCTTTCGCAAGCTTCTTGGAACGTGAAACGCGTCGAGCGGGATGATGCCGCGCGTTTCCGGCCGGACCCAGAATATCTCCGGGTCCGTGGCGCTTTCGGCCATGGGGAAAACGCCCGACGCATAGGCCTTGAGCAGAAGGTCGGTCGGGATGCGGTTGCCCGGCGCGTAGGGACGTGTCATCGCGCCGCGCCGCGATCAATCTGTCTTGGCGGCCAGATATTTTTCCAGCCAGTGAATGTCGTAGTCGCCATTGGCGATGTCGGGATTGCCGACGAGATCGCGAAACAGCGGCAGCGTCGTGTTGATGCCGTCCACCACGAATTCGTCCAGCGCGCGCCTGAGCCGCATCATGCACTCGACCCGGTTGCGGCCATGCACGATCAGCTTGCCGATAAGCGAATCGTAATAGGGCGGGATCCGGTAGCCCGAATAGACGCCCGAATCGACACGGATGCCGAGGCCGCCGGGCGTATGGAAATGCGTGATGGTGCCGGGCGAGGGGACGAAGGTGCGCGCATCCTCGGCATTGATGCGGCATTCGATGGCGTGGCCCTGGAAGCGGATGTCTTCCTGCTTGACGGAAAGCCCGTTGCCGGAGGCCACGCGAATCTGCTCGTGCACCAGATCGATGCCGGTGATTGCCTCGGTCACGGGGTGCTCAACCTGCAAGCGCGTGTTCATCTCGATGAAGTAGAATTCGCCGTTCTCGTAGAGAAATTCGATGGTTCCGGCGCCGGAATAGCCGAGATCGGCGATCGCCTTGGCGCAGATACCGCCAATACGGGCACGTTCTTCGGCGTTTAGGGCCGGCGAGGGGGCTTCTTCCCAAACTTTCTGGTGGCGGCGTTGCAAGGAGCAATCGCGCTCGCCAAAGTGCACGCCGTTGCCAAAACCGTCGCCGAACACCTGGACTTCGATATGGCGCGGCTTTTCGAGATATTTTTCGATGTAGACGGCCTCGTTGCCGAAGGCGGCACCGGCTTCCTTGCTGGCCGTCTGGAGGGCCTCGATCAGATCGTCTTCCGAATGGGCGACCTTCATGCCGCGACCGCCGCCGCCTGCCGTCGCCTTGATGATGACGGGATAGCCGATGTCGGCCGCAATGCGCTTGGCGTCGACTTCCTCGCTGACCGCGCCGTCCGAACCGGGCACGACCGGGATGCCAAGCCGCTTTGCGGTGCGCTTGGCCTCGATCTTGTCGCCCATGATGCGGATATGGTCGCCGGAGGGGCCGATGAAGGTAATGTTGTGGGCCGCCAGGATGTCCGCGAATTTCGCGTTTTCGGAGAGGAATCCGTAGCCGGGATGCACGGCATCCGCGCCCGTAATCTCGCACGCCGCGACGATCTGGTGGATGTTGAGGTAGCTGTCGCGCGACGGCGGTGGGCCGATGCACACGCTTTCGTCGGCGAGCCGCACATGCATGGCGTCGGCATCGGCGGTCGAATGGACCACGACCGTCTGGATGCCGAGTTCCTTGCAGGCGCGCAGCACCCGGAGGGCGATTTCGCCGCGATTGGCGATGAGGATTTTCTGGAACATGTTTTGCGCCTGTTCCCGGCTTACTCGACGACCACGAGCGGCATGCCGTATTCGACCGGCTGGGCATCCTCGATGAGGATGGCCTTGACCGTTCCGGAACGCGGCGAAGGTATCTGGTTCATCGTCTTCATCGCTTCGATGATCAGCAGCGTCTGGCCTTCCTTGACCGACTGGCCGACTTCGATGAAAGCCTTGGCGTCGGGCGACGGCGAAAGATAGGCGGTGCCGACCATGGGCGAAGTGACCGCGTTCTTCGAGGGCTCTGCCACGGCGGCCGGTGCGATGCCTGCCGCTGCCACCGGTGCCGGCGGCGCGTAAGACTGCGGCGCGGCAATGGCATGAACCGCCGACTGCCGGGACACCCGAACCTTGAGATCGCCAAGCTCGACTTCGATTTCGGTGAGGTTGGTATCGTTCAGGATGCCCGCGAGGTCACGCACCAACTGCTGGTCAACACCGGATTTCTTTGTCGTCATAGGAGAACTTTCTTTTGTCATTTCTCAGGTCCGGGCATCAGATACGGGCAGCCAGCGCCTGAAGGGCCAGCGTATAGCCGAGTGATCCGAAACCGCAAATCATGCCCACGGCATGGGGCGCGACCAGGGACTTGTGGCGGAAGGATTCCCGCGCATGAATGTTGGACAGGTGCACCTCTACAACGGGCGTCGGGGCAACTGCGGCGATGGCATCGTGTATGGCGATGGACGTGTGGGTATAAGCCCCGGCATTGATGACGACACCGCCGGCAGCCTTAGCCGCCTCCTGTATCCATCCCACCAGATCGCCCTCGTGGTTGGATTGGCGGAAGTCGATCTCGATCCCCAGCGTTGCAGCGGCTTGCCTGCATTCGGCGGCAATGTCGTCGAGCGTCTTCGACCCATAGATCCCCGGCTCGCGCTTGCCGAGCATGTTCAGATTGGGACCGTTCAGAACGAAAACCGTTTTCAAAAATGTCGACCTTTCCCCGCGCCGCAATCGATAGCGCGCCGAGCCTTATCCTCTATCAAGTCCACCCTCTATAACGGGCATAGACCGCTGCGAGAAGAGCGCAAGTACGTTCTTGCGCTGTCCACAGCGGCCACAATTGCCTGCCATGCGGCGAAAATGGGTCTCAGAGCGCGGCTTTGGCAGCCGCAATCTTCTCCGCCAGTACATCCTGGCCCAAAGCGCCGAATACCACCTCGTTGCCGACGACATAGGACGGGGTGCCGGTAATGGCGAGTTTGTTGGCCAGATCGTAGGTGCTGGAGATGGCTTCGAGGATCGTCGGGTCCTTCATGCCCTCTTGCAATTTGGCTTCGTCCGCCCCGAGCGACAGGGCGATCTTGATCGCGGCCGCTTCCGTGGCGCGGCCCTGGCCGCCGAGAAGGGCGCTGTGGAATTCACCGTACTTCTCCGGCATCATCTTGTGGAACGCCATCGAAACGACGCTGGCCTTTTGCGAGTCAGGCCCAAGGATGGGGAATTCCTTCAGCACGAAGCGCAGGTCGGGATCGGCCTTGGTCAGCGCCTGCATGTCCTCCATGGCGCGCTTGCAGAAACCGCAATTGTAGTCGTAGAACTCGACGATGGTGACCTTGCCCTTCGGGTTGCCGACGACGCCGTCGAACGCCGAATTGAAGATTGCGTCCTTGGCGTCCTTGATAACGCCCAGATGAGCGATCTGCTGCTCTTCCTTCTGTTTCGCCTCAAGCGCGTCCTGCACTTCCAGCAGCACTTCCGGGTTCTTCAGCAGGTAATCGCGCACGATGGCTTCGATCTCCATACGGTCGACCTTGGTGGCCGCAGGTGCGGCGTCTACCGTCTTGGCCGCTGTTTCGGCATTGGCCGGTTGAAGCCCGCCAGCGGCGAAGCCGACTGCCAGCAAGGCGCAAGCGATTGCCACCGTGGTTCCGAGCAGAGTTGCTCTTTTCATCTCTTTATCCTTTGCGCCTGTTTCCTCGCGGCGATGCTCGCCGCAGAAGGGTTCAATTCTTCTTGCCGGATGGCCGGTAGTTTATAATGTCCTGCGCGCGAAGCCATCCCGGCTCGCCCCGCTTGAATTTCTGCTGGGAGCGCGCCGCGAAGATTTTCGCGTTCTGGTAGGAACCGGAATAGTAGTGGCTCTCGGCCGTGGCCAGGTCCGCATTCGCTATGTCGCCAAGTTCGCCGTAGGCCTGCGCCAGATAGCGATAGCCGGCCGAGTTCTCGCTATCGCGTTGCAGGCCGGCCTTTATCCTGGAAATAGCATCCTTTAATGAAGCTTTTGTCCCTGTTGCCAACAGCGCCTGTCCATCGGAGATGAGCAGCAAGCCGGATTTGGCCGGGTCGAGGCTGACGGCCTTGCCATAAGCGACCGAAGCGTCCTTCGGCTTGTTGATCTTCATCAGGATGTCGCCGCGCAACTCCCGGAAATAGGGGTTTTTAGGCTGGGTCTTGATCAAGGCGTCGGTCTTGGTCAAAGCCGAACGCGGATTGCCGAACAGATAGGTCGATTGTGCATCGCCGTAGCGTTTTGCGAGGCTGTCGTCGGTCTGGCGCAGCAGGCGCGAAGCCGCCGCCTGACCCTTGGTATAGACGGCGATCTTGACGCGCATCATGTCGTGGCGCTGCTGAAGCGCTGCCGGATCGACCTGATCGTAGTAGGGGCTTTTCTGGATAAGGGTCTGCAGGTTGGAGATGCGGTCCTGCGGCATCGGGTGGCTGATCCGGTAGGGGTCGATCTGCGCGCCCGACAGCGACAGGGCGCTCTGGAAGCGCTCGAACGTCTTGAGCATGCCCTTGCCGGACTGGCCGGTGGCGTTGAGGTAGGTAATCGCCGAACGGTCGGCGGTCATTTCCTCGCCGCGCTGATAGGTGAGCAAGGTGCGGCGCGCTACCTCGCCGCCGCCCGTGGCGAGGCCCATGCCGGCGCCTGCAAGGCCTCTGTTGTCGGTTGCTGCGCCCGCCACCATCGCGCCTGCGCCGAGCAATCCGGCGACGATGGCCATGGTCTTGGCACGTTCGAGCTGGTCGCGCAGGCGCTGCTGGTGCCCGCCTGCGATGTGGCCGACCTCATGCGCGATGACGCCGATGATTTCATTGGGCGTTTCGGCCTGCATCAGCGCGCCGGTATTGATGAACAGCCGGCGTCCGGCAACGAACGCGTTGAAGCTGGTATCGTTGACCAGGATGATCTGGATGCCGGCGTTGGACAGGCCGGCCGCCTTGAAGATAGGCCGTGCATAGTCGCGCACCAGCGCCTCGATCTCGGCGTCGCGGACCACCGGCACGTTCTGCGCAAAGGCGGTAACCGCGCTGGCGACAGCCATTACCGCGCCCAGCGACAGCGTGGCGAAGGCGCGCATGGTCCCGGCGAAGGTCAAAGTCGGGCGTGACAGGCTCAGCATGATGCGTCCACTGGTAGCCGAGGCGGCCCCGGAATAAAAGGCAGCGCGAAAAACTTCATCAACTTGTGAACCTCACACCAATCGGGCATTTGTGCGGCCAGAGGCTACATGGCCAACAAAGATCGAGCAGAATGGGATCGAGCAGAATGGTTGTTTCGCTTTCGCGGCGCGGTGAGGTCGAACCGTTTCACGCCATGGATATTCTGGCGGAGGCGAACCGGCTGAAGGCGGCGGGCGCGCCCGTCATTTCCATGGCCGTCGGCCAGCCTTCCGATCCCGCACCGGCCAGAGTGCGCGAGGCAGCGCGGCTTGCGCTGGCGAATGGGCGCATCGGCTATACCGACGCGCTTGGCCTGGCCACGTTGCGCAAAGCCATCGCCGGTCACTACGCCGACCATTATGGCATCGCCGTCGAGCCGGGGCGGATCGCGGTGACAACCGGTTCTTCGGCGGCCTTCAATCTGGCTTTCCTGGCCATGTTCGACGCGGGCGACCGCGT
Organism: Mesorhizobium sp. A556; assembly: GCF_054489545.1. NCBI lineage: Bacteria > Pseudomonadati > Pseudomonadota > Alphaproteobacteria > Hyphomicrobiales > Phyllobacteriaceae > Mesorhizobium > Mesorhizobium sp. A556. The sequence goes on from NZ_JBTMXA010000001.1 coordinate 298,039, forward strand.
CGCCATCGCGGCACCCGGCTATCCCGCCTATCGCAACATCATGGCCGCACTCGGCATCGAAATCGTCGAGATCGAACTGGAGGGGGAAGCCTATCTCCATGCCGAGCACTTGAAGGCCGCGCATCGCGAAAAGCCGCTGAAGGGCGTGCTGTTCGCCAGCCCGGCGAATCCCACCGGTGCCGTTATTCCGGCCGCCGAACTGGCCGCGCTGGTGGAGACGGCAAACGACTTGGGCATCGCGGTGATTTCTGACGAGATTTATCACCGGCTGGCCTTCGACGCGCCCGACACCACGGCGCTCGCCTATGGCGCGGATGTGACGGTCATCAATTCATTTTCCAAATATTACTGCATGACCGGCTGGCGCATCGGCTGGATGGTGCTGCCGGAAAAACTGGTGCGGCCGGTGGAGCGCATCGCGCAAAGCCTCTACATCTCCGCGCCGGAATTGTCACAGGTAGCTGCCATCGAGGCGTTCAATGCGACCGTGGAACTGGACGCAATCAAGGCGCGCTATGCCTGGAACCGCGAACTGTTGGCGAAACGCCTGCCGGAACTCGGTTTTCCGTTGGCGGCACCGATGGACGGGGCGTTCTATGCCTTCTGCGATGTTACCAGGCTTACCAATGACAGCATGGCATTCGCGAAGCGCATGTTGGCCGAGGCGCATGTCGCGGCGACGCCCGGCCGCGACTTCGATCCGCGTCATGGCCATCGCACCATGCGCTTTTCCTATGCCGGCAGCCATGACGATATGGTCGAGGCATTGGATCGCATCGAACGCTGGTTGAGATAGCGCCATGCCCGAATCGGAATTCGAACTCGGGCAGGCGCTTGTCGACATCGCAGCCGAAATGGCCGAGCGCACCGACCGGGGCGAGGTCGCCAGCTATATTCCACAACTGGGCAAGGTCGATCCCCAAAAATTCGGCATCGCGGTCGCCACCAATGACGGCCGCGTGCTGAGCGCGGGCGACGCTGACGAAGCATTTTCGATCCAGAGCATCTCCAAGGTGTTCACGCTGACGCTGGCGCTCGGCCATATCGGCGACGCCTTGTGGAAGCGGGTAGGACGCGAACCGTCGGGCAATCCGTTCAACTCGATCGTGCAGTTGGAGCACGAGAACGGCATTCCGAGAAACCCGCTCATCAATGCCGGTGCCATCGTCGTTTCCGATATCCTGCTTGCCGGCCATGAGCCGCGCGAGGCGATCGGCGAGATCTTGCGCTTTATCCGCTTCCTCGCCGACGACGAAACCATCGTCATCGACCGCGAAGTGGCGGCGTCCGAGCGCGCGACCGGCTTTCGCAACTTTGCGCTCGCCAACTACATGAAATCGTTCGGCAATCTCAACCATGCGCCGGAACTGGCTCTGGGCGTCTATTTCCACCACTGCGCCATCGCCATGAGTTGCCGGCAACTGGCGTTTGCCGGGCGGTTTCTTGCCAATGACGGCAAGCTGTCGGGGCATACGGTGGTGTCGGGCGAGCGCGCTCGGCGCATCAGCGCGATGATGCTGACCTGCGGCCATTATGACGGCTCGGGCGATTTTGCTTTCCGCGTCGGCATTCCCGCCAAGAGCGGCGTCGGCGGCGGTATATTGGGCATCGTGCCCGGGGTCGCCTCGCTCGCCGTCTGGTCGCCGGGCCTCAATGCCAACGGCAATTCTCGGCTGGGCTCGATTGCCTTTGAAAAGCTGGCGAAGCGGATGAACTGGTCGATCTTCGCTCCGTAGGTAAAGTAGATTGCCGTCGTAGGCTGCGATTTCCATTTGTTTTTGGCTGCCTTGCGCCGGCGCTGGGCAATGCCTTTCCGACCCGTTCAGTAGCAAAAAACCCCGCGCGGTCTTTCGACCGCGCGGGATTTTTGTCAGGTGTTCGGTTTAACTATTTGAAATCCTAGAAGAAACCCTTGCGCTGCCACCAACCGGCGCGCTTCGGCTTTCCCTCGGTTTCTTCTTCAGCCTCAACTGGCTTTGCCTTTTCAGCCGGCTTGGCCTTTTCTATAGGCTTGGCTACCGGTGCTTCGGCGGCCGTCGAGGAAACGACGGGTGCCGCAGCAGGTTCGGTAACAGCTTCCGCTGCAGCCGCGGCCGGCTTGCGGCGGGGCGCGCGGGGCTTGGCCGGCTTCTTCTCGGCCGGCGCCGCCGCCACTTCCTCAGCCACCGGCTCGGCAGGTGCTTCTACCGGCGCTTCGGCAACGGCCTCGGAAACCTCTTCCACAGCCGCCGCCTTCTTCGGCTTGGCTACGCGGCGCGGCTTCTTCGGCTTTTCTTCCGGCTGTACTTCGGCCGGAGCAGCCACAGGCTCTTCAGCCGCTGGAGCTTCGGAGATGGCATCGCCTTCGGTTGCGACCGGGGCTGCATCGCCTTCGGCGTTGGCTTCGGCGGCCTGTTCGCCTTCGTCCGGGCGATTGCGCTTTCCGCCGCGCTTGCCGCGCCGACGCTTCTTGCCCTGTGCGTCGTCGGACGCCTCGGTCACGTCGTTGGTTGAGGCTTCCGTCGCATGGGCAACAACGCCGTCGCCGTCCGTTCCTGCAACGGCGGGTTCGCCATTCTCGGAGGTGGCGTCGCCCGCAGTCGATTCGTGGCCGTTTTCGCCGTTGCCGCCGCTTTCGCCGTTGCCATTGTCGCCATGCTCGGTATCGCCGTGTTCGCGATCCTTGCCGCCACGACGCCGACGCCGACGCCGACGCTTGCGGTCACGGCCTTCGCCGTCTTCGCTTGGCCGGGCATGCTGCTGCTGGGTCTGGCGGGGCGTTTCCTCGGCTGCGGCTTCGGAAGTTTCTTCGTCCTCTTCCTCGACGATTTCCGGCTCTTCCGGCTCGTCATAGACGGGAAGGGCGCGCGCTTCGACGAAGCCGACCGGCTTTTCTGCAACCGGGCCGCGTGCGATCGCGTAAAGCTGAGCGCCGACCGTGTCGTCCGCTTCGATGGTGATCGTCAGGCCGAAACGGCTTTCCAGTTCGACCAGCGTGCCGCGCTTGTGATTGAGCACGTAAAGTGCCGTTGCCGCCGGGGTGCGCACGGTGATGTGGCACTTGGAATCCTTGAGCAGGAATTCCTCGATCGCACGCACCACGGCCAGTGCCACCGACGAGTCCGAGCGCACATGGCCGGTGCCGCCACAATGCGGGCAGGGCTTCATGGTCGATTCCAGCACCGAGGCGCGGATGCGCTGGCGCGACATCTCCATCAGGCCGAAATGCGAGATGCGGCCGACCTGGATGCGGGCACGGTCGTTCTTGAGATGATCCTTCAACCGCTTTTCGACAGCGCGGTTGTTGCGGTTCTCCTCCATGTCGATGAAGTCGATGACGATGAGGCCGGCAAGATCGCGCAGCCGCAACTGGCGCGCCACTTCCTCGGCCGCTTCCAGATTGGTGTGGAGCGCCGTTTCCTCGATCGAATGCTCCTTGGTGGAACGCCCGGAGTTGACGTCGATCGCGACCAGCGCCTCGGTCTGGTTGATGATGAGGTAGCCGCCGCTTTTCAGCGTCACCTGCGGCTGCAGCATGCGGTCGAGTTGCGCCTCAATGCCGCTGCGCACGAAGATCGGCGTCGTGTCGCGATAGGGCTGCACCACCTTCGCATGGCTGGGCATCAGCATGCGCATGAAGTCCTTGGCCTCGCGATAGCCGTCCTCGCCAGAGACGAGCACCTCGTCGATTTCCTTGTTGTAGAGGTCGCGCACCGACCGCTTGATCAGCGAGCCTTCCTCATAAACAAGGGAAGGGGCCGTCGACTGGAGTGTCAGGTTGCGCACATTCTCCCACAGGCGCATCAAATATTCGTAGTCGCGCTTGATCTCGGCCTTGGTGCGGCTCTCGCCTGCGGTACGCAGGATAACGCCCATCCCCTGCGGCACCTCCAGATCGGCGACGACTTCCTTGAGCCGCTTGCGGTCCTGCGCGTTGGTGATCTTGCGCGAAATGCCGCCGCCGCGCGCGGTGTTCGGCATCAGCACCGAATAGCGGCCGGCAAGCGACAGGTACGTGGTGATGGCGGCACCCTTGTTGCCGCGTTCTTCCTTGACCACCTGCACCAACAGGATTTGGCGGCGCTTGATGACTTCCTGGATCTGGTATTGGCGGCGCGCCGGCTTGCGGCGGTTGCGCACCTCTTCCAGCGCGTCTTCCGCGCCTACCGATTCGATCTCGTGGTCGTCGTGGCTGGCGTGGTGGACTTCCTCCAGCATGCCGCGATCGTTGTCGTCGGAGGTCGCCTCCGTGGGCTCGCCAGCCGGCGCTGCTTCGGAAATCACGTCGGCGTCGACGCTGGCCGCAATCGAGGAGCCGCCTTCGTCGGGCGATTCGGTCTCAGTAGCGGCGGCGGCAGGCTCTTCGGTTTCAGCAGCGGCAGCGGGCTCTTCGCCATTTTCAGGGGGAGCGGCTTCCTCGGTGTCGAGCGCCTGTACGACGCCACGATCCTCGGTCTCGTCGCCGTCTTCGCCGGCGCCGTTTTCATCGTCGTTTTCGCTGGCTGCACCGGCTTCAGGGTGATGTCCGGCGCGCTCGCGGCCCTTGCCGCCACGGCGGCGTCCACGACGGCCGCGGTCATTGCGGCCTTCGCTCTCTGTTTCTTCGTTCTCCTCGTCTTCGGCTTCCTGCGCTTCGGCGCGCAACAGCGCCTGACGGTCGGCTACGGGGATCTGGTAGTAATCGGGGTGAATTTCGCTGAAGGCGAGGAAACCGTGCCGGTTTCCGCCATATTCGACGAAGGCTGCCTGAAGGGAAGGTTCTACGCGCGTTACGCGAGCGAGGTAGATGTTTCCTTTAAGCTGCTTCTTGTCCTGCGATTCAAAGTCGAATTCTTCAATACGGTTGCCGCGAACCACGACGACGCGTGTTTCCTCCGGGTGGGAGGCGTCTATTAGCATCTTGTTGGGCATTGTTTTGTGTCCTTCCGGCAGCCGCCAGCAGCCGCCAGCCGGGCAAGGCCCGCCGCCGTGGAACTGGATTTGTGTGCATGCCGGATAATTGTGTGTCCGCTGGCCGCAGCCTGAGCGCAATGGCGGTGCCGCCCGCAGCCAAAATGGCGCGGTTCAATGCGGACCTTTCCAGAGTTGCGTCTAAAGCCATCGTCGCCAGCATAACGTTTTTGAACCAAAGCCCGGAAAACCCGGACCAGCTTGTTTGCTCATACAGAGCCGGCGCGGGACAAACCCATGCCGTTTTCCTCACGCAGACGATTCCCCCGCCACGGGCACACGCCTGCGAAATCCGTCGCAATCACCCAGCCTTTATCGCTTTATGCGAGGGCCGCCCTTGGTTTCGCCTTCGACAGGAAGTTGCGTGGAAGGGCGGTTCCAGGATTGCAGTGATCCACCATCGCTTTTATGGTCAGGCGGGGTGGAAGGCAACCCTATTTCCAATGCCGGCAAAAAGGCGCATCGGCTGCGTTGTCGCGGAAAAAGGGTTGGTTAACCTTCTCTGGATACCAATCGTTAATCAGCTTCGGGCTGACCCGCGATGGCGAACCGCCTTCAAGAAAAAACGTCCTGTCGAAAGCGGCTGATACCGAGATGGAGCTTAAAGCGTTCACGAGCAAGAGGGCCTGCGCTGCCTGCCATTTCGGCAGCGTCGTGCTTTTCCTGTTGATGAGCGTCGTTCTTCTTGCTCTTTCGCCGCCAGCCAGCGCCGCGGATGCGCCGCTGCGGGCGTTGTCCTTCAAGATGGCGGGCGACGCCACCCATATGCGCATCGTCATGAATTTCGACCGCGAGCCGGACATAAGGTGGTTTTTGCTGCGTGGCCCCAACCGCATGGTGGTCGACCTGCCTGCCACGCATTTTTCGATCAATCCCAAGGATTTGAAGGCGAGGGGATTGGTCAAGCATGTGCGCTACGGTGCGCTCGATGGCACGGCCTCGCGGCTAGTGCTGACCGGTAAAGGGCCGTTCGCAATCGACAAGCTCGAGGTGCTCAAGAACGACGATGCAACCGGCTACCGCCTGGTCGCGGATCTGTCGGCGGCATCCGAACGGGAATTCGACGAAGCGCTTGCGGTGCAGGCGCAAACCACCGGCTCGACCGTTTCGACCGACAAGAGCAGCCGGGTCGGCGCTCCTGTCGCGCCTGCCCCTTCGCATCGCTTCACCATCGTCATCGATCCGGGCCATGGCGGCATAGACGGCGGAGCCGAAAGTGCCGGCGGTACGATCGAGAAAAACGTCACCCTGGCCTTCGCAACGGAATTGCGGGACAAACTTGCGGCCACCGGCAAGTACGATTTGTTCATGACCCGCGACAAGGATGAGTTCCTGCGCCTCGACGACCGGGTGCGCATCGCCCGCCAGCATGAAGCCGATTTGTTCATTTCGGTTCATGCGGATACCATCAATTTGAAGGGTATCCGGGGCGCGACGGTCTATACCGTCTCCGACAAGGCGTCCGACGCGGAAGCGCAGGCGCTTGCCGACCGCGAAAACCTTTCCGACCAGCTCGCCGGCATCGAGATCAAGAACGACAGCCCCGAAGTGACCGACATCCTGATCGACCTGATCCGGCGCGAGACACATTCTTTTTCGATGCGTTTTGCCAACACGCTGGTCGGGCAGTTGTCGAGCAGCGTCGGCCTGATCAACAATCCGCACCGCTACGCCGGGTTCAGGGTGCTCAAGGCCCCGGACGTTCCATCGGTCCTCGTCGAACTGGGCTATTTGTCGAACGCCGAGGATGAGGCGCAACTGCTCGATCCGGATTGGCGCGACAAGGCGACCGCAAGCATTGCCAACGCCATCAAGATTTTCGCGTCCGCCAAAACCGCGGCGGGAGGCTGAGATGCCTCTCCGTCCTGAGAGACGTTGCCCGCACACAACACAGGCCGTGTTTATTTCCGGCACCGGAAACCGATTTTATCGATCGCCGCATTTTGTCCACATCCTGGCGACATGGGTTCGCGATTGCGGATCGGCTCCGTTCCAGAACCTTGCGCGCGAGGCTGGTTTGTTTAGGAAAATGCCGGACCATGGACTGGAGCGGGCATGATTCGTCTTATCGGCTATTTTTTCGGCATAGGCACGACGCTGGCGCTGCTCGTTGCGGCGGGCGCGGCCATCTATGTCGGCCACCTGACGAAAGACCTGCCGGACTATGAGGTGCTGGCCAAGTACGAGCCGCCGGTAACGACGCGCATCCACGCTTCCGATGGCGCGCTGATGGCCGAATATGCGCATGAGCGCCGGCTCTATCTGCCGATCCAGGCTATTCCAGACCGGGTGAAGGCTGCCTTCATGTCGGCGGAAGACAAGAATTTCTATACCCATCCGGGCGTCGATATCATGGGCATTGGCCGCGCCGCGTTGCGCTACGCCACCGGTGGCCCGATGCAGGGTGGTTCGACCATCACGCAACAGGTCGCGAAGAACTTCCTGCTGACCAACGAACGCTCCATCGACCGCAAGATCAAGGAAGCGATCCTGTCGTTCCGCATCGAGCAGGCCTATTCCAAGGACCGCATCCTCGAACTCTACCTGAACGAGATTTACTTCGGGCTTGGGGCCTATGGCATCGCCGGGGCCGCACTCACCTATTTCGACAAGTCGGTGAATGAACTGACCCTGGCTGAAACCGCCTATCTGGCGGCGCTGCCCAAAGGGCCTTCGAACTATCACCCCTTCAGGCATGCCGACCGTGCTGTCGAGCGCCGCAACTGGGTCATCGATCAGATGGTCGAGAACGGTTACGCCACCCATGAGGAGGGTGACAAGGCCAAGGCCGAGCCGCTTGGCGTCACGCCGCGCCACGGTGGGACTTATCTGTTTGCCGGCGAGTATTTTACCGAAGAAGTACGCCGCGAGATCATTGCGCGTTATGGCGAGGCGGCGCTGTACGAGGGCGGGCTGTCGGTGCGCACCACGCTCGACCCCAAGCTTCAGCTCATTGCGCGCAGGTCGATGCAGAACGGCCTGATCAAATACGACATGCTGCGCGGCTATCGCGGCCCGGTGACCACGATCGATATGTCGGGCGACTGGGGTGTGCCGCTGGGTGAAGTAAAGGGCCTGGAAGACGTGCCCGAATGGTCGCTGGCCGTTGTGCTCGACAGTTCGGCAACCGGCCTGACCATCGGCTTGCAGCCTGACAGGCAGGCATCGGGAGAGCTGGTCAAGGAGCGCGCGGAAGGCACTGTTTCCAAAGAAGATATGAGCTTTGCCATGCGCCATATCGTCGACGGCAAATCGCTCAAGGCAAAATCGCCGGCAGAGGTGCTGAAGGCGGGTGACGTTGTTTTCGTGCAGAAGAAAGAGGGCGCCGAAGGCGCTTATCTTCTGCGCCAGGTGCCGAAAGTGGAAGGCGGCCTGGTCGCCATGGACCCGCATACCGGCCGCGTGCTGGCCATGGTCGGCGGCTTTTCCTATTCGCGTTCGGAATTCAACCGCGCCACGCAGGCGATGCGCCAGCCCGGTTCGTCGTTCAAGCCGATCGTCTATTCGGCAGCCCTCGACAATGGCTATACGCCGGCCTCCGTCATCATGGACGGGCCGATCACCATCAAGAGCGGCAATACGGTGTGGACGCCGAAGAACTATGACGGCCGGGTTGCCGGGCCGGCAACCTTGCGCTCGGGCATCGAGCGTTCGCGCAATCTTATGACGGTTCGCCTAGCCAACGACATGGGCATGAAGCTTGTCGTGGAATATGCGGAGCGCTTCCGCGTCTATGACCATCTCGCGCCCTACCTGCCGATGGCGCTCGGTTCGGGCGAGACGACGGTGATGCGCATGGTTTCGGCCTATTCGATCATGGCCAATGGCGGCAAGTCGATCAAGCCGTCGCTGATCGACCGCATTCAGGACCGTTACGGCAAGACGGTGTTCAAGCAAGACGGTCGCGGCTGCGAAGGCTGCAACGCCGCCGCCTGGGACAACCAGCCGGAGCCGGAACTGATCGACAATTCCGAGCAGGTGCTCGATCCGATGACGGCCTACCAGATCACGTCGATGATGGAAGGCGTCGTGCAGCGCGGCACCGGCGCCACCATCAACGAGCTTGGTCGCCACATCGCGGGTAAGACGGGAACGACCAATGACGAGAAGGACGCCTGGTTCATCGGCTACACCCCCAATCTCGTGGTCGGCCTGTATTTCGGCTACGACCAACCGAAGGGGCTTGGCCATGGCGCGACCGGCGGCGGCCTTGCGGCTCCGGTGTTCAAGGATTTCATGCGCGTGGCGCTTGAAGGCAAGCCGAACATCGACTTCAAGGTGCCAGAAGGCATGAAGTTGATCGCCATCAACCGCAAGACCGGCATGCGGGCTGGCGAGGGCGAGGCGGGCACCATCATGGAGGCGTTCAAGCCCGGCACCGGCCCGGCCGACAGCTATTGGGTGATCGGCATGGGCGACGACGGTTCCAACGGTGTCGGCGGCGAGCTTTCGCCGAGCGCCAACCAGGCGATCCAGTCGGGCGGCGGCGGTCTTTATTGACTTTGGCGCGATGAATGGGTGGGCTCGCCTGCCGGCGGGTCCATTTGGCTTTACAGGCGATGACCGCGTCCGTATGTATCGCGCCGACTGAAGTTCAATCTCACGCAATCAAGGTAGATCAGCCAGCCATGCGCGCGGAAACGCTGAATATTGTCGACGAAATCAGGCAGGCCATAACCCTGCTGAGGAGGCATCTTTGACTGGGATCAGGCCATAAAGCGGCTTGAGTATCTGAATGTCCTGGCCGAGGACGCCAGCCTCTGGAACGATCCGCAGGAAGCGCAAAAGCTCATGCGCGAGCGTCAGGAGCTTGAAGACGGCATCACGGCGGTAACGCATTTCACGCAGGCGCTGGATGACAATATCAGCCTGATCGAAATGGGCGAGGAAGAGGGCGACGAAAGCATCGTTGCCGAGGCGGAAGCCTCGCTTCGCGCCATGCAGGGCGAGGCCAAGGCGCGCCAGGTCGAGACCTTGCTGTCCGGCGAAGCCGATGGCAACGACGCCTATCTGGAAGTCCATGCCGGGGCGGGCGGCACTGAAAGCCAGGACTGGGCCTCGATGCTCTTACGCATGTACACGCGCTGGGCCGAGCGCCGCCGCTTCAAGGTCGAGGTGCTGGAAGTGCATGACGGCGAAGAAGCCGGCATCAAGTCCGCGACCGTGCTGATCCGGGGGCACAATGCCTATGGCTGGCTGAAGACCGAGTCCGGGGTTCACCGGCTGGTGCGCATATCGCCCTACGATTCGAACGCGCGCCGGCATACGTCCTTTTCCAGTATCTGGGTTTACCCGGTGGTCGACGACAAGATCGACATTGCCGTCTCCGAGTCCGATGTTCGCATCGATACCTATCGCGCGTCCGGCTCGGGCGGCCAGCACATCAACACCACTGATTCGGCTGTCCGCATCACCCATATCGCCACCGGCATCGCGGTTGCCTGCCAGGCAGAGCGTTCACAGCACAAGAACAAGGCCAAGGCCTGGGAAATGCTGCGCTCGCGCCTTTACGAAGAGGAACTCAAAAAGCGCGAGGCAAGCGCGAACGCAACGGAGGCGTCGAAGAGCGACATTGGCTGGGGCCACCAGATACGCTCCTATGTGCTGCAGCCCTATCAGCTGGTGAAAGACCTGCGCACGGGCGTCGAAAGCTCCAGCCCATCCGGCGTGCTGGACGGCGACCTCGACGAGTTCATGGAGGCGTCGCTGTCGCAGCGAATCGAGGGCGGCGCGGGCGAAGCCGTGGCCGATCTGGACTGACGGTGGGCCGGATTCGGCCCGTTGCGTTCCATATTTGGCCGCATTTCATGCTACAAGTCGCCGGGAAGGGTGACCGGTTCGCTTTTTCACGCGGCCGCAATTTGAGAGGGACTTAATCCATGAAGAAGACCGTGATCGCCATTATGGCGACCGCTTTCCTTGCAAGCGCCTGCACCACCGATCCCTATACGGGCGACCAGAAAATTTCCAACACGGTCGGTGGCGCCGGCATCGGTGCGCTGGCAGGTGCGGCACTCGGCACGCTTGCAGGCGGCAACGACCGTCGCAATGCGCTGATCGGCGCGGGCATTGGAGCCTTGGCCGGCGGCGCCATCGGCGCGACCATGGACCAGAACGAAGCCGAATTGCGCCGGCAGCTTGAGGGCACTGGTGTCGGCGTCACGCGTAACGGCGACCAGATCATCCTCAACATGCCGTCCGACATCACCTTCGCCTCGGACCAGGATTCGGTGAAGGCGGGCTTCTACCCGACCTTGAACTCGGTGGCCCTGGTGCTGAAGAAATTCAAGCAGACTACGGTGGACGTGTTCGGCCACACCGATTCGACCGGAAGCGACCAGCACAATTTCGATCTGTCGCAGCGCCGCGCGCTTTCCGTCGCCAACTATCTGGCCGGGCAGGGCGTCGACCAGCGGCGTTTTGCGGTTACCGGTTTCGGCGAAACCCGTCCGGTAGCTTCCAATGCGACGACTGACGGCCGCGCGCAGAATCGCCGCGTCGAGATCCAGCTTTCGCCGCTGACTTGAAGGTGAGGGGGAGGGCGCGCGCCACTCGATTGCGCGTCTCTGCCCTGTTATCAAACACGAAAACGGCTCCGCGAGGGGCCGTTTTCATGTTCGGCTAAAGCATGTCTCCCGAAAGTGGGCACCGGTTTCGGGGCAAAGTCATGCGACAAAACAACGACCTAAGGCACGGCAAGCGAATCTGAAAGATCGCGACGGGCTTTAGGTTTTCCTGACCCGCTTGGCTGTTCCTATCCCGAGCCATGGATTCCCGACACGCTCCGCTCCCTACGGTCGGGAATGACGGATTTTCTTTGCGTCTACGCCAATCTCCAACGCCGGCGGTTGGGGAACGCTCCTCGCAACTCGTCATTCCCGGCCGCGTGAGCGACCGCAAGGAGCGGGGCGTGTCGGGAAACCATGGTGTGGACTCGAAGGCGGCAGAGTCGTTGAAGGATAGCCGAGAGCATCGGACCGAAAAGTGAATACCAGCTTTCGTAAAATCCGGTGCTGAAACAAAGAGATAGAGCGGAGGCCCGGATTTACCCAGGCGTCCGCTACTCGAGATCAGACCTTGGCGACGATGCGCATGAAGGCCGGCACATCTTCGCCGAAACCTACCGTACCGTCATTATCTTCCTGATGATGGCGGGGGGAGCGGTCGTTGTCGCGCCGCGGCGGGCGCGTGTCGCCGCGTTCGGCGGTTCGCTCGGGCCTCGCCTTGCGCTCCGTGTTTTCGCTGCGGATCGCTTCCTTGCGCTCGGATCGTTCGCTGGTTTCAGCGCCGGGCGCTTCCGCGACAACCGGCTGACGCTCGGGCTTGGCCGCTTCTACCGTGCTATCGCCATGCTTTGCATGACGCTCGCCGCGCGGCTTGCGATCACGCTTGTTGCTGTCGTCGTCCTTGCGGCCGGCGCGGCGTGGTGCACCACGGCCCCGGCGGGGCGCGTCGTCCTCGGCATCGCTGGCCACCACTGTCGAAAGGTCGCCATCGTGCCATTCGATCTTCTGGTTGATCAGCTTTTCGATCGCATCGATGTATTTCGTGTCGGATTTGGTCGCGATGGTGAAGGATTTGCCGGAGCGACCGGCACGGCCGGTGCGGCCGATCCGGTGGACATAATCTTCCGCATGGATCGGCACATCGTAGTTGAAGACATGGCTGACGTCGGGAATATCGAGCCCGCGCGCCGCGACGTCGGAGGCAACCAGAAGCTTCAGCTTGCCGTCGCGGAAGGCGGCCAGCATCTGCATGCGCGCGCGCTGGTCCATGTCGCCATGCAGGGCACCCGCATCGAATTCGTGCTTGGTCAGCGAGCGGAACAGTTCGGCGACCTCGACCTTGCGATTGCAGAAGATGATCGCGTTCTTGAGGCTTTCGCTTTCGGCGTTGATGAGATCGCGCAGCACCTGCCGCTTGTCCCATGATTTCGAACCGGATTTCACCAGGCGTTGCGTGATGTTGATCGCGGTGCTGGCGGCTTTGGAAACCTCGACGCGCACGGGCGCGTGCAGGAATTTCTCCGTCAGCTTGGTGATTTCGGGGGGCATCGTCGCCGAAAAGAACAAGGTCTGCCGGGTGAACGGAATCATCTCGCAGATACGTTCGATGTCGGGAATGAAGCCCATGTCGAGCATGCGGTCGGCCTCGTCGATGACGAGGATTTCAACGCCGTTCAACAGAAGCTTGCCGCGCTCGCGGTGGTCGAGCAGGCGTCCCGGCGTCGCGATCAGCACATCCGCGCCGCGCTCCAGCTTTCTTTCCTGGTCATCGAAGGAAACGCCGCCAATCAAAAGCGCGATGTTCAGCTTGTGGTTCTTGCCATAGCGAATGAAGTTCTCTTCGACCTGGGCGGCCAGTTCGCGCGTCGGCTCAAGGATGAGCGTGCGCGGCATACGGGCGCGGGCGCGGCCTTTTTCGAGGCGGGTAATCATGGGCAGCACGAACGCCGCCGTCTTGCCGGTTCCCGTCTGGGCAATGCCCAGCACATCCTTGCCCAGCAAGGCATGCGGAATGGCTCCGGCCTGGATCGGCGTCGGCTGCGTATAGCCGGCATCGGTGACTGCGGAAAGGACCTTGGGCGAGAGGCCAAGGTCTGCAAAACTCAACGCTTCTTCAGCGGGGTGGCTGTCTGAGGACAATGGTGACGGTCTTTGGCTGGTTCGGGGAGCGCGACCTTGGTCGCGGCTAGCGCCTCGCGCTTGCTGTAACATCCAACGCGATAGGCGCAAGTCCACGATTTGTCAACACAAACGGGCCGGAATGCCGCAATTGTGCTTGCGTAACCTTAATCGCGGCGATTGGGCGTTCGAGCCATGCCGTCTGGCCGCACCGTCTGGCGCTCAGTAGCGAAACTGTTCCGACAGGATGCGCTCGTTCCACGAATGGCTTGGATCAAACAGAAGCGTAGCCGTCATTGTCACCGATTCGCGCACGGTCACCGATGTGGCGCCCTTTACCTCGGTGTGGTCGGCTGCGGCGTTGACCGGTCGCTTTTCCGCTTCCAGAATGTCGAAGCGCACGACCGCCTTGTCCGAGAGCAGCGCGCCGCGCCAGTTGCGCGGGCGAAAGGGGCTGACCGGCGTCAGCGCCAGCAGCGGCGCGTCCAGCGGCAGGATCGGGCCATGGGCGGAAAGGTTATAGGCGGTGGAGCCGGCCGGCGTGGCGATCATCACGCCGTCGCAACTCAGTTCCTCCAGCCGCACCTGATCGTCCACGGTGATGCGTATCTTGGCGGTCTGGTAGGATTGCCGCCACAAGGCGACTTCGTTGATCGCAAGCGCCGAGATCGTCTCGCCGCATGCGGTCGCCGCCTGCATTTCCAGCGGGCGGATCGTTTCCGGCAGCGCTGCCTCGATGCGCTCCGGTAGGCCGCCCGAGCGGAACTCGTTCATCAGGAAGCCGATGGTTCCCCTGTTCATGCCATAGACCCGCTTGCCGGTGCCCATGGTGTCGCGCAGCGTCTGCAGCAGGAAGCCGTCGCCGCCCAATGCCACGACGATATCGGCCTCTTCGAGCGATGCCTGTCCATAGCGTTTGGACAGGCTGGCAAGCGCGGCCTTGGCGTCGGCGGTATCGGATGAAACAAAGGCGAAACGGCTGGCGATTTTGCTTATGGCTCCATGATGGCGGCGATCTGGACCGCTTCGAACCGGGGTAGCATGGCGCAAGCGCGCTGCAAAGGGATGGCCGGCTAGCGCGATTTCGAGGTCGATACGGCCGCGCCGCGTCAAATCGTTAAAAATGCCTTCATCTCTCATAAAGCAGGGGAACTTATGCTAAGGTCGATGGGTCGCGTGGGGCTGACCAGACGAGATTGATCATTGCCCCTGTTGCGTATGCTTATCGTTTTCCTGATGCTCGGAACCTTCGCTGTCGTCTTTGCCCAATTGGTGCGCCAATCGGACGAGACGAGTACGAGGCCAACCGACTTTCGCTGCGGCGACGGGGCCGGCACGGTTTGCCTGACGCAGCGTATGCCATAGGTTTGAATGCGGATATGCCGCGGCGTGGAAGCCACCGCATGTCTTACTCCAAAACCGGTTCTTACTTTCGGAAGACATGCTAAGTCAGGTCAATGCATAGGCTTCCTTGTGCGCTCTCGCCGCGCTATGTATGCGGCTAACTAATCAAGAGCGCACGCAAATCATGGCGGTTTTACAAGAACACCCGGACGAAAGCCACTGGGCAGCACTCGCCGCGCAATCGACGGACCGCATCCAGCGAGCCGCTGTCGGGACGGAATTGGTGTGGATCAAGTCTATCGACGTGAAGACGCTGCACCTGGGGCACTATCTGCAGAGCCTGCTTTCGATCGGCCTGCCTGGAACCGTCTTTCGGCCCGCGACGCTGGAGCGCGGCGAAGACGCAGCGAAGGGGGAGGCGGCGAGGATGGCCGCGTTCGCGAAAGCGGGCTTTCCGGTTCCTGACGTTCTCTATCAGGGAAAAAGCAAACTGATTCTGAGCGACTGCGGCGATTCGATACAGGAGCGCCTGAGTGCCTTGCGGCAGGCCGGTGAGGAAGCCGGGCACGACGCGTTGCTTATTGCGATAGCCGAGAGCATGGGTCGCGTCCATGCCGCGGGCCTCGTCCATGGGCGACCTCATCCCCGCGATATGTTCGTGCGGGACGATGCGGTCGGTTATCTGGATTTTGAGCAGACGCCGCTTCGGGTCATGAAACTGGATCGCGCCCAGGCGCGCGACGCGTTGTTCATCTTCGCTTTCATTTGCGACATGGCGATGCGCGGCGATACCGCCGAACGCGCCTTCGCTGCGTGGTCGGTCAATGCACCGGCTGACGCCAAAAAGCAGCTTTCGCGCGCCATTTCGCAAATGAAACCACTGATTATCGTCGGCTCCTGGATTGCCAGGATAAAACTCGGTGCCGATCTGCGCCGTTTCCTGGCCGGCACGAAATTCCTGCTGATGATGCTGCAAATCGAACTCTAACAATGCAGCGGCCAGCCGGGCCCGTTCTCTAACCTCATGGCCGTTCTACGCGGCAGGCCTCAACAACCGCTACATTTGGTCATTGTATGGCTCTTTGGTCTGCCCGACCATCTTCGCCAATTCAGGAAATGAGAGGGTGTCTGTTTCGCCCTGCGCGTTGTTTGCTGCCAGCAGGAGTCGAATCGGAAAACAAACCGCGTCCCTGTTCGCTGGCGACATATCTTCGGACAATCGCTCGTCACCGGTCAATGACGCCTCGACCTGACGAAGTGCACGATTAAGGTCGTCAACTGAGATGATCCCCTTGTGAACAAGGGTGTTGTTGATCGCGGCCACGGCCATCAAAAGCCCTTCAATCTGAGGGTTCGCCACGTTCATCCTGATTTCCACTTCTTGATAAACGGTTCTCCATTTGGAGAATGTTCGGCCGGATCATCGTCCCGTGGCGGCAAATCCCCGCCACGGTCCATGTGCCTCGTTCGGTATTACCGAGCGTCGTGATGCTCTGGCATGTCTTTGAGCTGGTCCTTGGTCCATGACGTTAGGGCATGAACGTCGCCATCCTCATCACGCATGAAGTCGAGTTCGGACGCAGATACGGCTACTGGTTTGGCGCCGATACCAAGGAAACCGCCAACGTCGATGACGACCTGGCTGCCGTGAATGTGGTCAACAGAGCCGATCTTCTCGTCGTCCGGGCCATAGATGGTGGCGTCCTCCAGGATTTCAGGTGTCAGTTCGTTGGTGGTGAGCCGTACGTGATTTGTGTGGTCCATGGTCAAACTCCTCTTGGGTTGGACTGACCCAACCCGGAGATGGACGTTCTGTTCCCCAAGAAGCCACTAGTTTCAGACTTAACGGTCGAACACAAAGGGTCTATCTGTCGGGAAGAGTGAATGGTGGAAGCCTCAAGGAAGCAGCCCCGCATTCGTGCCATTCCATGGTAGCGTTGGGCTCGCCTTCCTTGCCGTAGCACCAATCCCTTTCGTTGAGGGCGGCGCCATACGCCGACCGGGACATGCATGAGACCTCGACTTTAACGTCGTGGCTCTTTGAAAGACGACAGATGGAATCGGCATCCTCATAAAGATGGATCAGCTCTGGTACGGTTTCGGTCGCCTCCGGAAACTGCATCGTGGATTGAGCCGCCGTGCCGTTGGCCGTTACCATAAAAATCGACAGCACTATGCAATAAGCCGAGAGACGGAACATCTAAGCCTCCTGTCCACTATTGTTTTTGTGCGCGACGCTTTTTGAGCGCGACGATCGTGAAGATCGCGAGCACTGCAAAAACGACGGTGAGAATGGGAGTAGCGTAAAAGACAGCAACCAATTCGCAGGTGCCGTCCTGGCAGGTCCCGAGGTAGCCCAACCGGGCAAGGACCATTCCGGCAGCCAGTGCGAGCCCAAGGCAAGCAGCCAAAGCCAGCACAGCGTAGAAAACGCGTAACATCAAAACCAGCATGACCATCTCTCGCAATAGTCAGCCTGCCCGCAGAGCGAAGACTACAACGAAAAGTGGCAAGAGGGAGGCGTCGCCGGAAATTCTAAACCAGCGGTGGAAGCCGAAAATGATGAAGACGGAGGAAACAAGTTCCTGATCTCATTGATACCAAGTAGTTGTAATAAAAGAGAAATATTGGTGCCCCCGGACGGAATCGAACCGCCGACCTTCGGTTTACAAAACCGCTGCTCTACCAGCTGAGCTACAAGGGCATCGCGCACCGGTTAGCATATTTGCCGCGCCAGTAAAGTCCATTTCTGATTTCGGGTATGGCTGCCGGCGGCTTCACTCCTGGAAGCCGGCCTCAAGGCGCTTCCATTCCGCCGATCATGGCGGTTATTTGCGCTGCTGCGTCCCGCACCACCGGGCCGATCTGGATGACACGCTCCGGCGTGACCCTCACAGTCGGGCCTGAAACCGAAACGCCGCCAATCGGCTCCCCGAATTCGTTGAAGATGGCGGCGGCGACGCAGCGCATGCCGAGGTTGCGCTCCTCGTCGTCCACGGACCAGCCGCGTTGCCTGATTGCTTCGAGGTCATGTGCGAGGGCGGGCAGGGTGGACAGCGTCCTGTCGGTGAAGGCTTCCAGCCCGGCCTTGCGGGCAATGACGGCGACCCGGTCGCCGTCGAGATGCGCCAGCACCGCCTTGCCGATGCCCGAGGCATGGAACGCCGTGCGCGTGCCGGGGCGGAAGAAAGCGCGGATGGTCTGGTGCGTCTCCACCTGACTGACGAAAACCACGCAATCGTCTTCCGCCAGCCCCAGATTGGCGGTCTCGCCGGTCTTTTCCATCAATTCCTGCATGACAATTCGGGCGCGGTCGACCAGCTTTCGACGGCGCAGGAAGGCTGCGCCCATGCGGTAGGTCTCGACGCCGATGGACCAGAGCTGGTCCGTCTTGTCGAACTCGACCATGCCGTGGTTTTCCAGCGTGGTCAGCATGCGGTAGGCGGTGGAGGCGGCGATGCCGGATGCTTCGGCGATCTCGCTCAGCGACAGGCCCGAGCCTTCGGCGACGATGGCGAGGATGCGCAAGGCTCGGTCGAGCGACTGGACGGAAGTGGCCTCCGCCGGTCCGTTGAAGGCGCGCGGGCGGCCGCGCTGGCGTTTTTCACGTGCTTCCATGTCTCGATCTGCACTCAATTCGGCCGCTCATGCAATAAAAAAGTTTTTCATTCGATGTGACGACCGCTGCAGTGAAAAATGAAAACACCAATGTAATCAATATATGGAATCACATTTTCAATAATGAAAAATTATTCTGAAAAAATTGAAAAATGAACGGGACGCTGGCAGGATCGCTTTATCAAACGATGATGGAGGGTTCGAAATGGCAAAGATGCGCGCTGTCGATGCGGCGGTTCTCGTGCTCGAAAAAGAAGGCATCACCTGCGGCTTCGGCGTGCCGGGGGCCGCGATCAATCCATTCTATGCGGCGCTGAAGGCGAGGGGCACGGTTCGCCACATTCTCGCCCGCCATGTCGAGGCGGCCTCGCACATGGCCGAAGGTTATACCCGTGCCGCGTCCGGCAATATCGGCCTGTGCATCGGCACGTCCGGTCCGGCCGGCACGGACATGATCACCGGGCTTTATTCGGCGGCGGCGGATTCGATCCCGATCCTGTGCATCACCGGCCAGGCGCCCCGCGCGCGGCTCAACAAGGAAGATTTTCAGGCGGTCGATATCGCGGCGATCGCAGCGCCGGTCACCAAATGGGCGGTCACGGTCATGGAGCCTTATCTGGTTCCGATGGTGTTGCAGAAGGCGTTCCATTTGATGCGCTCTTCGCGCCCCGGTCCGGTTCTGGTCGATCTGCCGGTCGATGTGCAACTTGCCGAGATCGAGTTCGATATCGATGCCTATGAGCCGATGATCCCCTTCAAGCCGACCATGACCCGTGGCCAGGCCGAGAAGGCGCTGGCGATGTTGAACGCGGCACAAAAACCGCTGATCGTTGCCGGTGGCGGCATCATCAATGCCGACGCTTCCGATCTGTTGATCGAATTTGCCGAGATCACCGGCGTACCGGTCATCCCGACACTGATGGGCTGGGGTACGATCCCCGACGACCACCGTTTGATGGCCGGCATGTGCGGCCTGCAGACCTCGCACCGCTACGGCAACGCCACGATGCTGGAAGCCGATTTCGTGATCGGCATCGGCAACCGCTGGGCCAACCGCCACACCGGTTCGGTGAACGTCTATACCAAGGGGAAAAAATTCGTTCATGTCGATATCGAGCCGACGCAGATCGGCCGCGTCTTTGCGCCGGACCTCGGCGTCGTTTCCGATGCGGGCGCGGCGCTGAAAATGCTGCTCGACGTTGCCACAGAGTGGAAGACGGCAGGGAAACTGCGTGACTGGTCGGGCTGGGCGAAAGAATGCCAGGCGCGCAAGAAGACGATGAAGCGCAAGACGCATTTCGACCAGGTGCCGCTCAAGCCGCAGCGCATCTACGAGGAGATGAACAAGGCGTTCCCACGCGACACCACCTATGTCACCACGATCGGGCTCAGCCAGATTGCCGGCGCGCAGTTCCTGCATGTCTACAAGCCGCGCAACTGGATCAATTGCGGGCAGGCCGGTCCGCTAGGCTGGACGCTGCCGGCAGCGCTCGGCGTGCGTGCGGCCAAGCCCGACGCCCATATCGTCGCGCTGTCCGGCGACTATGATTTCCAGTTCATGATCGAGGAACTGGCGGCCGGCGCGCAACATAAGCTGCCCTACATCCATGTCGTCGTGAACAATGCTTATCTCGGCCTGATCCGCCAGTCGCAGCGTGGTTTTTCAATGGATTACGAGGTCAGCCTCGCCTTCGAGAACGTCAACACGGTTGGTCACGCGGAAGTCGGCTACGGCGTCGACCATGTCGCAGTCGCCGAAGCGATGGGCTGCAAGGCGGTGCGCGTGCGTCGGCCCGAAGAGTTTGCCGGGGCCTTCAAGGAAGCGGAACGCCT
Organism: Mesorhizobium sp. A556; assembly: GCF_054489545.1. NCBI lineage: Bacteria > Pseudomonadati > Pseudomonadota > Alphaproteobacteria > Hyphomicrobiales > Phyllobacteriaceae > Mesorhizobium > Mesorhizobium sp. A556. The sequence goes on from NZ_JBTMXA010000001.1 coordinate 318,387, forward strand.
GATGAAGGAGTTTTCGGTTCCGGTCGTGCTCGAGTTCATCCTGGAGCGGGTCACGAACATTTCCATGGGCACCGAGATCGACAATATCACCGAATTCGAGGACCTTGCCGAACACAATGAGGATGCGCCGACCGCCATCGTCATGCTCGACTAAGAGGAAACACACATGCCTAGATTTTCAGCCAATTTGTCCATGCTGTTTCAGGAGCATGCCTTTCTCGACCGCTTCGATGCCGCCGCAGGAGCCGGCTTCAAGGGGGTGGAGTATCTCGGTCCCTACGACCATACGCCGGAGGAGGTGGCCGCGCGGTTGAGGAAGAACGGCCTCAGCCAAGTGCTGTTCAACCTGCCATCCGGAAACTGGGCCGGCGGCGAGCGCGGCATTGCCGTGCTGGTGGACCGGGTCGAGGAATTTCGGGCCAGCGTCGACACCGCCATCGCCTATGCCGAAGCGCTCGGCTGTCCGCAGGTCAATTGCCTGGCGGGCATCGCGCCGGCGGGCGTGGCCTACGGCCAGGTCGAGGATGTGTTCGTGGAAAATTTGAAATTCGCCGCCGACAGGCTGGAAAAGGCCGGCGTGAAACTGCTGATCGAGGCGATCAATACGCGCGATATTCCGGGCTTCTTCCTCAATACCTCAAAGCAGGCGCTGGCGATCATCGACCGCGTCGGCTCGGGCAATCTCTATTTCCAGTACGACATCTATCACATGCAGATCATGGAGGGGGATCTCGCCCGTACCATCGAGGAAAACCTCAGCCGCATCGCGCATATCCAGCTTGCGGACAATCCCGGTCGTCACGAGCCGGGGACGGGCGAGATCAATTATCCGTTCCTCTACGAGCATATCGACCGCATCGGCTACGAGGGCTGGGTCGGGGCCGAATACAAGCCGAAGGCCGGCACCGAAGCGGGGCTGGGCTGGTTTCGCGAACTGAACGGCAAGGCAAGCGCTGCGGCGTAGTGGCAAGGGGCATTGGAGGGTAAAATGGAAACCATCGGCTTTATCGGCCTCGGCATCATGGGCGCGCCGATGGCGGGGCATTTGCTCGACGCCGGCTACAGCGTCGTCACCAGCGATCATCGCGGCCCGCCGCCGGCCGACCTCGTCGCCAAGGGCCTGAAGGCCGTCGCCAGCAGCGAGGCGGTCGCGAAAGCCGCCGACGTCATCATCACGATGGTGCCGGATACGCCCCAGGTGGCGGACGTGCTGTTCGGCGAAAACGGCGTTGCCAGCGGGCTTTCCAAGGGCAAGCTGGTCATCGACATGAGTTCGATTTCGCCCATCGAGACGAAGGAATTCGCCAAGAAGATCAACGAACTGGGGTGCGATTATCTCGATGCGCCGGTGTCCGGCGGCGAGGTCGGCGCCAAGGCGGCGTCTCTGACCATCATGGTCGGCGGGGAGGACAAGGCGTTCGAGCGGGCAAAGCCGATCTTCGACAAGATGGGCAAGAACGTCACGCTGGTCGGCCCGAACAGCGTTGGCCAGACCACCAAGGTGGCGAACCAAATCGTGGTGGCGTTGACCATCGAGGCGGTGGCCGAAGCGCTGGTGTTTGCGTCAAAAGCGGGTGCGGACCCGGCCAAGGTGCGGCAGGCGCTGATGGGCGGGCTGGCGGCCTCGCGCATTCTCGAAGTGCACGGCGAACGCATGATAAACCGGACTTTTTCGCCCGGATTCCGCATCGAATTGCACCAGAAAGACCTCAATCTGGCGCTGGAAGGGGCGAAATCGCTCGGAATTTCGCTGCCAAACACCTCAACCACGCAGCAATTGTTCAATTCCTGCGCCGCAAATGACGGGGCGAAAGAGGACCACTCGGCACTGGTGCGGGCGCTGGAGCGCATGGCCAACCACGAAGTCGGCGACTGAGCGCTCCGCTTACGATGTGAAGACCCGCAGCGGCAACGCAACGGGTCTTCGTCGTTGTCAAGCGCCTTCGACGGCCGAAAAGCCTTCGAACGTCGGATGGCCGAAGGTCGTCAGCTTGCTGGTGCCGGCATTCTTGTGGGAGTCGCGAAAGTTTTCGGATTTCGTCCAGGCTACGAAATCGTCCTGGCTTTCCCAAACAGTATGGGACGCGAACAGCGTAAAACCCTTCTCTTCGTTGAAGGCACTGCGCAGTAGGTGGAACTGCTGGAAGCCCTTCATTTCCGAAAGGGTCGACTTGCGGTTCTTCCACACGTCTTCAAAGGCTTCCTCCTGGCCGGGCTTTACCTGGAAACGGTTCATGGCGATGTACATGGCTTTCCTTTCTGGCAGTACGTTGAATGGATCAGAACGGGCCGATCGGCAGGGTGAATGCCCAGCTCGAACGTCCCGCTTCCGCTGGGATCGGCGGGAAGGGGGCGGCGCGCCGGATGATGGCGAGAGCGGTTTCATCAAGCCCCGGCGAACCTGAACTTCTGACCAGCCGCACGGCGCCGACGCCGCCCTGCGCGCTTACGACAAAGGACACCTGGGCATTGTTGCTGGCCTTGGCCTTGTCCGTTCTGGATAGGCTGCGCGAGGCGCGCCGCAGTTTTGCGGCGACCTTGCCCGGATAGTTGGAGACCGCAGCGTTGCCGGCGGAAGAAGAACGCGCGCCGCCCTTGCTGGCGATCGCGGTTTCGCCGTCGATCTGTCCGCTCGCCACGCCGCGCTTGGAATCGGCCTGATTTGCGCCGCCCGAACCGGCTTTGGGTTTGCTCGGCTTCGGCTTGGCCGGAGCTTTTTTTGCCTGCTTCTCGACCGGCTTTGGCGTCTCTGCCGGCTTTTCCCGGCGGACGGGCCTGGGCTCCGGGATCGCCTCGACGATTTCAGGTGTTTTTATCTCTTCCTCGGTTACGGGCTGCGTCACCTGCGGCGGCGGCGCTTCCTGCACGGGTTCGACGGATTCGGCTTGAACCGCCTGTTGCACGACGTTGTCGGAATCCGGCTGTGGCGAAGCTGCCGCGAGTATTTCAGGTGCAGGCGTGGTCGCGGCGGCCGGATCGGGTGTCTCCGGCTGCACGCGCTCGATCTCGCTGGGGGCGGGGGCAAGATCCGTTACCGGTTCCAGCACCTCGGTTGCGGGCGCTTGCTCGGCAGCCTGCTCGACCGGCTGGGCGGCTTCGTCGGTCACGACCGCTTTTGCTTCGACGATCTCCACGGGCTTGGCATTCACCATCGGCACCAGTGTCACCTGGGTTACGTCGCCGGCCATCGCCTGATCTGCGTCGGCATTGCCCGCCACCATCATGCCGGTCTGGTCCGCGCCTTCGATCTGCGTCGGGTCGTCCTGCGAGGGCCACCATTGCGGCGTGGTCAGAAGAACCATCGCCACGGCGGCGTGAAGCACGCAGGAGGCAACGACCGCTATCGGCCATCTTTTCGCATGGTTCACCGACCGGGCCGGGACCCCGCCAAGCTTCTCCTTTGGCGCGGGCAGCGGCTCTGCGCCGATGTCGATGCTTGTGTTGTCTTCGGTCATGTCGCGTAGCGAGATTTGGAGCGCGCCGCGCGGAATGGCAAGGGTCGGGTCGCTGGGCTCTAACGGCAACGCGTCCGGCCCGGCCAGGGGCCAGGCCAGCGTGCTGCGCGAGAAAGAGGGTTCCAGTCCCAAGGCGATACTCGATTTCCGGTCACTGGCCGAAGGTAATGGGTGTCTTGGTCTGCGTTTTCAACCGTGCAAGGCAGGCTGTGGGTTCGACGCTCGCGCCAACGCATTCCGTAGCGCTGTTGACGAGCATGCGGTGCAGCTTGGCGCAGTCGATACCCGAAAGGTCGAAACGGGTGACCTTGGTCTTGCCCTCCGGCAAATCCTTGAAATCCAGCACCGTCAGGCGGTCGACCACACCTGCCTCGTTGAAAAGCGCGATCTCGAAAGCGGCCTTGGAAAGCCCGGCGCCAAGATCGTTGGTCACGACGAAGGTGAGGCGGCAGCCCTTCTCGGAAGGCTGCGCGCCGTTCAGTTCAAGGGTAAGCGCAGGGGCCGGCGTGGCCTCCTGCGCGACGGCACCCCATGCAAGGGATGTAGCCACGGCTGCCGAAAGAACGAAGGTTGCCGTTTTCATGTCGTCTCCTAAGGTTTGGCCTCAGAGTGTTTCACCTAGAGCGGCGGACGCTCGGGCACACCCGCGCTGCCGCTCTATCCTTTTGTTTGAGCATCGGATTTTCCGAAAACCGGATTCCACTTTTCGGTCCGATGCTCTAGCCATGAAACACTCTAGCCTCCAAAGCGCATGGTTGCAGCCAGCTTGAGCGTGACGCCGGGTTCGTAGAGTATATCCGTTGTCGTCGTATTCAGAGGGTTGGCGTATTTCACGTCGAAGAGGTTGTCGACACGAAAATCGACCTTGAGGTTGTCGTTGGCCTTGTAGCTGGCGAATGCGTTGACCAGCGTATAGTCCTCGGCGCGGTCGTTGCCCTTCGGCTTGCCGTTGTACTGGACCTCGCCGCCGACCGTCAGGCTGTCTTCGAGGAACCGGAAACCAAGCTGCGCCGTGACCTGCGAGGAGGGGATCGTGGTCAAGCTCTCGCGCGATCCGGCGAAGTCCACCGTGTGGCCGCTGATGAGAGAGGCGGAAAGACCGGCAAAGCCCCAGGACGCATCATAGACGCCCTCGAACTCGAAGCCCCTGATCTTGGCATTGGCGTAGTTCTGGTACTGGGCGCAAATCGGGATGTAGGAGCCGCCGCCAAAGATCGGGCGAAGGGGCATGAACGCGCAACCGTTGGTGCCGACTTCGACTCCGTCGTTCAAGCCAATGTAATCGTCCACGTCGTTGTTGAAATAGGCTGCCTTCAGGCGCAACGCGTCGCCACCCTCGATGATGCCGTCGGCCTTGTAGTTGACGCCGAATTCCCAGGTCTTGCCGGTCTCCGGCGTCAGATTGGGATTGGGCAGGAACGGGAAGGTCACGCCGCTCGGGTGCATGCCGTTCATCAGCGTCTCGGTGATGGACGGAGAGCGGTAGCCCTCGGCATAGGTGCCGTAGAACTGGAGGCCTTCCAGCGCCGCCGTGTCGAACGGCGAGACGCCCACGGTGATGCGCGGCGACAGGCGATCGCCGGAGTTTTCGGCGGTTTCGCTGTCGAGCTTGTAGCTGTCGTAGCGCAGGCCGGCGATCACTTCGAGCCAGTTCCAGGTCACCTTGTCCTGAATGTAGGCGCCGCTCACCCGCCGCTTGCCGGAAGGCGTGTAGGTGTCCTGGCCGCCGTTCGGGTCCAGCGTCACCATGTCGTCGGTCACCAGATCGCCGCCATAGGTCAGTTCGTGGCTGAACGAGCCCGTCTCGAAACGCGACGTGTTCCAGATGTCGAAGCTTACGGTATCGAGGTCGTAATTGGTCTGGGCGCCTGCCGGAATGACGGTCGGAAGGCCCGTTTGCGGGTTGAATTGCCCGGAACTGAGCGTCTTGAGATAGGTCCGGTCGAGGCCGGTCTTGTTGTATGCGGCATTGATGTGGAGATCGAGCCAGCTCTTGTCCTCGTCGGTGATGTTGTAGCGGGCGGTAAAGGTGTTCTGGTTCATGTCGAGGGCGGAACTCGGAGAACCGCCGCTAATTTCGTTCCAGTCATCGCTGGACCCGACCCAACCGAGCTTCAATTCGCTGTTTTCGCTGGGGCGAATGGTGGTCTTGAGCAATCCGCCGAGCACATCGAAGCCAGAGCCGGTAACCTTGTTGCCGCCGCCATCCTTGTATTCGTCGTAGTCGCGGTAAACGATGTTTCCGAGCACGTCGGCATTTTCATTGAAGCGGAAGGCGCCGGTGGCGCTGGTGGTCCAGCCCTTGCCATTGGTTTCGTAGCGGCCGGTCACAGAGCTGGCCCAGGTTTCGCCGGGCTTGAGGAAGTTTTCTGCGTCCTTGGTGTCGAAGAAGACGACGCCGCCGATTGCGCCCGAGCCGTATGTGTTGGCCACGGGGCCACGGATGACGTCGACCGACTGGATGAGGTCCGGATCGATCCAGAAGGTGGAGCCGGTGCCATGGCCGGAGCGGTTGAAATCCTGCCGTGCGCCGTCGACGATTACCTGCACGCGGCCGAAATCCTGCATGCCCCTTATGTTGACGCTGGAGGCTGCGCGCTTGGCGTCGGACTGCATGGTGATGCCCGGCACGCCGAAGAATATGCCCGCCGGCGTCGTCGCCATGCGCCGGTCAAGCTGCTCCTGATCGACATGGCTGGACGATGAAAGGCTTTCGATCGCCGTCTCGCCGGTGCGGCTGAGCAGCAGTACCTTGTCGAGAAGGGTCGCGCCTGCCGCTTGCGGCTTTGGCTCGGCGTTCTCGCTCGTTTCGGATGCCGGGGCCTGCTGGGCTAGCGCCGATGCCGTGAGAAGCGCTGTCGCTGCGGCACCGGCAAGCAGCATGTTTATCCCATACGCGATGGATCGATTGGTCGTTTTCGACCGAAGTGCTGGTCTCGTACCATCAACCCTGCCGGCCAAAGCCCCGTTCAACCCCATGTACCCACTCCATAAATCAAGGTTCATGCTGGCTGGCATGGGACTGGCCCGGCGCTTGCTGGCATTTTTCATGTCGCCGGCATCTTAAATGTTGACTCATTTAGTCCGGTATTGCACTGACTAGTAAACATGACTATTCGAGTCAAGAATGAATTCGCGATTGTAGAAGGGCCGGACCCCGATGAGGGGCCGTCCAGAAAGGAGCCAAGCAGATGAATACGTATAATCCTGATGCTTTCCGTACCCGCTATCGCCGCGCGGACATGGAGGTCGCTCCCCGCCAACCGCAAACCCAGGGGCTCTCCGTCAGGACGCTATCCAGCAATTCGCTTTTCGCCGGCGGCGAGCACGAGATCGGCATCGAGCACCATGGCGCTCTTTACCGTCTCAAGATCACCCGCCAGGGCAAGCTCATTCTCAACAAGTAGGTTAAAAACCATGGACCAGCGCGTAAAACCGGCCCCGCATGAAATCCGCACGGCCAGGTCGGACAATCCGAAAATGCGAGAGCGCGACCTTGCCGTCCAGCTTGGCATTTCGGAGGCCGAACTGGTTGCCGCCCATTGCGGCGACAGCGTTATTCGCCTCGAACCGCGGGTCAACGATCTGCTCAGCGGGCTTGAGGCCGTTGGCGAGGTGATGGCGCTGACCCGCAACGAAAGCGCCGTGCACGAAAAGATCGGCGTCTACGATAAGGTCGTGACCGGCACGCACAACGCAATGGCGCTGGGCAAGGATATCGACCTGCGGATTTTCCCCAAAATCTGGGCGCATGGCTTTGCCGTCGAGAAGCGCGATGGCGATGACATCAGGCGCAGCCTGCAGTTTTTCGACGAGGCGGGCGATGCCGTGCACAAGGTGCATCTGCGGCCTGCATCCAACCTCTATGCCTATCAGAAGCTGGTTGCTCAGCTTGAGTCGACGAATCAGGAAGCCGGGGTCGACATTATGGGCGCTCCGGCCGTCGATGATGGCCTGGAAGTGCCTGATGCGTCGGTGGATCTTGCCGATCTGCGCGAGCGCTGGAGCAAGCTGACCGATGTGCATCAGTTCTTCGGCATGTTGCGCGCGCTCAAGCTCGACCGCCGGCAGGCGCTTCGGCTCGTCGGCCAGGAGTATGCGTGGCAGTTGGATGGCGGTTCGGTGGGGTCGATGCTTCACCACGCCGCCACGGAGGCGATGCCGATCATGTGTTTTGTCGGCAGTCGCGGCTGCATCCAGATCCACACCGGGCCGATTGCCAATATCAAGGCGATGGGGCCGTGGATCAACGTGCTGGACGAGACGTTCCACCTGCATCTGCGGCTCGATCATATTCGCGAGACATGGGCGGTGCGCAAGCCGAGCAAGGACGGCCACATCACGTCGCTTGAAGCCTATGGCGAAGACGGAAAGCTGATCATCCAGTTCTTCGGCGAACGCCATGAAGGCCAGCCGGAGCGCGAGGATTGGCGTTTTCTAGCCGAAAACATGCCGCGTGTTCCAAGCTTGAGCGCTGCTTGAGAAACGTGATGAGTTCGCTTTTCAAACTCGCGCGGGCGGCCGTCCTCGGTCTTTCGCTGACGGCGTCCGCGTCTTCCGGCGTTCTTGCGGCGGAAGGCGTTGTCGCCTTTCCGCCCGGATCAAAGATTGCTTCCATCGGCGGATCGCTGACTGAAATCGTCTTTGCGCTTGGCGAACAGGAACGTCTGGTGGCCCGCGATTCGACGAGCGTCTATCCGAGCGAAGCCTTGGCGCTGCCCGATGTCGGCTATATGCGCCAGCTTTCGCCCGAAGGGGTACTTTCGGCCAATCCGTCGGGAATACTGGCTTTGCAGGGCAGCGGCCCCAGGGAGGCCATCGACGTGCTCAAGAAGGCCAGCATCCCCTATGTCGAGGTGCCGGAAAGTTTTGACCACGCCGGGATCATCGAAAAGATCCGCATTGTCGGCAAGGCGCTTGACGTGGAAAGCAAGGCGGATGCGCTGGCCGCTTCGGTCGATGCCAAGCTGAAGGCCGTTGAAAGCCGGACCGGCGCCATCAAGGAGCGCAAGCGCGTCCTTTTCATCCTGTCGATGCAGGGCGGAAAGATCATGGCTGCCGGCATGGATACCGCAGCAAACGGCATCATTGCCCTTGCCGGCGGCATCAACGCCGTCGACGGATATTCCGGCTACAAGCAGCTTTCCGACGAAGCCGTTCTCACTGCCGATCCCGACATCGTCCTGATGATGGACCGGGGCGGCGGTCCCGACAGTTCGGCCGATCCGTTCGAAAATCCGGCGATCGCGGCGACGCCCGCCGGCAAGGCGCGAAAGCTGGTGCGCATGGACGGCGGCTATTTGCTCGGCTTCGGGCCGCGCACCGCCGATGCCATTCACGATCTCGCCGGGTCGCTCTACGGCCCGAAAATCACCGATTGAGCAGGCTACCCAGATTGAGCAGGCTAGATGGCAGATGAAACGATGGCTGGTCCTGCCGGCATGACCCGCGCAAGGTCTGCCGATGGCGACCGGCAGGCGCGCGCGCGGCTGGTAACGCTGGCGCTTGGCCTTGCCTTGCTTGTCGTCATGCTGCTCAGCCTGGCTTCCGGCGCATCCGATGCCTCGGCGGTCGGGATCGTCCGGCATTCGCTGTTCGGCACGCTGCCCGGCGACGCGGCGCTGACGGCGCGCGACCGACTCATCGTCTATGACATTCGCCTGCCGCGCGTCATCATGGGCGTTCTGGTGGGGGCAGCGCTTGCCGTGTCGGGCGCGGTCATGCAGGGCCTGTTTCGCAATCCGCTGGCCGACCCCGGCCTGATCGGCGTTTCGGCAGGCGCGAGCCTCGGCGCGGTGTCGGTCATCGTCCTCGGCGCGACCGTGCTGGCCCCGATGACCGCCTTGCTCGGCGTGCTCGCTCTACCCCTGGCCGCGTTCTGCGGCGGGTTGGCGACGACGCTTGTGCTTTACCAGGTCGCGACGCGGAGAGGCCAGACCTCGGTCGCCACGATGCTGCTTGCCGGCATCGCGCTTGCAGCCCTTGCCATGGCGCTGACCGGCATCCTCATCTTCATGGCCGACGACCGGCAATTGCGCGATCTGACATTCTGGAGTCTGGGTTCGCTGGCCGGGGCTACGTGGTCGAAGATCGGCGCGGTCGGCCCGATCATCGCGCTGGCGCTGGCGACGACGCCGTTTCTGGCGCGCGGGCTCAACGCGCTGGCACTGGGTGAGGCGACGGCCGGCCATCTCGGCATTCCGGTGCAGCGTTTGAAATATACGGCCATCATCGGCGTTTCGGCGGCGGTCGGTGCATCGGTTGCCGTCAGCGGCGGCATCGGCTTCGTCGGCATCGTGGTGCCGCATTTGCTGCGGCTGATGATCGGCCCGGACAACCGCTACCTGCTGCCGGCTTCCGCCTTGCTGGGCGGTTCGCTGCTGCTGCTGGCCGATGCGGTTGCGCGCACCATCGTGGCTCCGGCGGAACTGCCGATTGGCATCGTCACCGCGCTTGCCGGAGCGCCGTTCTTCCTTTGGATATTGCTGCGCAAGCGCGGCATCGTGGACCTGTGAGGGGGCGATGATTGGTGCAGAAGGCGTTTCGGTGGCGATTGGCGGCAAGCGCATCGTGTCCGACATCGATTTCGAGGCAAGGCCGGGCGAGATCGCCACCATCGTCGGCCCGAACGGCTCGGGCAAGACCACATTCCTCAAGGCGTTGTCCGGCGAACTGGCGCATAGCGGTCGGGTGACGATCAATGGCAGCGACACGGCCCGGATGAAGCCTGCGGCAGCGGCGGCAATCCGCGCCGTGCTCCCTCAGGCGACGGCGCTGGCTTTCCCTTTTACCGTGCGCGAGATCGTTAGGCTCGGCCTCGTCGGCGGCCGGTCTGGCGTATTGCCAGGCGAGGCGGAGCGGCTGCCGGAGCGCGCATTGGAACGGGTGGACCTGCATGGCTTTGCCGGGCGCTTCTATCAGGAACTTTCCGGCGGCGAGCAGCAGCGGGTGCAACTGGCGCGCGTGCTTTGCCAGGTATGGGAGCCGGTACATGAGGGCCAGCCGCGCTATCTGTTGCTAGACGAGCCCGTTTCCAGTCTCGACATCAAGCATCAGCTCGTCATCATGGGAATTGCGCGGGAGTTTGCGCAAGGCGGCGGCGGCGTCATCGCCATCCTGCACGATTTGAACCTGACGGCGATGGTGTCGGACCGGATTTTCGTCATGCATCGCGGCCGGCTTGCCGCAGCCGGTACGCCGCGCGAGGTGCTGCGCGATGAACTCATGCAAGAGGTTTTTGATTGCCGGCTGGTCGTTGGCGCGGTGCCCGCCGGCAACGTGCCGTTCGTGCTGCCGCAATCGGCAGCGCTGTAGCGGGCGATACGCCGCTTTAGTTGGCGGCTATGCCGCTTTAGGCCGCCAGTTGGCGGCTACGCCACTTTAAGCTGCTAATTAGCGGCTACGCCACTTTAAGCTGCTAATTAGCGGCTACGCCACTTTAAGCTGCTAATTAGCGGCTACGCCACTTTAAGCTGCTAATTAGCGGCTACGCCGCTTTAAGCTGCTAATTAGCGGCTACGCCGCTGGGGCGTGAAATTCCGGAAAGCTGATGCCCAAAAGACCGCGCATGTCTGACCGGGCGGCTACAAGACCGGCGATGGTGTGGCTCTCCAGCACGGCGAAGAAGGCGTTGAGCGCTTCGCGCAGCGCGGCATTCAGCGAACAATGGTCGATCAGCGGGCAATCGCTTGCATCGTTTTCGAAACACTCGGCCATCGCAAAGCTTTCTTCGGTCACGCGCACCACGTCGAAGAGGGTGATGGTATCGGCGCTGCGGCCGAGTTTGACGCCGCCATTGCGCCCGCGCACAGTCGCCACCAGTCCGTTTTCCACGAGCGGCTGCAATATCTTGAACAGGAAAAGTTCCGACACTGAATAGGCGGCGGCGATTTCCGGGATTCGGCTCAGCCGATCGTTGTTGGCCGTGCAATACATCAAAATGCGTATCGCATAATTAGTCTGGCGGGTGAGGCGCATTCCATATCCTCGCAAAGCACTACAGAAAACGAATATGGTCCATAGTTTGGAACAATTCCATACTGGCGACGCGTAATAGGTGATTTTTCCTGTCATCTATTAGTGAAGACGCCCTGACCGTCCCGCACAAACGGAAAAGGCCGCGCTGCGGGCGCGGCCTTTTCTCGTGGAACCGATCTCGCCAATACGAGCGTAATTGTCAGTCTTCGTTCGCCGTGACGGTGACGCCGAGTGTTTTTGTCAGATCATAAGGGTTGGACATGGCGCCCGCCATGATCAGGGCAAACGGTACGGCGGAAGGTGGCTGCGCGGAAATTTCAAGGCTTTGCGGGTCGTCGAGAAATTTGCCGACTGCCGCGGAAACCTGCGCCGTCAGTTCAGGATTCTGAAGCTGCGCCATGCCGAACGGGATGATTGCCTTGACCTGGTTGGCGATATCCTTGGCCGACATGCCTTGCTGCTTGCCGACATAATCCAGAACCTTGTTGGTCAGCGAATCGTCGTCGTAGCGGATGCTGGTGCTGTTGAAGGTCAATTGCTGCATCAGGCCAAGAACAGCCATGCCCTGCGCGCTCTTGTCAGCGCCCTCGGGTTGGGCGGCCATTTTTTTCTGCATATCCTGCAGGGATTTGATGAAATCCAGCGTGTAGCCGCCTACGTCGAAGGTAACACCCAGCGTTCCGGCATTGTCGACGGTGATGTCGTATTGGGACAATTCCATCTTGCCGTCGGAAGGCTGCCAGGAGCCGGCCATCTCGAAATTGCCGGTGATGTGCTGGTAACCGAGCGCGTCGATGACTTCCTTGGATTTTGGATCGTCGGCAAGGGTCAGATCGGCGGTGAATTTTTCGGCATTGCCCGAAAATTCCAAGGCATTGCCGTCGGTCGGGGGCGTGATGTCGATTGCCAGATTATCCATTGAAAATGCGGTCTTGTCGGCGACCTTTGCCGTGAAGCTGGCGATTTCCATGGATTTGTAGAGTACCAGCGAACCCGTCGGGCCGGTGGCGTTTTCCGGGGGGATCGTCATTTCGTGGATGACGATGGGGCTGAGGCTGAGTTCCGCTTTGTCTTCGGTGCGGGTGAACGGCTTTGTGGTGACGGTCTGGATCGTATAGCCGCCATCGGCCTCGGTCACGCCGTCCAGCGCAATGTCGCCAATGGGCAGCTTGTCCTTTTCAGCGACGGCGTTGAGGGTAACGCCCTCCAGCACCATGTGGGCGGCGTCACCGCTGATCCTGGTCCAGTTCATCTCAATGCCCTGGGCGGCAAGGGAAGCCTTGAGACGGTCGGCAACATCGGTGGTGTCCTGGGCAAAAGCCGAAGTCAGCGGCAGGACAAGCAGGAAGCTCGACAATGCGAGCTTGCGAAAGGTGGAGCGGTGGATCGTCATCGCGTTCTCCCGAAGGGGCCTGAGAATATCGTGCATTGCCTTACGCCGCATCCTGTCTTGCAGAAACTGGACTGGAAGAAGGCGCTTGCGGAGACAATGATCAAAAGTCGGGGAGAAAGGCAATCGGACCAGGGCCCGATTTCGCCATTTGGTGAACGGACGATCGACTAGATAAGCAACAGCCCCTTCATCGAAGCATGGCCCTTCTTGCCGATGATCAGGTGGTCGTGCACGGCAATGCCGAGCCGTTTGCCAGTTTCCACGATTTCCTTGGTCATGTCGATGTCGGCGCGCGAAGGCGTGGGGTCGCCCGAGGGATGGTTGTGCACCAGCACGACCGCGGTTGCCGACAGTTCCAGCGCCCGCTTTATCACCTCGCGCGGATAGACCGGCGTATGGTCGACCGTTCCGGTCTGCTGGACCTCGTCGGCGATCAGAGCGTTCTTCTTGTCGAGGAAAAGAATCCTGAACTGTTCGCGCTCCTCGAAGGCCATCGCCGCCCGGCAGTAATCGAGCACCTGCGTCCAGGAGGACAGCGTTTCGCGGCCTTTCAATTCGCTGTGCAGCATGCGGTGCGCGGATGCCGCGATTATCTTCAGGTCGAGAGCGACGGCAGGCCCGATGCCCTTGACCTCGCGCAGCAGGTTTTCAGGCGCGCCCAGCACTTCGGCCATCGTGCCGAATCGCGCCAGCAAGGCCTTGGCGACCGGTTTCGTGTCGGATCGGGGGATCAGGCGGAAAAGCAGCAGTTCCAGAAGCTCGTAATCGGCAAGCGCCAGGTGCCCGGCTATGGAAAAACGTTCGCGCAGTCGGTCGCGATGGCCAAGATAGTCGGGCTTCGGGGCCATGCCTTCGGCATTAGCCAGAGAAGGCATCTGCTGCTCGCCGAAGAAGCCGCGCTCGTCCTTGCCGCGTTTGACCATAGCCCGCCCGGATTGCCCCTGTCGGGGAATGTCTCTGCCCGTCAAGGATACTAGGCGGGCAGGCCCGGCCGGTCGAGGCCTTTCGGCGACAGGGTGAAAACCTCGCAGCCGGTGTCGGTGACGCCGATGGCGTGTTCGTATTGCGCCGACAGCGAGCGGTCGCGCGTCACCGCCGTCCAGCCGTCCGAGAGGACTTTCACATGCGGACGGCCGAGATTGATCATCGGCTCGACGGTGAAGATCATGCCGGGCCGCATCTCGATGCCTTCGCTCGGCGTGCCGTAGTGCAGGATATTGGGCGCGTCGTGGAAAATCTGGCCGACGCCGTGGCCGCAGAAGTCGCGCACCACCGAGCAGCGCTCGGCTTCCGCATATGTCTGGATAGCGGCGCCAATGGCCCCGGTACGCGCACCCGGCCGGATCGCGGCGATGCCGCGCATCAGGCATTCATGCGTGACCTCCATCAGGCGTTCGGCGGCGCGCTTGACGGTGCCGACCGGATACATGCGCGATGAATCTCCATGCCAGCCGTCCAGAATGTAGGTGACGTCGATGTTGACGATGTCGCCTTCGCGCAGCGGCTTGTCGTCGGGGATGCCGTGGCAGACGACGTGATTGATCGAGGTACAGGACGATTTCGTATAGCCGCGATAGTTCAGCGTCGCGGGAATGGCATCATGGTCCATGCCGAACTCGAAAACGAAACGGTCGATCGCGTTGGTGGTGACGCCCGGCTTCACCCGGTCCGCCAACTCGTCCAGGCAGCGCGCGGTGAGGTTGCAGGCCTTGCGCATGCCCTCGAACCCGGATTCGCCATAGAGACGAATCTGGCCGGTATTGCGCAGCGGGGCCGTTTCGGCGTCGAGATAGGTGACCATGTTCATCTTGCCGATGGTTAGGGGCTCGGAGAAATTCACCGCTGATTTGGCACCAGTGCGCCCGCTGTTCAAGAGCCAAGTGGGCGGAGCGTCGATTTGCGCGCGAAGCGACGCGTCCGCACTTGGGTCACAATCCGGTGCCAGACTTGCCGAAATCAATAAAAAAGGACGGGCGGCGTTGCTCCAACAGCGACCGCGCGACGGATACGATGAACAAGTCGCAATTTGCGATACCGGTTCGCATAACCGGTGCAGCCGGCCAGCCGGTCGAGGAAATCTACAGTGTCGAGCAGGCACTGGACTTTCTTCAGGAATGGCCGGTCGGCCGCCAGGGGCCGCTTTATCAGGGGGCTTTCGATGCCTGTTTCGGCGCCAGCGTCGACGTGGTTTCGACAGAGGATGCTTGCCGCGCCTTCAGCGCCTTTTGTCGCGTGAGCGGCATCATGGCGAGGGACATGTTGTTGCCGGGCGAGAAACTAGGAGAGAGCATGCCGCTGTCAGCTTGAACGACCAGAACAGGCACGCAAGCGTCGCCAGGGCGAAGACCACCAGGAAAAGGCTGCGCAGCAGGATATTGCGCCGAAGGTCGTTCATGACGAGGTGGCATCCGGCTATGGCTGCGACAAACAGGAACCGCCAGTTCCAGAGCGCCCATAGAACATCGCTCTGGCCGTAGGCCCAGCGCGCCAGCAAGCCGCCGACGATGGTCGCGAATAGCACGATGGTTGCCCAGAAAACGGTGTCGGCCGCGTTCACCAGGACAAGGCCGGCAGCCCGGATCGGCAGGACCATCATCAACATCGCGCTGAAGAAATAGACGGCGGCGAGCGGCAGGAAGGTTGCGGCGTCGGCAATGGCGTCCAGCCGCTTCACGCCGACCGCTCCGAACGGGTAGCCATGCCGTGCGACTGCAAGGCTGAGCGCCATGAGCAGCCCCGAAAAAACGGTAACCAGCGCGAATGAGGTGAGGGCCTTGTTCATGGCATTCCTGTTCCAGCGAATCGGGACAAGAACGTTGGTAGCCTATGGTCGTAAATGGCTGGTAAGCTTTCCTGCCCCTATTAACTCGTCCTACGAACTAGGCGAGAACGGATTGCAGCCGCTGCAACTCAGGCATCCGCGCCATTGTCACTTCATAGCCAAGGCGGATGGCTTCGTCGGCGCGGTGGAATTCGGTCATGCCGATATGGCCGAGGTTCGGGTGGAGCGCCAGATCGGGTGGGTCGCCGGCGAGCCGCGCCCGCGAAATGCGATCCTGGATGATGTTGAAGGCTTCGACCATGACGCCGGTGATGCCGAGGCGGCTTTCCTTGGCTTCCGCGTCGCTTTGACGGGTCTTGACGGCCGGTGCCTCGCGTTCGACGGTCAGTTCGCCGGCATTGTGACGGATGACTGCCGCGCGTCCGAAATTGTCATGGCTGAGATTGACGGCGACGACGAGGGGCTGCTCGTAGGCACGGCATACGGAGACCGGCACGGGATTGACGAGCGCGCCGTCGACCAGCATGCGGCCGTTGCAGTTCACCGGTTCGAACACGCCGGGCAGCGCGTATGAGGCGCGCATGGCGCTAACCAGCGAGCCGCTCGACAGCCATATTTCGTGGCCGGTCCGGATTTCGGCGGCGACGGCGACGAATGGCTTGGGAAGGTCCTCGATGAGGATGCCGGCCACATGTTCGCGCAGCCGCGAATCCAGCTTCATTCCGCCGAACAGGCCGTTACCGCGAAGATTGAGGTCGAGAAGGCCGAAAAGGCGTCGCTTGGTGAGGCTGCGGGCGAATTCCTCCAACTGGTCCAGTTTGCCGGCGAGGTAGCAGCCGCCAACGAGCGCGCCTATGGAGGTTCCCGCGATCATGGAGACTTCGATGCCGGCTTCGTCCAGCGCGCGCAGCACGCCGATATGCGACCAGCCGCGGGCGCAGCCGCCGCCAAGAGCCAGGGCGATACCGGACCTCCTGGGCGGTGCCGCGTCAACGACACCCCCTGCGGAGGCCGGGCCGTTGGCCTCCTTCAGGTCAGCTCTGCTGCGTAATGACGCCCACTCGAGCATCACGATCTCCCTTGTCCCATACCCACATTAGCATCTGGGCCGTATCGAAATAGTGAACAATGGTGTGGGTTACATCAAACATTCAGTCAGGTGCTTCGATACGTCTTTTCGGCATCGAACAGCGGCTCGCTGCGATCGATGGCCAGCTTGGCCTTGCCATCGAAAAATTCCACCGTCCGATAGAAACAGGAACGCCGGCCGGTATGGCAGGTTGCATCGTGGCCCAGAACTTTTACGCGAAGCCATACGGCGTCCTGGTCGCAATCGGTGCGAATTTCGACCACCTGCTGAACGTTTCCCGAAGTCTCGCCCTTTTTCCACAAGGCGGAACGGGAGCGCGACCAATAGTGAGCGATGCCGGTTTCCAGCGTAAGCGCCAGGGCTCTAGCGTTCATATGCGCGACCATCAGCAGCATGCCGTCGGTGGCGTCGGTCACAATGGCGGTAACCAGCCCGCTGGCATCGAAGCGCGGCGAGAAGACCGCGCCTTCTTCCAGATTTCTCTTGTCAGGGGAGGGCTGAGGAAAATCGAGCGCCGACATGGCCGTCCTTGTCTTCGGGTTGGCCTTATTTGCCGCCGCTGCGAACCAGGCTGATGAAACGCGCCTGCTCTTCGGGATTGTCCTTGAACACGCCGGTGAATGTCGAGGTCAGCGTTGTCGATCCCTGCTTGCGAATGCCGCGCATGGCAATGCACATATGCTCGGCTTCGAGCATGACGGCGACGCCGCGCGGGTTGAGAACGTCCTGAATGGTGCCGGCGATCTGCGCCGTCATCGCTTCCTGCGTCTGCAGGCGATGGGCGAAAATATCGACCACGCGGATGATCTTGGAAAGGCCGACCACCTTGCCGTCCGGCAAATAGCCGACATGCGCCTTGCCGATGATCGGCACCATGTGATGCTCGCAATGCGAGTGAAATTCGATGTCCTTGACGATGACGAGATCGTCATAGCCGGCGACTTCCTCGAAGGTCCGGCCAAGTTCCTCGGCCGGGTTCATGTCGTAGCCGCCGAACATTTCGCGATAGGCCTTGGCCACGCGCTTCGGCGTATCGACAAGGCCCTCACGCTCCGGATTGTCTCCAGTCCAGCGCAAAAGCACACGGACGGCGGCCTCCACTTCGGCCTGGCTAGGCCGCTCGGCAGGCGCGGCTGCGGCATGTTCCACGGGCGAGAAAGAATTGCGGATAATGGCGTCCATAGAGGCTTCTCCCGTAGTCCCTCTCGATGGAGGGACGAGTTAAACGGACCACAGCCTTTTGCGGATCGCCTGAAATACGGCCCGAAGCGGCGTGACGTGGTTCCGAAATGTTAGACGCGCTAGTCGCCTTGCCGTTCCCGGAACACCAGCATTATATAAGGGTTGGCGTTGCAAATGAAAGATGCGCAAGCGGCAATCGCTGTTCGTCGGGCGGCGAGGGAGCGAAAAATCATGATCGACGATATCTACAACACGAAAATTCTGTCTTTTGCCGGCAATATCGCGCGCATAGGCAGGCTCGAGAGACCGGACGCCACCGCCAAGGCGCATTCCAAGCTATGCGGCTCGACCGTGACGGTTGATCTTTCGATGGAAAACGGCGTCGTCACCGACTTCGCTCACGATGTGAAAGCCTGCGCGCTCGGCCAGGCTTCGTCGTCCATCATGGCGCAGCATGTCGTTGGGGCGACCGCCGAAGAATTGCGCGGCCTGCGCGAAACGATGCTGAAGATGCTGAAGGAAAATGGCCCGCCGCCGGAAGGCCGTTTCGCCGACCTCAAATATCTGGAGCCTGTGCGCGACTACAAGGCGCGCCATGCTTCCACCATGCTGACTTTTGATGCGGTGGTCGATTGCCTCGATCAGATCGAGAAGAAGCAGGCGGAAGAGGCGGCCTGAGCCGCCTCGGTTCAAGCGCGGTATTGGCAGGAAAGAAAATGGCGGTGGATCGCTCCACCGCCGTTTCCTTTTCGGTCGAAGGCTCAGGCCTTCAGGTCCGGCGGAACGGCTTCCTCGGTCAGCATCGCCACGGCCTCGGCAAGACCCAGCGAATGCTGGTCTCGCGACCCCAGCCGGCGGATATTGACCGTTTCTTCCTCGGCCTCGCGCTTGCCGCAGACCAGCATGACCGGCACCTTGGCCAGCGAATGCTCGCGGACCTTGTAGTTGATCTTCTCGTTGCGCAGATCGGCTTGCGCCATCAGGCCCGCCGCTTTCAACCGTTTGACGACCGTT
Organism: Mesorhizobium sp. A556; assembly: GCF_054489545.1. NCBI lineage: Bacteria > Pseudomonadati > Pseudomonadota > Alphaproteobacteria > Hyphomicrobiales > Phyllobacteriaceae > Mesorhizobium > Mesorhizobium sp. A556. Next base: position 337,280 of record NZ_JBTMXA010000001.1, read on the forward strand.
TCGGCGTATTCGTCGGCGTCCGAGGTGATGGTCGCCACCACCACCTGCAACGGCGCGAACCATAGCGGCATCTGGCCGGCATGGCTCTCGATCAGGATGCCCAGAAAACGCTCCAGCGAGCCGCAGATGGCGCGGTGGATCATCACCGGCTGCTTCTTTTCCGAATCCGAACCGATGTAGAAAGCGCCGAAACGTTCCGGCAGGTTGAAGTCGACCTGCGTCGTGCCGCACTGCCATTCGCGGCCGATGGCGTCCTTCAGCGTATACTCGAACTTGGGCCCGTAGAATGTGCCTTCGCCCTCGTTGATGCCGGTCTTGATGCGGTTGTCCTCGCGCGCCATGCGCGTTAGGGCACGCTTGAGAATCTCCTCCGCATGATCCCACATGACATCGGTGCCGACGCGCTTTTCCGGCCGCGTGGCAAGCTTGACGACCACTTCCTCGAAGCCGAAATCCTTATAGACCGACATCATAAGATCGTTGATCTTCATGATCTCGGCTTCAAGCTGCTCTTCCGTGCAGAAAATATGCGCGTCGTCCTGCGTGAAGGCGCGCACCCGCATCAACCCGTGCAATGCGCCGGAAGGCTCGTAGCGGTGGACATTGCCGAATTCCGCAAGCCGGATTGGTAGATCGCGGTAGGACTTCAAGCCATGCTTGAAGATCTGCACATGGCCCGGACAGTTCATCGGCTTCAAGGCAAAGATGCGCTGGTCGGCCTCCGGGTCGTCCGGATGCATGAAGGCATGCGCCGACTTCACCGCGAACATGTTCTCCTGATACCAGCCCCAGTGGCCGGACGTTTCCCACAGGCTCTTATCGAGGATCTGCGGGGCGTTGACCTCCTGGTAGTCGTCGCCGAGGCGGCGGCGCATATAGGAAATCAGGTTCTGGAACATCTTCCAGCCTTTGGCGTGCCAGAAGACGACGCCCGGCCCTTCCTCCTGGAAATGGAACAGGTCCATCTCGCGGCCAAGCTTGCGGTGGTCGCGCTTTTCGGCCTCCTCCAGCATGGTGAGGTAGTCGTCGAGCTGCTTCTGGTCGACCCAGGCGGTGGCGTAAATGCGCGTCAGCATCGGGTTGTTGCTGTCGCCACGCCAATACGCACCGGCCACCTTCATCAGCTTGAAAGCGTTGCCGATCTGGCCGGTGGTGGCCATGTGCGGGCCGCGGCACAGGTCGAACCAGTCGCCCTGCGTGTAAATTTTCAAATCCTGATCTTCGGGGATGGCATCGATCAGTTCGATCTTGTAGGCCTCGCCCTTGTCGGAAAACACCTTTTTCGCGCGCTCGCGCGACCAGACTTCCTTGGTGAACGGCTTGTTGCGCTGGATGATCTCGCGCATCTTCTTCTCGATCGCCGGGAAGTCTTCGGGCGTGAACGGCTCGTTGCGGGCGAAATCGTAATAAAAGCCGTTCTCGATCACCGGGCCGATGGTGACCTGCGTTCCCGGCCACAGTTCCTGCACGGCCTCGGCCAGCACGTGTGCCGCATCGTGGCGAATGAGTTCCAGCGCGCGCGGATCGTCGCGCGTCACGATCTCGACCTTGCCGGATTTTTCCAGCGGATCGGAAAGATCGCGCACGGTGCCGTCCAGCGCATAGGCGACGGCCTTCTTGGCCAGCGACCTCGAGATGGATTCGGCTAGACCAGCGCCGGTCGTCGCCGCGTCGTATTCGCGGACGGAACCATCGGGGAATGTGAGGGAAACGGAATTCGACATTTTCTTCTCCTATCCAGTCCCGCAAACGAGCGCGGGTGGCGATATGCCGGATGCGTCCGGCAACGGCGGTGTTCTAGTCAGCCAATTCAGGTGCGTAAAGGCGTAGTGCGGTCAGTTTTCGGCATCGCGGCGCTTTTTTCCGATGGACCAGTAGCGCCAGGGCGTGAACGAGCGGAGGCGCGAAGCCAACGCGTCGGGAACCGGGTCGATCCCATGCGTACCGCCCGGTCCGCAGCGCATCACGCGGAAAAGCCCCATCCAGCCGCCCGCCCACAGCCCATGCCGCGCAATCGCCTCATAGGCATATTCCGAGCAGGTCGGCAGATGCCGGCACGAATTTCCGACGAAACCGGAAAGCGTCAACTGATAGAGCCGCACCAGCGACGTGCCCAATACACGGCCGGGCGTCCTACGCCACGGGCCGGGCCAGTTGCGAGTGCGGCCCTTGGCCGGCCGAGGATGGGCGTGATCATGCATGGTGCCTCTCCGCCTCCACGATAGACATTTCGCCGCCGCCGCGCGAGGCCGGGCGGTTGCGGCATGATCGTCAAGCATTGGTGAACAGTGAGTGCTGTTCGTTCAGTTTGAAGATCATCGCAGATGACCCTATCTTTGGCATCAAGCAACCTGGCGCAGTATACGGTTTCACCCGAACAAGTGCCCCTTTCGCGACCGGCAGGACCGGATTTCCCGCGGATCGAGAACGACCATGAGCAAGCAAATCGAATTCGGGATGGATACTTTCGGCGACGTCACCGTCGACGCCGAAGGCAAGCTGCTGCACCAGGCGCAAGTCATCCGCAACGTGCTGGACGAAGCCATCCTCGCGGACGAGGTCGGCATCGATTTCATCGGCGTTGGCGAGCATCACCGCTCCGACTTCGCCGTCTCGGCGCCGGAGGTGCTGCTGGCCGGCATGGCCACCCGCACCAAGCGTATCAAGCTGGGTTCGGCCGTCACCGTTTTGTCGTCCGATGATCCGATCCGGGTGTTCGAGCGGTTTTCCACGGTCAACGCTTTGTCGAACGGGCGCGCCGAAGTCATTCTCGGGCGCGGCTCGTTCACCGAATCCTTCCCGCTGTTCGGCTACCAGCTCAACGACTACGAGACATTGTTCAACGAGAAGCTCGACCTATTCGCGGCGCTTTTGAACAACGAGCCGGTAAATTGGGAAGGTAGCCATCGCACGCCGCTCAAGGACGTCACCGTCTATCCGCAGATCGAGACAGGCAGGCTGGGTGCCTGGATCGGCGTCGGCGGCTCGCCTGAATCAGTCATGCGCTCGGTGCACTACAAAATCCCGATGACGCTTGCCATCATCGGCGGCGATCCGAAGCGGTTCCTGCCGTTCGTCGATCTCTACAAACGCGCACAGAGCCAACTTGGCACCGAGCCGATGCCGCTTGGCGTCCATTCGCCCGGCCTTATCGCCGATACCGACGATCAGGCGCGCGAGGACCTTTGGCCGGGCTACAAGGCCATGCACGACCGTATCGGGCGCGAACGCGGCTGGCCGGCGACGACGAAAGAGAGTTTTATCCGCGAGATCGAGCAAGGTTCGACTTATGCGGGCTCGCCGGAAACCGTGGCCCGGAAGATCGCGGCAACCGTAAGGGCGCTGGGCAACGACCGCTTTGACCTCAAATACTCGTCAGGCACGACCTGCCACGAGAAGATGATGAAGAGCATCGAACTCTACGGCGCCAAGGTGATCCCGATGGTGCGGGAGATGCTGGCCGAAAAGGAAAAGGCGGCTTAGGTCAGCGATTGCTCTGGCCAGGAGGCGGCTTAGGCCGCCTCCGACTGCTGACGAACGTCCCCAACAGTCATCTTCCTCAGGCTTGTCCCGAGGGTCTACAAACGTCGCCCGAATAGTTCCGACGTGCGTAGATGCTCGGGACAAGCCTGAGTATGCCGAGAAAGTAACGGAATCGATTGCCAGGCGTTAGAGCGTTTCATGGCTAGATGGAGACATTCTGCCGGGCCGGTTCGAGCCAAATCCTTCGGTCTTCGTCTCGACCGCACCCCAGTGCGGCCATCGACAAAGCCCTCGACCTTGTCTCAATCCATCGCCGGCAGAATGTCTCCATCTAGCCATGAACCGCTCTAATCTGCACCCTCTTCGGGATCGATGGCGGAGTCTTCGGAGGCGATGACTTCGACCTCGGTGTTTTTCCCGGCCTCGACGGTGAAATCCTTTTGATAGGCCCGGTCGCGGTTCTTGGCGATCACCGTGTAGTCGCCCTCGGCCAGCACCATCGGCGCGAAGGCGCCAACCGTCTCCTTGACCGTGTCGCCGGAATCGGTGAGCACCATCCATGACGTATCGGCGATGGCCTCGCCGCCAGTTTCGCGCACCAGCTTGAGCGTCACCTGGGCGGCCCTGTGCTCGACCGTTGCCTCGGTCAGCTTTCCGGCTTCCACTCGGATATCGGAGCGGATGACGGCGTTCAACGAGCCATAGGTCGAGACGATGTGATAGGTGCCGGCGTTGAGCCTGACCACGGTGTTGGGCTGGACATTGGGCAGGATGAGGGTTCCGTCGTTGCCAGCCTTGGCCTGGCCCTCATAGATCGAGAAACGCAGTTTTTCCCGCGGAATATGGGCGCCGCCGGAAAGAACCGCATCTAGTTCGAGACCACCGGCATCCAGCACCAGCGTCTCGTGCCGGGCGTCCTTGGTGACGGTAATGCGTTTGGTGGCGCCGGCCCTGCCGTAGGCGGCATGGACGAGATAGCTGCCGGGTTCGAGGTCGAATTTCGCGTTGCCGCCATGCGCGGACGCGACCAGCGGCAGCTTGCCCTGTTCGTCGGCCTTGGGGCTGAAAACGCGCCAGACCATGCCACGGGTGATGTCGGCGCCCTTTTCCGTCAACTGGGCGCTGAGCGTGATTTCGCCGGCGGTGGCGCTGGCAATCGTCGCTTCGTGCCTCGGGTTGATATAGTTCGAAATGCCGGGCAGCTTCAGCTTGCTCAGGCCGTCCTTGTCCTGCGCGCTGGCAAGCGTGACCGGTATCGCCACAAGGGCGATCCCAAGAACAATCTGCCGAAGGCGTAAATTCCCCTCAATCATGCTTGCGTTGAAGCCCAAGGCGGTGGCAATTTCAAGACCTATTCTCTCGCGCGTTCGCGCCCCTCCGAAGCCAGCCAATCTCACCCGTAGCCCGCTTTGGTTCAAACCACAGGAAAGTTGTGCCAATGACATCGCCGATCATCGATTTTCTGCTGGCCAGAAGCTCCGCGCCGATTGCCGATTTGCGCGCGCCGGCGCCAAGCGACGAACAGATCGCCACGATGATCGCCGTTGCATCGCGCGTGCCGGACCATGGCCGGTTGGCGCCTTGGCGCTTCATTGTCTACCGGGGCGATGCGCGAGCCGAGATCGGCACGAAGCTTGCCGCGCTGGCCGAACAGCGCGAGGGGCCTTTGGCGGAAGCCCGGCACAATCAGGAACTGGCGCGCTTTTCCCGCGCTCCGCTGGTTGTCGGCGTGGTTTCCAGCCCGAAGGAGAGTGTTAAGATTCCCCAATGGGAAATGCTCCTTTCGGGTGGCCTGGCGGCGATGAACCTGATTCTGGCTGCGAACGCGCTCGGCTTCGGCAGCAACATGATCACCAACTGGTATTCGGACGTGCCCGAGGGCAGGGCGATATTGGGGCTTTCGCCGCAGGAACGCGTCGTCGGCTTCGTCCATATCGGCACGCATGCCGGAGACGTGCCGCAGCGGCCACGGCCCGATCCGGCAACGCTCTATGCGGATTATTCGGGGCCCTGGGTGGAATAGACCCCGGCGGCTTTCGCCCGCGCCAGCAGGCGTTCGGCCAGTTTCAGGTGCGGGCGGTCGACCATCTTGCCGTCGATGCCGACGACGCCGGGGTTTCCGGCAGCCTTGAAGGCCGCCACGATCGCCGCCGAATGCGCGATGGATTGCGCCGAGGGCGTGAAGGCGGCGTTGATGACGGGAACCTGCGCGGGATGGATCGCCATCTTGGCGGTAAAGCCGTCGCGCTCGGCCTCAAGGCATTCGGCCTCGAACGCGGCCATGTCGCGAAAATTCGGAAAAACCGTGTCGACGGCCGCGACTTCCGCCGACGATGCGGCAAGCAGGGTGAGGGTTCGCGCTAGGCGGAAGACGTCGGTATAGGCTCCGTTTTCGTCGCGGGCGGTGCGCGCGCCGATGGCCGCCGAAAGATCCTCCGCTCCCCAGGTCACGCCGGCAAGCCGGGCACTTGCGCCCGCATAGGTCGACGCCGCCAGCACGCCGGCTGCCGTTTCGGTGATGATCGGCAGGATTTTTATGCCGCCGTCCGGCAGCCCGTTTTCGGCCTCGCTTACCCTCAATTTGGCGGAAAGCTGCTGCACGTCGCGGCCGCCGTTTGATTTCGGCAGCATGATGCCGTCCGGCTGGACCGGAACGAGGGCTGCGAGGTCGTCGTCGGTCAGGCCGGTGGAAAGGTCGTTGACGCGCACATAGATCGCGGCACGGGTCTCGCGCCGATGCGCCGCGATGAAGCCGGATGCAAGTTCGCGTGCAAGAACCTTGTTCTGGGGCGCGACGGAATCCTCCAGATCGACGATCACCACGTCGGCATCGGATGCAAAGCCCTTTTCGAGCTTCTTTTCCGAATCGCCGGGAACGAACAGCAGCGAGCGCATCGGTCAGGCTGGCTTCTTCAGCATCATCGCCTGCCGGATGCACGTGGCGACCAGAACGTCGTGCTGGTTGTAGGCGCGGTGCTCGAATTCGACGATGCCCCGGTCCGGCTTCGATTTCGATTCGCGCGACGAAACCACGGTCGTCTCGACGCGTATGGTGTCGCCATGGAAGACCGGATGCGGAAACACGGTCTCCTTCATGCCCAGATTGGCGACCGTGGTGCCGACCGTGATGTCGTTGACGGAGATGCCAATCATCAGGCCGAGCGTGAACAGCGAATTGACCAGCGGCTTGCCCCACTCGGATTTGGCGGCGAAGTCGAAGTCGATATGCAAAGGCTGCGGGTTCAGCGTCATCACCGAAAACAGCATGTTGTCGCTTTCGGTCACCGTCTTGCGCAGCGTGTGCCGGAAGACGTGGCCGACGTGGAACTCTTCGAGGTATAGGCCGGCCATGTTCGATCTCCTGACCTGATTTTGATAAGCACTGGATGCGATGCCCGCAAGCGTCGACGCAGGCCAAATTCTTAACGAACAAGGTGAACCGTTTGTAAATGTTTTCGCCCTACCGTTCCAAGGCCAGGGTTTGGCGGGGCGGTAAGCGGGCAGGCATGGTTGTTGTTTCGCATTTTCTCAAATGGATAGGAACGGCGCGGGTTGCCGAGCGCATGGCTGCGGCGACAGCGCTTGCGCATGCCTATATCGACGTCGATCTTCAGTTCGAGGACCGTTGTGCGGCGGAAGCCGCCTTAACGCTGTTGCTCGACGATCCGTCGTCGAAGGTGCGGCTGGCGATGGCCGAAGCGCTGTCGATGAGCCGTCACGCGCCGATTCAGGTCATTGCCGCCCTTGCTTCCGACCAGCCTGAAGTCGCCGGGCTTGTGCTGGCGCGGTCGCCGCTGCTCAGCGACGCCGATCTCATCGACCGTGTCGCTACAGGCCAGAGGGCGACGCAAGGCCTGATTGCAGACCGGCCGGTGGTTTCCATGGCGCTTGCCGCCGCCATTGCCGAGATCGGTGAACCCGAGGCCTGCGCTATCCTTCTGGGCAATAGCGGTGCCGATATCGCCTCGCTCAGCTTCCGCCGCATGGCCGAGCGGCATGGGTATATTCCGTCCGTGCGGGAAGCGCTGATCGCCGATAGCCGTCTTCCGGCGGATTGCCGGCATATGCTGCTGGTCAAACTGGGCGAGACGCTGAGGGGCTCGCCGCTGGTCGTGGCGCTGATGGGAGCGGCGCGTGCCGAGCGCGTGACGCGCGATGCCTGCGTGAAAGCGTCGCTTACCCTGATCGAAGGCATTCGCACCGAAGAGCATGCGGCGCTGATCGAGCATTTGCGCCTGCGCGGCGATCTTACCGCCAGTTTCATCATCCGCACCATCGCGCATGGCAAGGTCGACTTCTTCGGTTCGGCGCTGGTTGCCCTGAGCCGCCAGTCGGAACAGCGGGTGAGGGCACTGCTGGCCTCTGGGCACGACGTGGCTCTGCATGCGCTGTTTCGCAGCGCCGGGCTTGCCGCGGCAACCCATTCGATCCTGTTGCGCGCGCTGAAAATCTGGCGCGAGGTTGCCAATGGCAGGCGTCTGGCCGGCGTGCAGGAAGTGACATGGCTGATGCTGAAGGAATTGGGTGGGCAGGCGGCGCAAGGCGATCTGGCGGGGCTGGTCAAATCGATCCATCTTGACGCGTTGCGCGAAAATGCCCGTGAACACGCTCTGGCGATAGCCGCCGCTTAAGCTTTGCCCCCGAAGAATTCGGGGTAGCTTTCGGCAGCGGCGGCGATGACGCGCATCGAAGCGGCTACCCGCAAGGCCACCGTATCGTCGTTTCCAGCCGCGACCGCCTCCGCATTTTCCCTTGTCCTGGCAATGGTCTGCGCCCATGTCCGCAAGGATTCGGGAGCAAGAAATTCGGCCGCAAGGTCGTTCAAGAAATTCGTTACCGCATTCGTGGTCCGCGCAGACATGCTGCCGGCCTTCAGCGCATGGCGCAGCTTGAGGATTTCTAGGCCAATGGCGACCGTCATGATGCTGCCGCCGAGAAAGGCGTCGCCTCTGCGGCCCAGCATCCGCATCAACGGCATCAACTGGTTCGCCCTGTCATAGGCGAGAGCCTCGAAGGCTGATCGCCTTGGAATTCGCTCGTGCAGGCAAAGCCGCGCCAGATCCTCGCGCATCGCCTTGGCGATGCGATTCGCGGTTTCCCATGGCCTTGCCGGCAAAACGACCTTGAAGACACCGATGGCCAGAAGAATACCGATCAGGATCGAGACCGAGCCGCCCAGGAATTCGGCGGGATTATAAACCATGACCTTCTGCGGGCTGAGGAAGGCCAGGAAATTGATGGCGAAGGCGGTAGCCACACCCACCATGCGCGGATTGGCCATTGCCAGAGCCGCCGGCATGAGGACCGGAACGACGAAGACGATGAACCATCCGAAGCCCGGAAAGGCCGGCAGCAGGAGTTGCCCGACAACATAGGCGAAGGGCAAGGCAAGCAGCGTTCCCTTGAAGAAGCCCCAGGCCACCTGCACGGGCGAGGGCCGCGGTGCGAACAGGCTGGCCACGACGGCGACGATGATGACGACGCCGACCGCTTCCGCCCATTGGGTTGCCAGCCAGAAGGCCGCCACCAGCATCGTGGCGACCGTGGCGCGCACGGCATTGCGCCACGCCGCATGATGGTCGCGGTGGATGACAAGGGCTGGCTGGCGGCGCTCGCGCACGCGGTCGGCCGCCGGCGCGGTCAACGCTTTCAAGCCAAGCAGCACCTCCTTCAGCGCGTCGGCGAATTCGGCCGCGATGGTCAGCCGGGTAAGCGTGCCGACGGTGCGGGCGTCTGCGCCGGCCTTGGATGCCTCGCTGGAGATTGCGGTCAGGCGCGCGACCCATGGGCCGACGTCGTCCAGCGCGTCGGCTTTGGTGGCCATATCCCTGACAACGGCCTCCAGGTCGCGCCGTGCCGGTGCCAATGCCACGTTTTGCGGCGCGCTATGGGCGTGCAGCAGGCGGGCCGCCGAGAGCGCCGACAGCAAGAAGCCGATGGTGCGCCGGACAGGATGCGCCCGCGTCGTCAGGCTGGCGGCTTCCAGCCTCGCATAGGTCCGCATCTCACCGAGCGACTGAGCGTCAGCCACCAGATTTCGATGCAACGTCTTCAGTTTTGCCACATCCCCGTCGCCAAAGGCGCCGCTGGCATAGGCCGCAAGATCGAGGATGCAGCGCTCGAGTTTCGACCGGATTGCGTCCCTTGCCAGTTGCGGCAACAATAGCCGGCTCGTCACGCCCGCACAGGCGATGCCGACTATGATTTCGGCACAACGCGCTGTTGCGAGTTCCATGACGAGGTGCGGATGACCCAAGGCGGGCAAGCCGATGATCGTGGCCGTATAGCCCGCGAGCGCCGCGCCATAAGCCTCAGGATTGCGCAAAATGGACGACACATAGGTGCAGCATCCGATCCACAGGGAAAGCACCACGATAAACACCCACGGACTGCCGCCAAGGACGGAAGCGAGACCGACGGCCGCGAGCGCCCCGGCAAGCGTGCCCAGCAAGCGGAAAAAGCCTTTGGCCAGCACCATGCCCGCAACAGGCTGGGCAACGATGAACACCGTCATCATCGCCCATTGCGGGTGTTCGAGGTTCAGGGCGTATGCCGCCAGCAAGGCGACAAGTCCGGCCATGGTGGTGCGCAGCGCGAAAATCCAGTCGCTGCGCGTCGGCCGGGGCAGGGCGCCCGACCATGCCGCGACATGTTTCTTGATCCACGTCCAGATCACGCCAGTTCCCGCATGCGACAAGCCATCACCCAAGGCGTAGCATCCTGACGGGCGACGGGAACCCTCTTTTCGGAAAATTTTGCTTGAACGGGCTCGCGACTGCTCAGATGTCGAGCGCGTCGGCGGTCGCGAATTCGGCGCGCTCCTGAATGAAGCGGAAACGCGCTTCCGGTTTCGTGCCCATCAGCGCGTCGATGGCGTCCTTGGTCTCTTTTTCGGTATCGATCACGTCGACGCGAAGCAGCGTGCGCTTTTTCGGGTCCATGGTCGTTTCCTTGAGCTGCGCCGCCATCATCTCGCCAAGCCCCTTGAACCGGCCAAGCTCGATCTTGCCGCGCCCGCTAAACTCGGTGCGCAGCAATTCGTCCTTGTGCGCGTCGTCGCGGGCGTAGGCGACCTTGCCGCCCTGCCGGATCGAGTAAAGCGGCGGCACCGCCATATAGAGGTGGCCGCCATGCACCAGCGCCGGCATCTCCTGATAGAAGAAGGTGATGAGCAGCGAGGCGATATGCGCACCGTCGACGTCGGCATCGGTCATGATGATGACTCGGTCGTAGCGCAAATCCTCGTCGCGGTATTTGGAGCGCGTGCCGCAGCCGAGCGCCTGGATCAGGTCGGAAATCTGCTGGTTGGCGGTCAGTTTGTCATGGCCGGCGCTGGCGACGTTGAGGATTTTTCCACGCAAGGGCAGCACGGCCTGGCTGGCGCGGTCGCGCGCCTGCTTGGCGGAGCCGCCAGCCGAATCGCCCTCGACGATGAACAGTTCCGCACCTGCCGCCGCGTTTTGCGTGCAGTCGGCAAGCTTTCCGGGCAGGCGCAGTTTGCGCACCGCGCTTTTGCGCGACACTTCCTTTTCCTGGCGTCGGCGCACGCGCTCGTCGGCGCGCGCGATCACCCAGTCCAACAGCTTCGAGGCTTCCTGCGGGTTGGCGGCGAGCCAGAGGTCGAAGGGGTCGCGGATGGCGTTTTCGACGATGCGCACCGCTTCGATGGTTGCCAGCCGATCCTTGGTCTGGCCAACGAATTCCGGCTCCCGGATGAACACGGACAACATGCCGGCAGCCGAGATCATCACGTCTTCCGAGGAAACGATCGATGCGCGCTTGTTGCCGACCAGATCGGCATAGGCGCGCAGGCCCCGCGTCAGCACGTTGCGGAAGCCGGCTTCGTGCGTGCCGCCTTCGCCGGTCGGGATGGTGTTGCAGTACGAGTTGAGGAAACCGTCGCCGCCGAACCAGGTCACCGCCCATTCGATCGAGCCGTGGCCGCCCTGCTTGTCGCTTTTGCCGGCAAAGATTTCGCGGGTGACCTGGAAATCGTCGCCAAGCGAAGAACCGAGATAATCCTTGAGACCGCCGGGGAAATGGAACACCGCCTTGGGCGGCGTCTCGTCCTTTTCCTTGATGAGCGACGGGTCGCAGGTCCAGCGGATTTCGACGCCGCCGAACAGATAGGCCTTTGAGCGCGTCATGCGGTAAAGCCGCGCCGGCTCGAACGCCGCGCCCTTGCCGAAAATCTGTTCGTCGGGGTGGAAGCGGATCTTGGTGCCGCGCCGGTTGTGCACGTCGCCCAGTTTTTCGAGTTCGCTGACGGCAATGCCGCGCGAAAAGCGCTGGCGGTAGAGTTGGCGGCCGCGCGCGACCTCGACTTCGAGGTGATCCGACAGCGCGTTGACGACCGAGACGCCGACGCCGTGCAGGCCGCCGGACGTCTCATAGACCTTCGAATCGAACTTGCCGCCCGAATGCAGCGTCGTCATGATGACTTCGAGCGCCGGCTTGTTGTATTTCTTGTGCATGTCGACGGGGATGCCGCGACCGTTGTCGGTGACCGACAGGAAGCCGTCGGCCGACAATTCCACTTCGATGAAGGTAGCGTGGCCGGCGACCGCCTCGTCCATCGAGTTGTCGATGACTTCGGCGAACAGATGGTGCATCGCCTTGTCGTCGGTGCCGCCGATATACATGCCGGGGCGTCGCCGCACCGGCTCCAGGCCTTCAAGCACCTCGATGTCGGCCGCGCTATAGCTTTCGCTGCCGTCCGGCACGGGGGCTGTCCGCTTCGTCGCAGATTTCTGCAACGCCAGCACCATCGGGTCCAGAGGCCGCGAGGGTATGCGGGGCGATGCTTGCGGCTGCTTGTCGAGGCTGCCGAATAGGTCGTTAGCGTCATCCATGCCGGTCAATTTTCCAGTGCCGCGAATCACCGCGAATAGTGCCATGCTTTTGCAGAGCGGAGATAAAGCAGGTTCCGGTTCTGTTCAAGTTTCCGCACGTTTTTCGGGCTGGTTGCGCTCAAACGTGGCGCAGAACCCGATCATGGACGAAACTCAAGCCCAGAAGCGCCGCTGCCGGCAACCATAACGCCTGCAAGCCGAGATAGGGATAGATCGTCGCGCCGCAGATCGCACCGCTGACCAGACCGAACCATAGCAGGAGATAGGGTGCCCAGGTCCAGCGCGGGCCTCCGGTGAGGGCATTGGCGACGCGCTGCCCGAGCTTCACCAGCGTGCCGGTCATATAGGTGACGCCGACGCTCACTTCGCCGTCGCGCTGGAACATGGTGTTCATCGCGCCCATGGCAATCGGCGTCATCAGGATCGCCAGTTGTTCATGTCCCGTCGCGGCGAAGGTAGCGGCAAGCGCCAGCAGGACCGCAAGCGAGACCAGCATGCGCCGGCCATGGTCGCCTTTGAAACGCGCGGTAAGGAGTGTCCCGCCGATGACACCGACGAGGAACAGGCCCATCAGCGAGATGGGCAACAGGCCGTCCGAAAGATGTTCGGAAAGGCTAACCGCCATGCGCGTGGAATTGCCGCTCATGAACGAGACGAAATAGCCGCCGAGGTGAATGAAGCCGAGCGCATCGACGAAGCCCGCCACGAACGACAGGCTGGCCGCAAAGAGGCGAAGTGTCTTGCTCAATCGGATCATGACGGAATCATCACGGCGCGCCCCTCGACGCGCCGTCTTACGTTGCCTTCTGCTTTATTGCTATTCCGCCGCGCCGAGATAGTCCGTCAAGGGCGGGCACGAGCAGATAAGGTTGCGATCGCCAGCAACATTGTCGATGCGCGAGACCGGCGGCCAGTACTTGGCGGCGGTGTCGGCGTTGCCGGCGGGGAAGGCCGCTTCAAGACGCGAATAGGGATGCGTCCAGTCGCCGCTCAGCGCCTCGGCTGCGGTATGCGGGGCGTTGACCAGCGGGTTGTCGGCCAGCGGCCATTCGCCCTTGCGCACCTTTTCCGCCTCGCCGGCTATGGCGATCATCGCCTCGCAGAAGCGGTCGAGTTCGCGTTTGGGTTCGGATTCGGTCGGCTCCACCATCAGCGTGCCGGCCACCGGAAACGACATGGTCGGTGCATGGAAACCGTAGTCGATCAAGCGCTTGGCGATGTCCTCGACGCCGATGCCCGCACTTTCCTTGAGCACGCGGGTATCGAGGATGCATTCATGCGCAACGCGCCCGCTGCGGCCCTTGTAGAGTACCGGAAAATACGCTTCGAGGCGACTGGCCATGTAATTGGCCGACAGGATTGCGGTTTCGGTCGCCTGCTTCAGGCCCGACGCGCCCATCATGCGGATATACATCCAGGTGATCGGCAGGATCGAGGCGCTGCCGAAGGGAGCCGCCGAAACCGCATGCGCGGTGCCTTCGGCAACGTGACCCGGCAAATAGGGTTTCAGGTGCGCCTTGACGCCGATAGGCCCGACGCCGGGGCCACCGCCGCCATGCGGGATGCAGAACGTCTTGTGCAGGTTCATGTGGCAGACATCGGCGCCGATGTCGCCGGGCCGCGCCAGGCCGACCAGTGCATTGAGGTTGGCGCCGTCGAAATAGACCTGCCCGCCATGCGCATGGATGATCGTGCAGATGTCGCGCGCGCCTTCCTCGAACACGCCATGCGTGGACGGGTAGGTGAACATCAACGCGGCCAGGTCGCCGGCGTGCTCGTCGGCCTTGGCCTTCAAATCGTCTATGTCGATATTGCCGTCCTCGGTGCAGCGCACGACGACGACGTGCATGCCGGCCATGGCCGCACTGGCGGGGTTGGTGCCATGCGCGGAAGACGGGATCAGGCAGACGGTGCGGTGGCCTTCGCCGCGCGAGCGGTGATAGCCGCGAATGGCGAGCAGGCCGGAGAACTCGCCTTGGCTGCCGGCGTTCGGCTGCAAGGTCACGGCGTCGAAGCCGGTGATCTCGGCCAGCCAGCCGCCAAGCTGGTCGATCATGGCGCGATAGCCGACCGAATGCGCCCTGGGGGCAAAGGGATGCAGGTTGGCGACATTGGGCCAGCTTACCGGCATCATTTCGGCGGCTGCGTTGAGCTTCATGGTGCAGGAGCCGAGCGGGATCATGGCGCGGTCAAGCGCCAGATCCTTGTCGGCAAGCCGGCGCAGGAAGCGCATCACCTCGGTTTCCGAGCGGTTTTCATAAAAGACCGGCTGCGTCAGAAACTCCTTTCCACGCGGTTTTCCGGGCATTGTAGCGGTCGAAGCGGCTCCCACCTTGGCGCCGAACAGGGCGGCAATGGCTTCCAGATCGGCCTCGGTCGAGGTTTCGTCGAAGGCGATGCTGACGCGGTCCTTTTCGATGACGCGCAGCAGCCGGCCTGATTTTTCAGCGGCATCGGCGATCTCGTTCGCCTTGCCCCTGGTTTCGACGGTCACCGTGTCGAAACGGCTCGATCCCTCGACGCCAAGGCCTGCCGTTTTCAAGCCGGCTGCAAGGCGGTTGGCGAGCGCGTGAATACGGCCTGCAATGGCCTGCAGGCCAGATGGGCCGTGCCAGATGGCGTAAGCCGCCGCCATATTGGCGAGCAGCGCCTGCGCGGTGCAGATGTTGGACGTGGCCTTGTCGCGGCGGATATGCTGTTCGCGCGTCTGCAGGGCGAGGCGGTAGCCGGGGCGGCCCATGCTGTCGACGGACTGGCCGACGAGGCGGCCGGGCATCAGCCGGGTCAGCTTTTCGGATACGGCGCAATAGGCGGCGTGCGGGCCGCCAAAGCCCATCGGCACGCCAAAGCGCTGCATCGGGCCGACCGCGATGTCGGCACCAAGCTTTGCCGGCGCATCGGTGAGGGTGAGGGCGAGCGGATCTGCAATGAAGACGACCAGTGCGCCAGCAGTGCGGGCCTTTTCGATGGCCGCCTTGTGGTCGCCATAGACGCCGAACGTATCCGGCCACGACACCAGCAGGGCTGCGGTGTTGTCGTCGATGGTCTCGCCGTCGATCTCGATGTTGAGCGGTTCCGCGCGGGTGTGCAGCACATCCAGCGTCTGCGGATGCGGCGTGCCGGCGAGAGCGATCTTGCTGCGCTTGTCGCGATGGTGGCGAACGGCGATGCCGACGGCTTCGGCCACGGCGGTCGCCTCGTCAAGCAGGGAGGCGGATGCAACCGGCAGGCCGGTCAGTTCCGTCACCAGCGTCTGGAAATGGAACAGCAATTCCAGCCGGCCTTGGCTGATCTCGGCCTGGTAGGGCGTATAGGCGGTGTACCATGCGGGGTTTTCAAAAAGGTTGCGCTGGATGACCGGCGGCACATCGACACCGTGATAGCCCGCGCCGATGAAGCTTTTCAGGACTGTATTGCGGCCCAGAATGGCCGACAGTTCCGCCAGGGCTTCGGCTTCGCTGGCTGGTGCCGGCAGGTCGAGCGGGCGGTCCAGCCGGATCGACTTCGGTACGGCCTGCGAGATCAGCGTCTCCAGGGAGGGAACGCCAAGCGTTGCCAGCATGGCGCGGGTGCCGGTCAGGCTCGGGCCGATGTGGCGGGCGGAAAATGGATGCGGTGCCGTGGTCATTCGTTGGCTTCCTGTCAACCGATATGGGCTTTGTAGGCGGCTTCGTCCATGAGGCCGTCCAACTGGCTTTCGTCGGCAAGCCGCATCTTCCACAGCCAGCCGTCACCGGCGGGAGCCGAATTCACCAGAGCCGGATCGGAGGAAAGGGCCTCATTGGCTTCCGTGATTTCGCCGTCGACGGGCGCATAGACGTCCGACGCGGCCTTGACCGATTCGACGACCACGGCGGTGTCGCCCTTTGCGAGTGTCTTGCCCGCTTCCGGCACTTCGACGAACACGATGTCGCCAAGCTGTTCCTGCGCATAGTCGGTGATGCCGATAGTGGCGACGCCGGCCTCGACGCGCAGCCATTCATGGTCTTCGGTGAAATAGGTCCTGGGCATGGAATTCATCCTTTGCGATAGCGATGAGGCGTGAAGGGCAAAGCGTGGATAACAATGGGAATTTGGGTGCCGCGCACATCGGCGAAGAGTTTCGTGCCGGGCGTGGCCAGCGCGGCGGTGACGTAACCCATGGCGACCGGATACCCTGCGGAGGGGCCGAAGCCGCCGGAGGTGACGCGACCGGCGGGATTGCCGTCTGCGTCGAACAGTTGCGTGCCGGCGCGGACCGGCTGGCGGCCCTCGGGCTTCAAGCCGACGCGCTTTTCAACCACGCCGCGCGCAATCGCCCCGCGCAGGGCCTCCGCCCCGACGAAAATCCCGGAAGCGCGAATGTCTTTCGGGATCGCCCACATCAGGCCGGCATCGACGGGGTTGGTTTCGGGCGTGATGTCCTGGCCGTGCAGGCACAGGCCGGCTTCCAGCCGCAGGCTGTCGCGCGCGGCAAGGCCAACCCATTGCACGCGCTCGTCTTCAAACAGCTTTGCCAGCAATTCGCGCGCATCGGCTTCCGGCAGGCCGACCTCGAAACCGTCTTCGCCGGTATAGCCCGAGCGGGTCAGGAACCAGTTTTTCTGCGGCTCGACGCCGTTCATGAACACAAGGGAACCGGTCTCGATGCCGACTTTAGCCAGCGCGGATGCGGCTTCCGGACCCTGTATGGCGAGGAAGATGCGGTCGAGTGCATCGATGGTGACGTTCAGGCCCTTGGCGAGATCACGCAGATGCGCCTCGTCGGCGGCGGCATTGCCAGCGTTGGCGACGACCATGAAACGGTCCTGCGCCAGCCGCGTGACGATGACGTCATCGGAAACGCCGGCCTGCTCGTTGAGAAGGAGCGTATATTTGGAGTGCGAAACCGCCAGCGCGCCGGCGTCGAGCGGGCAGGCGTGGTCGATGAGGGCGATGGCGTCCGCACCGCTGACCTCGAACAGCTTCATATGCGAGATGTCGAAAATGCCGACATGCTCGCGGGCATGAAGATGCTCCTTCATGACGCCGGCCGGATAGGTCAGCGGCATGGACCAGCCGGCGAATGCGCCGAATTTGGCACCAGCTTGCCTGTGCAAGTCTTCCAGGGGGAGGTGTCTTGTGTCATCGCCCGTCATGTCGTCTCCAGAAAAAAGCACACAGTTGACCGCAAACGGCGGTCGGTCGGTGCCCCTCTGTCTGAAGCCTGAGAGACTCGCGCAGCCGAAATTCCAGCGGCTGCGCTTACACCTTCGGCGCGGAGGTTTTCAGGCCCCCGACTTTCCAGAGTGTCTTCCCGTTAACGGTTCTTTTGCCTGAGAGATTTCGGGCGATTTCCCCTTCGGCGGCAGCTTTCGCTGCTCTCTCCCGCAAACGGCAGGGCTCGCAAAAGCCCTCGACACGGACTCCATAGCCGAGCGGCGACGCTTTGTCACCTAGCTGCGACACGCAATCCCGTAATTGTTGTCGGACCCAAAATTGTTGTCAGGCCGATAATTTGGCGCAAATGGAAATTCAGCGCATGCCGGAGCCGGCCAAGCGATCCAGGTCGCCCTGAATCCTGCCGATGAGCTGGCCGGTTTCCAGATGCAGAGATTTCAGCTTTGCCAGTTGTTCGCCGACGGTTTCGGCGGTGTCGTCGTTGTCGACGGGTTCTATCGGGCCGATGCCGATGCCGTGAAGCAGCCAGGACAGGCTGACGCCGAGCAGGCCGGAAAGTTTTGCCAAACGGTGGGAGCCGGGCTGTGACCGGTCGGTTTCCCATGCCTGGATCGTGGAGGTTTTGACGCCCAGCCGCCAGGCCAGATCTTTTGTACTTAGCCCGATGGTATCGCGGGCTCGCGAGAAACGCCCGCCGAACGTATCCATATCCGGCGTTTGTTCAAAAATATTCGTGGTGTCGGACACCCGATACACCTCCTTTTGATGATTTATTGGGGTTGTGTCGCCAGTCGTCACGACCCGGTAAACATGACGGCATGCGCCCATCATCGCAAGGTTCAGATGCAGGATTTGTCGTAAGCTATTGATATCGCTGAAATGTAATTTCAGTCAGGCGGGCTCATCAGGCCGTGGGCGAAAAAAATCAGATGCCGCCGTACCAATCATAGCCATTGTCTTCCCAATAACCGCCGCGACCTCCGCCGATATGGGCGAAACCGTCGATCAGCTCGATCTTGTGGACGTATTTGGGCATCTTGTAGCCAAGCTGGCGCTCGACACGGACCCGCAAGGGCGCGCCGTTTTCCACCGGCAGCGGCTTGCCGTTGAGGCCGTAGGCAAGGATCGTTTGCGGATGGCGGGCGTCGATCAGGTCGATCGAGCCGTAATATTTGATGTCGCCGGAAAGACCCTGGTCGATCGTATCCAGGCAATGAAACAGGACGTAGCGTGCCTGCGGCTTGACCACGGCCTGATCCAGCACCAGCGAAAGCGGCGTGCCGGTCCATTTGGCGATGCAACTCCAGCCCTCGACGCAATCGTGCCGGGTGATCTGGGTGCGGCTTGGCATGGCGATAAGCTGGTCGCGGGTCAGCGACAGCGGCTTTTCCACAAGGCCGGTTACTTCCAGCCGCCAATCGGCGAAATTATTGGCGAGCAGGTTCTTGTAGGTATCGTCGTCCGGCGCGGTAATGCCGTTCGGCCGCATCGGCTGGCGGATGTCGGCTTCGGCAAACTCCTTCGCGAGCGAATCGCGCCCGGCAAGCAGGCGCTGCGCCTTGTGCGTCAGGTCGTTGGCGCTTTCCAGGAAGGTACGCAGCCCGTCGCCCATGCCAAGCTGGCTGTCGAAGTCGTCGCAGCCCGATAGGGCCACGCTCGTCAGGCCAAGACTGGACGCGGTGAGGAATTTCCGGCGGCTTATTTCAATTTTCGCCATGTCATTGCCTCCCGTTCGGTTCGTCTTCCGGCGGATCGGTACGATACCAGCCGGTGACGATGGAACGCAGTTCGTTGATCGGCCCGGCGGCCAAAATCATCAGCATGTGAACGATGAAGAACAGCACCAGCAGCGTCATCACGATGAAATGGATGGTGCGCGCGGTTTGGCGTCCGCCGAAAATTTCCGGCAGGAAAGGCAGCACCGTATTCATGCTGGGCGACATGGACAGGCCGGTAAGGATCATCAGCGGCAACGCGACGAAGAGCACGCCGCCATAGGCCAGCTTTTGCAGCGTATTGTATCGGCCTGTGTGGTGAAATTTTAGCCGGGCATGATCGGCAATATCGCGCGGCAGTCGGCGCAAATCGTCGAGGCGGGGTGCAAGGTCGCGACGCAGATGGCCGTTGAGCAGGCTGGCCACCAGCCACAGAAGAAGCGTGGCGCTCAATACCCAGGCAAAGAAGAAATGGACGACGCGGGCGGTGCCGAGGTCGTAATAGGATGGGATCGTCGCCCAGGAAGGGAAGGCGCGAGGCCTTTCCTGGCCCGCAGGGCCGGACCACCCTAGCACCCCGGTGGTGTCGAAGCGCTTGCCGAAGATTTCGGTAAACCCGCGCGGGCCGGCATCGGTGTTTACCGCACCGATCTTAAAAATGGTGTTGTCATAGCCGAATCCGGATTCCTGCCCGATATAAAGCTGCGGGCGGGCGTTGAAGATTTGCAGGCCGCTGAGCAGCATGAAAAACAGCGTTATCGCCCACAGCCAATGGGTCAGCCGGGTCCAGCCCGATTGCCGATAGATCAATCGTCCACTTTCGGCAGGAGCGATTTCGGGGATTTCAGTCTCGGCTCTGGCAACGGTTTCCATTTCTCTTCCCGCGGCTTCGTGTCGTCATGGCCTTCTTACTCCAGTACGACGCCCGAGACTTCGTAGTTTCGCCTCGCTCACGAATTTTTGCGAAGGCGTGAACGCGGGTCAGCCGCCGAGGCTGACCGCGAGATTGACGGCGGCGGCGACAATTACGGTGTTGAAGAAAAACGACACGATGGAATGAACGAGCACGACACGGCGCATCTGCGTGGTGGTGATGCCGGTATCGGCGGTCTGTGCCGTCATGCCGATCACGGTCGAGAAATACAGGAAGTCCCAGCCCCGCGGCCGCTCGGTCTTTGGGAAATCGAGGCCGCCGACCGGCATTTTCTTTCTCGATTTGCTCTCCGAAACGGTCTCCGCATCGTCCATCCAGTAAATATGGGCGTAGTGCAGGGCGGTCATGGAGTGGATGGTGAACCAGCCGAGCGGAATGGAAAGCAGCGCGAAGGCCAGTGCAAACATACCGGCACTATTCTTGCTGTTGATCAACTGGAACAGCGACACGGTTGCGACGCCCACGACAACCAGCGTCACCACGAAGATGATGAGGACGGGCTGGTCGGTGGCGCGGGCGTTGCGGCTGAGATAATCGGCGCTCAGCCGTGGCATCTGTGCCACGACGAGTGCGATATAGGCGATGAAGAACGCATTGGCGCCGATCGTGTAGGCAAGCGGTGCACGGAAAAGCAGCGCTACGAGCAACGCCAACACGCCAACGCAGGCGGATACGGCGAACTGCGCATGCCGGTGCAGCGGCTTCTTTTCCTGCGGTCTGGTTGCCATGGTCAGTCTGGTGTGGAGGAATTCAGTGCCCGCCGCAAGATGCGGTCGAGTTCGCCCAGAAAGCGCGAGCGGTCCTGCGGCGCGAAGCCGGCATTGTAGCCCTTGCTTTCGCCGGTTTCGCGCAAATGCTGCTTCAGGTCGCGCATCGCTACCGCCATGCCGATCGTTTCGGGCGTAAACGGGCGACCGGTCGGTCCCAGGACATGCGCGCCGAGCGCCACCGCGCGGGCGGCAAGCGGGATGTCCGCCGTCACGACGATGTCGTTCGCGTTTATGTTTTCGACGATCCAGTCGTCGGCGGCGTCCGCGCTCTTCGATACCACGACACTACGGATCATCGGGTCGCGCGAAGGCCGCAAGCCGCCATTGGAGACGAAGGTAACGAGAACGCCATGCCGTTCCGCCACCTTCTCGATCTCCCCCTTGACTGGGCAGGCATCGGCGTCAACGAGGATGGCGGGCAACGGCATGGCGTTCTGGATCAGTAGAGCACGACGGAGCGGATCGACTTGCCCTGGTTCATCAGGTCGAAGCCCTTGTTGATGTCTTCCAGCGGCATGGTGTGGGTGATCATCGGATCGATCTGGATTTTTCCTTCCATGTACCAATCGACGATTTTCGGCACGTCGGTGCGGCCGCGCGCGCCGCCGAAGGCGGTGCCCATCCAGGTGCGGCCGGTGACCAATTGGAACGGACGGGTGGAGATTTCCTGGCCGGCACCCGCAACGCCGATGACCACCGACTTGCCCCAGCCGCGATGCGAAGCTTCCAGGGCTTGGCGCATCACCTTGGTGTTGCCGGTGCAATCGAAGGTGTAGTCGGCGCCGCCGATCTGGTCGGCGCCGCGCTTGGTCAGGTTGACCAGATAGGGCACGATGTCGCCGTCGATCTCCTTCGGATTGACGAAATGCGTCATGCCGAAGCGCTCGCCCCATTCCTTCTTGTCGTTGTTGAGGTCGACGCCGATGATCATGTCGGCACCGGCAAGGCGCAGCCCCTGCAGCACGTTGAGGCCGATGCCGCCCAGCCCGAACACAACAGCCGTAGCCCCGATCTCGACCTTGGCGGTGTTGATGACAGCACCGATGCCGGTGGTGACGCCGCAGCCGATATAGCAGATCTTGTCGAAGGGCGCGTCCGGGTTGACCTTGGCCAGCGCGATCTCGGGCAGCACGGTGAAGTTCGAAAACGTCGAGCAGCCCATGTAATGGAAGATCTTGTCCTTGCCGATGGAGAAGCGGCTGGTGCCATCCGGCATAACGCCCTGGCCCTGCGTGGTGCGGATGGCGGTGCACAGATTCGTCTTGCGCGACAGGCAGGAATAGCATTCGCGGCATTCTGGCGTGTAGAGCGGGATGACATGGTCGCCCTTCTTGAGCGAGGTCACGCCCTTGCCGACATCGACGACGATGCCCGCGCCCTCATGGCCGAGGATGGCGGGGAAAATACCCTCCGGGTCGGCACCCGACAGCGTGAACTCGTCGGTGTGGCAGATGCCGGTCGCCTTGATCTCGACAAGGACCTCGCCTTCGCGCGGGCCTTCGAGATCGACCTCCATGATCTCCAGCGGCTTTCCGGCTCCAACGGCGACTGCGGCACGGGTCTTCATAAGGCGATTTCTCCAGGATAATTCGACAATCGGGGATTTGAGTTCGCAGAAGCTATCAGTCCGGGCGCGTGGGGCAAGCCGGATTGCGTAATGTTCCCCGACCATGATGCCGCAATAGGGCCAGACGTTGTTCCTGCTTGAGCGGCGTTGCCGATGACCATACAAGGAGGCTCCGCTTATGAGGATGACGCCCGCATGTTTTCGAAAATTCTGATCGCCAACCGGGGCGAAATCGCTTGCCGCGTCATCAAGACGGCCCGCAAGATGGGCATCGCGACGGTCGCGGTCTATTCGGATGCCGACCGTCACGCGATGCATGTCGAAATGGCGGACGAGGCGGTGCATATCGGGCCGGCGCCTGCGGCGCAAAGCTATCTTCTCCCCGAAAAGATCATCGCCGCCTGCAAACAGACCGGCGCGCAGGCCGTGCATCCCGGCTACGGTTTCCTCTCCGAGCGCGCCAGTTTCTGCGAGGCGCTGGAGGCCGAAGGCATCGTCTTCATCGGGCCGAAGCCGAAAGCCATCCGCGCGATGGGCGACAAGATCGAATCGAAGAAGTTCGCCAACGCCGCCAAGGTTAGTACGGTCCCCGGTTATCTCGGGGTCATCGAAAATGCCGATCATGCCGAGAAGATCGCGGGCGAGGTTGGCTATCCGGTGATGATAAAGGCATCGGCCGGCGGCGGCGGCAAGGGCATGCGAATCGCCTGGAGCCAGGCGGAGGTGCGCGACGGCTTCGACCGCGCCCGCTCCGAAGCCAAGAGTTCGTTCGGCGACGACCGCGTTTTCATCGAGAAATTCGTGGTCGACCCGCGCCATATCGAAATCCAGGTGCTGGGTGACGCGCACGGAAACTGCATTTATCTCGGCGAGCGCGAATGCTCGATCCAGCGCCGCAACCAGAAGGTCGTCGAGGAAGCGCCGTCGCCGTTTCTGGACGAAGCAACGCGCAAGGCCATGGGCGAGCAGTCCGTGGCGCTGTCGAAAGCCGTCGATTACCAGAGCGCGGGCACCGTCGAGTTCATCGTCGATGCGCAGAAAAACTTCTACTTCCTTGAAATGAATACGCGTTTGCAGGTCGAGCATCCGGTGACGGAACTCATCAGCGGCGTCGATCTGGTCGAGCAGATGATCCGGATTGCTGCCGGCGAAAAGCTGGCGATCCAACAATCCGACGTAAAGCTGAACGGCTGGGCGGTCGAAAGCCGGCTCTACGCCGAAGACCCTTACCGGAACTTCCTGCCCTCGATCGGGCGGTTGACCCGCTATCGGCCGCCGGAGGAGGGAAAATTCGGTGACATCGTCATCCGCAACGATACGGGCGTGACGGAAGGTTCGGAAATCTCGATGTTCTACGACCCGATGCTGGCCAAGCTGTGCACCTGGGCGCCAACACGGATAGCGGCGATCGATGCGATGTCGCACGCGCTCGACAGTTTCGTGGTCGATGGCATCGAGCACAACATCCCGTTCCTTTCCGCGTTGATGCAGCACCCGCGCTGGCGCGAAGGACGGCTTTCGACCGGCTTCATCGCCGAGGAATACCCGGGCGGATTTTCGGCCATCGTTCCGAACAAGGACGAAAAGGCGGTACTCGCTTCGATCGCTGTCGTGGTCGAATTGCTGCGCAAGGACCGGCTCGACCGGCTGGGCGGCCGGCTGGCGCCGCATTCGGGCGCGTTGCAGCGCGATTGGATGGTCAAGCTGGGCGAGGACTATCTGCCTGTTGAAATCCTCGAGGGCATGATCTCCATTCCGATGGAAGTCGACCTGTCGATCGAGCGCGGCAAGGGACTGACGGTGGCGTCCGACTGGCGGCCGGGCGATGCCGTCTGGCGCGGCACGGTTGGCGACCGTCTGGTTGTCGCGCAGTTGCGGCCGCTGCCCAACGGTATCCGCATCGCGTGGAAGGGCATGGCCGTCACCGCACTGACCATGCTGCCCGGCACCGCCGCACTGGAAAAACTGATGCCGGAGAAGGTCGCGCCGGACACTTCGAAGCTGCTTCTTTGCCCGATGCCGGGCCTGATCGTGTCGATTTCCGTTACCGAGGGGCAGGAGGTCAAGGCCGGTGACACGCTGGCAGTGGTCGAGGCGATGAAGATGGAAAACGTGCTGCGCGCCGAGCGCGACCTGACGGTTTCCAAGCTGAACGCCAAGCAGGGAGACAGTCTGGCGGTCGATGCGGTGATCATGGAGTTTGCGTAAGGTGAGGTGAAGCGGTAATTTGCCTATTCCGGCCATTCATCGTGAGGCCAATTGCGTGAAGTGTGGATCACACGCAGGATAGATATGATCTCCCGGCTGTTTTGGGCACGGATCGTGTAAGCGATGATATAGGGCAGGCCTGTCACAGGTTTTTCATACGTTCCTGAAACGCGCCCCGGCCGGCCTGTTGCCATTTCACCCAGCAGCGTACCTGTGCCGTGTATGCGATCTGCAATCCGGTGGGCGGCGTTCGGGTTATCTTGGATGATGTATGCAATCTGGCCTTTGAGGTCGTCCAGGGCATCACGCGACCATTGGACGGCGCGTATCAATCCTTTCGACCTCTTGCGTTTTCGATCATGGCGTGGATTTCCGCCATCGCATCTTCATGTGGAACGACACGACCGGCGTCCACATCTTCCAAACCTCGCTTGATGCCTTCAATGATTTCGAGTTCGCGCTCGACATAGGCGGAAACGGCCTCGGCCGCGAGGAAGGATTTGCTGCGCCTTGTACCATACGCCAACTGGCCGAGCTTTTCATTGAGTTCGGTACTGACGCGGATGGTGACGGTGGTGCTTGCGGCCATGGTGACGCCTTGTGTTGGTTTGTGTACATGTTAACACATCGGGTGTTGATCTAAAAGCCTGTGGTTGCGTGTGGTTTTCGACTGGACTGGCAAGGTCCGGTCCGGGACAGTACATTCGATCAATCCACGAGTCCTTTTCGAACGGCGCGCACATCATGGCAGACCAGAAACTTCCGCGCGACCCGCTCCGGCGCGAGGCGATGCAACAGGCGGCCCGGCCGGAAGCGCCGGCGCGCCCGTTCATCCACCTGCGCGTCCATTCGGCCTATTCGCTGCTTGAAGGCGCGCTTCAACTTCCCAAGGTCGTCGCCCATGCGGTGAAAGACGAGGCCCCGGCCATCGCCGTCACCGACACCAATAATTTGTTCGGCGCGCTGGAATTCGCGCAGAAGGCGGTCAAGGAAGGCATCCAGCCGCTTATCGGCTGCCAGGTCGATCTCGCCTTTTCAGGCGAAAACAGCGATGGCCAGCGCGATCGGCGCAGGCAGGGGCCGGAGATGCGCCCCGTCGTCCTGATTGCGGCAACCGAAACGGGTTATGCCAATCTCGTGCGCATGGTGAGCCGGGTCTATCTGGAGACACCGCCCGGCGAGCCGGTGCATCTGACCACCGAGATGATGGCCGGGAATTGCGACGGGCTGATCTGCCTGACGGGCGGGCCGCGCGGGCCAATCGGCAATGCGATCCGGGAGGATCGCCGCGATCTTGCGGAAGCGCGGCTCCTTGCCTTGAAGGGCCTGTTCGGCGACGGCCTCTATGTAGAACTGGAACGGGTCGGCACTTATGATCGCGCAATCGAGCAGGGTTCGATCGATCTGGCCTATGCCCATGAACTGCCGCTCGTCGCCACCAATGAAGCCTTTTTCTCCGTGCGCGACGATTACGAGGCGCATGATGCGCTGATCGCCATTGCCGAAGGCTCGGTTGTCGCCGCCGACAACCGCCGTCGCCTGTCGCCGGACAATTTTTTGAAAAGCCAGGCGGAAATGGCGAAACTGTTCGCCGATCTGCCGGAAGCCATCGACAACACGGTCGAGATTGCGCTGCGCTGTTCCTATTATCCGCAAACCCGTGCGCCGATCCTGCCGCGCTTTACCGGCGGCGACATTGCCGACGCGGATGCTGCGCTGAAGGCCGAGGCCGAGGAGCTTTCCCGGCAGGCGTGGGAAGGGTTGGAGGCGCGACTTGCCGTGCACGGACCGACCGCCGGCCATACGGTCGAGCAATATAAAGAGCGGCTTGCCTTCGAACTCGGCATCATCGAGCGCATGCAGTTCCCCGGCTACTTTCTCATCGTCGCCGACTTCATCAAATGGGCCAAGGCGCAGGGGATTCCCGTGGGACCGGGGCGTGGTTCGGGCGCGGGTTCGCTGGTCGCCTATGCGCTGACCATCACCGACATCGATCCGCTGCGTTTCTCGCTGCTGTTCGAGCGCTTCCTCAATCCCGAGCGCGTGTCGATGCCCGACTTCGACATCGATTTCTGCCAGGACCGGCGTGAAGAAGTGATCCGCTACGTTCAGCGACGCTACGGGCGCGACCAGGTCGGGCAGATCATCACCTTCGGTACGCTGCAGGCGCGCGCGGTGTTGCGCGATGTCGGCCGCGTGCTGCAAATGCCCTACGGCCAGGTCGACCGGCTGTGCAAGATGGTGCCGCAGAACCCGGCGCATCCGGTGTCGCTAGGCCAGGCCATCGAGGGCGAGCCGCGCTTTGCCGAGGAAGCCGAGAAAGAGCCGATCGTGCAGACCCTGCTCGACATGGCGCAGAAGCTGGAAGGGCTTTACCGCCACGCTTCCACGCACGCGGCGGGTATCGTCATTGGCGACCGGCCGTTGTCCGATCTGGTGCCGATGTATCGCGACCAGCGCTCGGACATGCCGGTCACGCAGTTCAACATGAAATATGTCGAGCAGGCCGGGCTGGTTAAATTCGACTTTCTCGGGCTGAAGACGCTTACCGTTCTGGACAAGGCGGTGAAACTGATCGCCCGGCGCGGCATCGACATCGACCTGGCGCATATTCCGCTGGACGACGAGAAGACCTACGCCATGCTGTCGCGCGGCGAAGTGGTCGGCGTGTTCCAAGTGGAAAGTGCGGGCATGCGCAAGGCGCTGCTCGGCATGAAGCCCGACTGCATCGAGGACATCATCGCGCTGGTCGCGCTCTACCGGCCGGGGCCGATGGAGAATATTCCCACCTACAACGCCAGAAAGCATGGCGAGGAGGAACTGGCCTCCATCCACCCCAAGATCGATCATCTGGTGAAGGAGACGCAGGGCGTCATCGTCTATCAGGAACAGGTGATGCAGATCGCGCAGGAGCTTTCCGGCTATTCGCTGGGCGAGGCCGATCTCCTGCGCCGCGCCATGGGCAAGAAGATCCGCGCCGAGATGGACAAGCAGCGCGAGCGCTTTGTCACCGGTGCGGTGGAGCGCGGCGTCGGCAAGCCGCAGGCCGATTTCATCTTCGACCTTCTGGCGAAGTTCGCCGACTACGGCTTCAACAAGTCGCATGCCGCCGCCTATGCGGTCGTTTCCTACCAGACGGCGTATCTGAAGGCGCATTACCCGGTCGAATTCCTGGCGGCGTCGATGACGCTCGACATGGGCAACACCGACAAGCTGGCCGATTTCCGCCAGGATGCATTACGCCTCGGCATCGACGTGGTCGCGCCGTCGGTAACGAGCAGTTTTCGCGCCTTTGAGGTCGGCGAGAACCGTATTTTCTACTCGTTGGCCGCCCTCAAGGGTGTCGGCGATGCCGCTGTCGAGCATATCGTTGAAAAGCGCAAGGACGGGCCGTTCAAGAGCCTGGCGGATTTTTGCGAGCGGATCGACCCGAAGATTGTCGGGAAGCGCGTCTTTGAAAGCCTGATTACGGCCGGCGCGCTCGATTGCTTCGGCCATGACCGGGCATCGATGATGGCGGGCGTCGAACGGATGATGGGGCTGGGCGCGCTGGCGCAGCAGAACGCGGCTTCCGGGCAGGCCGATATTTTCGGCGCGTCGCTGGGCAGCCAGTCGCAGGCGCTCAACCTGCCGGCGGTCGATGCGTGGCTGGCCGCAGACCGCCTGCACCGCGAATTCCAGGTCGTCGGCTTCTATCTTTCGGCGCATCCGCTCGATGAATACAAGGACGCGCTCCAGAAGATGCGGGTGCAGAACTGGGGCGAGTTTTCCGCAGCCGTCAAGCGCGGCGCTTCAGCCGGCCGGCTGGCTGGAACAGTGACCTCCAAGCAGGAGCGCAAGACGCGCACCGGCAACAAGATGGGCGTCGTGACGTTTTCCGACACGACCGGTCAGTACGAGGCTGTGCTGTTTTCCGAAGCGCTTGCCCAGTATCGCGACCTGCTCGAAGCGGGCAGGTCCGTGGTCATAACCGTGGCCGCCGAAGATCGGCCGGAGGGCGTCAATCTACGCATCAACGGCGTGCAGTCGCTGGAAGAGGAGGCGAGCCGGATACAGACTGCGTTGCGCATTTTCGTGCGCGATGCAGCCCCGCTCGGCACGCTTTCGGGGCAGTTGGCGGCAAAGGGCGAGGGGCAGGTAAGCATCATCGTGCTCAAGGACGCCAACCAGGGCGAGGTGGAGATCGAATTGCCCAACCGCTACCGCATCTCGCCGCAGATCGCCTCGGCCATGCGCGCGGTGCCGGGGGTCGTGGAAGTGGAACTGGTGTGACCGGGTTTGCCGCCTGCATCGGTTCCACTGGACGGCAGCCGTCGCGAACGCTATCGCCATGACATGAAGGCAGACAAAAAGAGCGACGAACAGCAGGATATTTCAGCCATTGCGCGGCTGCGCGATAGACTGCGCAAGCTCTATCACGGCAACAGCCCGGCTGCGTTTCGGTTCCGGCTGGCGATGGTCGCCATCGATATCGCCATCATCGCCTTCTTCATCGCCACCCCGATGCTTCAGGAAACACGGACATTCCTGTGGCTGGATTATTCGGTCGCCGCCCTGGTCGCGGCCGACATGATCGCCCGGCTTCTCGCTTCGACCGATATGCCCCGCTTGACGCGGCAGCCGACCTTTCTCGTCGATTTCTTCATCTTGCTGACGCTTTTGTTTCCGACCGCGCTCGCCAATTTCGGCTTCCTGCGCATTTTGCGGCTATGGTCGTTGTCGCGCAGCGGCGCCTTGTGGCGGCATCTGGAAATGCGCTCCTTGAAGGCATGGCGCGAGACAAGCCATGCTGTCGTAAACCTGTTGACCTTCCTGTTGGTCATCACCGGTTTTGTCTACACGTTCTTCTTCCGCGACGGTTCCGGCCTGGCGGGCTATGTCGACGCCTTTTACTTCACCGTGGCGACAGTTACGACGACCGGTTTCGGCGACATCGTCCTGCCGGGGATCGCTGGCAAGCTGACGGCGATCGTCACCATGATTATCGGCATTTCGCTGTTCGTGCGGCTGGCGCAATCCATTTTCCGGCCGGTAAAGGTGTTTTTTCCGTGCCCGGAGTGCGGGCTGCAGCGGCATGAACCGGATGCGGTTCACTGCAAGGCCTGCGGCCACCTGCTCAACATACCCGACAACAACGACTGATTTTTTCCCTTATCCGAAAACCGGCATCCACTTTTCGGGTCCGATGCTTAAACCGCTTCCACCGCCGCGCGCTTGCGCCGCTGGATGTTGAGAAGATTGCCCATGAGGATCAGCATGGCGCCGGCGGCGGTCAGCATATCGACCTGTTCGCTGTAGACGAGCCAGCCAAGCAGCGCCGACAGCGGCACGCGCAGGAAATCCATGGGCGAAATCAATGTCGCATCGGCATAGGTCAACGCCCTGGCCAGGCAGAAATGCGATGACATGCCGGTAAAGGCGATCACGAAAATCCACGGCCAAAGTTCAAGCGGCGGATTGCGCCATTCGTAGAGCGCGGGAACAAGGCCAAGCACCGACTGGATGACCAGCATCCAGAAGATGATGCGCACCACGCTCTCGATGCGCGTCATCGATTTTACCATGACCATCGAAATGCCGAAGCAGACGGCGGCGGCTAGCACCATGAACTCGCCGGAACTCAATCCGGCGGCGCCGGGCCGCACGATGACGATGACGCCTACCAGGCCCAGCATGATCGATGCCAGCCGAGCCCTGCTCAGTTTTTCGCCGAGGAAGCCGACAGCCAGCACAGCGGTCCAGATCGGTGTTGTGAATTCGATGGAAATCAGCACCGCCAGCGGTATCAGGGTGAGTGCATAAAGCCACAGGCCTTGCCCTATGTAATGCGCGACGTTGCGCCCGACATGCATCCACGGGCGGGCCGAGCGCATGGCGGACAAGCCACCGCTGGCCAGTACCAGCGGCATGAGGATGACGAGGCCGATCAGCGAACGCAGTTCCAGCACCTGGAAGACGTTCAGCACGTCGGTCGTTTCACGGCCGGCGACAGTCATCGTTAGAAACGAGGCGATCGCAAGCGCCATCCAGAAGGCGGCTTTGAGCATGGAGGGGGCAGGTGTCATGAGCGCTATCTCGCAGGCGCGGCCACGCCCGGCAATCGCTAGACGCTTCAATCGACTGGACCACGGATGAAACCTGTGGAGAGGGCCTAGTTCCGCTCCCAGGGATGCTGGATTTCGGGGCCATCCTCTTCGTCGGGGCGGGAAGGGCGGCCGCGATGGCCCTTGCCGAACGTATAGCCGGTTTCCACCGCCTTGCCGCCGAACTTGTCGCGCAGCGCGTCGATCGCGCCTTCGGCCATGGCCCGCTTGCGCGCCTGCACGTCGACCAGATCGGGCGGATCGGCTTTTTCGGAGTCCGACAGGTCGCTGACGCCGATGCCGAGAAGACGGTACTTCGTTCCGTCGAGTTCCTTGCCCATCAGGTGCAGGCCGGTCTGGAAAATGCGATCCGCAAGGCGGGTGGGATCGTCCAGTTGGCGATTACGGGTGCGCGTCTTGAAATCCTGCGTTTTCAGTTTCAGCACGACAGTGCGCCCGGCGAGGCCGGCTTTCTTCAACCGGGCCGAGACCTTTTCCGAGAGCGCCCGCAGCACAGGCACGAGGTCATCCGCGCTGGCCAGATCGGTGTCGAACGTGGTTTCGGCCGAGACGCTTTTGGAATCGCGCTCGGAAATGACGCGGCGATTGTCCTGGCCGCGTGACAGGCTATAAAGCCGCTCGCCCATCGTACCGTAGCGCCGCAGCAGGTCGCCGCGCTCCATGCGCTGTAACTGGCCGATGCTGCGAATGCCGTCGCGTTCGAGCGTGGCGGAAAATGCTTTGCCCACGCCCCAGATCATGGTCACCGGCTGCTCCGCCAGAAAGCCCACGGCTTCGGCTTCGCCAATGACGGAAAAGCCGCGCGGCTTGCGAAAATCCGACGCGATCTTGGCCAGGAATTTGCAATAGGAAAGGCCGGCCGACACGGTGATGCCGATTTCCTTCTCCACGGCGATCACGAAGCGGGCCAGCACCAGCGCCGGCGGCAGGCCATGCAGCCGCTCGGTGCCGGCTAGGTCCAGGAAGGCTTCGTCGATGGAGATCGGCTCGACCAGTGGGGTCAGTGCCTGCATCATGGCGCGCACTTCGCGCCCGACACGGACGTATTTTTCCATGTCCGGCTTGATGACGACGGCTTCCGGGCAGGCTTCGAGCGCCTTGAACATCGGCATGGCCGAACGCACGCCCTGGATACGGGCGATGTAGCAGGCGGTCGAAACTACGCCGCGCTTGCCGCCGCCGATGATGACGGGCTTGTCCTTCAGGCTCGGATCGTCGCGCTTTTCAACGGAAGCATAAAATGCATCACAGTCGATATGGGCCAGATGCAGTTGGTAGAGTTCGCGATGCCGCACCAGACGCGGGCTGCCGCACTGGTCGCAACGCCCGGCCACGCCGCGCTGAAGGCTCAGGCAGTCGCGGCAAAAACCGTGATCGGGAGCGTTGACAGGCGCGGCCATAATCTGCGAACATAAAGAGAACGATGGCAATCCTACGTTAGTTCGTGTCGGGCGACAAGGCGGGGCAGGAGGAACCTGTGACCATAACGATCGCGCCGGTGACGGGCGGGCTATGGCCCGATTTCGAGGATTTGTTCGGCAAACAGGGGGCTTGCTATGGCTGCTGGTGCACGCATTTCAGGCTGCCTCCGGCCGTGCGCCGCGAAAATGATCGTCAGCGCAACAGGGACCACATCAAGGCGCGTATCGAATCCGGCCCGCCGCCCGGCCTGCTTGCCTTTGACGACGAGAATGCCGTCGGATGGATGCAGATCGGCCCGCGCGCGGACGTGCCCGAATGGAACAATGCGGGCAGGGGTTCAGCACCCCTCGATGCAGCCGAGGCACTGGATCCGGCCGTGTGGGCGATTTCGTGCTTTTTCATCCGCTCGAAAGCGCGGGGCAAGGGGTTGACGCATCGCCTGGTCGAGGGCGGAATCGCATTCGCGCGCGAAAATGGCGCGCGATTTGTCGAGGCTTGCCCAATGGACTTATCCAGGGATTCGCGCTCGATCGGCTTGTTCGTCGGCTCCTCGCGGGTGTTTGAACGGGCCGGTTTCGAGCGGATGGTGGAGCGCAAGGCAGGCCGACCGCTGATGCGGCTGGTGCTTTGACAACTCAGACGCCGAGCGCCTGTGCGATCTTGGGCGCGGCCTCGCGCCAGTCGTGGACGGAGACGATGTCGTCGGGAAGCGGCGGCAGGAACTGGCGCAGCGAATTGTCCGCCATCAGGTGGAAGAGGTGCGCATCTTCGACAGACTGGCGTGCCGAGATGAGGTTTGAGGGCTGGTCGTCGACAAAGGCGACGGGCCGCCCCTTGCTGCCGCGCAGTTTCGCGACCGCCGGTCCCTTGGCCATTTCGGTGGTAAGCAGGGGATAGTTGAGGCCGAGGGCGTCGAGATGGGCGCGGCGCGTGGCGCGGTGGCGGTGGAACATCGCCGTCAAAAGTACAATTTCGACCCGCTTTCCCAGATCGGATAACGCGTCGGCTGCGCCGTCGGTTATTTCCTGCCAGTCGGCCTGCCCATCGAAAAACTCGTCGAGCAAGGCCCCTACCTCTTTCTGCTCGATCAGCCTTCGGCTTTCCTGTTCGGCGATGTTGCCGGTGAGGCGAAACGAATTGATCGTCAGGCAAAAGCCGCGGGCCTGAAGAAACCGCGGAAACGGGCGGATGAACTCCAGCACGACGTCATCGACGTCGAGCACGAGCAGCGGGCGGTCGTCCGCCGCCAGTTCCTCGATCTGGCGGGCTGTCTCGGGATCGTCGCTCATGTCGAGTACTCGTTGTTGTCGTCGCCGGTGGGCAGCGCGCGCAGCGCCTTGCCGACGGCGGCTGGGGGGGTGCCGGTCTCTTCGGCGAAGCGCATCAGCGTCGGCTCATGGGCGAGGATGAATTGCAGGACGCCGGCCAGAAAGCCGGGTTCGCGGGCCGCCTGTCTTATCGAACCGGCCTCGATGCCGGTAATCGCCAGGAAGCGCGGCAGCAATTCCGGGTCGGACGCGACGAAGCCGAGCGCGTTGACGGCGAGCGCCTCGGCTTCTTCACGCATTGACGTTGTGTTTGCCATTGTTACCTTTGGGAGAGGCCATCGAATTCGGTCCCGAAGTAGCGCCAAGCACGGCGGGCGGCAAGCCAAGTCTGTCGTCAATTTGTCGATACGCCGCTTTCGACCATAGGGGTTTCCGTTTCGTCAATCATCTTGACGTATGGTTACAACCGGGTTTGGTCCGCTCTGGAAGGAAATTCATGGCGGCTGCGGTCCACACGTAGCGGGCCGGAACGGGAAGATAATGCCAAAAAAGGTTATGATCGTCGAAGACAACGAGCTTAACATGAAGCTCTTTCGCGACCTCATAGAGGCCAGCGGGTATGAAACCGTGCGTACGCGTAACGGCCTCGAGGCGCTCGATCTGGCGCGTCTGCACAAGCCCGACCTCATTCTCATGGACATTCAGCTTCCGGAGGTCTCTGGGCTCGAGGTGACGAAATGGCTGAAGGAGGACGACGAACTCCGTGTCATCCCGGTCATCGCCGTGACCGCCTTTGCCATGAAAGGCGACGAGGAGCGCATTCGTCAGGGCGGCTGCGAGGCCTATATCTCCAAGCCGATCTCCGTGCCGCGCTTTATCGAAACCATCAAGTCCTATCTGGGCGACGCATGATGCCTGCGCGATGACGCTCTGGAGATTGTTGACATGACAGCCCGCATTCTTGTCGTGGATGATATTCCTGCCAATGTGAGGCTGCTCGAAGCCCGGCTGCTGTCGGAGTATTTCGAGGTGCTGACCGCTTCCAACGGGCCGGATGCCATCGAAACCTGCGAGAACGGCAAGGTCGATGTCGTGCTGCTCGACGTCATGATGCCCGGCATGGATGGGTTCGAGGTCTGCAAGCGCCTCAAGAGCGATCCGGCCACGTCGCATATTCCCGTGGTGATGATTACCGCGCTCGACCAGGTTTCGGACCGGGTGCGTGGCCTTGAAGCAGGCGCAGACGATTTTTTGACAAAGCCTGTCAACGATTTGCAACTGATGACGCGGGTCAAAAGCCTCGTCCGGCTGAAAATGCTGACCGACGAGTTGCGCCTGCGTGCCTCGACCACGCGCGATATCGGCATCGAGGAACTGCTGAGCCGGACTTTCACGTCGGCGGACACCATTCCGAAAGTGCTTTTGATCGACGAGCGGCGCTCTTCGTTCGAGCGCGTTCAGAAAATGCTGCGCACCATTGCGGAGATTGATGTCTGCACGGACCCGCATGTGGGCTTTTTCCAGGCGGCGGAAACGCCGTATGATTGCATCATCGTGTCGACGGCATTCGCGGAGTTCGATCCGCTCCGGCTTTGCTCTCAACTACGGTCGCTGGACCGCACCCGCTTCCTGCCGATCATTCTGCTGGCCGATGTGGGCGAGGACCAGCGCATCATCCGCGGCCTCGAACTCGGTATCAACGACTATCTCACCCGGCCTATCGACCAGCACGAACTGACGGCCAGGCTGCGCACGCAGGTCCGCCGCAAGCGCTACAACGACCAATTGCGCGCCAGCGTCACGCAAACCATCGAGATGGCGGTGACGGACGGGCTGACCGGCCTTCACAACCGCCGCTATCTGGACAGCCATCTGCAGACGCTGTTCGACCGCGCCATGACGCGGCGGCGTCCCTTGTCGATCATGATAACGGATCTGGACCGCTTCAAGTCCGTCAACGACACGCACGGCCATGATGGCGGTGACGACGTGCTGCGCGAATTCGCCCGGCGGCTGCGCAAGAACGTGCGCGGCATCGACCTCGCCTGCCGCTTCGGCGGCGAGGAATTCGTCGTCGTGATGCCCGACACCGAGGGTTTAGTGGCCGAGAAAGTGGCCGAACGCATCCGCGCCGAGATCGCGCAACTGCCCTTTGCCATCGGCCATGATGGAAAGACGGTGGAGGTCACGGTCAGCGTCGGCGTGTCGTCGATCCTGAAGGGGCCGGACACGGTCGAAGCGCTGATGAAGCGCGCCGACCTCGCGCTCTACGAGGCCAAGAGCGGCGGCCGCAACCGGGTTGTCGCCAAGGCAGCCTGATCGGTGTCGAGACCAGCGACAGTCGCGGCTCGAACTCAAAACCGGGCTTTGCACCGGTTCAAATGCTCCATGAAAGCCACGCCGTGCATCGCCAAGCCTGTGGGCCTGACGGCGCCCGGGACGAATTCTCCTGTGTTCGGATAGGGTTAGGAATTTACCTTAATCCCATCGAATCGATGGCCGTGGTTAAGAAACCGTTGATTTCCATTAGCGGTTGCGCAAGTGTCCTGTTCAGACAGGCGCCGGCGCGTGGGAATTGCTGGACGCCTGAAAGCATACCCCATGATGCTCAGGTCCGCCGCATCTCCTGGGTCCGTGGGGTCGGCCGGCCGACGCTGGCACATAGTGGCCTCCTCGTACCGCTGCCAACCGTTGGCCGGCCCCCTTTTACTCCGAAAATGGAGCCCCATTCCGAATCGATCGGGGTGGGGTTTCTTTTTGTGCGGGCAGATCGGGACAAACAAAAAGGCCGCCCAATGGACGGCCTTTTGTCTCGAACGAGAAAACCAGATTACTTGATCTTGGTTTCCTTGAATTCGACGTGCTTCCTGGCGACCGGGTCGTATTTGCGAAACGACAGTTTGTCCGTCTTGGTGCGGCTGTTCTTGCTGGTCACGTAGAAGAAACCGGTGTCGGCGGTCGACAGAAGCTTGATCTTGATATTTGCGGCTTTGGCCATGTTACTCGTCCGTCATTTGTCGTGAGGTTCGCGCCGCTTGAGCACGGCAAAACGTCCGGGCGCGGGAAACTTGGCGCGACACATAAAGGACACGCCCGGAAAGTCAAGCCCACTAGGGGTGTGCCTGCCTGCCGTTTTCAGCTTGTATGCGCTACCAGCTTGTTGACCGACTCCGGGAAGAAGTCCGGCGCGGCGCGGCGCTTGCCGAACATGATGTCGTATTGCAGGAAGCGGAAATCTCGGATCGACGGGTCGATCTCCTTTTGCTGCGCCCAGTCGGGCGTCGCATCGCCCTCGGCCGACAGCAGGAGGTTGCGGTCGATGACGTGGTAGCGCTCGTTCAACGCGCCCAGGAAACCCGTATAGTAGGGATGCGTTATGCCGGCCGTGTTCAAGACATGGAGCGGCAGGAAGGCCGGGCTGATGGCGCCCACATCCTTCACCGGACCGGTCTTGTTCGACCACAGTACCAGCGGCGTCTCGTGGTGCTGGCGCATCAGGTCGGGCTTCTCCTTGCGCGGCGCGACATTGTCCTTGAGGAAGCCCGTTTCGACATAAACCGGCCCCAGCGGCGGCAGATGGTCGCCAAAAAAGGCTATGACGGTTGGCCGTTCGCGCTTTTTTGCCCAGTCGAGAAGCCGTTGCAGGCCGCGATCCGCATCGGCGACGCCCTCGGCGTAGCTTTGAAGCGAAGCGCGCGCCCAGTCGCTCGTCTGCGCCTGCACGTCATGGCTCGGATCGGGATAGCGATTCGGCTCGTAGGGGCCGTGATTTTGCAGGCTGACCGCAAAGAAGAAGAACGGATCGTCGGTCGCATCCGCCTCGCGGATGATCTCGTCGGTCATCGCGGCATCGGAGGCAAGGGGGCCGCGTTTTTGCATCGGCGGCAGGTTTTCTTCCGACCCGAAACTATCGAAGCCGAAGTCGGCATAGACGGGCGTGCGGTTCCAGAACCAGTTCGTGCCGGGATGAATGGCGCGCGTGGCATAGCCCTCGCTCTTGAGGAAGGTCGCCATCGACGGGATCGGCGCGCGCACATATTGCTGGTAGGGAATGCTGCCGGCCGGCAAGAAGGCATTGGAGAAGCCGGTCAGCGCCTCGAACTCGATGTTGGCCGTCATGCCGCCGAATTCGGGCGAAAAGACCGAGCCGGCGCGCAGCGCCCGAACCGTGGGAATGGGATCGGGCGTGATCGTCACGTTGGGCAGGCTGGTCGGATCCCAGAAGGATTCGCTCATGACGACGATGATGTCGGGCTTTTCGGCAGGCACGGAGGCTGCCGCCTCCGGCCTTGCGATCGCGGCAAGCGCCTTGTCGGAATAGCCTGCCGGGGCCGAGACATGCGCCATCGGCACGTTGAGCGCGAAGGCCAGCGCGAAACCGTTGGAATTGTAATTTTCCTTCTGGTCCCACATCATCGGGATGATCTGGAGCCGGTCGCGCGTCCAGGAAAACGTCGCATAGTCCATGATCGAGACGAAGAAGGCGAGCAGCGGCAGGGTAAGCACGAGCCGCGCCATCCGCCCCTTGTACGTCAGTGCCGGCATCCGGCTGCGCCACAAGCGCCAGGCAAATACCAGCAGCGCAAGAAATAGGACGACGCCGACACCCATGGCAATGCCGGCCAAGGGCCGCTCGCGCACCAGAAGCGGCAACAGTTCGACGATCTGGCGGGCGTAGAGGAAGTCGGTGGGGTAGAGCGGGTCGCCCAGATAGAGCGACTTCTGATGACCGATAAAGGCCAGAACCAGGGTAAGCGGGGCTACGGCGACAAGGCTCTGGTATTTGCGGCCAAGAATGGCATCCAGCCCGATGAGGACGAGGGTGAATACGATGATGGTGGTCCAGGCCGGCTTGAAGGGCTGCAGGAAAAAGCCGACCGTACCGGCCAGATCGCCCCGGAATATGAGTTCGATCGTGAAAACCAGGACGGCGGACGCCGCAAGCGAGGCGAGACCGTATCGCACGGCGCACCAGACTCCTGCGCCACGTGACATGGCGTCGATATCTTTGGCATGGCTGGACGCGGTTGCGCCCGTACCTGCGATATTCTTTGCCAACTCAAACACTCCCCGATACGTAAAGGCGTCATCCAAACGTCATCGCACTGTCACAATCACCTAAAGTCTTTGTCCAAAATGGGAAGAGCCGGCAAACAAATCGTGTGCGGTTTTAATCATGAGTGATCGCTGAAAAGGTGCATGAAACCGGAAGGTTGGCGGCTGCCGGAACGGCCTTGCGGCTTGACTTGTGCCGCGTCTCTGCGCAACAGGCACCTTGAACATGAGAACACGGGGACAGGGGCATGGCCGTAGCATTCACGTTTCCGGGGCAGGGCAGCCAGGCCGTCGGCATGGGCAAGGACCTTGCGGACGCCTTTCCGGTAGCGCGCGCCGTATTTCAGGAAGTCGACGATGCGCTCGGTGAAAATCTGTCGAAGCTGATCTGGGAAGGGCCGGAAGAGACGCTGACGCTGACAGCCAATGCGCAGCCGGCGCTGATGGCGGTTTCGCTGGCGGCCATCCGGGCGCTCGAATCGCGCGGATTGGCGCTGAAGGACAAGGTGGCTTATGTCGCCGGCCATTCGCTGGGCGAATATTCGGCGCTGGCTGCCGCCGGCTTCGTGTCCGTGGCCGACGCGGCGCGGCTGCTTCGCATTCGCGGCAATGCCATGCAGGCCGCGGTGCCGGCCGGCGAGGGCGCCATGGCGGCGATCATCGGCCTTGAGCAGGCCGATGTGGAAGCCGCCTGTACCGAAGCGGCAAAAGACTCGGTCTGCCAGATCGCCAACGACAATGGCGGCGGGCAATTGGTGATTTCCGGAGCAAAGGCGGCGGTCGAACTGGCAGCCCGGCTGTGTACGGAAAAGGGCGCCAAGCGCGCGCTGATGCTCCAAGTGTCGGCCCCGTTCCACTCCGCCCTGATGGCTCCCGCCGCCGAGGTGATGCGCGAGGCGCTGGCCGGCGTGACGAAGAACGCGCCCATCGTGCCGGTTGTCGCCAATGTGTCGGTAGCCCCGTCCAGCGACCCCGAGCAAATTGCCCGGCAGTTGGTCGAACAGGTGACGGGACGCGTGCGCTGGCGCGAAACGGTGGAGTGGTTCGGCGTCAATGGCGTCGATACGCTGTATGAAGTCGGCGCGGGCAAGGTTTTGTCCGGCCTGGCGCGGCGGATCAATCGCGAACTTGCGCTCGGGGCGGTCAACGGGCCGGCCGACATCGATGCGGTGTTGGCAGCTTTCGCCTGACCGCATAAGTTCGACCTCGCCCCGTGTGAAGGGCGTGCTCTCGAGGAGAAGAGAATGTTCGACCTGACCGGCCGCAAGGCTCTCGTCACCGGCGCTTCGGGCGGCATAGGCGAAGCGATCGCGCGGATCCTGCATGCGCAGGGCGCAACCGTCGGCCTGCATGGCACGCGCGTTGAGAAGCTCGAGGCGCTGGCGTCCGAACTGGGGGAGCGGGTCAAGCTTTTCCCTGCGGACCTTTCCGACCGCGACGCGGTCAAGGCGCTCGGCCAGAAGGCGGAAGCCGATCTGGAAGGGGTCGATATCCTCGTCAACAATGCCGGCATCACCAAGGACGGCCTGTTCGTGCGCATGTCCGATGCCGATTGGGATTCGGTCCTCGAAGTGGATTTGACGGCTGTTTTCCGGCTTACCCGCGAACTGACGCATCCGATGATGCGCCGCCGCCACGGCCGCATCATCAACATTACCTCGGTCGTCGGCGTCACCGGCAATCCGGGCCAGACGAATTATTGCGCCGCCAAGGCCGGCATGATCGGCTTTTCCAAATCGCTGGCGCAGGAGATCGCCACCCGCAACATCACCGTCAACTGCGTCGCGCCCGGCTTTATCGAATCGGCGATGACCGACAAGCTGAACGACAAGCAGAAAGAGGCGCTTATGGCCGCTATTCCGACGCGGCGCATGGGCACCAGCGCCGAAGTCGCATCGGCGGTTGCCTACCTGGCCTCGAACGAGGCCGGCTACGTCACCGGGCAGACTCTGCACGTCAATGGCGGCATGGCGATGATCTGACGCATGAGAAGCTGACGCATGGGAATTTGACGGATGGGGAAAAGCCGCCATTTGGCGTTGGACCTCTCCCGATAATCGTGTATTCGGCGCTTGCCCTAGCGGTTCTGCCAAGGAACCGTGTCCGTTGCGTTCGGGCAGGAATTATCTTTCAGCTTGATTAGCGGCATTCGGCCCGCTAACGAAGACAGACAAACAAAAGACGAGGATGCCCACATGAGTGACACCGCAGAGCGCGTCAAGAAGATCGTTATCGAGCATCTCGGCGTCGATGCCGAGAAGGTGACGGATCAGGCGAGCTTCATCGACGATTTGGGCGCGGACAGCCTCGACACGGTCGAACTCGTCATGGCCTTCGAAGAAGAATTCGGCGTCGAGATCCCGGACGATGCGGCCGAGACCATCCTGACGGTTGGCGATGCCGTGAAGTTCATCGACAAGGCTTCGGCGTAAAGCTTTCCGCATTTATCGGGAGGACCTGCGATGAGGCGTGTCGTCGTCACAGGCCTTGGTCTGATTTCGCCTTTTGGAATGGGCTTCGAGCATAGCTGGAAGCAGTTACTGACGGGCCGAAGTGCTGCCAAAATCGTGACCGAGTTTCGGGTGGACGATCTTGCATGCAAGATCGCCCACGTCATTCCTCGTGGTGACGGCAGCGACGGCACGTTCAATCCCGAGGCGTTCCTTGAGCCCAAGGAATTGCGCAAGATCGGCGACTTCATCCTGTACGGGATCGCGGCCGCCGACGAAGCGTTGAAGGATTCCGGGTGGGAACCGACGACCGAGGTCGAGCGCTGCTCCACCGGCGTCATGATCGGTTCGGGTATCGGCGGCCTTGAAGGCATCGCGGAAAATGCGCTGATCCTGCACGAGCGCGGGCCGCGCCGTATCAGCCCTTTCTTCATTCCGGGCAATATCATCAATCTCGTTTCCGGCCAGGTTTCGATCCGGCATGGGCTGAAAGGCCCAAATCATGCCGTCGTCACCGCGTGTTCCACCGGCGCGCATGCGATCGGCGACGCCGCCCGGCTGATCATCTTCGGCGACGCGGACGTGATGCTGGCGGGCGGGGCGGAATCTCCGGTAACGCGGCTTTCGCTGGCGGGCTTTGCCGCCTGCCGGGCGCTGTCCACGGAACGCAACGATACGCCGGAAAAAGCGTCGCGGCCCTATGACCGCGACCGCGACGGTTTCGTCATGGGCGAGGGTGCCGGCGTCGTGGTGCTCGAAGAACTGGAACACGCCAAGGCGCGCGGCGCCAAGATTTATGCCGAAGTGACGGGCTACGGCCTGACCGGCGATGCCTATCACATCACGGCACCCGCCGAGGACGGCGATGGCGCGTTCCGTTGCATGACTGCTGCGCTGAAGCGCGCTAACCTCGCGCCCGCCGATGTCGATTACATCAACGCACACGGCACTTCGACCATGGCCGACACGATCGAACTCGGTGCCGTCGAAAGACTGGTCGGCGATGCAGCCGCCAACGTGTCGATGTCCTCGACCAAGTCGTCGATCGGGCATCTGCTGGGCGCTGCCGGCGCTGCCGAATCGATTTTCTCCATCCTTTCCATCCGCGACAACATCGCTCCGGCTACCATCAATCTCGACAATCCGGAGCGCGAGACGGCGATTGATCTGGTTCCGAACAAGCCGCGCAAGCGCAAGATCGATGTCGCGCTGTCTAATTCTTTCGGGTTCGGGGGGACCAACGCATCGCTCGTTTTCCAGCGTTATAATGGTTGATCGGCTTGCCGGCTGCCGCTGCCGGTAGCGCATCTTGCCGCCATTTTTGCCATATTCGCCTCTACTGTGCCGGAGGGGATTCGTCGCTCGATCAAATTGTAGGACGCCATGAACATCACGCCGGCGAATAATGGGGAATTGGGCGAGCGGCCGGCTTCTGCCGGTCCCATCGTGCCCAAAACCGCGAACGAGGCTCTGCGCCCGGAGACGGGGACGCCGCCGCCGCCGCCGAAGCGTTCGCGCGCCTCGCGCAGCCAAATCGTGGTGTTCATGAATTTCCTCGTTTCGGCGGTGATGCTGGTGATCCTGGCGGCTGGCGTCGCGGTATATTTCGGCAAGCAGGAATTCATGGAACCGGGGCCGTCTGCCACGGGCGACACGTTCCTTGTGAAACCGGCAACAGGCGTGGCGACGATCGCCGACCAACTCGAGCGGCGCAATCTGATCAGCGACGCCCGTGTTTTCCGGCTGGGCGTGCGCGCTTACGGCAATGATGGTTCCTTGAAGGCCGGCGAATACGAGATTCGACCCCACGCTTCGATGCGCGACATCATGGAATTGCTCAAGAGCGGCAAGTCGGTGCTTTATTCGCTGACCATTCCGGAAGGGCTTACCGTCGAGCAGGCATTGGAGCGTGTGGCCGATCAGGCCGCGCTGACCGGCGACATGCCGTCAGCCATCCCGCCGGAAGGCAGCCTCGCCACGGACACGCTGCGTTTCACGCGTGGGGCCACGCGCCAGCAAATGATCGACAAGCTTCTGGCCGACCAGAAAAAGCTGGTCGAGGACGTGTGGGCGCGGCGCTCGCCCGATTTGCCGATTGCCGATGTGAATGAATTTGTGACCCTGGCGTCGATCGTCGAAAAGGAAACCGGCAAGGGCGACGAGCGCTCGCGCGTGGCGGCGGTATTCCTGAACCGGCTTGCCAAGGGCATGCGGCTGCAATCGGACCCGACGATCATCTACGGTCTGTTCGGCGGCAAGGGAAAGCCGGCGGACCGACCCATCTATCAGTCGGACATCGATAAGGCGACTCCCTACAATACCTACGCTATCAATGGCTTGCCGCCGACACCTATTGCCAATCCGGGGCGCGCGGCGCTGGAAGCCGTGGCCAACCCCTCCAAGACCAAGGACCTCTATTTCGTTGCCGACGGAACCGGCGGCCACGTCTTTGCCGCAACGCTGGAAGAGCACAACCAGAATGTTGCCCGCTACCGGGCGCTGCAGAAAAAGCAGGCCGACGAGGCCGCGAAAGCCGCGCAACAGCCGGCTGGCGACGAGACCGGCACGGACAGCGTGCAATGAAACTGCAGAGCATGACCGGGTTTGCACGCGCCGCCACCGAGCATGAAGGCACGGCGCTGGCCTGGGAGGTCAAATCCGTCAATGGCAAGAGCGTCGAGGTTCGCCTTCGGCTGCCGCAGGGTTTCGAGCGGCTGGAGCCGGCGGTTCGTCAGGCGGTGCAGAAACGTTTTTCACGCGGTAATTTTCAAGCGACGCTTGCTGTCGGCCGAGCCGCTGGTGCGCAGGCGCAGCCGGTCATCAACGAAGCTTTTTTGAAAGACATTGCCGGGCTGGCGAAGCGTCTTGAGGAACAGTTCGGCGTAGCGCCGCCCACGGCCGACGGGCTGCTGGCCCTGCGCGGCGTTCTCGACATTCCCGAAGCGACCGAAACCGAGGAGGCGCGTGCCGCGATAGACGCCGCCATAACGCACGCGCTCGACCAGGCGCTTTCAGGACTGGAAGAGGCGCGGCGCACCGAAGGCGAGGCGCTGCTGGCACTGCTTTGCGGCCATATTGACGCCATCGAGGCATTGACGCTGACGGCCGAAGCCGATCCATCGCGTGAGCCGGCGGCGATCCGGGAAAAGCTTGCCGAACAGGTGCGGCTGCTGCTGGACGCGTCCGCCAGCCTGGACGAGAGCCGCCTGCACGCTGAAGCGGCCTTTCTTGCCACCAAGGCCGACATCCGCGAGGAGATCGACCGGCTGAAGACGCATGTGGCGTCGGGCAGGGCGCTTCTGGCGGGCGGGGGCGCTGTTGGCCGGAAACTCGATTTCCTGGCGCAGGAATTCAACCGCGAATCGAATACGCTGTGCTCTAAGTCGAATGCTGCCGCGATAACGGCCATCGGTCTGGAACTGAAGGCGGTCGTGGATCAGTTTCGCGAACAGGTCCAGAATCTGGAGTAACCCATGGTGGTCAAAGACGCCG
This sequence comes from Mesorhizobium sp. A556, assembly GCF_054489545.1. Lineage (NCBI taxonomy): Bacteria > Pseudomonadati > Pseudomonadota > Alphaproteobacteria > Hyphomicrobiales > Phyllobacteriaceae > Mesorhizobium > Mesorhizobium sp. A556. Next base: position 381,739 of record NZ_JBTMXA010000001.1, read on the forward strand.
GTTCCCGCATCCGCCGCCGGGGCTTGATGCTCGTGCTTTCGTCGCCATCCGGCGCCGGCAAGTCGACCATTGCGCGCAATTTGATCGAGAGCGACCAGAGCTTCGAACTGTCCGTCAGCGTGACGACCCGGCCGCGCCGCGGCAGCGAGATCGACGGCATTCACTATCATTTCCGCACGCCACGCGAGTTCGAGATGCTGCGCGACAACGACGAATTGCTCGAATGGGCCGAGGTCCACGGCAATTTCTACGCTACCCCGCGCGAAGCCGCCGAGAAGGCGATGGCCGAGGGCCGCGACATGCTGTTCGATATCGACTGGCAGGGCGCCAAGCAGTTGAAGGAGAAGATGCGGGGCGACATTGTCTCCATCTTCATCCTGCCGCCCTCGATGAAGGAATTGAAAGCACGCCTCAAGCGCCGCGCCGAAGACCAGGAGGCGGTGATCGAGACGCGCCTGAAGAATGCGCGGACGGAAATCGAGCACTGGACGGAATATGATTTCGTGGTGGTCAACGACGATCTCGACCGCGCTTTCGGCGAAGTCCGCTCCATCGTCAGCGCTGAGCGCTTGCGCCGCGACCGGCGGCCGGGCCTGTTCGACTTTGTTTCCCGCCTGCTGGACGAAAAGACCGAATAGTATTCTCTGGCTTAAACGCCGAGCATCGAACGGAGCGGGTTGGCGGGATCAGCGAGCAGCTTTGCGGCCAGTGCCACACATACGACCACCAGTAGCGGCTTGATAAGGCGCGCTCCGTTTTTGATCGCCATATGCGCGCCGAGACGCGCGCCGAGGAACTGGGCGGCTCCCATCAGCAGGCCGATCTTCCAGGCGACGACGCCGACCGAGGCGAAAACGATAAAGCCGCCGACATTGGACGAGAAGTTCAAAAGCTTGGTATGGGCCGTCGCCTTGAGGATGCCGTAGCCGGCAAGCGACACGAAGGCGAGCATGTAGAAAGAGCCGGCGCCGGGACCGAATATGCCGTCATAAAAGCCGATTGCCGGAACGATCATCAGGCCGAAGAGAAAAGGCGACAAGCGCCGCGCCCGGTCGATGTCGCCCATATTGGGCTTGATGGCGAAGTAGAGCGCGATGGCGACCAGCACGATGGGCAGGGCGGCGCTCAGGATCGCAGCCGGCACCACCGTCGCCGCCAGCGCGCCTAAACCCCCGCCGGCGAGAGCCATCAGGGCGGATGGCAATTGATGGCGCAAATCCACATGGCCTTTCGCGGCGTAGGCAAGCGTGGCCGAACCGGAGCCGAACAGCCCCTGCAACTTGTTCGTACCAAGTGCTGCGACCGGCGAGAAGCCGGCCAGCAGCAGGGCCGGCACGGTGATCAAACCGCCGCCGCCGGCGATGGAATCGACGAAGCCGGCTGCAAAGCCAGCAAGCGCAAGCATTATGACTGCTTCAGTGGCGAGATCGAACATGGCGGCTGGGGGCTTCAGATGAGACGGCAGGGATGGAGTTGGCGTTCGACCACATCGGTGCCGATTAGGCAATGCGGCTCTTGCGGTCAGCCCTGTCCCTGCAGCTTCCGTGCAAGCGCGCGGCGAAGATCGGGTGCGGCGGCGACCAGAGCGCGCGCCGCTTCGGATTTCGGGTTGTCGAGCACGTCTGCGGTTTTCCCGCTTTCGACAATGCTGCCCTCGTGCATCACCATCACCTCGTCGGTAATGGCTCGGGCGACTGTCAGGTCGTGGGTGATGAACAGATAGGCGATGCCAAGCCTGCCGTTGAGGTCGGCAAAAAGGTCGAGGATTTGCGCCCGGATCGACACGTCGAGGGCCGAAACCGGCTCGTCTGCGACCACCAGTTTCGGTCGTGTGATGATGGCGCGCGCGATCGACAGGCGCTGGCGCTGGCCGCCGGAAAATTCATGTGCATATTTGTCCATATCGTCCGGTGCGAGGCCGACTTCATGCAGCGCGTGCGCCACCATCTCGCGACGCTGCGTGCGCGACGGCTTTTGCTCCAGCAGATGAAGCGGCTCGGCCACAAGCCTTTCCGCCTTCAGGCGCGGGTCGAAGGAGCCGTATGGGTCCTGGAATACGACCTGCATGTTGCGGCGCGCCGCTTTCAATTCGGCCGCGCTGCGGTTGCTGATCGTCTCGCCGCGAAAGCGGATTTCGCCGGTGGTTGGCTTGTGCAACGCCAGGATCATGCGCGCAAGCGTGGATTTTCCACAACCGGAACGCCCGACCAGCGCAACCGACTGGCCGGGCATCATCGAGAAAGAGACATCGTTGACGGCGTGAACGGGAGCGGCGCGCCGGAACAGCGACGTGTGGGCGCCGCGATAGGTCCGGCTGACTTTCTCGACATGCAGGAGAGGCGTTGCCGCATTGGCGGCGCTGACGCTGGCGCGTTGCGGCGCATGCATCGAGGCTTGCGCCAACTGCCTTGTGTAGGGGTGGACCTGCTGCGAGAGAACGCGCGCGGTTTCGCCCGCTTCCATCACCTCGCCACGGCGCAGGATGGTGATGCGGTCAGCCATTTCGGTGACGACGGCAAGGTCGTGCGAGATCAGGAGCAGGCCCATGCCATTTTCGGCAACGAGTTCGCGCAGCAGGTCGAGGATCTGCGCCTGCAGCACCACGTCGAGCGCCGTCGTGGGCTCGTCGGCGATCAGCAGTTTCGGGTTCAGCGCACAGGCAATGGCGATGACGACACGCTGGCGCTGGCCGCCGGAAAGCTCATGCGGATAACGCGACAAGGGAAATTTCTGTGCCGGCAGGCCCACCTGGTCGAGTATTTTTCGCGCACGGTCTTCGGCTTCGGCTCTGGAGACTTTGGCGTGCCAGCGGATGCCTTCGGCCACCTGCTCGCCGATGGTTTTGACTGGGTTCAGCGCGGTCATCGGCTCCTGGAACACCATGCCGATATCGTCGCCGCGCAACGCGCACATGCGGTCTTCCGTGGCCTTGAGAATATCGATGCCGTCGAAGGTAATGCTGCCGTCGGCGCGCGCGCCATTCGGTAAAAGCTGCATCACCGCCAGCGCGGTCATCGATTTGCCGGAACCCGATTCGCCGACAAGCCCCATCACTTCGCCGGGCGCGATGGTCAGGTCCACGCCTTTCAGGATGGACGTGTCGCCGATGTGGAGCGAAAGATTCTCGATTTCGAGCAGGCTCATCGTTGCCGCCTCGATTTCGGGTCGAGGATGTCGGCGAGGCCATCGCCCAGAAGATTGAGGCCGAGCACGGTGACGACGATGGCCATTCCGGGAAACAGCGCCATCCACGGCGCAACTACCATTCGCGTCTGCGCTTCAAACAGCATGCGGCCCCAACTCGACATGGGCGGCTGCGCACCTAGTCCGACATAGGACAGGCCCGCTTCCGCAAGAACGCCCAGCGCAAACTGGATGGTGCCTTGCACCAGAAGCAGCGTGGCGATGTTGGGCAGGATATGTTCCAGCGTAATCTGAGTGCTGCCCTTGCCGGCGGCACGCGCGGCAAGAATGAATTCGCGCGGCCAGATGGCAAGCCCGCCGGCGCGCGCCACGCGGGCAAAGACCGGAATGTTGAAGATGCCGATGGCAATGATGGCGTTGACCGCGCCCGGCCCGAAGATCGCTGTAATCATGATCGCCGAAAGAAGGGCGGGGAAGGCGAAAACGAGGTCGTTCAGGCGCATTAGCGCTTCGTCCAGCAGGCCGCCGCGTGCCGCCGCCCATAGGCCGAGGGGCACGCCGACACCCATGCCGATGCCGACCGCGACCAGCGCCACCGCGATGGAATTGCGCGCGCCGAGCATGATCATCGACAGTATGTCTCGCCCAAAATGGTCAGTGCCGAACCAATGGGTGAGCGAGGGCGCCTGCGTCTTGTCGGCGATCACCAGTTTGGTGATGTCGTAGGGCGTCCACAGAAACGAGACGAGCGCCATCGCCGCCACCAGCAGCGTGACGATAAAGCCCGCAAGGAACGAGCGGTTGGAAAAAGCCGTTGCAACAAGGCGGGCCCAACTGTCTTCGATCGGTCGCGTCGGTTCCGTCATTGCCGGCGTCTCAGGCGCGGATCGACGATGGCATAGGAAAGGTCGACCAAGAGATTGACGGCGATGACAGTGGCGACCAGCAGCATGACGACGCTCTCGACCACGATCAGGTCGCGCTGGGTTATCGCCTGGAACACCAGACGGCCGAGGCCGGGCAGGTAAAAGACGTTCTCGATGATGATGGTGCCGGCAAGCAGGAAGGCGAATTGCAGGCCCATGATGGTCAGCACCGGGATCATCGCGTTGCGCAGCGCGTGCCGCCAAAGCACGGTCCGGCGCGGCATGCCCTTGGCGCGGGCGGTGCGGATATAGTCCTCGTTCAGCACCTCGATCAGAGCCGAGCGGGCGACGCGCGCAAGAATTGCGGCTTGCGGCAAAGCGAGCGCGATTGCCGGCAGGAACAGCGCTTTCAGGGCCGGCCAGATGCCGGCGTTCCAGCCCGGAAAACCGCCGGCCGGAACCAGCCTGAGCCAGACCGCGAAAAGATAGATCAGCAACAGCGCGAACCAGAAATTGGGAATGGCGACACCCAGTTGGGCGGCCCCCATGGCGACGGTGTCGCCGGCATGGCCGCGCCGGCTGGCCGAATACAGGCCGACCGGAAGGGCGATTGCCGCGGCAAGCGCAAGCGCAATGAGTGCAAGCGGCAACGAAACGACGGCGCGCTCGGCAACAAGGTCGATGACGGGAACGGAATAGGTGTAGGACGTTCCGAAATCGAGAGTCAGCATGCCGCTTGCCCAGTGCAGATAGCGAACAAGGATGGGCGCGTTGAGGCCCATCTGGTTGCGCAGCATTTCCACCTGGTCGGCGCTGGCATTCATGCCCAGCATCAGGCGCGCCGGGTCGCCGGGGATGATTTCCAGCACGGCAAAGACGACCATCGAGGCGAGGATGAGCGTGGCAAGGGCGATGGCGAGACGCTGGAGGAAATAGGTGGTCATGGGTGGGGTACGGGAGTTTGCGTGCCGACCTGCCCTACGTTGCCCCCCTCTGTCCTGCCGGACATCTCCCCTGCAAGGGGGGAGATCAGGCTGTCATCTCTGCCGTTACCAACCTTCGATTCAGCAAGCAAAATCGAGAGGTCAAAGCTGCTGATCTCCCCACCTGCGGGGGAGATGTCCGGCAGGACAGAGGGGGGCAACGTAGGGCGCAAGCCTCTCAGTCCATCAAATCCTAGTCCGCCCACTTTACCTTGGTGAGGTCGTTGGCCTGGATCGGTGCGTTTTCCCACAGGCCTTGCAGTTTGGCATCCCACACGCCGACCTTCGGCAGTTCGAACAGGAAGCCGACGACGGCATCGTCGGCCAGGATTTTCTGCGCCTGCTTCAGCAATTCGTCGCGCTTGGCCTCGTCCGACGTCAGGTTCAGTTCGGCAATGACCTTGTCGAAGGCCGGATTGTCATAGTTGAAGTAGTAATCCTTGCGCGAATAGATATCGATGTCGTTCGGCTCGGTATGCGAAACGATGGTCAGATCGTAGTCCTTCTTGGTGAAGACCTGATCCAGCCATTGCGCCCATTCGACCGGGATGATCTCCAGATCGATACCGACCTCGCGCAATTCCGAAGCGACGATCTCGCCGCCAAGCCGGGCATAATCGGGGGGCGGCAGCTTCAAGGTGGCCTTGATGCCGTTTTCGAAGCCTGCTTCCTTCAGCAGATCCCGAGCCTTTGCCGGGTCGTGCGGATATTCGCCGGTCAGATCGACATAGGCCTTGTTGGACGGCGCCATATGCGAGCCGATGGGCACGCCAAGCCCTCCCGACGCGCCGTCAATAATCGACTTGCGGTCGAGCGCGTAGGAAATCGCCTGCCTGACCTTGAGATTGTCGAAGGGCGGCTTCTTGTTGTTCATCGCAAGGATCGTCTCGCCCTCGGTCGAACCGATCACCACCTTCAGATCGGGGTTTCCCTGAACTTGGGCGGCGGCATCCGGCGGGAAGAACGGAATGGCCTGCACATCGCCGGATAGAAGCGCCGTAACCTGTGCGGCGGCGTCCGGGATGATGCGGAATTCTGCCTTGTCCAGCGCTACCCGATCGCCCCAGTAATGGTCCGATTTCACGAGTGTGATCGAAGCGCCCTTGGCCCAGTTCTGGAAATTGAACGGGCCGGTGCCGATCGGCTTTTCCTTGTTGGTATCGGCCGATTCGGGCGCCACGATCACCGCGTCGCCCCAACCCATATTGTACAGGAAGGAACCTTGCGGCTGCTTCAGCGTGACCTTGACCGTCGCCGGGTCGACGACTTCGACCGTGTGGATGGCCGCAAACAGGCCTTTCTGGGCGTTGACGGAATTGTCGGCACGGGCGCGGTCGAGCGAGAATTTCACGTCATTGGCGTCGAAATCGGTGCCGTCATGGAATTTCACGCCGGTATGCAGCTTGAAGGTGTAGACCTTGCCGTCGTCCGAAACCGTCCAGCTTTCGGCGAGGTCCGGCAACACTTCGCCGTTCGGGCCGATGCGGGTCAGCCCTTCGAAAACATTGGCGTAAAGCACTTCGTCGATTGCCGCGGCAGCGCCGGCCGTCGGGTCGAGATGGGGAGGCTCCAGAACGACACCCAGGACTAGATCGGTGCGTGCCGCCATCGCCGGTGAACTCGTTATCAGCCCCAGAACCGAAGCTGCGAGAACGGCTTTCCATAGTTTCATCGATCATCTCCCGGCGATCTGGATAGTGCGCGAATAGAAGCGTGAAAACGCGGGCGAGTAAATCGCTTTGTCACGATTCTTTTGCAATGCAGCAGAAATCTACCGCGCTTGCTCAGTGCTGACCGCCGCGTAACAAAATGTCGAGGCCGATGGCCATCACCTTGGCCGATTGCACCATGTCGTCGATGCCGACCCATTCGTCAGGTCGATGGGCGAGGTCGAGGATGCCGGGACCGTAGGCGATGCAATCGTAGATGTGGCCTATGCGGGCGATGTGTTTCTGGTCGTAAGTGCCGGGCGAGATGACATATTCCGGCTCGCGGTCGAAGATTTCCATGATGCCTTGCGCCACCGCCTTGACCACCGGCGCATCGCGCTCGGTCATGGTGGGCTGCACTTCCATCAGATCGCGGATGTCGTATCGGAATTTTGGCCGCTCCCGCGTCAACCGGTCCAGGATCGAGGTTACTTCCTGCTTCACGTCCTCGATCTTCTCTTCCAGCAGAAAACGTCGGTCGATGGTAAGGCGGCACCAGTCGGGCACGTTGGGGGAGGGCAGGCCGGGTCGGAAATCGTCCGTCTGGCCGCCATGGATCGAGTTGATGTTCATGGTCGAGCGTCGCGCGCCTTCCGGCACCACGGGCATCGTCGTGCGCTTCGTGTCGAGGGCAGGAAAAAGCTCGTCCTCGAACGCTTGCAGCACCGCGCCCATGTGGCGCACGGCGTTGTCGCCGAGGAACGGCATCGAACCGTGCGCGATCTCGCCCTTGGTCTCGATCTCCGCCCACCAGACGCCGCGATGGCCAAGGCAGATGCGATCCTTGTTGAGCGGCTCGGGGATGATGACGTGATCGACCTTCGGCTTCGAAAAATAGCCGAGCCTGGCCAGATGGGCGACGCCGCCGAAGCCGCCGGATTCCTCGTCCACGGTGCCTGAGATTTCGATGGTGCCGGGGAAGTCGGGGTGGGTGTCGAGATAGGCTTCTACCGCGATGATCGAGGCGGCGAGCCCGCCCTTCATGTCGCAGGCACCGCGTCCATAGACCCTGCCGTCTTTCACCAGGCCGGCGAAAGGATCGACGGTCCAGCCATCGCCGGCCTCCACGACATCGATATGCGAGTTGAAGTGGACGCAGGGGCCGGGCGTACGGCCGTCGAAGCGGGCAACGACATTGACGCGCGGATAACGGTCGGTGTCGCCGGGCGTGCCTTCGGCGCGGATGAACTCGGTCTCAAAACCCCGGCGTTTCAACCGCGCGGCGATGTACTCCGCGCAGGGGCGATAGGCTTCTCCGGGTGGATTGATGGTGGGGAAGCGGATCAGGTCGGCGGTCAGTTCGACCAGATCGTCCCTGCGCGCTTCAATGGTTTCGAGCAGATTTGTTCTCATTGCCGGATTTGAACAGCGAATGGCGGGGCTTTGCAAGCCTGCCGCCATGGGCCAGCAAGAGCGTGTCCCGATTGCAACTGTCGCTCAAAATAGTTCAAATTTTACGTTTCCGATTGGGTGGATCCTCAACGCTTGCGTGTATTTTAAGAAAAACCCCCTCAAGGTTAAGAACAAACGAGCTTGGGTAAGTAAGGGCGATAAAAAGGGGACGTTATGAAAAAGACAGTTCTTTTTGCGGCGATGATGATGGCGCTTTCCTTCGGTGCATCGACGCCGGGATGGGCCGCAAGTCTTGTCGCGCGCATAAATGTTTCCACGCAAACGATGACGGTAAGCAAAGCGGGGCGGGTGCTCTATCAATGGCGTGTATCGACGGCCCGCAGGGGTTACGTGACGCCGCGCGGCACCTACCGGCCGCAGCGCATGCACAAGATGTGGTACTCGCGCAAATACGAGATGTCGCCGATGCCATGGTCCGTGTTCTACCATGGCGGCTACGCCATTCATGGCACCAATGCGGTGAAGCGCCTGGGTACGCCGGCCTCGCATGGTTGTGTGCGGCTTCGCACGGTCAACGCGGCGAAGTTCTATGCACTGGTCAAGGAAGTCGGTGCGGCGAACACGCGAATAATCGTCGCCAATTAAGGGCGGGTCGGAGGCAGCGCCGGGCGTTCGCCGCGACTATCATGCTGTGGCCCAAGCGTTTTCGACAACAAGTTTGCGGCCGAATGCCGTTTCGAGGCATTTCATTTCGCGGGATGCCTGATAGGACTCCTCACGGAGGAGTTTGAGCCGATGAGTCCCAGAGAGCGGGTTGCGCTTTCCGAGCCGATTGCCGACGAGGTGCGCAAGACCACGTGCTATATGTGCGCGTGCCGTTGCGGCATCAACGTCCACATCAAGGACGGCAAGATACGCTATATTGAAGGCAACCGCGACCACCCGGTGAACAAGGGGGTGCTGTGCGCCAAGGGTTCGGCCGGCATCATGCAGCACTATGCACCGGCCAGGCTCAACGCCCCGCTCAAGCGTACCGGACCGCGCGGTTCGGGAGAGTTCGTGGAAATCTCGTGGGAGGAAGCGCTTGGCATCGCCACCGGCTGGCTGGACGAGGTTCGCAAGGACGATCCCAAGAAACTCGCTTTCTTCACCGGCCGCGACCAGTCGCAATCGTTGACCGGCTTTTGGGCGCAGCAATACGGGACGCCCAATTATGCTGCCCATGGCGGTTTCTGCTCGGTCAACATGGCGGCTGCTGGCATCATGACCATCGGCGGCGCGTTTTGGGAATTCGGTGCGCCAGACTGGGACCGCACCAAGCTTTTCGTGATGTTCGGCGTGGCCGAAGACCACGATTCCAACCCGATCAAGATGGGCATTTCCAAGCTGAAACAGCGCGGCGCGCGTTTCGTTTCGGTCAATCCGGTGCGCATCGGCTATTCGGCGGTCGCCGACAACTGGATCGGCATCCGTCCCGGTACCGACGGGCTTTTGATCCTGTCGGTTGTCCATGAACTCCTGAAAGCGCGAAAGATCGACGTCGATTACCTGGTGCGTTATTCCAACGCCACCTGGCTTGTCATCGATGCGCCGGGCACCGCCGATCATGGCCTGTTTGCGCGCGACGGCGAGGGCAAAGCGCTGGTGCACGAGACGGTGACGGAGCACATCGTGCCTGTCGGCACCAAGGGCGCGCGGCCCGCTCTTTCCGGTCGCGTTCAACTGGAAGATGGACGGTTCGCCGTGCCGTCCTTCCAGTTGCTTGCCGAAAAATACATGGACGAGAAGTACGCGCCGGAAGCCGTCGCCACGGAGACCGGCGTCTCGGCCGAGACTATTCGCGGCCTGGCCTGCGAGATCGCGCGCGTGGCCTTTGATGAGGCGATCGTCATCGAGCAGCCCTGGACCGACACCAATGGCGAGCGCCATCAGGCCTATATCGGCAGGCCGGTATCGTTTCACGCGATGCGCGGGCTGTCCGCTCATTCCAACGGTTTTCAGACGACGCGCGCGCTGCACATGCTGCAGGTGCTGATCGGCGCGGTGGACTGCCCCGGCGGCTTCCGTTTCGAGCCGCCCTATCCGAAGCCGATTTCGGCCCACCCGACGCCGCATGGCAAGGCCGAGCATTTTGGCTCGAACAAGCCGCTATCCGGCCCGCACCTAGGTTTTCCGCGCGGCCCCGAGGATTTGCTGATCGATGCCGACGGTAAGCCGGCGCGGCTCGATAAGGCTTTTTCGTGGGACGCTCCGATTGCCGCGCATGGCATGATGCACATGGTCATCGCCAACGCGCATGCCGGCGATCCGTATCCGGTCGATTTGATGTTCCTCTACATGGCCAACATGGCCTGGAATTCGTCGATGAATACAGCCGGCGTCATCAAGATGCTGGAGGACAAGGACGAGGCGACCGGCGAATACCGCATTCCCAAGATCATCTATTCCGACGCCTATGCCTCGGAAATGGTGGCCTATGCCGACCTTATCCTGCCCGACACGACCTATCTCGAGCGGCACGACTGCATTTCCATGCTCGACCGGCCGATTTCCGAGCCGGACGCCGTGCAGGACGCCATTCGCTGGCCGGTGGTGGAACCGGACCGCGACGTGCGTGGCTTTCAATCCGTATTGCTCGACCTCGGTGCGCGGCTGAAGCTGCCGGGCTTCGCCGACAATCACGGCAAGGCGCTCTATAAGGATTATGCCGATTACATCGTGCGGCATGAGCGGCGGCCCGGTATCGGCCCTCTAGCCGGTTTTCGCGGCGTTAACGGTGACCGGGCGGGGCGGGGCGCTGCCAATCCGGACCAGTTGAAGCGCTATATCGAAAACGGCTCGTTCTTCTCGGCGCATATCCCGATGGAGGCGCAGTTCTTCAAGCACGCCAACCAAGCCTATCAGGACTTTGGCGTGCGCATGGGCTTCTTCGATACGCCGCAGCCGGTGACGTTTCAGCTTTATCAGGAATCGCTGCAGAAATTCCGGCTGTCGGCGCAAGGGCTGCGCGAACCATTCGCGCCGGAAACGCACCGGCAGCGTATTTTCGACGCGTTCGATCCGTTGCCGGACTGGTATGAACCGCTGGGCGAGGCGCTGGTCGATCACACGGAATATCCGTATCACGCCATCACGCAGCGGCCGGCGGCGATGTATCATTCCTGGGGCTCGATGAATGCGTGGCTGCGGCAGATACACACCAAGAACCCGCTCTATGTGCCGGGTCCGATCTGCGACGAACTGGGGCTTGTCGACGGCGACTGGGTCTGGGTGATCTCGTACCACAGCCGCATCAAGGTCGAGGTGGCGCGCATGGAGGCGGTCAATTCGCGCACTCTGTGGACGTGGAACGCCATCGGCAAGCGCAAGGGCGCGTGGGGGCTGGATCAGGATGCGCCCGAGGCCAAAAAAGGCTTCCTGATGAACCATCTGATCCATGAACTTCTGCCGCCGAAGGGCGACGGATTACGCTGGTCCAACTCCGATCCGGTAACCGGGCAGGCGGCCTGGTACGATTTGCGCGTGCGGATCGAAAAAGCCGAAGCCGGCGAGGTGAGCGAACCGCAATTCCCGGAAATTGCCCAGCCGGGCAGGGCGGAACCGCATCCCGATGAATTGCGCTACGGGCAGGAGTGGGCGAAATGACCTTGCTCCCAGCCTTGCCGACCCCAAAGAAACTCGGCCTCGTCATAGACCTCGACGTTTGCGTCGGTTGTCATGCCTGCGTGGTATCCTGCAAGGAGTGGAACACCGGCGGCTATGGTTCGGCACTGTCGGATCAGGACCCTTATGGCGCGGATGTTTCCGGCGCGTGGCTGAACCGGGTCCACACATTTGAAGTGGTGCCGGAGGGCGGCGAAATCGTGGGCGAGGCGGGCGACGCGCGCATTGTGCATTTCCCCAAATCCTGCCTGCATTGCGAGGATGCGCCCTGCGTTACCGTTTGCCCGACCGGCGCATCCTACAAGCGCGCCGAAGACGGTATCGTGCTGGTGGACGAGGACATGTGCATCGGTTGCGGCCTGTGCGCCTGGGCCTGCCCCTACGGCGCGCGCGAGATGGATCTGGCCGCTGGCGTGATGAAGAAATGCACGCTGTGCATCGACCGCATCTACAACGAGACGTTCGAGGAAGTGGACCGCACGCCGTCCTGCGTCAGGACATGCCCGGCCAATGCCCGGCATTTCGGCGACTTTTCGGACCCGGGCTCTGCCGTGTCGCTCATGGTGCTGGCGCGCGGCGGCATTGACCTGATGCCGGAGCAGGGGACGAAGCCGGTCAACAAATATCTGCCGCCGCGTGCGCGGACATCGCTGGCGGCCAGCGCGCACCTGCCACTTGCTGAAAACACCGACGGCGCCAAGGGCTTTTTCGCCTGGCTCGACGGCATGCTGGACAGGATTTGAGCATGCATCCCGCTCCCTCCATCATCCTGTTCACCACGCTGTCCGGCCTTGGCTACGGGCTGGCGGCGGTGCTTGGGCTTGGTCTGCTCGATCCGGCGGCACTGGCCACCAAGTTCGCGCATGTTCTGGCGCTGGCGCTGATTTCCGGCGGGCTTCTCTCGTCCACGCTGCATCTTGGCAATCCGCAGCGCGCGTGGCGGGCGCTGTCGCAATGGCGCTCGAGCTGGCTGTCGCGCGAGGGCGTGATGGCGATCATCACCTTCGTGCCTCTGTGCATATCGGCATGGGCCTCGGTCATCGATGGCCGCTATCTGCCAACGGTCGGCATCGTCGGCACTGTGCTGTGCATGGTCACGGTCTATTGCACCGCGATGATCTACGCCTCGCTGCAGTCCGTGCAGGCATGGCACACTAAGCTGACGCCGCTTTGCTACCGGTTTTTTTCCATCGCGGGCGGTTTTCTGGCAGCCAGTTTTTTTGCCTTCTGCGGCGGTGGAAACACGATGGCAATGCCACTGCTGGCTTTGATTTTCCTGGCTGGCGCATGGGTGGCAAAAATATTCTGGCGTCGGAACATGCTGGCAATCGTGCCGCTATCGACGCCGGAAAGCGCCACGGGATTGGGCGCGATCGGCAAAGTCCGGCTGTTCGAGCGGCCACATGTCAATGAAAACTACCTGACCCGCGAGATGGGCTTCAAGGTCGTGCGAAAACATGCCGATAAGCTGTGGAAGCTTGCCGTTGCCGCCGGGGCGATCGTGCCGGGCCTGCTTATGCTGGCGCTGCTGCTAGCAGGAGCAAATGCCGGCCCGATGGCAGCAGTCCTTGCCGCGGTGGCGCTGGGTTTTCATATGCTGGGCATGGTGACCGAACGCTGGCTGTTCTTCGCCGAAGCGCGCCACGCCGTGATGAATTATTACGGCGGCTAGTCGCCGGCAAAATTCCGATGATCGCCTAGCGGCTTTGTCTTCGGCGTTTTCAAATGGCCGATGCGTTTGGCCAATTTGCGAAGTGCCGCGAATTTTGCGCCCGCCACAGGCACAGCCTGTTCGCCCCACGGCGTCCAAAGACTGGTCGGCCTTACCGCGTCCGGTGCGATATGCCCGATATGCCTGCCCATGGTAGCCTCCTCGCCGCCTGAACCATCCCCCAAAGGGATATGGTGATAGTGACAGAAGTTTTACGTTTTGCATCATCCTTTCGATGCAAAAAGATCAAATAGCTGCGAGGAGGGCGCTCCGGCGGGTTCAGCGCAGTTTGCGGGGGCGTCCCTTGATCTGCCAACGCTTGTGGAACCACATCCATTGGCCGGGGTCCTCGCGGACCCAGCGTTCCACGGTATCGGCAAGCATCTGCGTCGTCGCCTTGACGTCGACGCTGCCCGAAGCGTCCCGCGGCAGGTCCATCCGGCCTTCCACTTCAAGCCGGTAGCGGTTACCCGGCAGCCGGATGCAGCGGGCCGGGTAGACGTCGCAGTCATACTGGCGGGCCAGCATGCCGAGCACCGGATTGCTCTGGCACAGGCGGTTAAAGAACATCGTCTCGACGCCGCGCGTGAATTTCTGGTCGACGAGCACGCCGATATTGCCGCCTTTTTCGAGGATCGCGGCCAGCGCGAAGGAAGCGCCGGTCGACGAGGGTTGCAGATTGCCCATGTTTGCGCTGCGCATCGACTGGATATAATCGGCGAGATAGGGGTTGTTGGGCGGGCGAAACAGCGCCGTTATCTTCATGCCGAACGTTGCGGCAGCAACCGGCAAAAGTTCGAAATTGCCGAGATGGCCGGTGAACAGGATGTGCGGCTTGTCTTCGCCGGCGATGCGCAGGAAGTTTTCGGCGCCCTTGACCTCGATGCGACCGGGCACCGGCGCATCCGGGTCGTAATCGAACAATTGGTCGAGGAAAATATACTCGGCGGCAAGCCGCGCCATGTTGCCCCACATATCCAGCGCGATCGCATGGATTTCGGCGTCGGATTTTTCCGGGTAGGCCTGACGCAGATTATCCAGCGCAACACGGTGCCGCCCGACCAGCGGCCCGATGCGGCGCGCAGCGCGATCGGCGAAGTTCAGCGCCTTGTCGGGCGGCAGGCGCCGCAACACCGAAATCACGGCCATGGCAATGTATGCCACGATCCGATGGTTGAATTTTCGCAGCTTCAGGCCAAAGCCGAACTTGAAATTTCGGCGAAACGTCGTGAGAGGCCCTTGCGCCACCGCCGCCGGCCTCAGCTGACGCGCAAAATGATCTTGCCGAATACGTTGCGACTTTCCATGCGTTTCAGCGCGTCATCGATGCCGTCGAAGCCGATCTCGGTGTCGATGACCGGCGTAACCTGTCCGGCCGCCATTTTTTGCATGGCGTTGGTCATGTTTTCCATGCGGCAGCCGAACGAGCCGAGCAGTTTTAGCTGCTGCTGGAACAGTTGCATCAGATTGACCTGCGCCGAGACGCCCGAGGTCGAGCCGCAGGTGACGAGCCGACCGCCGCGCTTCATGCACAGCATCGAGGCGGCGAAGGTGTCGGTGCCGACATGCTCGAAGACAACGTCGACGCCCTTCTTTTTCGTCAGCTTTCGCGTGACGCCCTCAAAGCGGTCCTCGCGGTAGTTGATGACGTGATCGGCACCCAGCGCCTTGGCCTTTTCGAATTTGTCGTTCGAACCGACCGTGGTGATGACGGTGCAGCCGATCTTCTTGGCCAGTTGGATTGCGGCTGAGCCGATGCCGGAGCCGCCCGCGTGGACGAGGATGGTTTCGCCCGGTTGGAGCTTGGCGTTGTCGAACAGCATGTGCTCGACCGTGCCGAAGGTGACGGGTGCGACCGCGGCACCGATCGCGTCGACGCCGGGCGGGGCAGGCACCAGCAGGCGGGCCGGCAGGTTTATTTTCTCTTGGGCAAAGCCATCGAGGTGGAAGCCGTGTACGCCCGATACGTGCTCGCACAAATTGTCGCGGCCTTCGCGGCAGGCGCGGCAAAGCCCGCAGGTGCGTGCGCCATAGATGGACACCAACTGGCCGGGCAGCAGGTTTGAAACGCCGGGGCCGACCGTTTCGACCTCGCCGGAGGCTTCCGCGCCGACCACAAGCGGCAGCTTGCGCTTGGCGAAGGCCATGCCGCGCCAGCCCCAGACGTCGATATGGTTGAGCGCAACGGCCTTGATGCGCAGCGTTACCTCGCCCAGCGAGGGCGGCGGCGGTGGCGGCAGGTCCACCGTTTCCAGCCGGCGATCCTCGATGAGTTGCAGTGCGCGCATGAGCCTGACGGGTCCGTTAAGCGGGAAGGAAAGGCTCGCTTAACCGGGTTCCCGCGCCATGACAAGGCAGGTGTTCTGTCCGCCGAAGCCGAACGAGTTCGACAGAACCGTGCGGGTCGCAGCCTTGCGGCTGACATTGGGGACGACATCCAGCGCGATTGCCGGGTCGGGATTGTCGTAATTGATGGTCGGCGGGATGACGCCTTCGCGCATGGTCATCAGCGAGAACGCGGCCTCGATGGCCCCCGCCGCCGAGAGGGTATGGCCGATCATGGATTTGTTCGACGACACCGGAATTTGACCGATGCGCTCCCCAAACACGGTCGACAGTGCCAGATATTCCATCTTGTCGTTTTCGGGTGTCGAGGTGCCGTGCGCGTTGATGTAGTCGATCTGATCCTCGCCGAGGCCGGCATCGGCAAGGGCTGCCCTTACCGCGGCGGTCGCGGGCGATGCGTCCGGCTTGGAGCGGGTGCGGTGGAAATCGTCCGCCTTTTCGCCGCAGCCGCGCAGGATGCCGAGAACGGTCGCGCCACGCGCCAAAGCGCTTTCCAGCGACTCCAGAACCAGGGCTGCCGACCCTTCGGCCAGCACGAAACCGTCACGGTCCTTCGAGAAGGGTTTTGATGCTTTTTCCGGCGCGCCTGTGCTGGTCGACAGCGCCGATAGCAGCGAAAAGCGGATCAGCGCTTCCGCCGTAGCCGAGCCGTCGGCACCGATGGACAAAGCGCGCATCGCTTCGCCGCGGCGGATAGCCTCGACGCCCAGTTGTATGGCGGTTGCGCCCGACGCGCAGGCGGTGGAGGTGGTTATTGGCAGGCCGGTTGTGCCGAATTGGTCGGCAAGGCGGTCGGCGATCGAGCCGAACTGCGCGCTTTCGAATATGTCGGATGAGTTCAGGCCGCGCGCGACTTCCAGCAGCCGGTCCAGCGCGTTTTCATTCGTGCCCTTGCTGTAGAGCGAGAACCTGTCGTGCCAATCGACTTCCATCGGTGGCGAAGCGAGAAACAGTGGCCCGTCAAAATCTTCTGGATCGATGCCGGCTTCGGTGATGGCTTCGCGTGCGGAAGTCTCGGCCAATTCATAGGTGAGGGCGCTCGCGCCCTTCGTGCTGGACGGCAGAAAGTCGACCATGCCCGACATGCGGGTGCTGAGATGGTCGACCGGAAAGCGCGTGATCGGGTGGATGCCCGATTTGCCGGCCGTCAGTGCCGCCCAGTTGGCAGCCTTGCCCACGCCGAGCGACGTCACCACGCCCATACCGGTGACGGCGACCACCGGCCTGCCCATATGGTCCTTCAGATTGGCCATGTCTTCACGCTCTCAATCGGCGGCGCGAACCAGCGCCACGCCTTCGAATTGGTGATAACCGATCGCGGTTGCCAGAACTTTTTCCGGGATGCCGGAGAATGCCGGTTCGGTGGCGTCGAAAGCCGGATACGCTGCCTTGTGATGAACGGCCAGCGCCGCCAGCGCCACGGCGAAGGGGAATTGCGCTTCCTTCATATGGCCGGTCAGGGTGGAAAAACCACGCGCAGCCAGTTGCGGGCGGGCCGCGAGCGCCGCTTTTTCTGCCGCCGTCGCTGCGTGGCCGCCGGATGCGCCGGATATGGTCAGCAATTCCTCGCCGGGCGAGAGGCGGTCGAGCAGTCCGGCAATGCTTGCATCAAGCTCGCCTTTGGCGCGTCGCGCGCGATCGGAAACGACAGGCCCGAGCTGTGCGTAAATCCGGCCCCCCCGGCGCTGGGCGTGTTCGCGCTGCTCCAGCACAAGAAATGCGCCGCCCGAGCCGGTTACGACGCCGCCGCCCTGGCTTGCCTGTCGCTGCCAGACGGATTGCCACGGATCGCGATGCAGATAGCCGCCCAGTTCATAGCCGAGCAGCATGTCGGGATGTTCGGTCTGGAACGCGCCGCCGACCAGCATGTGGGTGGACTGCCCGGAATGTATGCGCGCCACAGCGGTCTCGATGGCCGAAACGCCCGATCCTTCCTCGCCCATGAAGGTACGCGAGGAGCCGGTAACCTTGTGAACGATCGAGATGTTGCCGGCCAAAAGGTTGGAAAGCTGGGCCAGAAACAGCGTCGGCCGCAGTTCGGTCGTCAATTTCTCATTGAGCAGCAGGTCGATGTCGCTGCGTGTCTGCGATGCCGCGAGAATGTCGGCATCGACCGCCATGTCCCGCTCGCCGCCGCCTGCCGCGACCACCATGTCCATGGTGGCGCAAAGTGCCTCGTCGCCCTTGATGCCGGCATCGTCCAGCGCGAGGCCGGCGGTATAGGTGCCGAGCCTTTGCCACGTTTCCATCTGGCGCTGGTCGCCGCGCTTGGCGATCTGGAGGTTCCAGTCGATCTCTGGCAGCGGATGAACGGAATAGGGCGGAAAACGCGCCGCGTCGACCACCGGCTCAAGGCCGGGGGTGGTCAGCTTTTGCCAATGGATATCCGGGCCTTCTCCCAGCGAGGAGACAAGGCCGATGCCGGTGATGACGACGTCGCGGGGGCTCATGAGGCTTTTTGGGTCAGGGAACGCCGCCCGTCAAGGGCGGCAACCGGGCGCACCGCGCTCAGGCGGTTTTGGCGGCAATCAGGGAGTCGATCTTGGCGCACAGGTTCTTCATGACGAAATATTCGTCGGTCGATGCCTTGCCGTCGTTGACTTCCTGCGTCCACTTCTCGAGCGGCACCTTGATGCCGAACTCCTTGTCGATGGCGAAGACGATGTCGAGGAAATCGAGGCTGTCGATGCCGAGATCGTCGATGGTGTGGCTTTCGGGCGTGATCGTGTCAATGTCGATCTCGCTGGTGTCGGCGATGATTTTGGCGACTTTTTCGAATGTGGTGGACAAGGGCTTTTCCTTCGATTGCGGGCGGATTCTGTCCGCAGGTGTTTGTGGGCTGTCTAGTCGGTTTTTGCAGGCAGGAAAAGACCGAATGTTTTTGCCGCCGGCTACGCTGTGGTAGCGCAGGCAAACGGGCGAGTGGCTGGTGCTCTGGATCGTTCCTAGAAAGTCACCCGGCCAAGCGCCCTCAGCCCGTCGCCCTCGACCCCGACGATGACGGCCTCGCCCTCGCGCGGCGACACGCCCGTCAGCGCCTTGATGTTTTCCAGATGCGTGACCATGACCAGATTGCCCGAGCCGGAATAGTTGCGCACTTCGTCGAGCGTTGCCTCAATTTGCTTGGCCCGGACGGCTTCGTCCGTGCTGAGCAGATCGAGCGGTTCAAACTGTTCAGGCTCCGCCTCGAAGGCAATGCGCGCGGTGTCGAGGCTGCGGCAATAGCGGCTCGACAGCACGCGCTCGACAGGGGCCGAGCGCGCACCGAACAGGGCTCCGATCTTGCCTGCCTGCTGCTTGCCCCGTTGCGAAAGATTGCGCTGCGTCGAGCATTTGGTGATGTCGAAATTTGCCGGGTCGGTGGTGCCGTTGGTCATGGCATTGCGCAACAGGACGACGCGGCCGCCGTCGCGCAGCAGGGCCCAACCGGCATCCGTCGCGTGGGCCAGGGATGGAAGGGTCAACAAAAACAGTGCCAGAGCAAATCGAAACATTGAGAATCCTATACACCACTGCCCGAGAGGCCGGCAGCGCTCCATAGGGACCGCAAAGCAGTCAGAAAGACAAGCAAAAGGCGAAACGCAACGGTTGACGGTCTCGAACCTTCGGGCACGGCCGTCATTTCGGCTAGATTAGCGCTGGTACAGCGCTTACATTGACGGCAGGCGATTGCTTGCCGGCCCGCTGCCGGGCTATGAGGCCACCAGTTTTCCCGACACGCGCCCGAGCGCATCAAAAGAGGTAAGAACATGCTCCAGAAAACCAATCCTTTCATGCGGCAGGCAAACCTCATCAACGGTGAGTGGGTGCAGGCGGATTCGGGCCAGACCGTCGACGTGATCAACCCGGCAACGGGCCTGAAGATCGGCGCCGTGCCGAAATCAGGCGCGGCCGAAACCCGCCGCGCCATCGAGGCCGCCAACACCGCATTCCTTTCGTTTCGCAAGACGTCGGCGCTGGATCGCTCCAAGATGCTGCGCAAACTGCACGACGCGATCATGGACAACCAGGAAGCGCTGGCCGAACTGCTGACCATCGAACAGGGCAAGTCGCTGACCGAGGCACGCGGCGAGGTCGGCTCGTCGGCTGCCTACGTTCTGTGGTTCGCCGAGGAGGCGCGCCGCGCCTATGGCGATGTGGTGCCGTCGCCCTGGGCCGACCGCCGCATCCTCGTCACCCGCGAACCCGTCGGTGTGATCGCGGCGATCACGCCGTGGAATTTCCCTTCCTCGATGCTGTCGCGCAAGATCGGCCCGGCCATTGCTGCCGGCTGCACGGCCGTCGTGAAGCCTGCTTCGCAGACGCCGTATTCCGGCCTCGCCTGGGGTGCGCTTTGCGAGGAAGTCGGCATTCCGAAGGGCGTCGTCAACATCGTCACCGGCTCGGCGGGCGAGATCGGCGACGAGATATGCGCCAACCCGCTGGTCAGGAAAATCACTTTCACCGGCTCGACCGAAGTGGGCAAGATGCTGATCGGCAAGGCGGCGGCGACCGTCAAGAAAGTGTCGATGGAACTGGGCGGCAACGCGCCGTTCCTGGTATTCGACGACGCCGATCTCGACCGCGCCGTGGCCGGGGCCATCGCTGCGAAGTACCGCAATTCCGGCCAGACCTGCGTTTGTACCAACCGCTTCTTCGTGCAGGCCGGTATCTACGACAAGTTCGTCGAAAAGCTCGTCAAGGCCAGCAATGAGCTGAAGGTCGGCTCCGGGTTGGACGACGGCGTCCAGCAGGGTCCGCTGATCGACGTGAAGGCAGTGGAAAAGGTCGAGGAATTCATCGCGGACGCCACTGCCAAGGGCGGCAAGGTGGTTGCGGGCGGCAAGCGTCACAAGCTTGGCGGCTCGTTCTTCGAGCCGACCGTGATCTCCGGTGCGACGACCGACATGATGTTCATGAAGGAAGAAATCTTTGGCCCCATCGCCCCGGTATTCAAGTTCGAGACCGAGGAAGAAGCCATCGCGCTTGCCAACGACACGGAATTCGGCCTCGCTTCCTACTTCTACACGGGCGATCTCGGCCGCGCTTTCCGGGTCATGGAAGGCCTCAAATACGGCATGGTCGGCGTCAATGAAGGCATGATCACCACGCCGGAAGCGCCGTTCGGCGGCGTCAAGGAATCAGGCCTCGGCCGCGAGGGCGGGCATCAGGGCATCGACGATTATCTCGATACGAAATATGTCTGTATCGGTGGCCTCGGGCTCTGATCGCGAGGCCCGCAAGGCGAGGCATGAAGGACGGAGAACTCTTCGGCACGACGCAAGCGGGCGAAGCCGTCCGCCGCTTCACGATACGGGGCGGCGGGCTTAGCGCCAACATCATCGGCTGGGGCGCGGTCGTCCAGGATTTGCGCCTCGCCGGGCACGACGCGCCGCTGGTGCTCGGCTACGACCAGCTCGAAAGCTATGAAAGCGACACCGCCTATATGGGCGCGGTGGTCGGGCGCTATGCCAACCGCATCCGGGATGGCCGCTTCACCCTGGGCGGGCAGCGGGTTCAGACGGACCAGAATTTTCTCCGCAAGCATACGCTGCATGGCGGTTCGGAGAGTTTCGGCCGCCGGCCGTGGACGGTATCGCTTCATGGCCGGGATTTCGTAACTCTGACGCTGCACGACCCGGACGGAGCCATGGGTTTTCCCGGTGCGCTCGAGGTCAGTTGCACCTACAGGCTAAAGGTTCCGGGAACGCTCGCCGTCGAATTCAGCGCGACAGCGGAAGAGCGGACGCTGTGCAATTTGACCCAGCATTCTTACTTCAATCTGGACGATGGCGGGGCGACGGAAATTCTCGACCACAGGCTGATGCTCAACGCGGCCGCCTATTTGCCGGTCAACGAGGAAATGGTGCCGACCGGTGTGGTGGCGCCCGTGGACATGACACGCTTCGATTTCAGGCAGGCCAGGGCATTGCGATCCGATGTCGAGGGTGGTGAAGAGGCCTACGACCAGAATTTCTGCCTTGCTTCCGCGCGTGGCCCGCTCAGGCAGGCAGCGTGGGTGCAGGGGGCTTTGTCGGGCGTGGAAATGGAAGTCTGGACCACGGAACCCGGTATCCAGTTTTATGCCGGCCATGGTCTGGTCTCAGCGGGGCCGGGGTTGAACGGGATAGGGTATCGGCCGTTCTCCGGCCTTTGCCTTGAGCCGCAAATCTGGCCGGATTCACCCAATCGACCGTATTTCCCGCAAGCCACGCTGCTGCCCGGCGAAAAATATCACCACGCCACCGAATACAGGTTCCGGCTTCCCTGACTTGTCTTGGCGATTCCGATTATCCGGCAAAGGCGGCCCTTAGAACCTCGAAGGGCGCAAGCGCGCCGCGCAACTGCACTACGGCAGCGGCGACGCGGTGCGCGCGTCGGGCCGACTCAGCCGGGGCATGGCCGGCAAGCCGGGCTGCCAGATAACCGCCGTTGAAGGAATCGCCGGCGCCGGTCGTATCCACCAGTGCGGCAACATGGGTCGCAGGCACGGTTTCGGCCTGGCCTTGCGCGACGACCAGCGCCGGGTTTTCACCGTCCTTGACGACAATTTCGCCGACAGAACGACCGAGCCGAGCGGCCGTTTCGGCAGGGTTAGCATCACCGAACAGCATGTGCTCGTCGGGGAACGTCGGCAATGCAATATCGGTAACGGCCAAGGCTTCCAGTATCGCTGCTTGCGCCTCCTCGACGCTTTGCCACAGCCTTGGCCGGAAGTTGGGGTCGAAGGCGACGAGCGATCCCTCGGCGCGTGCCTTGCCTATTGCGGCCAGCAGGGTCTTGCGCGCACCTGCGTCCAGGATTGCCAAAGTGATACCGGAAAAATAAACAAGCGATTGATCTTTAAGGCTTTTCTCCAGTGCGCGTGGGTTCGATGCAAGCTGCCTTGCCGCCGCGTCGCGACGCCAATAGGTGAAGGCGCGCTCCGCTCCGGTCAAGGTGATCGCATAGAGACCGGGCCGCGCATCGGCGATCCTCGGGCTGGCCCCGATGCCGATGCCATTGCTGGCGAAGAAGCCGATCTGGTCGCGCGAGAAAGGATCGTCGCCAAATGCCGAGACGTAGGTTGCCTGCCGGTTCTCGTTCAAAGCGGCTAGCGCCCAGAGCGTGTTGAAAGTGTCCCCAGCAAATCCCATGTTCCAGCTAGCGTCGCCGCTGCTGGAAAGCTCGATCATGCATTCGCCTATCGCGGCAATGCCGGTTCTTGCCATGGACTTTGCTCCCCGGAATTCCGATGCGCCAAACTGGGAGGCAAGCCATTGTTTGGCCCTCCTGTCGTCATATCAGTTGAAGTGGTTGGACAAGTGGCAGCGAACGTTACGCAGCGCGGACTGATACTCAAGCGAAAGAAGCGGCGTTGACCTTGTTATTAAGACGTTATTTTTTCGGAGTGCTTGGTCTGGCGGGCGCGCTGGGCCTCATCCTTGCTGTCGTATATGTGACCGGGCCTGGCAAGCAGGCAGGCCCCGACCTTTCTCTCTCGAAAGCTTCTGAGAGAGGGCTGTTCAGAGTGATGCTTTCCCCCGATCCCGGCAAGATCCGGCAAGGCCAACTCCATTCCTGGAAGCTGACCCTGAAAACGGCAACGGGAACGCCTGTCGAATATGCGGCGATCGATATTTCCGGCGGAATGCCGAAGCAGATCCACGGCCTGCCGACCAGTCCGCAAGCGACCGACTATCTGGGCAAAGGGCAGTATCGAATTGCTGGCGTAAAGTTCACGACCGGCGGTTGGTGGCAGTTGCGGTTTGCCATATCGGCAGCCGCCGGGACGGATACAGTCGTCTTCAACGTCGTGCTCTAACGACAACGCCTGAGCGGCGCTACTTGTCCTTTACCGTCTCCATCGCCACGAAGGTCGAGGTTTGCGCGACATGGGGCAGGGCCGAAATGCGCTCGCCAAGCACCCGCCGATAGGCCGCGATGTCCGTGGTCCGCACTTTCAGCAGATAGTCGAAACTCGATGCTATCATGTGGCACTGTTCGATTTCGGTGACGGTCCGTACAGCGCGGTTGAAGGCATCGAGGGCCGCAGAACGCGTGTCGGAGAGCTTCACCTGCACGAAGGCGACATGACCTTCACCCATGCGTTCCCGGTCGACAATAGCCTGGTACCCGCGAATATAGCCCTCTTTCTCCAGCCGTCTTACCCGAGCCTGCACGGGCGTTTTCGATAGGCCCACTTGTGCGGCCAATTCAGCCATGGAAAGCCGTCCGTCGCGCGCCAGCGTGGCAAGGATGTTCCGGTCGATGCGGTCCAATTGGTCTTCGGTCATGTGTGTGGCAGTCCGAACGATCTTTAGTAGGCCTATATCTTAGGTCACCTGGCCTGCGGTGTCGATTTCTTTGGACCGACGAAATTTATGCCCTGTGGTAGCGTGCTGCTTTCGGTCCGGCAGCCGCCGGAACGCATCAGCGAAGCTATGGGAACGCCATGTCTGCACTCGACGCGATTCGGCAGCAAATCCGCGCCAATGTACTGCCTGACGAAGACGAAGCGCTGAAGCGGCTGGTCGACGTGGCAGCCTTGTCCAGCGACGACAGGAAGGCGATTTCCGGGCGCGCCGTTAAACTCGTCGAGGCTGTGCGCGGCTCTACCGATCCGCGTCTCATGGAAGTGTTCCTGTCGGCCTACGGCCTTTCGACCAAGGAGGGCGTGGCGCTGATGTGCCTGGCCGAAGCGCTGCTGCGGGTGCCTGACGCGGAAACCATGGACGACCTGATCGCCGACAAGATAGCGCCGCACGACTGGTCGGCGCATTCGGGCGGGTCGAGTTCCATTTTCGTCAACGCCTCGACCTGGGCGCTGATGCTGACCGGGCGGGTGCTCGAGGAAGGCGAGGGCGGTATCGAGCGCACATTGCGCTCGATGATGCGTCGTCTCGGCGAACCCGTCATCCGCAAGGCGGTCGCTGCGGCCATGCGCGAAATGGGCGAGCAGTTCGTGCTGGGCCGGTCCATCGCCGAAGCCATGAAGCGCGGCCGTTCGATGACGCAAAAGGGCTATCTCTATTCCTTCGACATGCTGGGCGAGGCGGCGCGCACCGAATCTGACGCGCTGCGCTATCTGAAGGCCTATGCGGATGCCATTTCCGCGCTTGATTCGGGCTCCAACGGCCCGGATATCCGCCAGAATCACGGCATCTCGGTAAAACTTTCGGCGCTGCATCCGCGCTACGAGGTGGCGCAGAAGGAGACGATGCTGCCGGTGATGGCGGAACGGCTGTTGTCGCTGGCGCTGGCCGCGCGCAATGCCCGCATGGGACTCAACATCGACGCAGAAGAAGCGGACCGCCTCGATCTGTCGCTGGACGTGATCGAGCGCGTGCTGGCCGACGAGCGGTTGGCGGAATGGGACGGTTTTGGCGTCGTCGTGCAGGCCTATGGTCCGCGCGCGGCCTTCGTCATCGACTGGCTCTATGCGCTGACGAAAAAGCTGGACCGCACGATCATGGTGCGGCTGGTGAAGGGCGCGTATTGGGACACGGAGGTCAAGCGCGCACAGGTGCTGGGGCTTGAGGGCTACCCCGTCTTCACGCGCAAGAACAATACCGACGTTTCCTACATTTCCTGCGCGAAAAAGCTGCTCGGCATGACCGACTGCATCTACCCGCAGTTCGCCACCCACAACGCGCATACGGTTGCCGCCATCCTGTCGATGGCCAAGGATCGCACCTCGTTCGAGTTCCAGCGCCTGCACGGCATGGGCGAAGCACTGCACGAAACGGTGCGCAAGGCGGAAGGCACGCGCTGCCGCATCTATGCGCCCGTCGGCGCGCATTCCGACCTGCTTGCCTATCTGGTGCGCCGGTTGCTGGAAAACGGTGCCAATTCGTCCTTCGTCCACCAACTGACCGACGAGGACGTGGAGCCGAAGGAGATCGCCCGCGATCCCTTCGCCATGGTGGAAAAGCAGGGGCCGGCAAGAAACCCCAATATCCCCGCGCCGCTTGACATTTTCGGCGAAGGCCGGCGCAATTCGAAGGGCTGGGACCTGACCGATACCGAAACGCTGGCTGCCATCGACAAGGCACGGGCCACTTTTGCGGCTCCCCATCTGTGGCAGGCAAAGCCGATTACGCGGGCGCCAAGCTCGGGCGAGGCGCGCACGGTCGTCAATCCGGCAAAGCCAGCCGAGGTCGTAGGCAGCGTCGTCGAGGCGAGCGCAGAGCAGGTTTCCGCTGCCGTTCTGGCTGCCGCAGAGGCGCAGCCGGCATGGTCGAATCGCCCCGTTGCCGAGCGCAGCGCTATTCTGGAGCGTGCCGCCGATCTCTATGAGGCAAATGCCGTCGAATTTTTCGCGCTCGTCACCCGCGAGGCGGGCAAGAGCCTTGCCGACGGCGTTTCCGAGTTGCGCGAGGCGGTCGACTTCCTGCGCTATTATGCAACGCAGGCGGTTGACTCGGAGCAGGGCACGGCG
Organism: Mesorhizobium sp. A556; assembly: GCF_054489545.1. Taxonomy (NCBI): domain Bacteria; kingdom Pseudomonadati; phylum Pseudomonadota; class Alphaproteobacteria; order Hyphomicrobiales; family Phyllobacteriaceae; genus Mesorhizobium; species Mesorhizobium sp. A556. The sequence goes on from NZ_JBTMXA010000001.1 coordinate 407,913, forward strand.
GCGCGGGGCGTGATCGCCTGCATCTCGCCATGGAATTTCCCGCTCGCCATTTTTACCGGCCAGATTGCGGCGGCGCTTGTTACCGGCAATGCGGTGATCGCCAAGCCGGCCGAGCAGACGCCGCTGATCGCCTATCGTGCCGTGGAATTGCTGCACGAGGCCGGTGTGCCGGAAGACGTCCTCCAGCTTCTTCCCGGAGACGGCCCAACCGTTGGCGGTCCGCTGGCGGCCGATCCGCGCATCGCAGGCGTCTGCTTTACCGGTTCGACCGAGGTGGCAAAGCTAATCGAAAAGCAACTCGCTGAAACCGCCGCTCCCGACGCCATGCTGATTGCTGAAACCGGCGGTCTGAACGCGATGATCGTCGATTCCACCGCACTGCCGGAACAGGCGGTGCGCGATATCCTGGCTTCGTCCTTCCAGAGTGCGGGCCAGCGCTGCTCGGCGCTGCGCGTGCTTTACGTCCAGAAGGACGTGGAAAAGAAGGTACTGGAGATGCTGATAGGCGCGATGGAGGCGCTGAAAATCGGCGATCCGTGGCAGCTTTCCACCGATGTCGGCCCGGTCATCGATGACGAAGCGAAGGAAACGATCGAAGACTACTGCAACAGGATGTTCATGAAAGGCCGCCTGATTGCCGGCCTGAAATCCCCCGACGAAGGCCGTTTCGTTGCGCCGCAGATATTCAGGGTCGAAGGCATCGAGGACATGGAGCACGAGGTGTTCGGCCCCGTGCTGCATGTGGCGAGTTTCGATGCAGACAAGATCGATGCGGTGATCTCGGCGATCAACCGCAAGGGTTATGGCCTGACCTTCGGGCTTCATACGCGTATCGAGGGGCGCGTGCAGCATTTCGTCGACGGCATTCATGCCGGCAACATCTATGTCAACCGCAACCAGATCGGCGCCGTGGTCGGCTCGCAGCCGTTTGGCGGCGAGGGACTTTCCGGCACCGGACCGAAGGCCGGCGGGCCGCACTATCTGCGCCGTTTCCGCAAAGGCGCGGAGGCCGGCACGCACCTTGCCGAAGGGCGCAAGGTGACGGCGACGGAACTGGCCGACAATCTGCCCGATCCGGCACTGGGCGGTTGGGCGACGCAGCACGACCGGATCGCGGTTCTGCGCAAGCATTTGCGAGGCAAGGGTGCTGCCGCAATTGCCGCCGCCGCAAGCATCGATTTCGGTCAGGTCGATTTGCCGGGGCCGACCGGAGAGGCCAACACGTTGTCGCTGGTGCCGCGCGGGCGGGTGCTGTGCATGGGGCCTGACGCGAACACGCTGCTTGCCCAGACGATCCAGGCGCTGGCTGCCGGTAATGCCGTGCTGGCGGTCGCGCCGGGGGCTGCGGTCGCGTTGCAGGCGCTGACCGGTAAGGGCCTGCCGCTCGCCGCCATCGATGGTCGCTTGGACCCTGTCGAGGCGCGCTCGCTGCGTGTCGACGTGGTTGCCTTTTCCGGCACGCCGGAGGCCACGCGGACGGTACGGAAGCTTATCGCCGAGCGCAGCGGGCCGATCGTGCCGCTGGTCACGGAGATATACTATCCCGCCGCCTACGCCCATGAGCGCGGCGTTTGCGTGGACACCACCGCCGCCGGCGGCAATGCCAGCCTGCTGGCTGCGGCATAACGCTTAAAAAATCGGGGGCCAGCGCAGAGCCAGCCCTTTTTTCCTATTCGACCCGCTTCATCAGTGCCTGCGCGCCGAAGGGCGCGCGGACCTTGCCTTCCGTGATGAAGTAGACGAACACATCGCGCGGCGTGACCGGCGCATCCGTAGACGGATCGGCGCGCGGCAGGTCGGCGGGTGCCTTGCCCTGCGCCCATGTTTTTGCGCGCGCGGCCCATTCGTCCAGCCGCTTCGGCTCGTAGCAATCCGGGTTGTCGTCCTTGCCGGTTTGCAGCCGCGCATAGACGAAATCGCCGGTAATGTCGGCTATGGCCGGATATTTGTGGTGGTCGGCATAGACGATCGCCACCTTGTATTTGCGGGCAAGGGCTGCAAATTCCGGCACGACGAAGCTGTCATTGCGGACCTCGACCGCATGGCGCAGTTTCACGCCATCCTGCTTTTCCGGCAGAAGTTTCAGGAACGCCTCAAAATCGTCCGGGTCGAATTTTTTGGTCGGCATGAATTGCCACAGGATCGGCCCGAGCTTTTCGCCAAGTGCCGCGACGCCGGATTCCAGGAACCGCGTCATCGATTCGCCGGCTTCGCCGAGCACGCGGCGGTTAGTGACGAAACGATTGCCTTTCAGTGCAAAAACAAACCCTTCAGGCGATTCATTGGCCCATTTGACGAAGGTCGGTTCCTTGAAACTCGAATAGTAGGTGCCGTTGACCTCGATGGTCGGCACCTGCCGCGAGGCGTATTGAAGCTGTTTCGTCTTGGCCAGTTTTTCAGGATAGAAAGAAGTATCCCAAGGCTCGAACGTCCAGCCGCCCATGCCTGCGCGGATTTTTCCTGTTTGGGCCATATTCTGCTCCCGGATGCTCAGGCCGCAATTGGGCCGATCGATTTCGCCATGTTCACGATTGTCCATCCTGCCCGGTAAGGGTGCGGTCCGCGACCCGTTTCATGAAAACCGTATGTTGCGTAGATCGCGAGGTTCCGTTCCATTTTCGAACTGGCGAAAAGACGAATCTCGGGCACAGCCCAGGCGCGCGCCTGTTCTTCCGACCATTTCAGCATGGAAACCGCGAGCCCACGGCGTTGGAACGCCGGGCTGACGGCAACGCTGAAGATCATCGCGTGGTCGGGATGCCGCTCGAGCACGACAAGCCCGGCGGTGTCAGCGTCTTCCTCCAGCAGCCACACTTCGTTGCGCTCGATGCGCGGCCGATAATCCTCGGTGACAGGCACCGGGGGCGCGCCGAGCAAGGGGGTCCAGGGCGCGTAGGCGGCATCGGTCAGCGCAACGACGCGCTCGAGGTCTTCGGCTACGGCCATCCTCATCTGCATGGAAGCCGGCCTCCAGCCGTCGGCCTCATTCTGCCGCTTCTCTTTTGCTGCCTGGTCTTCTCTCCAGCAATTCCTTGAGGAAGTGGCCGGTGTAGCTGCGTTTTTCGCGAACGATGTCTTCCGGCGTGCCGGACGCCACCAGTTCGCCGCCGCCGTCGCCGCCTTCGGGGCCGAGATCGAGCACCCAGTCGGCGGTTTTGATCACCTCGAGATTATGCTCGATGACGACGACCGTGTTGCCCTGGTCGACCAGTTCGTGCAGCACCTCCAGGAGCTTGGCGACATCGTGGAAATGCAGGCCGGTGGTCGGCTCGTCGAGGATGTAGAGCGTCTTGCCGGTCGCCTTGCGCGACAGTTCCTTGGCCAGTTTGATGCGCTGCGCCTCGCCGCCCGACAGCGTCGTCGCCTGCTGGCCGACCTTGATGTAGCCGAGACCGACCTGCTTCAGCGTATCCAGCTTGTCGCGCACGCCGGGAACGGCGGCGAAGAAATCGACGCCTTCCTCGACCGTCATGTCGAGAACGTCGGCAATGGACTTGCCCTTGAACAGCACGTCCAGCGTCTCGCGATTGTAACGCTTGCCGTGGCAGACGTCGCAGGTGACGTAGACGTCCGGCAGGAAGTGCATCTCGATCTTGATGACGCCATCGCCCTGGCAGGCTTCGCAGCGGCCGCCCTTGACGTTGAACGAGAAGCGGCCGGGCAGGTAGCCGCGAGCCTTGGCTTCCGGCAGGCCGGCGAACCAGTCGCGGATCGGTGTGAACGCGCCGGTATAGGTCGCCGGATTGGAACGCGGCGTGCGGCCGATGGGCGACTGGTCGATATCGATGACCTTGTCGAGGAATTCGAGGCCCTCGATGCGGTCGTGCTCGGCCGGATGTTCGCGCGAGCCCATGATGCGGCGCGAGGCCGCCTTGAACAGGGTTTCGATCAGGAAGGTGGATTTGCCGCCGCCGGAAACGCCAGTGATGGCGGTGAAGGTTCCGACCGGGATTTCAGCGGTGACGTTCTTGAGGTTATTGCCGCGCGCGCCGACCACCTTGATGCGCCGGTTCTTTTTCGCCTCGCGCCGTATGCCAGGTGTCGCCACCTCCAACTCGCCCGACAGATATTTGCCGGTGATCGAATTGGGATTGGCCATGACCTGCTGCGGCGTGCCTTCGGCGATGATGCGGCCGCCATGGATGCCGGCGGCGGGGCCGATATCGACGACATAGTCGGCGTGCAGGATCGCGTCCTCGTCATGCTCGACGACGATCACCGTATTGCCGATATCGCGCAGATGTTTCAGCGTATCGAGCAGGCGGGCATTGTCGCGCTGGTGCAGGCCGATGGACGGTTCATCCAGCACGTAGAGCACGCCGGTCAGGCCGGAGCCGATCTGCGAGGCAAGCCGGATGCGCTGGCTCTCGCCACCGGAAAGCGTGCCGGAGTTCCGGGCAAGGGTCAGATAGTCGAGGCCGACATCGTTCAAAAAGCGCAGCCGTTCGCGGATTTCCTTGAGCACGCGCACCGCGATTTCGTTCTGCTTGTCGTTGAGCGCGGCAGGCAGGTCGGCAAACCACTGGTTGGCATTGCGGATCGACTGTTCCGTCACCTCGCCGATGTGCTTTCCGCCGATCTTCACGGCCAAAGCCTCGGGCTTCAGGCGATAACCCTTGCATGCGGGGCAGGGCGTCGCCGCCATGAAGCGCTCGATCTCCTCGCGCATCCAGGCGGATTCGGTTTCTTTCCAACGCCGTTCGAGGTTGGGGATCACACCCTCGAACGTCTTGGTCGTCTTGTAGGAACGCAGGCCGTCATCATACTGGAACGGAATCTCGACCGCGCCGGTGCCATACAGGACGGCGTGCTTGGCCTCGTCGTCGAGGTCCTTGAATTTGTCGGCCAGTTTGAAGCCATAGACCTTGCCGAGCGCCTCCAGCGTCTGCGCGTAATAGGGCGAAGTCGATTTCGCCCATGGACTGACGGCGCCGGCGCGCAGCGAGACATTGTCGTCGGGCACTATCAGGTTCGCATCGACGGCGCGCTGGCTACCCAGACCGTCGCAGGTCGGGCAGGCACCGAATGGGTTGTTGAAGGAGAACAGCCGCGGCTCGATCTCCGGGATGGTGAACCCGGATACCGGGCAGGCGAATTTTTCGGAGAACAGAATGCGCTCATGCGTCTCGTTCTTCGATTTGTTGACCGAATCCTCGCCGGTCTGGCTGGCATCGAGCGGCTTGTCGGCAAATTCCGCGACACACAGTCCCTCTGCCAATTTCAGCGCCGTTTCGATGGAATCGGCCAGCCGCGTCGCGAGATCGCCACGCACGACGATGCGGTCGACCACCACGTCGAGATCGTGCTTGTATTTCTTGTCCAGCGCCGGCACGTCGGCGATTTCATAGAAGACGCCGTCGACCTTGACGCGCTGAAAGCCCTTCTTCTGAAGCTCCAGCAACTCCTTGCGATACTCGCCTTTGCGACCGCGCACGATGGGCGCGAGGATGAACAGGCGCGTGCCTTCCTCCACCGCCAGTACGCGGTCGACCATCTGCGAAACCGTCTGGCTCTCGATGGGCAGGCCGGTGGCCGGCGAATAGGGCACGCCGACGCGCGCGAACAGCAGGCGCATGTAGTCGTAGATTTCGGTGACGGTGCCGACCGTCGAGCGCGGGTTCTTCGAGGTGGTCTTCTGTTCGATGGAGATGGCGGGCGACAGGCCGTCGATCTGGTCGACGTCCGGCTTCTGCATCATCTCCAGAAACTGGCGCGCATAGGCAGACAGGCTCTCGACATAGCGCCGCTGGCCTTCCGCATAGATCGTATCGAAAGCGAGCGACGACTTTCCCGAGCCAGACACGCCGGTCATGACGATGAGCGAGTCACGCGGCAGGTCGATGTCGATGTTCTTCAGATTGTGTTCGCGCGCCCCGCGAATGGACAGATATTTATGGTCGGCCATCGCCGGTCGCCGCCTCAGGTCTGGAATTCATGGATCGGCGGGCTGCCGCCATCCCCTCATGTAGGTATATTCGCCGCCGCGTCGAGAGGCGCAGAAGTTGCCACCCGCGTTTAAGCGTCTTTCGGGCCGGCGGGCAAGCATAAAGAACAAAGACTGAACAGGTTCCTGACAAATCTGGCAGGAGCCCGCCTTTCAGTTCCGCTTGCGATCACTTTTTCCATTTCGGGCATTCAAGGGTTGACGCTAACGGGAGAGGAGAGCACGATCTTGGCGTCAAGGAAGCATGTTGCCGTTGCGTGGCCTGGGAAGAAGGGCCTTCTGCGAGGCGCCGCAGATTGGCGGATGTGTGCTTCTAGCGACTGTGTTGAACGGACAGAAGGAGCGAGGCATGACTCCACCGGATAGTCCCAACAGGCTCCGCTGATGCCGGAGCCGCGGCAAATATTGCTGACAGGCTGACGTTCCTTGGCCTTCGTGCAATTTGCCGAACCCCCGAAAATCAGAGACTGCAGTCGGATCGACGGCTGACGCCGCGAAGCATCCGAATTACAAAGCCGGTAAAACCCTCCCGGCGAAAGTGGCTAGACGTCACAAAGGCCCCGGCCGTTCTGTGAAAGCAGCGGCGGGGCCGATTTGCATGGGGCTGCCGTGCGTGGACGCTGTCGGCTTAAGACGGCGTGTTGCGCCGGTCGGTTGCAAGCGCCTTAATGACGCGGGGACGATAGCGAACCGGCCCCGATATCCACAGTAATGCTGCCGCCTATTCGAACGTCCATATCGCCGATCTTGAACTGGTTGGGCGAGGCGTTGCGGTCTTGACCATCCGGTTCGGCAGGAAGGGGTCTGACGATGCTGTAGTCGCCACCAACGCCGGGAAGCGCGCTTTTTGCCGGGGTTTGGGGCGCGCCTCCGGCAAACGCCAGAGGGGCGGCGACGGCAGCGCAGGCCAAGGTGGCCAGATATAAGGAGAAGCGGTTCTGGAACATCTGGCGATCATACAGGGCCAGCGCGGAAACGGCTAGGCGGGACGCATTCCGGTCCCAAGCTTGACATGAAAGGCGCGTCGATATAGAACATATAGAGAACGAAAAACCTTGTGGGAAAAGAAGTGTCAGGGGCGGCGCAGTTATCCGCCAGCCTGTAAGGTGCGGTGAAGTTGGTTTCGGATGAGCGCGGAGAAGGTTTATGGCGGGTAGCGTCAACAAGGTCATTTTAGTGGGAAATCTGGGCGCGGACCCGGAGGTTCGCCGGCTGAATTCCGGCGACGCGGTCGTCAATCTGCGCATCGCGACGTCGGAAAGCTGGCGCGACAAGAATTCCGGTGAGCGCAAGGAAAAGACCGAGTGGCACCAGGTCGTCATTTTCAACGACAATCTGGCCAAGGTCGCCGAGCAGTATCTGAAGAAGGGCATGAAAGTGTACCTTGAGGGCGCCCTGCAGACGCGCAAGTGGGAAAAGGACGGCGTGGAGCGATACTCGACGGAAGTGGTGCTGCAGAAATTCCGTGGTGAGCTGCAGATGCTCGATTCGCGAGGTCAGGGCGGCGAAGGTGGTCAGGTCGGTGGCTATTCGGGTGGCGACAGCAGCCGCGGCTCCGATTTCGGCCAGTCAGGTCCGAGCGACAATTCCAATCGTGGCGGCGGCAGGAGCGGCGGTGGCGGCTCGCGGGATCTGGACGACGAAATTCCGTTTTGACGGATGGTCTAAGACCGGACGACCATCGTTTTTATGATTTTTCTTCTAAAAGGCACGGAAACGGTGCCTTCAGGCTGCTGACAAACCGTTGGCGAACCCATGCCCGTCGGCCTTGTGCCGAGGATTTGCTTTCGTGAAGTTGTAGAGCCTTTTCCGTGCCCTTACGGGAGTGTCGGCAGATCCTCGGCGCAAGGCCGAGGATGACGCCAGGTGAACAGATGCCTTTGTCAATGAACTGAAGGCACTGGAAACAGTACCTTTTTCGTTGCGCGCTTACTGCTGAGCGGAAGCATCAAACTCGATCCACGAAAAGCCGTTCCTTGAAGAATGGCGCTACAGCGCGTCGCATCTGAATGGATTTATGCGGTGCGCTTCAAGCACTTGTTTTGATGCATGTCGTTGCCCCGAAACCGGTTCCCACTTTCGGGCGACATGCATTCGCGGGAAGACCGGTCGTTGAAGACCGGTCTTCCCCGAAATGCTGGCGGCAGGTAGAAACTAAACCCGCACCCGCTCGCTTTTGGGATCATACATTGGCTTTAGCGAGGCTTCGGCCTTGAAGCGCTCGCCGGCGATCTCGATCTCGTAGCTGGAGCCGAGAATATCGGCTTCGCTTTCGCCCTTGCAGGGCACATAGGCCATGCCGATCGCACCGCCGAGATGGTGGCCGTAATTGCCGGACGTGACACTGCCGACGATCTTTCCGTCGCGCAGCAGCGCCTCGTTGTGGAACAGCAGCGGTTCCGGGTCGGTCAGGCGGAACTGCACCATGCGCCGGTCTAGGCCGGCTTCCTTCTTGCGCAGCACGGCGTCGCGGCCGATGAAGTCGCCCTTGCCGGTTTTTACGGCAAAGCCGAGGCCGGCTTCCAGCACATGGTCCTCATCGGTTATGTCGTGGCCGAAATGGCGGAACGCCTTTTCGATACGGCAGGAATCCAGCGTATGCAGGCCGCAGAGCTTCAGGTCGAAGGCGCGCCCGGCTTCTTCCAGCGCCTCGAAGACGTGGGCCGTCTGGTCGGTCGAGACATAGAGTTCCCAGCCGAGTTCGCCGACATAAGTGACGCGGTGGGCGCGGGCCAGCCCCATGCCGATCTCGATATTCTGGAATGTGCCGAAAGGGTTGTTCTCGTTGGAAAAATCGTTGGGGCTGACCTTCTGGATCAGCTCGCGCGAGCGCGGCCCCATCAGGCACAGCACGGATTCGGACGCCGTCACCTCGGTGATGACGACGAATTCGTCACGCACATGCTTGCGCAACCAGGCAAGGTCGCGCTGCAGCGTCGCGCCGGGCACGACGGCGAAGAAGGCGGTTGGCGACAGGCGGGAAATGGTCAGGTCGCTTTCGATGCCGGCCCGCGCATTCAGCATCTGGGTGTAGACGATCTTTCCGGGTGCGACATCGAGATCGTTGGCGCAAAGGCGCTGCAGGAAGGCGAGCGCGTCGCGCCCCTCGATCCTGATCTTGCCGAAGGAGGTCATGTCGAACAGGCCGACATTATTGCGCACGGCCAGATGTTCCTCGCGCTGGTTGTCGAACCAGTTCTGCCGTTTCCACGAATAGCGGTATTCGCGTTCCTGACCTTCCTTTGCGAACCAGTTGGCGCGCTCCCAGCCTGCGGTTTCGCCGAAGACCGCGCCGCGCGCCTTCAGGTGTTCATGCAGGGGTGAGCGGCGTACGCCGCGCGCGGTGGCCGGCTGGCGGTAGGGGAAATGGTCGGCGTAGAGCAGGCCGAGCGTTTCTTTCGAGCGCTGGAAAAGATAGGAGCGGTTCGCCTGGAATGGCTGCACACGCCGTATGTCCACGTCCCACAGGTCGAAGGGCGGCTCGCCGTCTTGCATCCATTGTGCCAACGCCATGCCCGAACCGCCGGAGGACTGGATGCCGATGGAATTGAACCCGCACGCCACCCAGAAATTGCCGAGTTGCGGCACTTCACCCAGATAATAGCGGTCGTCCGGCGTAAAGCTTTCGGGACCGTTGAAGAAGGTATGGATGCCGGCATCGGCCAGCAGCGGCATGCGCTTCACCGCCTTTTCGAGGATCGGCTCGAAATGGTCAAAGTCTTCCGGCAACTGGTCGAAGCAGAAATCCTCTGAAATGCCCTGCATGCCCCACGGCTTGGCGACAGGCTCGAACGCGCCGAGCAGGATTTTGCCGGCATCTTCCTTGTAGTAGGCGCATTCGTCGGGCACGCGCAGCACGGGCAGCCGGCCAAGGTTGGGAATGGCCTCGGTGACGATGTAAAAATGCTCGCAGGCATGCAGCGGCACCGGTACGCCGACAGACGCGCCGAGGTCGCGCGCCCACATGCCGGCGCAGTTGACGATGTGCTCGCACTCGATCGTGTGCATCTCGCCGTTCATGACGACGGTTACGCCGCTGACCTTGCCCTTCTGCTGGTGGATTTTAGTGACCTTGGCCTGCTCGAATATCTTTGCGCCGCGCTGGCGCGCGCCCTTGGCCAGTGCCAGCGTGATGTTGGCGGGGTCGCCCTGGCCGTCCTTGGGGATGAAGACCGCGCCTTGCACGTCGGAGACTTCGAGGTGCGGGTAGCGGCTCTTCACTTCTGCCGGCGATATTTCCTCGATATCGACGCCGTAAGCCCGCGCCATCGACGCGCCGCGATAGAGTTCTTCCTTGCGGTCCTGCGTCAGCGCGACGGAGATCGAGCCGCATTGGCGCATGCCGGTGGCGACGCCGGTTTCCTCTTCCAGCTTGGCGTAGAGTTCGGCGGTGTATTTCGCCAGCCGCGTCATGTTGGCCGTTGCGCGCAACTGGCCGATCAGGCCGGCTGCATGCCATGTCGTGCCGCTGGTCAGTTGCTTTCGTTCCAGCAGGACGATGTCTGTCCACCCGAGTTTCGCAAGGTGATAGGCGACGGAGCAGCCGGATACGCCGCCGCCGATGATGACGACGCGTGCCTTGGTGGGAAGTTCAGCCATTTTTGTCCCTGAAATCGTGTTTGTTTAGCTTAAAAAACTCATGCGGCCTTACGGCGATAGGCCGAGGCGAAGCGGCGCAGCCGTGCCGCCGCCTCCTTCAATACGGCTTCGGGCTGGCACAGGCTGATGCGGATATGGCCAGCGGCGGCGGCGCCGAAGCTGGAGCCCGGCATCACGCCGACCTGCTCCGCATCGAGAAAGCCGAAGGCAAATTTTTCGTCGTCCGGCTCAATGGCGCTGACATCGAGCATGACATACATACCGCCTTCCGAGCCGCGCACGATAACGTCGTTCATGCCGCGCACGGCATCGAGGAACAGGGTGCGACGGCCGGCGTAGCGTTCCGCGATTTCCCTGACGCCATAGGCGTTTTCCAGCGTCTCGACGGCGGCGCGGGAGACGAAATCCGGAAGGCCGTAGGTGCTGACCAGATTGAGGTCGATCAGCAACCGGACGAGGTCCGCCGGGGCGGTCAGCCAGCCGATGCGCCAGCCGGTCATGCCGTGGCTCTTGGACATGGAGTTGATGACCAGCGTGCGTTCGCTCATGCCGGGCAGGGCGCGGGGCGACGAATGTTTTCTGCCGCCCAGTGTCCAGTAAACCTCGTCGGACAAAAGCCACAAATCGTGCTCGCGGCAGATTTCCGCGATGCCTTCGAGCGCCTGGTGCGAATAGATGGCGCCGGTCGGGTTGTTCGGCGTATTGATCAGCATGGCGCGCGTGTTGGGCTGTACCGCCGCCTGAATTGCCTTGGCATCCGGCTGGAACCCGTTTTCCGCGCGTGTCTCGACCACCGTAAAGGTGGCGCCGGCTGCCCGGAACGTACCGGGATAAGTCGCGTAGTAGGGCGCGACCACAATGGCATGGTCGCCCGGATCGAGTACGGCCTGCACGGCGGCGTAAAGAGCCGCCTGGCCGCCGGGGGTTGCGATTATCTCGTCCACACGGGTCTCGACGCCCGTGCTTTGGGTCGAGATTTTCGCCATGGCTTCACGCAATGGCTGAATGCCGGAAAGCTGCGTATAGTGGTGGTAGCCGGCGCGGACCGCCGTGACGCAGGCCTCGACCGTCTCGTTGGGCGTATGAAAATCATGGTCGCCGACGGACAGCATGATGATGGGTTCGCCTGCATGCTTGCGCGCGATGGCGGCCATATGTACTTCCCAGCCGTCCTTGCCAGAGGGTTCGATGCCGGAAATGCGCGATGATGGTCTGGGCATGCTTTACGCTCTCAGTCTTTCGTTTTTCGGATCCCAGAGCGGTTCGTCCTTCTGGACGATGGCCTTGAAACGGTCGCCGAAGATTTCGATCTCGATCTCGGTGCCGGCCTCGCTCAGGTCCGGCCGGATCATGCCCAGCGCAATCGACTTGTCCACACGGTGGCCAAAGCCTCCTGACAGGGTTTCGCCGACGATTTTGCCGTCATGCCACAGCGTGGCCATGTAGGGCGCGTCGCAGTCGCCGGGGTTTTCGACGACCAGGGTGACGAAGCGCTTTGTCACGCCCTGCTGCTTTTCGCTGGCGAGTGCCGCCTTGCCGCGAAACGCCGGCTTTTCCCATTTGACGAAGCGTTCCATGCCGCCCTGCAGAATGGTGTAGTCGGTGGAAAGGTCCTGTTTCCAGGCGCGGTAGCCTTTTTCCAAGCGCAGCGAATCCAGCGCGAACATGCCGAACGGCTTCAAGCCGTGTTTTTGGCCTGCCTGCCACACCGCGTCGAAGATCGTGGCGGTGTCCTCGACCTTGCTGTGGATTTCCCAGCCGAGTTCGCCGGCGAAGGACACGCGCACCAATTGGCACCAACGCCCGGCGATCTGCGCCGACTGATGCGAAAGCCATGGCAGCGACAGGTCCGCGTCGGTCAGTTCAGCCAGGATTTTTCGCGTGTTCGGTCCGGTAAGGATCTGGCAGGAAAACTCCTCCGTCTTGTTTTGCAGAGTCATTTCCGTGCCCTGCGGCAGATGGCTTTTAAGCCACTCGAAGTCGTGCAACTCGGCCGATGCCGCCGTAATCAGGAAGAACAGGTTCTCGTCCAGCGCCATGATCGACATTTCGGTGACGATGCGGCCCTTGTCGTCGGCAAAATAGGCGAGGCCCATGCGTCCGGGCTTCGGCACGATGCCGGTGATCTGTTGCGACAGCCATTCACGCGCGCCTTCGCCCTCGAGCCGGTAGCGCGAGAAGCCGGGCAGGTCGAGGATGCCGGCGGCGTCGCGCACGGCCAGGCATTCTTCGCGGATTCTTTTTTCCCATGGGCCTGAGCGGGCGAACGTCTGGGTCGATTCTTCGGAGACATCGTCGCCGGGTTGGGCGTACCAGTTGGCGCGTTCCCAGCCATTAGCGACGCCGAACTGCGCGCCAAGCGCTTCGATCCGGTCATGGATCGCCGATAGTTTCTGGCTGCGCCCTTCCGGCCATGTGCGGCGCGGAAACTGGATGACATATTCATTGCCATAAACTTCCTTGCCCTTGGCGACGCAGTAGGCGGGGTCGGAAGCAAAGGCGGTGAAGCGGCGCGGGTCGCAGGACCACATGTCCCATTCGGTCTGGCCTTGCGTGATCCATTCGGCCAGCACCTTGCCAGCGCCGCCGGCCTGCGCGATGCCGAAGGTGAAGACGCATGCCTCGAACGCGTTGGGCACGCCGGGCATAGGACCGATCAGCGGGTTGCCGTCCGGCGTGTAGGGGATCGGTCCGTTGATGACCTTGGATAGGCCGGCGGTGCCGAGGATCGGCACGCGGGCGACCGCGTCGTTGAGATAGGATTCCAGCCGTTCTAGATCGTCGGGGTAAAGCTGGAAGGAAAAGTCGGCCGGCATCGGATCGTCGGCGGTGTTCCAATGCGCGCGGCAGTTCTTCTCGTATGGCCCGAGATTCATGCCGTTCTTTTCCTGCCGCAAATAGTAGGAGGTGTCGACGTCGCGCAGCAGCGGCAGTTTCTTGCCGGCCTCTCTCGACCATGCGGCAAGTTCGGGGATTTCCTCGAACAGGATATATTGGTGGCTCATCACCATCATCGGCACGTCGCGGCCGAACATCTTTCCGACTTCCGCCGCGCGGTAGCCGGCCGCGTTGACGACGATCTCGCAGCGGATTTCGCCCTTTTCGGTCTCCACCACCCACTCGTCGTTTTCCCGGCGCACGCCGGTGACAGGGCAAAAGCGGATGATCTTTGCGCCGAGGTCGCGTGCGCCCTTGGCCAGCGCCTGCGTCAACTGCGCGGGGTCGATGTCGCCGTCATTGGGATCGTAAAGTGCACCGGCGAGGTCGTGCGTTTCCAGGAAGGGGTAGCGGCTCTTGACCTCGTCGGGGCCGATGACCTCGATATCCATGCCCTGATAGAGGCCCATGCCCTTGGCGCGCTCGAATTCGCGCATGCGCTCCCTGGTATGGGCAAGGCGCAGCGAGCCGGTGACATGATAATTCATCGGATAGCCGACCGCTTCCGAAAGGTCGCGATAAAGTTCGGTGGAATAGCGCTGCATGTTCATCAGCGACCAGGATGTCGAGAAGGTCGGGACGTTGCCGGCGGCGTGCCAGGTGGAGCCGGAGGTCAGCTCGTTCTTTTCCAGAAGCACGCAGTCGCTCCAGCCCGCCTTGGCGAGGTGATAAAGCGACGATGTGCCGACAGCGCCGCCGCCGATGATGACCACGCGGGCCCGTGCCGGTAATTCGGCCATTTTCTGCTCTCCCAAACTTTTCAATAAACGGGTGGTGAAACCACCCAGATAACCACGGCCGGCACCGTTCCAGGATTGCGCCAGCGATGCGTCTTTTTCTCGAAACTGAAACTGTCGCCGGGCTCCAGACGGTGCCAGATGCCATCGATCTCGATCTCGAAGGTACCGGCCACGACGTAGCCCGCCTCTTCGGTGGGGCGCAGCGCGCGCGCCTTCGATTCCGCACCTGGCGCGAAGACGGAACGCAGCATCTCGAAACTGCCGCCAAGATCGGGAGACAGCAGTTCTTCCACCAGCCCCGTCTCGCTCGTGCCCAGCGAGCGCCGCCGGCCTGAGCGCACGATGACGCCACGCTCGCGCTCTTCGGGAACTTCATGGCTGAAGAACAGGCTGACCGGCACTTCGAACAGCGAGGCCAGGGCGCTGAGGTCGCCAAGCGAGGGGGTCGACAGGCCACGCTCGATCTGGCTGACCCAGCCGACCGAACGGCCGAGCTTCAGCGCGATCTCAGCCAGCTTCAGGCCGCGCGCCTTGCGCAGCGTGCGGATATCGGCTGCGAGCACCTGTTCGCCATTACCCAGCTTCGAGGGGGAGGCAGTCATGCCCAACGCAAGCGGCTCCATGAAAAATGCGTTACGAATTTCATGTGATGCGGTTTTCGTGAAAAAATCAAGTCGTTTTTCATGATCTTGCCAAGATTTGCTTGCGATATTTTGACAGTTTGTGCAAAGCCTCTGCCGTGAACGGCTGCGGGGGACAGGCGTTCGATATCCTTGCTATAGGTTCTCCCATGCTGGCACCGGAAAACGTTCCCCCGATTCTCGATGAAACGACGATTGTCGACGAGGCTATCGTCTCGCGCCGTTCCGTGCGCGCCTTCCTGCCGGACCCGGTCGAGGATGACGCCATTCGGGCCATTCTTGAAGTGGCGGCGCGGGCGCCCTCGGGCACCAACATGCAGCCTTGGCGTGCCTATGTGACCAAGGGCGCGGTCAAGCAGCGCATCAGCGACGCTATCCTGAGTTCAGGCATTCGTGCCGAAAAGGCCGAGTGGGACGAGTATAAATACTATCCAGACCAATTTTTTGATCCCTATCAGGCGCGGCGGCGCGCCAACGGGTTCGGGCTCTACGGTGCGCTCGGCATCGGCCGGCGCGAAGTCGACAAGATGCGCGCGCAGCACGACCGCAATTTCGTGTTCTTCGACGCGCCGGTCGGCATGATCTTCACCATCGACCGCCGCCTGAACAAGGGCTCGTGGATCGACTATGGCATGTTCTTGCAGAACATAATGATCGCGGCGCGGGCGAGGGGGCTTCATACCTGCCCGCAGGCGGCCTTTGCGCCTTACCATCGGCAGATAAGGCCCATTCTTGAAATTTCCGACGAGGAAATCGTCGTCTGCGGCATGGCGCTGGGCTACGAGGATACGTCGAAGCCGGAGAACAGTTTTCGGACCGAGCGTGAGCCACTGGAGACGTGGGTGACGTTTTCGGAGTGAAGGGAATAGGGAATAGGGAATAGGGTTGTTGTTGTCCGACGCCCCGTCAATCCTACTCGCTACTCGCTACTCGCTACTCGCTACTCGCTACTCGCTACTCGCTACTCGCACCTACTGCACCTCGTAGCCGACCTCTTCCGATGCGTGGCACAATGTCTTCCAGAACGACCGTGCAAACGACCTGAAGACATAGAGATCGAACTGGTCCGCGCCGGTACGCTGGATCTGGGCGAAGATGTCATGGTGCACGGTCGAGCGGCCGGAACCGATCGGGAAGGCCGGCAGCGAAAAATCGATGGCGAAGAACTTTGCCAGCACCCATGTGGCTTTTGGCCCGGCAATGCGGATTGCCGTGCGGCCATGCGAAAGGTCCGTCACCGTGCCGATGGCAGGCGTTACTTTCTTCGCGAAAGTATCGGTCAGCCCTTCCGCCTCGTCGACCACGATGAACTTGCCCGGTGCGATGCCGAAGGCTGCCCTGGTTTCTTCCGCCACGCCGCCACCCGCGCCGTCCGGCAGGGCCAAGCCGGCAACGGTGCGGATGAGCGCGATCAACTGCTTTTCCGAACCCGGCCATGCGGCGAGCTGAACGATGGAGCCGGGCTGCGTTTCGGATAACGTGACGCCGACGCCGGCCTCGAAATTACCATGTGAGCCCGGCCTGAAAATCGGCTCGAGCGGCGACTGGCGCTCAACCTGACTAGCCATGCATGCGGCTCCCTTCCGGGTCGAAGAAATGGTTGCTGACGATTTCTACCGGCCCGAACCGCTTACGCAACGGGTCGGAGACGAAGGCGCGCGTGCCGCGCCGTGCCGTGCCGCCCTTGACCAGCGCCAAGGCGATATATTTGCCCAGCGCCGGCGAATAGCAGCAGGCGGTGATGTGGCCGATGGAACCGTGCGGGTTCTGCTCGTCCAGTTCCTCGACGATATGCGATCCGCCATTGAGCGGTCGATTGTCCAGCGAGACGATGCCGACCAGTTGCAGGCGGTCGGAGGCGACAAGCCCGTCGCGATCCATCATCGCCGAACCGATGAAGGGCTTCTTCTTCGACAGCATCCAGTCCAGATGCAGGTCGCGCGCGGTCGTGCGCCCGTCGATCTCCGCGCCGGTGACGTGGCCTTTTTCGATGCGCATCGTGCCAAGCGCCTCAAGCCCGTAGGGAACCAGGCCGAAGGGCCTTCCCGCCTCGGTCAGCGCTTCCCAGACATGGGTGCCATGGCCCGCGCCGCAATAGACTTCGAAGGCCATTTCGCCGGAGAAGGAAAGGCGGCAGATCATCACCGGCACATCGGCGATCACGCCATGGACGATGCCCATGAAGGGCAGGGCGGCGTTGTCGACGGCGGTGCCGGTTACGCAGGAAGCAAGGATTTCCCGCGCCTTCGGTCCGCCGATGGCGCTGCCGGCCCATTGGTCGGTGACGGAGGTGATGGTCACCTTCAGTTCCGGCCAGATTACGTCCAGGAAATATTCCAGATGCTGCATGACCTTGCCGGCATTGGCCGTGGTGGTGGTCATCAGGAAGTCCTGATCGCCAAGCCGCCATGTGGTGCCGTCGTCGAAGGCGATCCCGTCTTCGCGCAGCATCAGGCCATAGCGCGCCTTGCCGACGGGGAGGGTGGAGAACAGGTTGGTGTAGACGCGGTCGAGCAGTTCGGCGGCGTCCGGCCCCTGCACCGCGATCTTGCCCAGCGTCGAGACATCGACGATGCCGGCGGTTTCGCGCGTGGCCTTTGCCTCGCGGACATAGGCTTGCTCGACCGTTTCGCCGGCAAGACCATAGATCATGGGGCGATACCACAGGCCGGCGGAATAGAGCGTCGCGCCATTCTCGACATGCCAGTCGTGCATCGGCGTCAGCCGATCCGGCTTCAAATCGCCGTAGCGTTCCGCGGCCAGCGAGCCCAGCGACACCGCTGAAAAGGGCGGGCGGAAGCGTGTCGTGCCGACATCCGGTATCGGCTTGCCCAGTGCTTCGGCCATGATGGCAAGACCGGGAATATTCGAGGTCTTGCCCTGGTCGGTCGCCATGCCGAGCGTGGTGTAGCGCTTCAGGTGCTCGACAGAGACGAAACCTTCGCGATGGGCGAGGCGCACATCCTCGGCTGTCACGTCGTGCTGGAAATCGACAAAGCTCTTGCCGTCTGCCCGGATCTCGAAAATCGGGGCAGGGTTCGGGTCGCAAGGGCGGGCATCGACCGGAGGCAGGTCGATAGGCCCGCTTACGACGCCGGCGGCGGACAAGCCTGCTTCATGGCCTTCCGAAATGGCGTCGGCCGTTGAAAAGCTGCCGGTGAAGGCGCCCGCGCCGACCCAGCCCTGCGTCGGTTCGGGCGGCAGGAAGGCTTGCCGCTCGGCGCTCCATTCGGCCCTCGCGCCCGCCTGGCTCGCCAGATGGATGGTCGGCGACCAGCCGCCCGACATCAGCAGGCAGTCGGCATGGATCGAACGTGCTTCGCCCGACAGTGTTGCGGTGGCGGCATCGAAACGCTTCACCTTGATGCCGGAGAGCGCCTTGCCACCTTCGGTCGCGACGACGGCGTGGCCTGCAAGAATTTCTATTCCCGCTTCCTGCGCCAGTGTGCGCGCCGCGCTCGAGGGTTCGGACCGGACATCGACAAGGGCGACGATCTGCGCGCCTGCCTCTTTCAGCCCGACCGCCGCGCGATAGGCGCTGTCATTGTTGGTGAAGAGCGCGATCTTCTCGCCCGGCAGGACGCCGAATTCGTTGGCGTAGCGCAAGGCCGCATCGGCCAGCATCACGCCCGGACGGTCGTTGCCGGGAAACACCAGCGGCCGTTCGAAAGAGCCCGTGGCAAGCACGACCTTTTTCGCGCGGATCGTCCAATAGCGGTGGCGAGGCTCGCCCTTGGCGGACGCCTGCTTGTGGTCGCCGACCCGCTGCAGCGCGGCCAGCGTGTTGCCGTCGTAATAGCCCCACACGGTTGTTCGCGGCAGCAACCGGACGTTTTCCAACTCTGCGAGCTGCTCGGCTGCCTGCGCCGCCCATTCGGTGGCCGGCATGGCGTCGATCGTCTCGCCGGACCAGTTTGCCGAACCGCCGAAGCGGGGGCCAAGTTCGGCGAGAATGACTTTCGCGCCGTTTTCGCCGGCAGCCCTGGCGGCCATCAGGCCGGCCGGGCCGGAGCCGACGACCAGCACGTCGCAGAAGGCGTTCATGCGCTCGAAACGCGCCTTGTCGCCTTCCGCCCCCGCCCGGCCCAGGCCGGCGGCGCGGCGGATGAATTTTTCGCAAAACATCCAGAAGCGCGTGCCTTTCAGCGGTCCGATCGCCGGTCCCATGAACGTCTTGTAGTAAAAGCCCGCCGACAAAAGCTTGCCGCCAAGCTGGTTGATGGCGTTGATATCCCACGCCAGCGAGGGAAAGCGGTTCTGGCTGACGACGGTCAGCCCGTCGTAAATTTCGATCATGGTGGCGGGAATGTTCGGCTCGCGGACCTCGCCACGCAGCACCGTCACCAGCGCATTGGGTTCGTCGACGCCGGCGGTCAGCACGCCGCGCGGCCGGTGGTATTTAAACGAGCGGCCGAACAGCGAGACGCCGTTGGCCAGCATGGCGGACGCCAGCGTGTCTCCGGCATGGCCGGTATAGGGCGTGCCGTCGAACGTAAAGCGGATGGTCTTCAGGCGGTCGATATGGCCGCCGGTTGCGGTGCGGCGGGCGCTCATGCCTTTCCTCCGCGCCGGTGTGCGGCTGTGTGCTGCATGTCCTCACGCACCGAGGTCTCGTTGGAAATCACATGGGTCAGCGTGTTGCGCACGACGCGAATGTGGGCTCGGCATCCGCCGGAATGCTGCCATATCTCGTTGTGGTCGCCGGCCGGGTTCAGCCGGTCGTAGACATATTCGTTCCACACATCGAGGTTTTGCGAGGCAGGTTGTGGGCGTTCGCGGTTGCCATCGCCCTGATAGGTGAATTCGATAACGTCGCGCGGACCGCAATAGGGGCAGGTAATGAGCATGATTTGATCCGTCAGTGCAGCCTTGGCGTAGCGCCCTGGCCCTTCTCGTCGATGAGGATGCCGCGATGGAAACGGTCGAGCGTGAAGGCCGCGTTGAGCGCATGCGGCTCGTCCCTGGCGATGGTGTGGGCAAAGCACCAGCCGGACGCCGGCGTCGCCTTGAAGCCGCCATAGCACCAGCCGCAGTTGAGATACATGCCGGGCAGGGGGCCGGTGGTGATGATCGGCGAGCCGTCCATCGACATATCGCAGACGCCACCCCATGAGCGCAACAGGCGCACGCCGGACAGGCCGGGGAAAAGCGCGAGCATTTCGCTCATCACCTCGTCCACGATGGGGAGATTTCCACGCTGGGCGTAGGAGTTGTAGCCGTCGATGTCGCCGCCATAAACCAGCCCGCCCTTGTCGGACTGGTTCATGTAGAAATGACCCATGCCGAAGGTCACCACGGTGTCCAGGAACGGTTTCAGCGATTCCGTGACGAAGGCCTGAAGCACGTGGCTTTCGATCGGCATCGTATCGATGCCGGCAAGCTGCATGACGCGCCCGGTCGAGCCGGCAACCGCAACCGCCACTTTCTTGGCCCGGATTTCGCCGCGCGTGGTGGTGACGCCGATAATGCGGTCGCCATCGCGCAGGAAGCCGGTGACTTCGCAATTTTCCAAAATATCGACGCCGCGACGGTCGGCACCGCGCGCATAGCCCCAGGCGACGGCATCGTGGCGGGCGGTTCCGGCTCGCGGCTGCATCAGCCCGCCATAGACGGGAAAGCGCGCCGCATCCGAAATATCGAGTGCCGGAATAAGCCGCTTGATTTCCGCGGGCGTCATCAGTTCTGCATCGACGCCCTGATGGCGCATCGAATTACCGCGCCTTGCATAGTCGTCCAACTGCGCCGGCGTGTGGGCGATGTTGAGGCAGCCGCGCTGCGAGAACATGACATTGTAGTTGAGGTCGTGGGAGAGGCCCTCCCATAGCTTCATGGAGTGTTCGTAAAACCGCGTATTGGGCGGCAGAAGATAGTTGGAGCGGATCGTCACCGTGTTGCGGCCGACATTACCGGAACCCAGCCAGCCCTTTTCCAGCACCGCAACATTGGTGATGCCGTGTTCCTTGGCCAGATAGTAGGCCGTCGAAAGGCCATGCCCGCCGCCCCCGACGACGATGACGTCATAGGACGGCTTCGGGGCCGGCTTGCGCCAGGCCGGCTTCCAGTCCTTGTTGCCGTTCAGCGCGTTTTTAAGAAGCGAAAAGGCCGAATATTCCGCCATGCTTATTGTCTTCCAGTTAGGGCGAGAGCGCAGACTATAGAGCAGGCGATAGCGCGAAGGCGACTAAAGCGCCATGGCTTTTCGATGGACCGACTTCATGATCGGCTGCTTGCTCCATGCCGTCGCCGTCTCTATCACTGACGGCTCGGGCCATCATGGCATCCACGAGCAGCGCGTCAATCATGCCCCAGCGTCTCTATCGATTTGTTCTGGTTTTCGCGCTCACGGTTTTGGCGCTGCTGCCGCTCACTGCCTCGGCCCAGCAACTGGCTCCGGCATCCGCCGGGCTGATCGCCGATCAGCAGACGGTCTTGCAGCAGATCACGGCCAAGACCGACGATCTGGAAAAGAAAACCCAGCAAAACAGCCAGGACGATGCTGTGCTGGTGGAAATTCGGCTGCAATTGGAGGGACTGTCGCAGCGTGCGCTGGAAAGCGCCTTGGCTTTTCGCTCGCGCACCGCCGAAATCAACAAGCGGCTCAATGCGCTCGGCCCTGCGCCAGCTGCGGATCAACCCGCAGAAGCCGACACCGTCGCCAGTGAGCGTAATGCGCTGACGGCTGAAAAGGCCGAAATCAATGCCGTGATCAAGACGGCGCAGGCCCTGTCGATCAGGATCAACGGATTGCTGGAACAGATTTCCACGACCCGCAGCAATCTGTTCCGAAGCCTGCTGACCAAGCGCTACACGCTTGCCGATACGTTCAGCGGCAAGGTTTTTGACGACGCCAAAACCGATGCCTCCCGCTTTTACGGGGCGATTTCGTCGTGGCTGGTCTTTGCCTTCAAGTTCAAGTTGCAAGCCGTGCTAGCCGCGACCCTGATGGCGCTTGGCCTGGCGACGGTGATGCTGGTTGGCGGGCGTCGCGTGTTCGGCCGCTTGCTGTCGGCTCCCTCGGCCGAACAGGATCCGTCCTATCTCAGCAAGCTTTCCATGGCGTTCTGGTCGACGTTATTGCCAACGGCCGCGCTTGTGGTTTTTCTAGCGTCCGCCATCTTCTTCTTTAATTTCTACAATGTCTTGCGGGGCGACATTGGAGTCTTTTTGAACGCGCTCGCGGCGGTTGTCGCTATCGTGTTCTGCGTCAACAGGCTCGCCAATGCAGCGCTTTCGCCAAATCTTCCGAACTGGCGGTTGATACCGGTGGAATCCACGCCCGCTCGCTGGCTAGTGCGGCTGGCCACGGCGATGGCGCTGGTCATCGGCATCAACGGCTTCCTTTCTATCGTCAACGAGCAGATCAGATCGCCACTGTCGCTGACGATCGCCCGCAGCTTCCTTGCGACCGTCGTTTTTGGCGTGATCCTGATCCTGATGGCGTTGGTGCGCCCGTTTCGGTCCCACGAGGGGGTGTGGAAACCGTGGCCGGCATGGTTGCGCTACAGCGCTCTCGCCATCGGCCTGTTTACGATCGGCGCGGCGTTGCTCGGCTATATCGGGCTTGCGATTTTCGTTTCGTTGCAGGTGGTCGTGACGGGAACGATCCTGCTGACCGCCTATATCGGCTTTCTTTCGGCCCGCGCGCTCGGCGCGGAGGGCGGTTTCGGTCAATCTTCCATCGGCCGCTGGCTGACCGAGAAGGGAAAGGTCGAGGAAACCACGCTCGATCAACTGGGGCTTGCCGTCAGCATCGCGCTGAACCTGATGATCGTCGTCGTGTTCCTACCGCTGATCCTCTTGATGTGGGGATTTCGACCGGGCGATATTCAGGCGTGGAGCTACAAGCTGGCCACTGGCCTGACCATCGGCTCGGCCACCATCTCCGTCACGGGTATTCTCAGCGGCATCGTCGTTTTCGTCATCGGTTATTTCCTGACGCGCTGGTTCCAGGGGTGGCTGGACGGATCGGTGATGGCGCGGGGCAAGGTCGATACCGGCGTGCGCAATTCAATCCGGCTGGCCGTCGGCTATGCGGGCGTGGCGATTGCCGCACTTGTCGGGATTTCAGCGGCGGGCATCGACCTGTCCAACCTCGCTTTGGTGGCGGGCGCGCTTTCGCTTGGTATCGGCTTTGGCCTGCAGAACGTCGTCTCCAACTTTGTCTCCGGCCTTATCCTCCTGGCCGAACGACCTTTCAAGGTAGGTGACTGGATCGTCGCCGGCGACGTGTCGGGCACGGTCAAGAAGATCAGCGTTCGCGCGACCGAGATCGAGACATTCCAGCGCCAGTCGGTGATCCTTCCCAACTCCAACCTTATCAACAACGCGGTCGGCAACTGGACCCATCGCAACAAACTGGGCCGGACCGAGATCAAGGTCGGGGTTGCCTATGGCTCGGATGTCAGGCGCGTGCATGAGCTGCTGCTTGAAATCGCGCGTGGGCATCCGCTGGTGCTGAAGAACCCCGAGCCGTTCGTCTCGTTTTCCAATTTTGGGACGGCGGCGCTGGAGTTTGAAATTCGTGTGTTTCTCGCCGACATCACGAACGGCAGCGGGGTCCAGAACGATATCCGTTTTGCCATTGTGGAGATTTTTGCGCAGGAAGGCATAGAGATTCCATCGACGCCAAGAGCGGTCGTTGAGGGCAAGCATCTCGATCCGTGGCCCGGCGACGACGACAAGTCGGAAATGGAGGCCGCCGAGTCGGAGAAGGCGAAAGCCGAGGCCGAGCGGCTAACTCCCGGTCGCAAGCGCAATCGCCGCAAGCCGGACCCCGCCTGATCGGCGGCTTTACGTCCTTCCGGCTTTAATTGTGGCCAGTTTCCAATTGTGGCATGAATGCGGCATTCAGTTGCCGTTCAGCTTCCATCATCTATAAGCTGCGATATGAAAGGCGAAAATGCCTTGTGAATTGCAACAGAGGCGGTGGAAACACCGGGAACGCCATGCGGAAATTTTTCCTCGTAGCCAGCGCTCTTCTTTCTTCAGTTGCCTGTGCCAATGCGGCCAGTGCCGTCAACAACGATACCGAAACACACACGCTCGTGGTGACCGAGGGCGGCAGCCGGTCGGAACTGGCCCTGGCCGGCGGCGAAACCGTCGATTTTTGCCCTAAGGGCTGCTTCGTTACCTTGCCCAACGGCGACCTGACCCCGCTGACGGGTTCGGAAACCGTTGAGATTTCTGGCGGTGTTGCCCACATTAAGTAACGCTTGAGCGCATTCTCGGGATATTTTCCCGGCTTTTTACCGTTCGTCATAAGCCTTGCTTAACGATGGCGCGGAAAATACCGTCCGCTGCCCTGCTTATACCCTGCATTTAACCTTCGGTTGCCTGTTCGCAGCTAGGTTTCTTGCCACCGCACCGCAAGTTGGTGCCGGCGAAGGCAGGGCAGGGGCGAATGGACGCGCGGCCAGACAGGAACGCAGCACCGCTTGTAGTCGATCTCGATGGCACGTTGATTGCCACGGATTTGCTGTGGGAAGGGCTGTTTGCCCTGCTCAAGAAAAACCCGCTCTATATTTTTCTAGTTCCGTTCTGGCTTGCCCGTGGCCCAGCCCATCTGAAGCTGGCCATTGCCAGCCGGATCGAGATCGATGCGGCGAACTTGCCCTATCGCGCCGACCTGCTGGCGCGGCTGCAAGCGGATCATGCCGCCGGGCGCAGGATAGTCCTGGCCACCGGCACGCCGCGAAAATTCGCCGACGCGATTGCCCTTCATCTGGGGATTTTCGATGCGGTTCTGGCGACCGACGGCCCCGACAATCTGACCTCGACCAGAAAACGCGCGGCGCTGGTGGCAGCCTATGGTGATGGCGGCTTCGACTATGCCGGCAACAGCCGCCACGACGTTGCCGTGTTCGACGCGGCCCGCGCAGCACTCGTCGTTGCGCCGGATCGCCAGGCGGCGCGCTGGCAGGCCGAGCACGGAAGCGAGATCATGCCGGCGCCGAAGGTGACGTTGAAAACCGTCTGCAAGATGCTGCGCGTGCATCAATGGACGAAGAACGTGCTGATTGCCGTGCCGATGGTGCTGAGCCATGAATATTTGAACCCGGCGCTGATCCTGCAATGCGTGCTGGCGTTCGTTTCGTTCAGTGCAGTCGCGTCCGCCATCTATATCGTCAACGATTTTTTCGACCTGGCGCTCGATCGGCAGCATCCGACCAAGCGCAATCGCCCCTTTGCCAGCGGTGCGCTGTCGATCCCGTTCGGCCTTGCCGCGGCTGGCGTGCTACTGTTCGTCGGCGTCAGTGCAGGCCTGCTCGTGTCGTGGCCGTTCATGGGCGTTCTTGCCGGTTACATCGTCATCACCACGGCTTATTCGCTGGCGCTCAAGCGCATGCTTCTGATCGACGTGCTGACGCTTGCCGGCCTCTACACAGTGCGGGTGATTGCGGGCGCGGCCGCCACGGGGGTTGGCGTGTCGTTCTGGCTGCTGGCGTTCTCGATGTTCTTCTTCCTGTCGCTGGCGCTGGTGAAACGGTATGTGGAACTGGGCTCGCCGAGCCTGACACCGGGCGAACGCATCGCCGGGCGCGGTTACCGCTGCGAGGACCGCGACGTCGTCGCACAGGCGGGCATGGCGTCGGCGTTTTCGTCCGCGCTGGTGCTGGCGCTCTACATGAACAGCGAGGCGGTGCGCGAACTCTATCCGCATCCGTGGATGGTGTGGCCGCTGGCGCCCATCGTGCTCTACATGACGATACGCGTGTGGATTCTTGCCCGGCGCGGAGAAATGCACGACGATCCGGTCGTCTTCATCATCAGCGACTGGCGCAGCCAGATCGTCGTGTTGATCGGGGCCGTGCTGCTGGTCGCCGGAGGCTGGGGATGAGGCCCGACGCCTATTCGAGCTTCGGGCTTGCAACGCCGCCCGCGTCGAAATCCATCGGCGCTACCGAGGCCATCGCGCTGCTGAAAAGCGAAAAGGCGGCAAACGCCTCGCTGCTGGCCTATGGAAACGGCCGCTCCTACGGCGATTCCTGCCAGAACTATGGTGGTGCGGTGGTGGACATGCGGCCGTTCAACTGTATTCGTTCCTTCGATGTGGAAAGCGGCGTGATCGAGGCGGATGCCGGCGCTCTGCTGGCGGACATCATCGCCTACGCCGCGCCGCACGGGTTCTTCCCGGCGGTCGTGCCGGGCACGCAGTTCGTGACGCTTGGCGGTGCCATCGCCAACGATATTCATGGCAAGAACCACCATCGGCGCGGCACGTTCGGCTGTCATGTCGAGGCGCTGACGCTGCTTCGGTCGGACGGCCACGAATACCGTTGCTCGGCCACCAGCAATCCAAACCTGTTTGCGGCGACCATCGGCGGCATGGGGCTTACGGGCCTCGTCCTGTCCGCATCGATCCGGCTGATGCAGGTGGCATCACTGGATGTCGTCGAGAAGGTGACGCCATTCGGCAGTCTGGCTGGGTTCTTCGAGCTTGCCGGCATGGCCGATCAGTCGAATGAATACGCGGTTGCCTGGATCGACCAACTGGCACGCGGCAGCCATCGCGGGCGCGGACTGATGTTCACCGGCAACCATTCCGAGCACGGTTCGCATATTGCAACACGCCCCGGAGGCCGTTTGTCGGTGCCGTTCCAGCCGCCCTTCACCGTGCTCAATCGCCCGTTTCTTAGCGCCTTCAACGTGGCCTATCGCTGGAAGAAGGGCCGCTCGCCCGTACCGCGCCAAGCAGGCTATCAGGGCTTTTTCTTTCCGCTTGATGGCGTGCGTGACTGGAACCGCTTCTATGGACCGAACGGGCTCTACCAGCATCAAAGCGTGGTGCCCGAAAATGCGGCCCGCGACGCCGTTCCGGCGCTGCTCGAGGCAGCGGAACGGGCAGGGCAGGGTTCGTTCCTTACCGTGCTGAAGCGTTTCGGGGGCATCCGCTCGCCCGGCCTGCTGTCCTTCCCGCGCGCCGGCTATACGCTGACGCTGGATTTCCCCAACCGGGGCGGGGTAACGCTCAAGCTGCTCGACGAACTCGACAGGATTACCGTCGAGGCGGGCGGCGCGGTCAATCCTTACAAGGATGCGCGCATGAGCGCTGAAACCTTTGGCGCTTCGTTTCCGGCGTGGGAGCGGTTGGAGGCACTGCGTGACCCCGCATTTCTTTCGGCCTTCTGGGCGCGGACGGCAGGGCAACTGGCGTCGCGGCGGAACGAGATGGCGGTGGCTGCGGAATGACCGTCAATCTGAACCCCGTCCGACCGGAGTAGCTCAAAGTCTTTCTACCGGATTCACGGAATGTTTCTCGACCCATGATAGCGATGCTCGACAGGCGGGGAGACAACAATGAAATATATCGTCTTTATCCTTTTCACGGTCATGACCAATGCGGCGGCGCAATTAATGCTCAAGCAGGGCATGATGACACTCGGGCCGATTTCGTTCGAGGGAACCAACCCGTTCGTCAAAGTGCTGCAGATCGTGTTCAGCCCGTGGGTGTTCCTGGGCCTGTGCACCTTCGTCATTTCTATGGCGTCGCATCTTTATGTGCTGTCGAAAGTCGAGCTTTCGTTCGCCTATCCGTTTCTCAGCCTCGCCTATGTCGCGGTCGCGGTGTTCGCCTATTTCATCTTCCGCGAGGATCTGAACGGCTGGCGTATCGCCGGCATCGCCTTCATTTGCGTGGGAACCGTGCTGATCGCCCAGAGCGGCCGAGAGCATGGGGCGCAGGCGGCATCGCTTTCCCCTGACACCAACATTACCCGCGAGATCGTTCGATGAGACATGTTATCTTTGGCGGTGACGGCTTTGTCGGTCATCACCTTGCTCCCAAGCTGATAGCCGATGGTGAGGAGGTGATCGTCGCCGACATCGTCAAGAGCAAGTTTCCGCATTACCGCTCCGTGCGCCATGTCCATTGCGACGTCACCGATCCGGCTTCGGTTGCCGCGGTGGGGCTCAAGGCCGACGACATGGTCTATAATCTGTCGGCCAAGATGCTGTCGCCGATCCAGG
Organism: Mesorhizobium sp. A556; assembly: GCF_054489545.1. Lineage (NCBI taxonomy): Bacteria > Pseudomonadati > Pseudomonadota > Alphaproteobacteria > Hyphomicrobiales > Phyllobacteriaceae > Mesorhizobium > Mesorhizobium sp. A556. The sequence continues at coordinate 435,740 of NZ_JBTMXA010000001.1, forward strand.
TCCGGGCCAAGCGCCACGAATTCTTCTTTCCGGTGAATTTTCATGGCACCGAGCACATCATCCAGGCCATGGACAAGGTGGGTGCGCAAAAGCTCGTCCATTTTACCACGGACATGATCTACGGCCATACCTTCACCTATCCGATGACGGAGGAGCATCCGGTCGCGCCGCTTGGCGAATATGGCTGGTCGAAGCAGAAGACCGAAGAACTGGCGGCCGAATGGCGCAAGCGCGGCATGGCGATTTCGCTGTTTCGCCCGCGCCTCATCATCGGTCCCGGCCGGCTCGGCATCCTCGAAAAGCTGTTCAAGCTGATCGACTGGAATTTGCCGGTACCGATGATCGGGTCGGGCAAAAATCCGTACCAGTTCATTTCCGTGTTCGATTGCGCCGAAGCCTGTCGCGCGGCATGGAAGGCCGGGGTGCCGAACGAGGCGTATAATCTCGGTTCGCTCAATCCGCCGCCGGTCCGGAAATTGCTCGGTGACCTTATTCGCCACGCCGGGTCGAAATCGCTCCTCATCCCGACGCCCGGCTGGGCGGTCAAGCGCACGCTCGACCTGCTCGATGCCATGAACATGCCGATCATGGACCCGGAGCAATATCTGATCGCCGACGAGAAATGCGTGCTCGACGTCTCCAAGGCCGAGCGGCAGCTCGGCTGGGTGCCGCAGCATCGCGACGAGGACATGCTGATCGCGGCCTATAGCGAATACCGTGAAAAGAAGAGTGGACACGCGGTTGCGACCGCTCACGTGCCTGCGGAGTAGGGAAGAAAAAATGACCGTCATGACCCGGCCTGAACAGAAAACCGCCCGCGCCGTTGCGAATGCGCCCGCCCTTTCACCTGCGATGACGCCCAAGCCCGCCCTGATCGGCGTCGAGCAGGCCAAGGCGATGGACGTTGCGCGGATGACCGACCTGTTCAAGGCGCATATCAATCCCGGTCAGCTGCACTTCATGAAATTGCTGGGCTTCCACAAGATCAAGATCGAGCGTGCCGAAGGCATGTTCTATTTCGACCAGAACGGGCGCAAGATTCTCGATTTCTTTGGTGGGTTCGGCTCGCTGGCCTTCGGCCACAACCATCCGCGTATTCTGGAGGCGCGGAAGAAATTCCAGGAAGAAAAGCGGCAGGAAATCGCCATCGCCTTCATGTCGCAATATGCGGCGGCGCTCGCTCATAATCTTGCGGCTTGCTCGCCCGGCGATCTCGATATGGTGTTTTTAGGCTCGTCCGGCTCGGAAGCCATGGAAGCGGCAGTAAAGCTCGCCGAGCGCGCGGCGGGGCCGAAGCGGCCCAAGATCGCCTATGCCGAGAATTCCTTTCACGGCAAGACCAAGGGCGTTCTGGCAATCACCGACGGCTCTCTCTATCGCGGCGAGTTCGCGCTTACCGATAATGTGGTGAAGGTGCCGTTTGCCGATATCGCGGCAGTCGAGCGCGCTTTCCGCTCCGATCCGGAGATCGGCTCGATCGTGCTTGAAACCATTCAGGGCGGTGGCGGCATTATCCAGGCGCCGGCCGAATACTGGCAGAAGCTTCGCGCGCTGTGCGACCAGTATGGCGTGCTGTGGGTGGCCGACGAGGTACAGTGCGGCTATGGGCGCTCGGGCCGCTTCTACGCGTTCGAGCATTTCGGCGTCGTGCCCGACATCACAGCGCTCGCCAAATCGCTTGGCGGCGGCAAGGCGGCTGTCGGCGCCATGATCGCGCGGCGCGAGGTCTATATGAAGGCCTATGGCACGCCGAAGACCGCGATGATCCATGCGCAGGCGACGTTCGGCGGCATGGGCGAGGCCTGCGTCACCGCCATAGAAGGCTTGAACGTCCTGTACGACGAAGGCCTGATCGACAACGCCGCCTCGACCGGCGACTATTTGCTGACGCGGCTGCAGGCGTTGCAGGAAAAATATCCGAAGATCATCAAGGACGTTCGCGGCCAGGGTTTTATGATCGGGCTGGAATTCCACGATTTCTCGCAGACCCTACCGATGGTGCTGCGGCCCATCGTCAGCGTACTCGACGACAAGCTCAAGGGATCGCTGTCCGGTTTCGTCGGCGCGCTGCTGTTGCGCGACTACGACGTGCTGGTCGCCTTCACCGAATATAATCGCAATGTTATCCGGCTAGAGCCGCCGCTGATCTGCCGGCGCGAGCATGTCGATCAATTCATCGAGGCTTTGGACAGTCTGCTGTCGCGCGGCATCGTTGCGATCGTCAAGGATTTCGTGAAAAGCCAGATGCGATAAGCTTCTCGCCACGGCAGGCAGGAAAAGCCGGGTTCGCCCGGCTTTTTTATTGGCTGGCCGAGACTGGGCCGAGTGCCGCCTCGAATTTCGGATTGATGAAGGCGTCGTAGCACGCATCCAGCTTGATGCGGCGATGCTTGGCCAGGCCTTGCTGGTACATCTCGTAGAGCATCGCATTGGCCGTGGTTGGCGGGCAGGTTGGATACAGCACTAGATCCGTATTTGCGACGGCGTTTTCTTCCAGCGAGCCGGGCGTCGGCACCGCGCGCGTCGGGTCAGCGCCGATCGCGACATAGAGCGGTGCCGACCGATCCATCAGCCACGGAAACGGGTTGACGAAATTCAGCGACATGATGGTGTCGAAGTGGATGCCGGCTTTGGCCTCCAGCGCCCGGATCGAATCGATGGCGGTGTCGACGGTGCTCAAATACGTGATCTGGAAGTCGAAATCGGAATAGAGCACCGGAGTGGGCAATTCCTGCGCCGCGACCATGCTTTCATAAGCGCCGCGAAGTTTCGGGTACAGACGCAGCATGTCTTCGGTTCGCCGCGCGACTTCGGGGCGCATGTCGACGGCACCAAGCGTCTTCAGGTTGCGCTGTTCCAGCGGTTCATTCTTGATCGCGCCGATATAGGTGCGCGCCGCGCGCTCGATGACACGCTCGGCCGGCGGCAGCGCCGTTGCAGCGACGAGCCCCATGATCGAGAGTACCAATACCGGGCGGCCAGCCAATTCTCCCGTCTTGAGAAAGACCGACAAAAGCACCGGCCACAGGAAGATGAACGCCTGACTGCCGGTATTTTGAGATTCGAATAAAATGCCCGCGAAGATGACGACAAGCAGCCTGATACCATCGTGCGAGAGGAGGGCGATCAACGCATCGAAGCGCGATACCGGGCTGCCAGCGGCAAAACCGGCTGCCCAATTTTGCCGGTCCGACCAGAGAAGCAGGAGGGCCAGGCTGCCCGCCGCCGCCACCGTGCCGAAGTTCAGGGACGTGGCTTGCAGAAAACGCGGCAGCAACGTTCCGCTGTTCATGGCGACAAGGCTCAAGATGTCGAAAACATACTGGCTGACCATTCCGTCTTTAAGTTCGATGGCCGCAAGGACGACGATGAAAGCCAACGCGCACAGGATGGCGTGTTTCAACGTCACCCTTCCCGAAACCAGCGCATAGGCGGCAATGATGCCGCCGGCGACGAAGCCGGTGATCTTCAGGAAGAACAGGACGGTCATGGTGGCGACGACAAGGGCCGTCAGCAGGCGGCGGTCGCGTACGAAAAACAACGCGGCAACCAGGATGTAGAGTATCTGACAGGCCTGGCGGTTATAGATGCCGAACGCGTCGGAACCCGGAAAGGGGTAGAATTCCCGCGTATTGAAGGGCAGCAGCGCAAAAATCAGGAATGGCACCAGAAGCGCAAAGGCCGTTCCACGCGAGCGCTGGTCCACGTGCCAGACGACGAGCCCCATCAGCGGTGCCGTCACGGCCAGCAGCGACCAGTGCGCAAGCAGCACCGGCTGCCCGTTCGGGAAGATCGCGAGCCAGCCCGCGAAGAGATAATAGCCGAGCGGGCCGACAGGTGTGAAAAAGTCGATGATCGGGACCTGGCCGTCGAAGATCCGGTTGGCGGCGTCGTAGTAAATGAAGACGTCCCAATACATCGGCCCGATCGGCAGGACGAGCGGCAGCGCTAGCAGGATGCAGACGAAGGAAAATGCGGCCAGAAGCAGCGCCAGCGGCGATTTGGACAGGCTGGACAAGCGAGAGGGGCCGGCTGCTTCAGGCTTTTCGAATGTCGAACTCATAGCGGTTTCGCGGATCGCATCGGAAGTGGAATGCAGAACATCCCTCCGATTATCAGCAAAAGCCGATGATTTCGTTAAGTCGGTGCGGGGGAAGGTTAAGCGGCCTTACAGGGTCCAAGTCGCGCCGCATATCCAGCGTGTCGCAAACAAGCTTTAATCGCGTCGCGGCGCTCTGTAGTGTGCGCGAAATCCCACCTCGGAGTAGCAGAAAATGGCAGAGTTTCCGGCAAAGGCGAAGGTCGTCATTATCGGTCTGGGCGGTATCGTGGGGGCATCGATCGCCCATCACCTGATCGAACGCGGATGGGACGATATCGTCGGCATCGACAAGTCCGGAATCCCGACCGATATCGGCTCGACGGCGCATGCTTCCGATTTCTGCTATGCCACCAGCCATGACCTCCTGTCCTGCTGGACGACGCATTACTCCATCGAATTTTTCGACAAGATGGGCCATTACGCGCGTGTCGGCGGCCTTGAGGTCGCGCGCGTCGGCGACGATGCGCGTATGGACGAAATCAAGCGCAAAGTCGCATCTGGCAAAGCGTTCGGCACACGCGCGCGCCTGATCGAGCCGGCCGAGATCAAGGAGAAATTTCCGCTGATCGAAGAGGACATGGTGCAGGGCGGGCTGTGGGACCCGGACGCCGGCCTCGTCATTCCGCGCTCGCAGACGGTTGCCGGCAAGCTGGTCGACCTGGGGGAGGCGTCGGGCAAGCTTACGGCCTTCGCCAATACGTCAGCCAAGTCACTGATCATCGAAAACGGCCGCATCAAGGGTGTGGTGACGACGCGCGGCACCATCATGGCCGACCATGTGGTGGTTTGTGCCGGCATCTGGGGCCGGCTGATCGCCGAAATGGCCGGCGAGGATCTGCCTGTCATGCCGATCGACCATCCGCTGACCTTCTTCGGGCCGTACAATGAATTTGCCGGCACCGGCAAGGAGATCGGTTGGCCGCTGCTGCGCGACCAGGGCAACTCGGCCTATATGCGCGACACCGGCGACCCCAAGACCGCCGAGGGCGGGCAGATCGAGTGGGGCTATTACGAGGAAACCAACCCGCGCCTTTGCCACCCGCGCGACATTCTGGAGAAGGATCAGGCGCGCCTGTCGCCGTCGCAGCGCGACCTCGACATGGAACAGATCATGACGCCGCTGGAGCGCGCCATGGAACTGACGCCGATCCTGGGCGAGCTGGGCTATAATGAGAGCCATTCCTTCAACGGCCTGTTGCAGGTGACAAGCGATGGCGGCCCATCCATGGGCGAGAGTCAGAAGGTCCGGGGGCTTTGGTATGCCGTCGGCATCTGGGTCAAGGACGGTCCCGGCATGGGCAAGCTCATCGCCGACTGGATGACGGACGGCCGCACGCCCATCGACCATCACGCCATCGATTTTGCGCGCTTCAACCCGCACCAGATGACCGAGCAGCACATCTGGGACCGCTGCACGGAAACCGCCATGAAGGTTTACAACCCGGCGGTGCATCCGCGCGAACCCTTTTCCAAGGGCCGCGACATCCGCCGCTCGCCCTTCTACGAGCGCGAGAAGGAACTCGGCGGCTATTTCATGGAACTGGGCGGCTGGGAGCGCGCCCACGGCTATGCCGCCAACGAGCATCTGCTTGAAAAATACGGCAACCGCGTGCCGGTGCGCGAAAACGAATGGGACAACCGACATTTTTGGCGCGTCTCCAACGCCGAGCATCTCGCCCTGAGCGAGGATTGCGGCATCATCAACCTGTCGCATTTCGCGATCGTCGACGTCGAAGGGCCGGACCATGTGGCGCTGATGGAATGGCTGTGCGCGGCCAAGATCGGCGGCGACAACATGATCGGCAAGGGCATCTACACCCACTTCCTCGACGAGGAAGGCATGGTGCGCGCCGATTTGACCGTGATCCGCATGGCGGATCGTTGCCGGGTCATCGACGGCGCGGACGCGGGCCCGCGCGATTTCCACTACATCCGCCGGGCGGCGGCCGACAGGGGCTTCGACGTTACGGTTACTGACGTGACTGAAAAATACATCACCATCGGCATATGGGGGCCGAACGCCCGCCAGACATTGCAGAAGGTCGTAGAAAATCCCGAAGGCCTGTCGCTGGAGAATTTCCCGTTTGCCGCGATCAAGCCGGTCCGTATAGGCGGCAAGGACGTCACCGCTTTCCGCCTCTCTTATGTCGGCGAGCAGGGCTGGGAACTGCACATGCGCTACGAGGACGGTTTGGCCGTCTGGGACGCGTTGCGCTCGACCGGCGTCATGGCCGTCGGCGTCGAGACCTACGCCAACAGCCGCCGCATGGAGAAAAGCCTGCGCCTCCAGAACGCCGATTTGTTGACCGAATACAATCTCTACGAGGCCGATCTTGCCCGACCGAAGGTCAAGGAAGCCGATTTTTGCGGCAAGGCGAAGCATCTGGAATATCGAGCCCGCGAGCACCAGCCTACCATGCTCTGCACCCTGGTCATGACCGACAATGTCGATGCCAAGGGTGTCGCGCGCTACCCGGTCGGCATCATGCCGGTCATGGACCCGGCAACGGGCGAGACATTGGTGGATGAACTCGGCCGCCCGTCGTACACGAGTTCTGTCGCCTACGGCCCGACCGTCGGCAAGAACATAGCGCTGGCTTACCTACCCTGGGCTTACTGCCAGGAAGGCAAGAAGCTGACGGTCGAATATTTTGGCGAGACCTATCCGGTCGAGGTTGCCGGCGTCGGCTACAAGCCGCTCTACGACCCGGAGAATCTAAAGCCGCGAAGCTGATATCGGCAGCGGTACGGCCCGGCCATCTGACAAAGTCGGCTGGGCCGGCCGCAACTGCGGCCACTTCCGTAGCCGTCCACGCAGCTTAGGCTACCAGCAACTGCTTCCTGTCGACGCGCTCCTGCTGGGGGGAACGCGCATAGAGTTCGCGGTAGCATTTGGAAAAATGTGACGCCGAAACGAAGCCGCAGGCTACCGCCACTTCGACGACAGGCATGGACGACTGGATCAGCAGGTGGCGGGCGCGGTCGAGCCTAATTTCCAGATAGTAGCGGGCGGGCGACCTGCCCATTTCGGTACGGAACAGCCGCTCGATCTGGCGCCGCGACAAATCCACATGATCGGCGATCTCGATCAGGGATAAAGGTTCGGACAAATTCGCTTCCATCAGTTCGATGATGGTCAGCACCTTGGAGTTCTGGACGCCCAAACGCGCGCGTAATGGCAGGCGCTGGCGGTCGGTGGGGCTGCGCACGCGGTCGGTCAGCACCTGCTCGCAGACCCGATTGACGAGGCTCTCGTCGAAATCGTCGCCGATCAGCTTCAACATCATATCGAGCGCTGCGGTGCCGCCGGCGCAGGTATAGATGTTCTGGTCGACCTCAAACAGATCGGCGAACACGTTTGCCTTGGGAAAGGCCTCCGAGAACCCCGGCAGGTTTTCCCAGTGGATGGCGCAGCGCTTGTTGGACAACAGGCCGGCCGCCGCCAGGATGTGCGCGCCGGTGCAGAGGCCGCCGATGGCGACGCCGCGATTGTATTCCTCGCGCAGCCACGCGAAAGCGGACTTGTTATGGTATCTTTCAACATCGATGCCGCTGCAGACAATGGCCATCGAGGGCCTGTCGATGCCGGACATCTTCCTGCGCTCGTCCTCAAGGGAGGTATCCACGGCGCATTCCACACCGTTGGATGCACGAACCGGCAATCCGTCGATGCTTGTGAGGCGCCAGCGATACGCCTCGTAGCCGAGCATCCGGTTTGCCGAGCGCAGGGGGTCGAGCGCCGTCGCAAAAGCGATCATGGTGAAGTCGGGTACGAGAAAGAAAACGAGCGATCTTTTGACTGATTGCTTTGCGACGTTCACGGAAATCTCCCACCGCGACGATGGCGCGAACAGAACGTCGCGATCAGTATAGCGTCATCAGGAAAAACGTTTCCTGTCAATATGCTACGCTGGCCCCGGAAGATTAAATTGCGACATGGGTCGCAGATGGGCAATCGCAGATCAAAGTATAGTTGCGCTGCTCGTGATCCGGTTGAGGCGAGCGAAAGCGCCGCTTTGGCAAAACCGAAGCGGCGCTCAAGTCAGATGTGTAGAACGTTGCCTGGAGGACAGGCTGGATCAGGCCACGAAGCCAAGGCGGGCAGCCGCGACCGCACCGGTCTGGCCGGGCATGGTGTTGGCAAGGCGCTGGCGCTCGAGCGCCGTCGTCAGGTTCATTTCGCGGCGGGTAAACAGGCGGCTAAAGAACTTCATCTCAATCTCCATTCGGTTTGCTTAGACGGGTCGCCTTCGCTTAATGGAGTGGGGCAGCTCGTTTGCTGGATGCGCATATAGGCGTGTGTGGACGAAAAGTAGATCGCAAAAACGAAGCGCTAGATATGAAAAGCGACAGAAGACCGGGACTTGGTCACTGTTGCGCTACGCTTCCCAGGATCGTCCACCCGGCAAAGGCATTTTACGTCTTTGCCAGGTGGCCTGCCGCGCTATGTCGGCAGGCCAAGTTCTCAGCGTTAGCGCGCTCCCGCGCAGGGGTCGAGGGTGAGGCTGTTGCGGGTGAGGCAATCGGCGACTTCGGGCCAGCCAATGTCTTTTTGCAGTTCCGGCGGCAGCGAACGGATGCTGCGTTCGGTGAGGTAGCGGGCGCGGGCAGCGCTATAACGGGTAGCGATCTGGCCGATGGATGACAAGATAGACATAGCCTTCTCCTTCCATGGTTGCCGGGCATTTCCGGCGTCGACCTACGGGACGATCCCGTACTCTTGGAATTGACTATCAGCCCGAAATGCTGTTCAATCAAACGAAATGGAATGATCTTTTGAATCAGAAAAATTGAAAGCGACTTCCCGATGAACGCCCCACTCAATCACCCTTTGCCACTGCTTGACCTCGACGTTTTGCGCACCTTTGTGGCCATCGCCGAAACCGGCAGTTTCACCACCGCCGCCAATGCGGTGTTTCGCACTCCGTCAGCCGTTTCGATGCAGATCAAGAAGCTGGAGGATATCCTTGGCCGCTCCGTATTTTCCCGCGATGCCCGCTCGGTGGCGCTGACGACGGACGGTGAAATGCTGCTCGGTTATGCGCGCAGGCTTTTGGCGATCAACCGGGAGGCCGTCGCCAAATTCATCGTTCCCGACATGATCGGCGTCGTGCGCCTGGGGTCGCCGGACGATTACGGCGAACGCGTGTTGCCGCATGTGCTCAAGCGGTTCGCCCAGTCCCACCCGTCTATCGCGGTGGACGTCACCATCGACCAGAGCGTCAATCTTCGGCGGCGCATGGACGACAGGGCGCTGGACATCACGCTGCTGACCAATTCCTACAAGACCAGCGCGATTGGCGCGGAAGTGCTGCTCACCGAGCCGATCGTGTGGGCCGGCGCAAAGGGTGGCTGCGCCTATATGCGCGAGCCCTTGCCGGTGTCGATGTGGGAAGAGGGCTGCGTCTGGCGGGCAGGGGCGCTGGATGCGCTTGGCCGTGAAGGCCGCAATTACCGGGTGGCCTATATGAGTTCGCATACGGCGGGCCAGCGCGCCGCCATCATGGCCGACCTTGCGGTCGCGCCGCTGCCGAAATCCTTCCTCGGCAACGATATGGTCGAACTCGGCTCAAAAGACGGCTTGCCTTCCATCGGCAACTACAATCTGGCCATGGTAGTATCGCCCGACGCCAGCGCACCCGTGAATGCCGTCGCTGATCACATTCGAACGACGTTCGATGTGTTCAGGGAAACGGGAAAGTTCTGACCGTGGACTATGCATCGCCTCGGTAGCAAGGCGATGCGTATGGTCTAATCGCGGCTGCGTCGCGCCGCGCGTTCTTCCCGAGAGCGGCGGCGCGGCGCGGCGTCACCGGCGGCGGCAGCCGCGATGCTCTCGGCCGAATCCATCTGCCGGGGCGGCAGCTTGACCGCTTTCGACAGGTGGGGGAACGCATCGACCTTGTTGGGAAGCGCCATGGCGTCGATGAAGATCTGCTGGAAATGCGGCTCAAGTGCCGTCTCGATCTTCTCGATGCGATGAACCTCGTCCTCGATCTCGCGGCGATGTTCGCGGTTGAGCAGGGCCATGAGCGCACCGGTGCCGGAAGCGTTGCCGACGGCCTTGACCTCGGCCAGGTCGCAATCGGGGATCAGGCCCAGCACCATGGCGTATTTTGGATCGATGAACGAGCCGAATGCGCCGGCGAAGCGGATCATGTCGACGTGGTCGACGCCCTGTTTTTCCATCAATAGCTTGACGCCGGCATAGAGTGCCGCCTTGGCGAGCTGGATCGCGCGCACGTCGCGCTGGGTGATGACCAGGCGCGGTTCGCCGTCGCGCAGCAGGTAGGAGAAGGTGCGGCCGTCCTGGAATACGCGCGGCGAGCGCGCACCAAGGTCGCCATTGATGACGCCGTCTTCGGAGATGATGCCCGACAGGTACATTTCGGCCACCACTTCAATGATGGCGGAGCCGCAGATGCCGGTGACGCCGACCGCTTTTGCAGCCTCATCGAAGCCTGCTTCGTCGGACCATAGTTCGACGCCGATGACCCGGAATTTCGGCTCCAGCGTTTCCGGGTCGATGCGCACGCGCTCGATGGCGCCCGGTGCGGCGCGCTGGCCGCCGGAAATCTCGGCCCCCTCGAACGCTGGGCCGGTCGGCGAGGAAGCCGCAACCACCCGCGCGCGGTTGCCGAGGATGATTTCGGCATTGGTGCCGACATCGACCAGCAGCATCATCTTGTCCTGACGGTAGGGGCCTTCGGCAAGCGTGGCGCCTGCGGCATCCGCGCCGACATGGCCGGCAATGCAAGGCAGCGTGTAGAGCCGCGCGCCGCGGTTGATGTCGATGTCGATGTCGTGCGCCCAGTATTGCAACGCGCCCGATACAGCGAGCGCGAAGGGCGCCTGGCCGAGCTCGGTCGGATCGATGCCGAGGAACAGATGGTGCATGATCGGGTTGGCGACGAATACGGCGTCCAGAATGTCGTGGCGGTCGACGCCACCTTCCTCGCAGACCTTGCCGATCAATTCATTGACCGCCTGGCGCACGGCAATCGTCATGGCTTCGCGGCCGTCCGGGTTCATCATCACGTAGGACACGCGGCTCATCAGATCTTCGCCGAAGCGGATCTGCGGATTGGACGTGCCCGAAGACCCGACGATGCGGCCTGACAACAGCGACACCAGATGCATGGCGATGGTGGTCGAGCCGATGTCGCAGGCGATGCCATAGGCCTCGTTCTTCAGGCCCGGCCACATGGAAATGATGAACGGGCGCGAAACGTCCATGTCGCGATGGATGGCGACGGTGACGCCCCAATTTCCTTTGCGAAGGATGCCCTGCACCTGCGGGATCAGATGGGGGGCAATCAGCGGGTCCTTCCAACCCCAGTCCTTTTCCAAAACCAGCTTCAGGCGGTCGAGGTCACCCAGCGGCTTGTGCATGTCGGGCTCTTCCAGTTCGACATAGCAAAGCTGGATGGCGGGGTTGCGCTCGATATGGCGGTCGCTAGCGGCCTTGCGCACCACCTGCGCGTTGATGACGGTGTCTTGCGGCACGTCGATGACAAGATCGCCCTGAACCGTTGCCGAGCAGGACAGACGGCGGCCGTCGGGCAGGCCGCGAATGTGTTCGTAGCGCTCCTCCTTCGGGCCTTTTGGCGAAATGTGGTCGAGCGAGGAGACGATCTGGTGCTTGGCGAAATTGCCTTCCTGCACTTCGATCTGGCAGCGCCCACAGGTGGCGCGACCGCCGCAGACGCTTTCGACATAGACGCCGAGCTGGCGGGCCGCATCCAGCAGCGGCGTGCCGATGGGGAAGCGGCCCCGCTTGCCGGAAGGCATGAACAGCACCAACGGGTCGGTCAATTTTGGCTGCGTGTTCATTATACTTCACTTTCCGGCCAGTGCAGGTTGGCCGCTCTCGATTCTACCCTTCTCCGGTCTTTTGAAGGGAGAAGGCGATACTTCGTGCTACCTAACCTCGGCCCATCCGGGCTTCGCGTCCGCCGCGGCGGCGTCCACCGCCGGCGGCACCGTCGCCCGGCGCATTGACGGCGACCTGCGGCGGGGCGGCGTGTTCGCCGGGCTTGTAATCCTTGTAGATCTTGATCCAGTTCGTGCAGTCCTTGTCGGTGCCGGCGAGCACATTGGCGGCGCGCACGGCTTCCATTTCCTGCGGACGGACCGGGTTCATGATCGCGCTGGTCATGCCGGCGCCGATGACCATCGGGATGAAGCCGGCATTGATGCCGTGGCGATGCGGCAGGCCGAACGAAATGTTGGACAGGCCGCACGTGGTGTTGACCTTGAGTTCTTCGCGAAGCCGGCGCAGCAGCGCAAAAACCTGCCGGCCCGCGTCGCCCAGCGCGCCGATCGGCATGACCAGCGGGTCGACGACCACGTCGTGCGCGGGGATGCCGAAATCGGCGCAACGCTCGACGATCTTCTTGGCGACGGCGAAACGTACGTCGGGGTCCATGGAAATGCCGGTCTCGTCGTTGGAGATGGCGACGACCGGCACATTGTACTTCTTGATAAGCGGCAGGATGGCCTCGAGTTTTTCTTCCTCGCCGGTGACGGAATTGACCAGCGGGCGGCCCTTGGCGACCTTCAGCGCCGCCTCGATGGCCGCCGACACCGAACTGTCGATGGACAGCGGCAGGTCGACCAGGTTCTGGACGATTTCCAGCGTCTGAACCAGCAGGCCAGGCTCCGTTTCATTCGGATTGACGGAGGTGACGCCCGCATTGATGTCGAGCATGGTCGCGCCGCACGCGGCCTGCTGCAGTGCGTCCCGGATGACTGTCTCGAAATTGCCAGCCTGCATCTCGGCCGCAAGCTTCTTGCGACCCGTCGGATTGATGCGCTCACCGATCACGCAAAAGGGCTGATCGAAGCCGATGACGATCTCACGGGTCGCCGAGGCGACGATGGTGCGGGTCATGAATTTCTCCATTAAGATATAAAGGGTTCTTTATATCGTTATCTGTTTTCTATCAAGCGTTTGGTTGCCGTCATCCGGTCAATGCGCGGTCTTCACCATATCCACCTGCGTTTCGGTAATGTCTTCGTTCAATATCTGGTCGAGCCGGTCCGAAACCATCTGGTCGTCGCTTCGCGCCTCGCGCTTCCAGGGCCGACGACCCTTCAGCACGCCCGATTCGTCGACGATCTCGGCCACATACTCCTCTTGGCGATAGGCCATCACATGGATACCCGAGACACCGGGGATTTCCTTCACCTCGTCGATGATGTCGATGCAGAGCTGCTTGCCTTCCTTCTTCTGGTCCTGCGCGCCTTCCAGCCGCTTGATGACAGCGTCGGGAATATGGATGCCCGGCACGTTGCCCCGGATCCACTTCGCCGTCTTGGCCGAAGCCAGCGGACCGACGCCGCACAGGATGAAGACCTTATCCGTGTAGCCGAGGTCGCGTACATTTTGCATATAGGTGCGAAACATCGGTACGTCGAAACAGTATTGGCTTTGCACGAATTGCGCGCCGGCGGCGATCTTCTTGCCGAGCCGGTGCGGGCGGAAATCGTAGGGCGGTGCGAAGGGATTGATGGCTGCACCCAAAAACAACTGCGGCGGCGTCGTCAGCTTGCGACCCGACAGGAATTTGCCGTTGTCGCGCATGATGCGGACGGTTTCGAGCAGGGACATGCAGTCGAGGTCGAACACCGGCTTGGCGCCGGGCTGGTCGCCCGCCTGCACGCCGTCACCGGTCAGGCAAAGCATGTTGGCGACGCCCATGGCGGCCCCACCCAACACGTCGCCCTGGATGGCGATGCGGTTCTTGTCGCGGCAGGCGATCTGCATGATCGGCGCATAGCCCATGCGGGTCAAAAGGGCGCAGATGCCCACGGACGACATATGGCAATTCGCGCCCGAAGCATCGACCGCGTTGATGGCGTCGACCCAGCCTTCGAATATCTTGGCGCGGTTATAAACGTCTTCGGGATCGGCGCTGTCGGGCGGATTGAGTTCGGTCGTCACCGCGAATTCGCCGCGCCGCAATATGCGTTCCAGCCGCCCGCGCGACGTGTGGCCGGGCAGGGGCTCCAGCGGCAGGTCGATGCCGGCCGGGTTTTCGTCGCGCTGGCGCCCGATCATGCCGATGCCCCGTTGTTGATTGATGCGGCCTTGGCGGTTTCACGGGCGGCAGCGGCCTGAGCGGTCACCCGAAGCCAGGCCGATGTTTCACGCAACGACTGGTCGACCGGTTTCTGGACGTCGAGAATCTTGTCGCCATGCACCATCTGCCGGGAACCTTCCCATGCCTTGACCCAGACGCAGGGCATGCCCGGTTCCACTTCGCAATGACCGTTGGCGCGGACACCACCGCAGGGGCCGTTGCGTAACTGCTTGGGGCAGTTCATCGGGCATGACATGCCGGTCGAGGACAGGACGCACTGGCCGCACATGCGGCAGTCGAACATGAAGCCTTTCACGCGCTTCTCGATGAATTTGATCGGTGCTTCGACGCGGCCATAGCCGATGCCCTTCCACAGGGGATGCAGCATCAGGAAGGCGTCGGCGAACTTGGCATAAAACCATTCGAGCAGCCGCGAATGCCGCACCGACCAGAGCCGCACCGCAAACGAACGCTGCACGCGCCGCTGCGGCGAAACGTCGGCCGGCTTATAGGCGCTTTTCGGCGCCGTCTTCTTGACCATGGTTGCCTGCGTCACCCCTGCCGGGGCCGGGGGCACCATGGTGTTTGAAGCTGTTGCCGGTCCGGCGGCCGTGGTCGATGCCGGCTGGTTTTCAGACATTTTCCTTGCCGCCTGCCTTGGCGAGAGCGATCAGTCGCTCCCGGTCGAATTTTTCTTCGAGGTGCGCCGCCGCCTTGTCCGCCTCGGCCTCTAGCTCATCGCTGACAGGCACCGGATCGGCCTTGCGCCACTCGGACAAATAGTCGCCGGACTCGGCCGAGCCACTGCGCATAGCGGCCATGTCGATGGCTTCGGTGAAGCGCAGCGACAGTTCGCGCTTGGCGGTCTGCCGGCCTCTTTTCACAATGACTTGGGCAGGAATATCGCGCCAGTAAACGACGATCAGATCGGCCATGAATTGTACTCCTCGTAGTTTCGAGCATTGCTGCATGCGTTGTCGGACTGCTTGTTATGGGACGACGCGCGCGCCTTCAAAAGCGACAGATGCGGATGTCGCAAAAAGAAAGATCGCGAGTAAGGGGTTTTCTACCAGACGCCACGCCGGAATCCGGCCCAGAGATAGAACCAGACGGTCGGGTGAAACCATTGTTTCGAAGGTAATTTGGGGTCGAATGGCGAGAGCTTTCCGGCCAGCGCATCCGCAACCGCCTCGACACAAATTGCGCGCGAAAAGGCTGCCTGCCGCAGCGCGTAGCTTGAAATCGTATCGCCCGGTTGCGGCGTTCCCCGCGCCTGGCGCAACACAGCACCCGTATCGACGCCGGAATCGACGAGATGGACCGTCGTGCCGAAATTTTCCGCGTCATTGGAGGCCAATGCCCAATAGCCGCCGTTCATGCCGCGATATTTTGGCGTGATCCCGGCGTGGTAATTGAGCACAGGGCAGAGAATTTCGGAGAGGATGTCCTTGGACATCAGGCGGCACCCGGCCAGCAACACGACGTCCGGCCGGATTTTCGCAATCGCCTCTAGGCAGGCGCGCGAATTGGCTGACGGGACGTGGATGACCGACTGATCGGCCGAGGGTTCGATGCGCAGATTTTCCTCGCGGATCATTTTTTGCATATGGCCGGTGAAGAATCGCTTGCCCAATCGCGTCAGCAGCATGGTTCCAAGCTGCCCGGCAGCCGAAACCCAGCCCTGCCGGCGGGCGCGCCGCATCAGCAGGTGCTTTTTCGATTCAGGCTGTTCGAGGATCACGTCGATCGGACCGAAAGGGTCCGCAAGCGCGTTGACGATGGCCCAGATATGCAAGCCGCCTTCGGTGACGACCACGATCGGGGCGTGCGATTCAATCGTTGAAGCCATGGCTCGACCTTGTTGTCGGCGCAGGGTCTGCCGCGCGCACTCGCCAATATCCTGTGCTTGACCCGGTTAAGCCTTGGTGTTCAGCGCTTGAACTCAAGAATGTCGAGGTTGGATTCATAGTATGGCGCGGGGAATTCGATGCGCCACGCATCCGGGCCGTTGCGGAAAGCGTAGCCGACCTGATCGGTCTTGGGGCCGCTGCCATAGGGTTCCACAGGATCGCCCGCGACGTAGAAGGAGCCGAGATAGATCGAACGTTTTTCGCCATCGTCGTAGAAGAGCCCGGTGGTGCGCTGCGAGCCGCTGGTCTTTTTCAGGAACCAGCCGGAGCCGTCGTCCGTAACCTTGCATTTGAACCAGCCATAGATGACCAGAGCACCGAAATCGCCACCGACCTTGATGGTGCGGCAGCGCCAGTTGCCGGTTAGGTCCCAGTTGCCGGTTAGATTAGTGTCCGAAAACGCCACCAGCGGCCTGGCGAGCAGATCGTCCAGTTGCTTCACCTCAGCCGGATCGCCAGCCCTGGCTTCCTTGAGCGCTGCCTTGCGCGTCTCGCCATACTGATCGAGCCGGGTTTTATCAGCCGGCGTGATGAGCTTTTGCACCACCCCATCCGCCAGGGCGGCCGATGCGCCAATCGCCAAAACGGCCGCGAGGCCTATCGTGCGAAAATTCATCCAGTCCCCCGTTTTTGGCCTGCAACGGGAAGCATACGGGGTTTGGGCGTCATAGCCAACGGCCGGGCAGGATACAGGTCTATTTGGCCCGAGCAGCAATTCGTGCGGCATGCGCGAGTCCGGCCGGCAGGTCGCCATAACCGGTGGGGCGGCGCTCATAGACAAGGCCGAGCATTTTTGCGGCGCTTTCAGCTACCTTGTCGAGTTCCGGATCGTCGGTTTGGGCAAGGTAGATCAGCTTTTCGTAATTGCCGAAATAGTCCTGGATAAGCTCCGGATGCTTGTCCAGCCCGAGCGGCTTCATAAAGAAGGCATCGAACTGGCGGCACAGGAAGTCGGTCATGTAGAACGACATCATGTCGTCGTCGGCCAGTTTCCGGTAGGCTTCCATGCCTTGGTAGAAGGCAAAGCAGTGCGGACCGGGCATGCGCTCGACATCGTGTTTCTCGCAGACCCGGTCGAGATAGCCGCCCGTGCCGCAATCGGCATAGCCGACGAAGATATGCTCGTAGCCTTCAGCCTTGGCGTCGGTGATGGCCTTGTCCATGGCCGGCGCGATACGGTCGGGATAAAAATGGAACTCGGCGGGCAGGCAGGTGAGTTCGAGGTGATCGAGCTTGAGTTCCTGCTTCACCGCCAGGATTTCGCGCGCCAGCATGCCGCAGGCGATGACCAAAAGCCGCTCGGGCTTTCCGGCCTTGTCGGCGTTGGTGATTTTAAGCGCGTGTTCCATGGAACAAGTTCAACGTTCTGCCGTTTGTGGAGGCGCGTTCATTCATGAGAGGGAAGGCCAGTCATGACACTATCCAGATATTCATCCATCGCCGCCATTGCCAGCCTGTTGGTCGTGACCGGCTGCGCCAACACCATCCGCGGTGTCGGCAAGGACGCGGCAAATACGGTCAACGCCACGCAGAACGCTGGCAACAACGTCGCCAACGCTACGGAGTAATACTTGCAGGCTTCCCACTTAACCGTGGTGTGGTCAGCCGAAGGGCCGCTCGAAAGGGCGGCCCTCTCGTTGTTCAGGCGTTGGCGAGAAGGTTGTGCTTGCGCTTCATGAAGTCCTTGGCCGTCTCGACCGCCACGGCCGCATCGCGGCAATAAGCATCGGCGCCGACAGCCTTGCCGAACTCTTCGTTGAGCGGCGCGCCGCCGACCATGACGACGTAATCGTCGCGGATGCCCTTTTCCTTCATCGTGTCGATCACGACCTTCATGTAAGGCATGGTCGTGGTCAAAAGCGCCGACATGCCCAGGATGTCGGGCTGGTGCTCTTCGATGGCGGCGAGATATTTCTCGACCGAGTTGTTGATGCCGAGATCGATGATGTCGAAGCCCGCACCTTCCATCATCATGCCGACAAGGTTCTTGCCGATGTCGTGGATATCGCCCTTGACGGTGCCGATGACCATCTTGCCCTGCTTCGGTGCGCCGGTGGCTGCAAGCAGCGGGCGCAGGATGAACATGCCGGCCTTCATGGCGTTGGCGGACAGCAACACTTCCGGCACGAACAGGATGCCGTCGCGGAAATCCTCGCCGACGATGCGCATGCCCTCGACCAGGGCCTCGGTCAGGACCTTGTAGGGTATCCAGCCGCGCTCCAGCAGGATGTTGGTGCCTTCCTCGATTTCCTCCTTCAACCCGTCATAAAGGTCGTCGTGCATCTGCTGCACGAGTTCGTCGTCGGAAAGCTCGGACAGAATGATCTCGTCGTCGGCCATGTTTATCCAGCTCCAAATGCCAAGCGATCAGCCGCAGGGCTAATACGTTGGACAATACCTATCCCGTGGGGGGTGTCTATCCATAGCTGATTTGCGACTTCCGGCAAAAAGAAAGCGACTGGAAATCAATCGGATTCCTTGTCGATTTTGCGACAGGCGTTGGCGCTGGCTGGCCGTTTCGATTAGGGTGCATGACTACGATCCGGCGGGAAGCCGCAATATGAGCGGCCGGAAACGTTTTCAAGGAAGAACGATCATGAGCGAACACGCGGCAGTTGACCAGGAAGCGTCGAATACGCGACGCGGGCGTGCAGCCAGCGGCGGCGCGGCGGCGCGGCGCGCGGCGCGTTCCGGCGGCGGCCCCGGCACCCAGCTCACCTATATCAAGCGCAACATCAAGGTTTACGACGTGCTGGACGAGGAAGGTCTGGCGCTGATCGAGAAGAATACGGACATTGTTCTCGAAGAGACCGGCATCATCTTCCGCGACGACGAAGAAGCGCTGAAGCTCTGGAAAGAAGCCGGCGCCGACGTAAAGGGCGAGCGCGTGCACTTTCCCAAGGGCCTGTGCCGGTCGCTGCTGAAGACCGCGCCCTCCGTTTACACGCAGCATGCGCGAAACAGCGAGCGCTCCGTGCAGATCGGCGGCAACGCCACCGTATTCGCGCCGGTCTATGGTCCGCCCTTCGTGCGCGATCTCGACGGCAACCGCCGTTATGCGACGATCGAGGATTTCCGCAATTTCGTGAAGCTGGCCTATATGGCGCCGTCGATCCACCATTCGGGCGGCACGGTGTGCGAGCCTGTCGACGTGCCGGTCAACAAGCGCCATCTCGACATGATCTATTCGCACATCAAGTATTCCGACAAGCCGTTCATGGGGTCGGTCACAGCACCTGAGCGCGCGGAAGATACGATCGCGATGGCCAAGATCCTGTTCGGTGACGATTTCGTCGAAAACAACACGGTTTTGACCTCGCTCATCAACGCCAACTCGCCGATGGTATTCGACGAAACCATGCTGGGCGCGCTGAAAGTCTATGCGCGCCACAACCAGGCCTGCATCGTAACCCCGTTCATTCTGGCCGGCGCGATGAGCCCGGTGACGGTTGCCGGCACGCTGACGCAGGTTCTGGCCGAAGTGCTGGCCGGCGCTTCCTTCACCCAGTTGATCAAGCCGGGTGCGCCGGTGCTGTTCGGCACTTTCGCATCGTCCATTTCGATGCAGTCGGGTGCGCCGACCTTCGGTACGCCGGAGCCGTCGCTGGTGTCTTACGGTGCGGCGCAGCTTGCGCGCCGTGTCGGTCTGCCGTTCCGCACCGGCGGTTCGCTGTGCGCCTCCAAGGTCGAGGATGCGCAGGCCGCCTATGAGAGCGCCAACACGCTGAATTCGACCATTCTGGCCGGCACCAATTTCGTGCTGCATGCGGCAGGTTGGCTCGAAGGCGGCCTCGCCTCCAGCTACGACAAGTTCATGATGGACATCGACCAACTCGGCATGACGCAGAAATTCGCCGAGGGCGTGGATCTTTCCGAAAACGGCCAGGCGATGGACGCTATCCGCCAGGTCGGGCCGGGCAGCCATTATCTCGGCTGCGACCACACGCAGGCGAACTTCCAGACAGCCTTCTACCGCTCGTCCATTGCCGACAACAATTCGTTCGAGCAATGGCTGGCCGAGGGCGAAAAGACCGCGCCGCAGCGCGCCAACATCCTGGCTCGCCATTGGCTGGAGACATACGAAGCGCCGTTCCTCGATCCGGGCATCGACGATGGCTTGAAGGACTTCATCGCCAAAAAGAAGGAGTCCATGCCCGACGCCTTCACTTGAAAGGAGCCCGATACAGGCCGGGCTAAAGTGGCCAACATTATTCACAAGGAAGTCTGGCGGAGCGCGTTCTCTGACCCCGACAAGAAGCAGCGTTGACCTTGACGCCATGAGTCCTGGCCGCGCTCTCCTTGCCGAAATTGCGGTCGGCCTTGCTGAAAATGGGCTAACTCCGCGCGGCGGCTTCGTTTTTGACGCCAACGACGAGCCGCCGCCCGGTCCTTCCGGCCTGCCGGCAAAATCCGTCCTGCTGGTCGGGCAGGCAGGCGGCTCGTCCTGGCCGCATTTTTCGCGCTGGCGCGAGGGACAGCCTCCCGGCCTGAAAAATCCTCTCGATAGCTGGTCGCGCGAGGTGATCGGGGCCGTCGCGACGGAGACGGGCGCGCGGGCGGTCGGCCCCAATGACCAGCCCTATCTCCCGTTCCAGCAATGGGCGATGCGGGCCGAGGGCCTGAAATCCTCGCCACTTGGGATCCTCATGCACCCCGAATACGGGCTGTGGCATGCCTATCGCGGCGCGTTGCTGTTCGATATCGCGTTCGATTTTCCTGTTAAGAGCGCGAATCATCTTTGCGACGCATGTGTCGGAAAACCTTGCCTGAAAGCCTGTCCTGTCGATGCATATTCGGTGGGCGGCTTCGCCTATGAACGATGCCTGTCGCTTGTACGTGGCGCAAACGGTCACGCCTGCCGCACGGGCGGATGCCTCGACCGCAATGCCTGCCCCTATGGCACCGCGTATCGCTATCCGGCGGAAATGCAGGCATTTCACATGGCGGCTTTCTCACGGTAACATCCCGCACGAAATGTTGAAGCGCAGCCTCCCGGACTGGCTTGCACCGGGCCAATACACGGGTATCTATCGCCTGAAACAGCGGAGGGCGGCATGCCGAAGAAAGAAATCGAGATCAAGACGGACGACGGCATGGCCAAGGCCGGCCTCTTTCGGCCTGCCAACGATGTTTCCGCCGGCGCGGGTGTTATTTTCTACATGGATGCCTTCGGCCCGCGCCCGGCGCTCGACGGGATGGCGGAGCGGCTGGCCGGAGAAGGCTATGTCGTGCTGGTGCCGGATCTCTTCTATCGCAATGCGCCCTATGGCCCCTTCGACGCCAGGACTGCATTTGCCGTAGATCCGACCGCTACACAGCTTCGCGGCATGCTGGCCGGCACAACGCAGGCGATGACACAGGCCGACACCGGGGCGTTTCTAGACGCACTGGATCGGGAAGGCGCGACCGGCCCCATCGGCGCGGTCGGCTACTGCATGGGCGGGGCGCGTGCGCTGAACGCCGCCGCCGCCTTTCCGGATCGTATCGGGGCCGCCGCCAGTTTTCATGGCGGCAATCTCGCCAGCGACCCGGGTGACAGCCCTTATCACAATGCCGCACGGATCAAGGCGCGGGTCTATGTCGGCAGCGCTGGCATCGACAAGAGCTTCCCGCCCGAGCAATCCGCACGTCTGGCCGAAGCATTTCGAACGGCGGAAGTCGACCACATCATCGAGAACTATGTCGGCATGGCGCATGGCTGGTGCGTGCCGGACCACAGCGTCTATGACGAGGCCGGCGCGGAGCGCCATTGGAAGCGGCTCACCGGCTTTTTCGCCGAAGCGCTGGCGTAACTACTTCTCCGACACACCAGCCTCGGCGAAACTCGCCATGCGCGCATGGCATTCCAGCGCCGAGCGCACGATGTTGACGGCCAGGCAGGCTCCCGAGCCTTCACCAAGCCGCATGCCGAGATCGAGCAGCGGCGGCAGGTTGAGCACTTCAAGCAGGCGGCGGTGGCCGGCTTCCGCCGATACATGCGCGGCCAGCGTATGGGCAAGGCCGGAAGGATGCAACTTGGCCAGCGGTGCGACGGCTGCCGAACAGACGAAGCCGTCGAGCAATACCGGGATGCCGTGATGGCGCGCGGCAAGCGTCGCGCCCAAAATGGCGGCAAGTTCGCGCCCACCCAGTGCCGCGGCAACCGCCAGTGGATCGGAAAGCGCTCCGGCATGGCGCTTCAGCCCGGTCTCAATGGCCGAAACCTTCCGGTTGAGGCCTGCGTCGTCGACGCCGGTGCCGCGCCCGGTCCATTGCTGCGCGCCGCCGCCGAACAGGGCGGCTGAAATCGCGGCGGCGGGCGTCGTGTTGCCGATGCCCATCTCGCCGAAACAGACCAGATCGAGATCCGCGTTCACCGCGTCATAGCCGACCGATACGGCAGCAAGGAATGCATCGGTTTCCATTGCCGGGGTTTGCGTGAAATCGCCGGTCGGGTGGTCAAGATCGAGCGGGATGACGGCAAGTTCCGCGCCGGCGATCCGGGCCAACTGGTTGATGGCGGCCCCGCCGCCTGCAAAATTCGCGACCATCTGCACCGTCACTTCCGACGGAAAGGCCGAAACACCTTGCGCGGTGACGCCATGGTTGCCGGCGAACACGAATACCTTGACGCGGTCCAGTTTCGGTATGGCTTGGCCCTGCCAGCGCGCCAGCCATGAAGCGATCTCTTCCAGTCTGCCAAGGCTGCCTTGCGGCTTGGTCAATGTGTCCTGGCGGCTTCTGGCGGAAGCCGCCATTTTCTCGTCGCCAGCCGGGAGGTCGAGGCAGGCCGTGCGCAATTCTTCGAGCGATTTGAAGGGCATGGGACAAAAATCTCCAACAATGAGTCAGGAAAGAAAAACGGAGGCAACCAGCAGGATGACGATCTCGCTCAGTTGCTGAAGCGCGCCGACCGTATCGCCGGTGTGGCCGCCGACCTGTTTCAGGCAGATCAGGCGAAAGCCGAAGAACAGCGCGGCCAACAGGACAAGGGCGACGACCGCGCCGCTTATGCCCAGAAAGAATAGCGCTAGCGCACCGAGGATCGCGCCGACGCCGGCGATTTCGAGCGAGACCGTTCCCGCACCGGCCGACAAGCCATCGGCGCGGGCAGGCGGCAGCATGTGCATGAACGCGCCGGCCAGTGCGCGGGAAGCCATATGCGCGGGGATGAGGGCGCACAGGGCATGCGAGATGCCGGTGAGTTCGGACAGCGCGCTCCAGCGGATCAGCAGCGAGAGGCCTAGCGCCACCGCGCCATACGCGCCGATGCGGCTGTCGCGCATGATCTCCAGCTTTTGTTCCCGCGACTTCCCGCCGCCGAACCCGTCGGCAACATCCGACAGGCCGTCTTCATGCAGGCAGCCGGTGGCGAGCGCCATCGAGGCCAGCGTCAGAGCGGCGGACGGCGCGGCAGCGAGGCCGCAAAAAGTCGCAACAGTGTAGATCGCGCCACCGATGAGCGCGACCGCCAAACCGGCAATGGGGGCCGCCCAGATCGCCTGCGCCAGCGTGCGGCCGCGAAAATCGATGATGGGCAAGGGCAGGCGCGTGAAGAAGACAAGGCTGAGCGCGATGTCGGCAAGTGCTTGGCGGGGGCTTGGCTGGTTCATCGTTCAGGCCTTCGCGATGGCGTGGAAGAATGCGCCGCTGACATGGCCGCGCCGGTAGCCGGAGGTGCCGAGCGGATTGCCTTGTCCATCGGAAAGGTCGGCGAGCGGGTCGTCATTGCCGGGGGAAATCATGCGCGCATAGTGGAATTCATGGCCGCGCACCTGCGTGCCTCGAACGCCCAGCGGGCAGTCGGCGAGCAACCGAGCCTGCCGATAGCCGAGGTTCATCTTGCGCTTGGCGAAGCTGGTCGAGTGGCCGAGCAGGCCGAGCATCCTGTGGTTTTTGCCAGCTGCGTCCTCCAGCACCTCGCCCAGAACCATGAAGCCGCCGCACTCGCCATGGACAGGTTTCTCCTGCGCGAATTTCTGGATGCCGGCACGGAAATTATGCGCAGCGGCTAATTTGCCGGCATGAAGCTCGGGATAGCCGCCCGGTATCCAGCAGACGTCGCAATCCATGCGCGGCGCTTCATCGGCCAGCGGCGAGAACGGCACGACTTCGACGCCGACCTCGCGCCAATGCGCGGCGACATGCGGATAGAGGAAGGTGAACGCGGTGTCCTGCGCCAATGCGATACGCTGGCCGGGCGGTTGCAGCGCGTCGTCAAAGTCGCCGCCGATGGGCGCGAGCGGAGCCGCCAGGCGCATCACCGCGTCGAGATCGATGGAGGCCTCGACCATGTCGGCCATTCGGTCGATGAAGGCCAGCAGATCGGTATGTTCGCTTGCCTGAACGAGCCCGAGATGCCGCTCTGGCATGGAAAGTGTCGGGTCGCGCAGGATCGCGCCGACCACCGGCAGGCCAAGCGCCTCGACCGCGTCAGTACAGAGTTTGCGGTGGCGTTCGCTGCCAAGTCGGTTGAGCACTACGCCCGCCATCCGCACGTCCGGATGGTAGGTCGCGAAGCCTTTTGCGACGGCGGCTACCGTCGTGGACTGGCCCGACACGTCCAGAACCAGCAGCACCGGGACGCCGTAAAGGGCAGCGAGATCGGCAGCGGCGCCGGTGCGGCCGGGCGTTGACGGGATGCCGTCGAACAGGCCCATGGCGCTTTCGAGCACGATGAATTCCGCATCGTCGGACGCCTGCGACGCAAGCCCGTTGAGCAGGCTCGGCGTCATCGCCCAACTGTCCAGATTGACACCGGGAAGGCCGGTCGCGGCAGCATGGAAGCCGGGGTCAATGTAGTCCGGGCCGGATTTCGCGCCGCGCACGCGGATGCCGCGCCGGGACAGCGCGCGCAATATGCCGATGGTGACGCTGGTTTTTCCGGAGCCGGAGCGCGGCGCGCCGATGATGATCGCCTTCGCGGTCATGATTTTTGCGCCAGTTCAGCCCGCATCGCGACAATGCCGCCGACGACGATCAAGGCGGGGGAAACCACGTTTTCCCGCACTGCGGCTTCCGCCAGCGTGCCGAGCGTAGCGACCACCGTGCGTTCGCCGGGCAGGGTGGCGTTTTCGATCAGGGCCGCCGGTGTGTCTGCCGCCAGCCCGCCGGCGCGCAGATCTGCGATTGTCGCTGCCATGTGGGTCAGGCCCATATAGATGATGAGCGGGTGGCCGGTGCCGGCAAGGGCTGCCCAATCGGGCCGGTCGTCGGACACGGCGGCGAAGCCGGTTGCCAGGATCACCGCGCCGTTGACGCCACGCATGGTGGCGGGAATGCCGGCGGATGTAAGCCCCCCGAAGGCGGACGTGATGCCGGGCAGCACGCGGTAGGGAATGTCGTTTTCAACCAGCGCCAGCGCCTCTTCGCCGCCGCGCCCGAAGACGTAAGGGTGCCCTCCCTTGAGGCGCGCCACCTTGCGGCCTTCCTTCGCCAGCTTGACCAGCAGGGCGTTGATGTCGCGTTGCGGGATCGACAGCCGGCCGCCACGTTTTCCCACATAGAATTTCTCGGCCTGTTCGGCGACAGCGACGATTTCGGGCGACACCAGCGCGTCGTGCACCAGCGCATCGGTTTGCGCAAGCGCGCTCAGCACGTCGAGCGTCAGCAGGCTCGGGTCGCCCGGACCCGCACCCGCCAGCCAGACATGGCCCGGCTCCAGCGAACGGAGCGGGGCGTTGAGGCGGGCGAGAGCGCCGGCAAGGGCTGTGGTTGCGCTCATAATCCGTCCCGTCCGCGAAAGCGGCGCTGGTAGAAGGCATCGTAGAGTGAGCTTTCCGCAAATTCCTGCGCGGCCAGCGAGCGGCCGACGAAGATGATCGCGGTGCGCTCCATCGGGTCGGCCGCCAGTTGCGCCTCGATCGTTTCCAGCGTGCCTATCAGCACGCGCTCGTCGGGCCAGGAGGCGCGAAACACGATGGCGACCGGGCAATCGGCACCGTAAAGCGGGCTGAGTTCAGCCACGACGCGGTCGATGGCATGGATGGCCAGATGTATGGCCAGGGTAGTACCCGTGCGGCCGAAAGCGGCCAGCGTCTCGCCCGGCGGCATTTTCGAGGCGCGGCCGGAAACGCGGGTAAGCACCAGGCTCTGCGCCAGTTCGGGAATGGTCAGTTCGCGGCGAAGCGCTGCAGCAGCGGCGGCGAAGGCCGGCACGCCAGGCGTCAGCGTATAGGCGATGCCGTGCTTTTCCAGCCGGCGGATTTGTTCGGCAACCGCGCTCCACACCGAAAGATCGCCGGAATGCAGCCGGGCGACATCGTGGCCGGCCTCGTGCGCGGCGAGGTAGGCGGCTTCGATTTCGTCGAGCGACAGCGGCGCGGTGTCGATAATCTTTGTGCCCGGCGAACAATGCTGAAGCAGTTCCGGCGAAACGATCGAGCCTGCATAGAGACAGACCGGGCAATCGGCGAGCAGCCTTGCCCCGCGCAGGGTGATGAGGTCGGGCGCACCCGGTCCGGCGCCGATGAAATGGACGGTCATGCGTGGGCTCCGTTCGTCGCTATGGCGCAGGTTACGCCGCCCACCGCCACGCGCGATCCGAGCAGTTCCGCGTGTTGCCCTGCGGCGGCAAGGGCTGCGGTTTCCGACACGGATGGCGAGCCTGTGGCTGCGAGAGAATGCTCCGAGCGGGTGAGCGCGCGCAGCGACACGGCCCGTAATGCGGCTCTGTCAACCAGAAGAACAGGCAAGCGAAGCGCTTGCCCAACCGCCGTGATGGCGACCTCGGCCTGCTTGAAATGGGCGGTGGCAAGTGCGGAAAGGTCTGCCGTCGATAGGCCGTGTTCCGCGAGGGCCGCGTCGATGGCGGCGCGCACGTCATTCGCGCCGACGCCCTTTTTGCAGCCGATGCCTGCAACGATCATGGCTTGACCCAACTCCATTGCGTGACGGGCATGGCGGGCCGCCAAGCCAGCATGCTGCCGACGGGCGACGCGCGCGAAATGGAAAGGCGCGTCAGCTCGCCGCCAAGGCTGGCACGGCGGGCCAGCAGTAGCGCTTCCATTTCCAGCGTTACTCCGTTGGCGACCAGACGCCCGCCGGTGGTTAGGGCGCGAATGGCGGTGTCCAGAACGTCGGCGTCGGTGCCGCCGCCTCCGATGAAGATCGCGTCGGGCTGTTGCAAACCGGCAAGGGCCTGCGGGGCAGAACCTTCGACAGTGGCGAGGCCGGGAACGCCGCAGGCAGCAGCGTTGCGGCGGATGCGGGCGGCGCGTGTCGGGTCGGCCTCGATGGCGATGGCGCGCAGCGAGGGATGCGCCAGCATCCATTCGATGGAAATCGAGCCGGAGCCAGCACCGATGTCCCACAGCAATTCACCGCGACGCGGTGCAAGCGAGGAAAGCGTGACGGCACGGATTTCGCGCTTGGTGATCTGGCCGTCATGCTCGAACAGATGATCGGTCAGGCCGACTGTCAGCGGCAGGATTCTCGCGTCTGATTCTGATTCAAGTTCGAGCGCTATCACGTTGAGTGGATTGATATTTTCGATGGTTAAGGAATCGGCGCGCGCGGTGCTGATGCGCTCTTCCGGGCTTCCGAGTGCCTCAAGCACCGTCAGCTTCGAGGGGCCGAAACCTGTTTCGGTCAGAAGCTTCGCGATTGCCTTCGGCGCATCGGCATCGGAGGTCAGCGCGAGAATGCGGGTTTTAGCGTGAAGCAGTGGGCGGATCAGGTCGATCGGCTTGCCGTGCAGTGAAATGGTCTCGACGTCTTGTAGCGCCCAGCCAAGCCGTGCTGCGGCAAGCGAAAAGCTCGACGGTGCGGGAATGACATGCATTTCGCTGACCGGCACCTTGCGCGCCAGCGTGACGCCGACGCCATGCAGGAACGGATCGCCGGACGCCAGCACGCAGACCTTTTTCCCGACAAGCGCCAGCACATCACGCATTTCCGCATCGAAGGGCGTCGGCCACTGGTGGAGTACTCCCATGACAAGGGAGTGGGCCAGTTCGAGGTGGCGCTTGCCGCCGAAGACGAATTCGGCTTCAGCAATCAGCCGCTTGGCCTCGTCGCCCAGACCCGCTACACCGTCCTCGCCGATGCCGATGACGCTTAGCCAGGCGGGGCGCGATTGATGTTCAGTAGGCATGATGACCCACCGTATTCTGATCCTCGGCGGAACCACGGAAGCAAGGCAACTGGCCGCCAAGCTCGCCATGCGTCACACCGTGACGCTCTCGCTGGCCGGCCGCACCGAAAATCCGGTCGCGCAGGGCGTGCCGACGCGCGTCGGCGGTTTTGGCGGGGTAGACGGGCTGGTCGCCTATCTGGCCGGAGAAAAAATCGACCTGCTGGTCGATGCCACGCATCCTTACGCGGCGTGCATTTCGGCCAATGCCGCTGACGCCGCGCACAAGGCCGGCGTGCCGATCCTGGCACTGCGCCGTCCCGGTTGGGAACAGGGCGCGGGCGACCGCTGGATTCTTGCGGACGACGTTGCCGGCGCAGTCGCTGCGTTGGGCACGGAGCCCAAAAGAGTTTTTCTCGCGCTTGGCCGGCAGGAAGTTGCGGCTTTCGAGGCCGCACCCCAGCACCATTATCTTGTGCGCAGCGTCGATCCGGTAACGCCGCCGCTGGCTGTTCCCAGTGCTGCCTATGTTCTGGCGCGCGGGCCGTTTCCTGAAGCGGAGGAACGCGCGCTGCTGGTCGATCACCGGATCGATGTCATGGTTTCCAAGAATAGCGGCGGGCTCGCCACCTATGGCAAGATCGCGGCCGCGCGGGCGCTGGGCATCGAGGTGATCATGGTTCGACGGCCGATCCTGCCGGATGTGCCTTCCGCTGAAACCGTCGAGGCCCTGATCGAGATGATCGATCATTGCCTGGCCCCGGTGGCCGAACGCGGCGTGTAGACCAGCGCCGGCTTGTCGCCGCGCTTGATGATGCGTGTTTCCGGCGAGCCGATGATGATGCAGGTTGCCATGTCGGCTTTCGTGGCGTCGGCATCTGCCAGCAGAAAAGTTTCGATGCGCTCGTCGGGGCGGCCGGCGGCGCGGCCGAAGATGACGGGCGTGGTGCCGGGCAGGATCGCGGTCAGGCATTCGAAAGCGCGGCCAAGCTGCCAGGGGCGCGCCTTGCTGATCGGGTTGTAGAGCGCGATGACGAAGCCCGCGCCCGCCGCCGCCAGCAGGCGCAGTTCGATCAGGTCCCAAGGTTTCAGATTGTCGGACAGCGAGATGGCGCAGAAATCATGGCCGAGCGGCGCGCCGATGCGCGCGGCGACGGCCAGCATCGCGGTGATGCCGGGGATGAAGGAAAGCTCGATGGTGCGCCATTCGGCCGGGCCGGCCTCGATCGCCTCGCAGATCGCCGCCGACATGGCGAACACGCCGGGATCGCCGCCGGAAACGACGGCGACGCGGTGGCCTTGCGATGCCTTGATCAGCGCGTCCCTGGCGCGGGCCAGTTCCTCGCGGTTGTCGGAAGCGACACGCACTTGGTCGGCGCGCAGGTCGAGCCGGTCGACATAGGGCTTGTAGCCATAGAAGAATTCGGCTTCCGCGACGGCTTGCGTGGCCTCGGGCGTGACCTGGCTGGCGTTGCCGGGGCCAAGGCCGATGACGGTCAGACGCCCGCTCACAGCACCACTCCTGAGGTGAGTTCACCCGGACGGTTCACCCAGCCGGCCACCAATATGATGGTGAAATAGGGGGCCTTGTCATCGGTCTTGTCGGTCATCTTCATGGAGGCGCCGTTGGCCATGGTGCCGTGCTCGACATAGACGGCCTTTTCCAGCTTCCCCGATGCTTGCAGTGCACGCCTGATTTTCGGCAAATTGCGGCCGACCTTCATGATGACGGCTGCGTCGGTGTCGGACAGGCGGCGCGTCAATTCGGCCTCGCTCATGGTGCCGGGCAGCACCGTCAGCACGTCGTCGCCCTGCACGATGGGTTGGCTGGTCGCCGACCAGCAGCCGGACATGGCGGTCACGCCCGGAATAACCTCGGTCGGAAAACGATGCGCCAGCCGCACATGCAGATGCATGTAGGAGCCGTAGAAAAGCGGGTCGCCCTCGGACAGTACGGCAACGGTGCGGCCCGCATCGAGATGGGCGGCGACGGCGGCGGCCGACTGCTCGTAGAAGGCCAGGATCTGCGCCTTGTAGTCGTCGTGATCCTTGTCGATCTCGGTGGTGACCGGATAGTAGAGCGGCAGTTCGACAATTCCGGGCTTCATATGGCCATGGACGATGGCGCGGGCATTGCCATTGGCGTTGCGCTTGGCGAAATGTGCGACGACATCGGCCTCGGCCAGCGCGCGCACCGCCTTCAGCGTCAGCAGTTCGGGATCGCCGGGGCCGGTGCCGACGCCGATCAGGCGGCCTTGTGCTGATGTGGTCATAGGCCGGGCCTCGCCAGTGCGTTGAGGGCGGCGGCGGTCATGGCGCTGCCGCCAAGCCGGCCGCGAACGATGGCGTAGGGAACGCCATAGGAATTTTCGGCCAACGCATCCTTGGATTCGGCGGCACCGACGAAGCCGACCGGCATGCCGATGATGGCGGCGGGTTTCGGCGCGCCGTCGCGCAGTTTCTCCAGCAGGTAAAACAGCGCGGTCGGCGCGTTGCCGATGGCGACGACCGCCCCCGCCATGCGCTCACCCCACAGGTCGATTGCGGCGGCGGAGCGGGTATTGCCGATTTCCTTGGCCAGTTGCGCCGTGCTTGGGTCGCGTAGCGTGCAGATCACCTCGTTTCCAGCGGGCAGGCGGGCAGCGGTGACGCCGCGCGCCACCATCTCGGCATCGCAAAAGATCGGCGCGCCGGCCAGCAAGGCGGCACGGGCAGCGGCGACGAAATTTTCCGAGAATACGAAGTGTTGAGCCGCCTCGACCAGGCCGCAGGCGTGGATCATGCGGACGGCAACATCGGCCTCGGCTTCCGAAAAGCGCGAAAGATCGGCCTCGGAACGGATGATGGCGAAGGAGCGCTCATAGATCGCGGTGCCGTCGTGGATATAGTCGTAGGCGGCCATTTTCAATCCTGTCGGTATGCTTGAGCGATGCCCGAAATGCCGAGCCGTGCAAGGCCGGCGACTGTAGATTCGACAGGTCGGTGAGCGGCGCGCATTGCCGTTGCAACGCGGCCGATGCCATGTGCCGCGTCATAGCGTGGCCTGTAGCCGACAGGAAGGCTTTTTGCCGTTCCGTCCACGACAAGGCCGGCTCCCTTTTCGTCGCCGACCAGGGTCAGGGTCGCAGGGGCAGGGTGCGCGCATCCCTTGGCGCAGCCGGAGATGTGCAGCGTAAAGGACGGGTCGAACAATTCGGCAAGTTTTCCCGCGATTTCATCGGCGATTTCGCGCGTGGCGATCAGGCCCGAGGCGCAGGCTGGCGCACCGGGGCATGCCGCGATTTTCGTGCGCGGGTCGGTGGAACTGGTGACGAAGCCGAGTTCGGCGGCGCGCGCTTGCAGCTTTTGGCAGGCAGCTTTGGAAAGCTTGGGAAAAAGCAGCGCACGCTGCGGCGCAAGGCGGATTTCCGTTGCGCCGAGGGCGCTGGCCTCGCGGGCAAGCGCGATGATTTTTTTTGCCATCATCGATCCGAAGGGCAGGCCAATGCCGACGGCAAAAGCGTCATCGGCGAGAGGAAAGATGGCGACGGGTGAACGGTTTTCGCGAGGGACCGTTAGAGCGGCAGGCGTGATGGCCAGCAAATCCTTGGCGCGGCCTTCGAGGCCCAATGCGGCAATCGCTTGCAGGATGGAAAGGACGGCGCTCGGCGCTTCGGGGGTGTTCATCGAACGGATCGGCTTGGCAGTCATCGCGCTGCCGGCGATGGCGAGGCGCCACATGACCTCGCCGTCTTGGCGCTGCGTGGTCAGTCGTATATCGGCAAGGATGTCATCCATCGTCAACCGGCCGCCGCCGTCGATCACGACGGAGACTTTCGGCCCTAGACGCGAGGAGAGGCCGGTATCCGCAATCGTTTTGCGGATCGCTTGCGCCAGGGGGCGCGGGTCGGCGATCTCGTCCGGATCAAGCCCGGCCAGCGGGCCGGTTTCCACCGGTACGCCGGTGCGGACCGGGATACCGAGCGCGTCCACCTCCAACTCCAATTGCTGGGCGCTTTCCGCCGTTAGGCCGCGTATCTGAAGGCTGCCGCGCGCGGTGATTTCCATGATGCCGTTGCCGTGGCGCTGTGCCGCTTCACACAGGTCGATCAATTCATTCGGGGCGAGCCCGTCGGTTGCGGGATTGAGGCGAACCAGCAAACCGTCGCCAGTCTGCATTGGTGCGGACAGGGCCGGGCATGCGCCGCGCCGGGTGAAGGCGTTCATTCCGCCGCCTCCACTTCGTTGGGCGTTGTCGCTTCGGCAATGAGGGCGGCGAGGTCGTCGTCGATGGAATTGCGCAGCGGGTGCCACAGGCCGCGCCGCCGGGCCGACAGGAAACGCTCGGCAATGAATTTGGCGGCCGCCGGGTTTTCGCGCAGGATGAACGCCCGAACTTCCGGGTCGCCGACATAGGCGTCGTGCAGCGCCTCGATGAGTTCGCCTTGAATGGTGTTCGTCGTCTCGGCAAAACCGACCAGGCGGTCGACCGTTTCGGCTAATTCGGAAGCGCCGCGCGGGCCGTGGCGCATCTGGCCGTCGATAAAACGCTTGTTGACGGCGCGTGCCCGCACGACGCGCGAAACGGCTTGAGAAATCGAGCGGGGGCGGGGGCGTTGCGGGTCGGTGGTGTCGAGCACGATGACGTCGGCATTTTTGCCAAGTGCTGCCAGCGCCGCCGAAAAGCCGCCGATGAAGGCGACGTCGGCGGAGCCTTCCAGAATGTCGCGGCCGGGGTCGTCGCCGGTGTGGACGAGGAGGTCGGCCTCGGCGATGCGTTCAGCGAACGCGCCCGGCATGGAAATACCTTCGCCGTTTGCGCCGCCATAGGCGTGCGACGCGGCTGCGAGATAGGCCTGGCCGATTTCTTCGCGGGTGCTCCAGTCGCCGCTGGACAGAAGGTCTTCGACGCCCGCGCCATAGGTGCCGGGCGACGAGCCGAAAATGCGGGGGCTGATTCTTCCGGCGGCGCGGGTTTCGGCGGCGAGCGGGTTTTCCGAATCGTCCTCGTCGCGGGTGGCGACGGCATTAGCGGCAGCGTCGATCAGCGCGATCTGCGTCGGGAACATGTCGCGGAACAGGCCGGAAATGCGCCAGGTAACGTCGACGCGCGGGCGTCCAAGCAAAGCGGGCGGCAACACCTCGATGCCGGTGACGCGGCCGGTGGCGGCATCCCATTGCGGGCGGCATCCCATCAGCGCCAGGCCTTGCGCGATTTCCTCGCCGCCGGTGCGCAGCGATGCCGAACCCCACAGATCGATGACCAGCGAGCGCGGGTAGTCACCATGCGCCTGCATGTAGCTGAGCACGATTTCGTCGCTGGCCGCCTTGCCGATGTCGAACGCCGTGGGCGTCGGCATGGTGCGCGGGTCGGCGGTAAACAGATTGCGCCCGGTCGGCAGCACGTCGGTACGGCCACGCGCCGGCGCACCCGCCGGGCCGGCGGCGATGTGCTTGCCGTCGAGCGCGGCGATCAGCGCGTCTTTCTCGGAGGCAGTGCTCTGGCGGCGCAAGGGATCAGCCTCGTCTTTGGGCGAGCGGCCGTAAATATGCAGGCCGTCCTTGATGGCGAAATCCTTCAGGTCGCACAGCCAGGCATCGATGCGGCGCAGGGCTTCGTCGGGCGCATCGGTTTTCGCGACGCCCGCTTCCTTGGCGAGGTTGGTTTGCGCGGCGGTTTCGACGATCAGCTTGGCCAGCAGGTCGCGGCGGCGGCGGTCGAGGCCGTCGGCTTGCGCATACTCGTCCACCAAGCGCTCGAGCTTCTGCTGGTTTTCGTCCAGTCCGGCTTCCATCAGCGGCGGCGGCAGGTGCCCGAGTGTCACGGCTGAAATGCGGCGCTTGGCCTGTGCTGCCTCGCCCGGATTGGAAACGATGAAGGGATAGACGACGGGAAGCGAGCCGGTGACGATCTCGGGAAAGCAATTTTCGCTCATGGCGACCGTCTTGCCGGGTAGCCATTCCAGCGTGCCATGCGCACCGACATGGACGATGGCATGGACGCCAAGCACCCTTCGCAGCCACAGGCCGAAGGCGAGCAGTTCATGGCGCGGCGGCAGCGTCGGGTCGTGATAGTCGGCGCGGCGGTCGGCGGAGCGTCCACGATCGGGAGCCAGTGTTACGGTGACATTGCCGAAGGTGGCGGCGCGGAAGGGTATTTGGGGGTGGGTCGTGTTCAGTTTTCCCCAAGCTGCCTCGACGGCCTCGCATGCGGCGGCGGGCAGTTCTTCGGACAAGGCAAAATAGTCGGAGGTGCTCAAACCGTGGCTGCCGCGCTCCAGCAGTTCCAGCAGCGCGCGAGGCGATTGCGGAATCGCTTCAACGGCATAGCCGTGGTCTTTCATGTCGTGCAGCATGGCTAGAACGCTGGAAGGCACATCGAGACCCACCGCATAACCGGTGCGACCGGGTGCGCTTGGATAGTCGGGGATCAGGATCGCAAGCTTGCGCTCGGCTCGCGGGGTGCGTTGCAGGCGGACGAAGGCTTTTATCCGATCCGCCACTTGCGTGACGCGGTCGGGTTCGGGGCGGTTGGCGAGCGCGCGCAAACCGAGCGCCGGATTGGTGTCCATCTCGCCCTTGAACGAGATCGCGCCGGCCAGGATACGGCCGTCAAGTTCGGGCAGGACCACGTGCATGGCGAGATCGGCGGGGGCGAGGCCGCGCTGGTTTTCTTGCCAGATATCGCGGCGCGTCGTTGCCACGATTACCTGGAATACCGGCACGCCGGCGCGGTCGAACAGCGTCTGGCTGCCCGGTTCAGCACCCGAGGCGAAGGCCGTGGCGGCGACGATGGCAGAGGGGTTCAGCGTGGTAAGAGCGGTTTCGACGACGGCAAGCGAGGCCGGGTCCTTCAGGCTGGAGACGAAGATGGGAACAGGCGTCATGCCGCGCTGCCGGAGCGCTTCGGTCAAGGAATCGATGGGGGCGATATCGGCCGCCAGCAGCATCGAGCGATAGAAGAGAATGGGAACGACGGCGGCTGTTTCGCCCTCTATGCAGGGCACTTCGACGACGCCCTTGCCCGGCTCGTAATAGCCGGCCTTGGGTACTGTGACCGGCTCGGCGGCGGAAATATCTGTTCCGGCCAATTTCGCCAGGCGATGCACCAGGGCTGCCATGTTGGCGGGGCCGCCTTCGCGAAAATAGTCGAGCAGGGCCTCGAGTTCGGCGCGGTGCAGGGTGGAGGCCTCGATCAGCCGCAAGTCCTCGTCGCGGCATTCGCCGGGCAGCAGCGCCAGTTTAATGCCGCGAGCGCGCGCGATGGAAGCCAACTGGTCGCAGCCGTAGCGCCACCAGTCATAGCCGCCAAGAATACGGACTAGGATGACCTTTGCATGCTGCGCAACGCTGTCGATCCATAGATCGACGGACATGGGATGGCGCAAATCGCGCAAGGGCGCGAGCCGCATCGACGGCAAGCGCTGCGCGTCGGCCTGCCATGCAGCCGCCAGACCGGCCAGATCACTATCGGTGAAGGACAGCGCCACCACATCCGCCGGCGTCTGCCGCAGATCGACAGGCTCGGCGAGATCGTCGAGCGAGGCGGAAGTGGTGGTCAGAATGTGCATGGGCGGCGCGCCGACTTTATCCGATCAATATTTTCTCGATGACGGGGCGGTTCAACCCTTTCAGGCCGATGACCACCAGGCGCGAGCGGCGGTCGTCTTCGGGCGTCCAGACGCGGTCGTAATAGTGAGTGACGCGGGGGCCGACCGCTTGCAGCAAAAGCCGCATCGGCTTGGTGGACACTTCGACAAAACCTTTCACGCGCAGCACGTTTTCCTGTTCGGCGGCGGCGATGACGCGCTTGGCGAGGTCGTCGGGGTTCGCGATCGAGGGGATGTCGATGATGATCGAATCGAAATCGTCGTGCTCATGACCGCCCATGCCGTCGTGATGGCTCCAGCGGTTTTCGATGTCGTCTTCGACGGCGAGGCCGAGACCGAGCAGCACCGACGGATCGACCTTGCCTTGCGAGACCGGCAGGGTTTTGACGGCGCGGGCACGGCTCTTGGCGATGATGTCGTTGGCGCGCGCCATGGCGGCATCGTCCATGAGATCGCTCTTGGACAGGATGATGAGATCGGCGCAGGCGACCTGATCCTCGAACACTTCCTCGACCGGATCGTCATGGTCGAGCGTCGGGTCGGCGGCGCGCTGGGCGGCCAGCGCATCCATGTCGGAAGCGACCTGACCGGCGGAGAGCGCTGCGCCATCGACCACGGCGATGACACCGTCGACAGTGACGCGACTTTTGACCGTCGGCCACTGGAATGCCTGAACCAGCGGTTTCGGCAGGGCAAGGCCGGACGTTTCGATCAGGATGTGATCGACAGGGGGCTGGAGCGACAGGATACGGTCGAGCGCGGGCACGAAATCGTCGGCGACCGTGCAGCAGATGCAGCCATTGGCGAGTTCGACGATATTTTCCTCGGGGCAGGTGTCGATGCCGCAGCCTTTAAGAATATCGCCGTCGACGCCGATGTCTCCGAATTCGTTGACGATGAGGGCCAGCCGCTTGCCGCTGGAGTTCTCCAGCAAATGGCGAACCAGCGTGGTTTTTCCCGAACCGAGAAAGCCGGTGATGACGGTGCAGGGAACACGGGATGCGGTCATGGTCAGTCCTTCAGCGTGGCAAGGGGAGGGATGCGTGCGACGAGGCCGCGTTTCAGCGAATCGGGGCGGCCGCGCCAGGGGATGAGGCCGTCGCTGGACGTGGCGAAGAGTTTTGCGCCGGCGACGAGATCGGGGCCGCTGGTTACGGTCAGGTCGCCGAAAACATAGCTCCAGCAGCCGTCGCGCAGGATGGCTGCGCTGAGGCGGCGCTTGCAGTTGCCAAGGCATTCGACGGTGCGGATATGGATGTTTTCGTCGATAGCGGCGCGGCGTGTATTTTCCGCCAACGTCTCGCCTGCGCTGGGACGGGCATCCGAGCCGGTTTCGTCGCGGCACGATGAACAGACGATGATCGTCGCCTCGATACCGGATAGAATATCGGCGGACTCAGCCGGAAAATTGCCGTTCTGGTTCAAGACCTGCTCCATGCCCGGAAACCCGCCAGGCTATCGGATTATTTCTCGCAGACGGCAGGTCTCCTGGCTCGCGGGTCATCGCCTTGGCCGCCTTCCCAGGAAAATCCCAGTGGCATTCGGCCTTGGCTCGTCGCTTACAGTTGCGGGGACAGCCGCGGATTTGCGACTTTCGTCGCGCACCGCATTCCCTCTTCGCTCCTCCCTGTGAAAAGAGGAGACCGTCTGGAGCGGATTTAGGCGTTAGTGAGAGGCCGTGTCAACGTGTCGATGCGACAGCGCGATGTCGGCCAGCGCCGGTCCGAGATCGCCGGCCGGCGTGATTTCGATATGTTCAAGGCCGAGCCAGCCCTGCATCTGCTTCAGTTCCTCGAAAAGATGGGCGGCGGCGTCTGTGGGTGCGGTCGCTTCGGCGTAGGCGGCGTGGACGCGCAGCACGCTTGCCGGGCGGTCGGCCTTGAGGTCGACGCGGGCAGCGATTTTATCGCCGAGCAGGAAAGGCAGCACATAGTAGCCATACTGGCGCTTTTCGGCCGGCGTGTAGATTTCGATCCGGTAGCGGAAGTCGAACAGGCTTTCGGCGCGCGAGCGCTCGAACACCAGCGGATCGAAAGGCGCGAGCATGGCGCGCGCCTCGACCTTACGCGGCATACGGGCGTCCTTCTGGAGATAGGCCGGCTTGTTCCAGCCCTCGACGCGGACAGGCAGAATTTCGCCTTCATCGACCAGTTCTTCCAGCCGGCCCTTCATGTCGGCAGGAGAGAGACGAAAATAATCGCGTAAACAGTTGGCGGTGGCGACGCCGTGGGCGCGGGCCGAGATGCGCAGCAGTTCGCGATGGGAGTCGGCGGGCGAGGGCGTGGGCAGGGCCAGGACCGCCTGCGGCAGCACGCGTTCGGGCAGGTCGTAGAATCGCTCGAAGCCGCGCCGATAGGCGGTGGTGATGCGCCCGGCCCAGAACAGCCATTCGAAGGCGTGCTTAGCCTCGCTCCAACCCCACCAGCCGCCGGAACCTTTCTGGCCGTCAAGCTCGGATGCGGCAATCGGCCCGCGCGCCACGATTTCGCGAAAAATGTCTTCTATATAGGCGGCGCGTTCGCGGCCGAATTTGGCGAGGCCGCCATACATGCCGTCGCCGCGCTCCGCCCGCGCCATGCGCCAGCGCATCAACGGCCAGGTTTCGACCGGAAGGTAGGAAGCTTCGTGCGCCCAATACTCGAAGACTGCACGTTTTCGTGAAATGGCAGCATTGTCGAGCAGCGAAAGCGGGTAGGGGCCGAGCCTGGAATAAAGCGGCATGTAGTGCGCGCGGATCACGGCGCTGACGGAATCGATCTGCAACAGGCCGGTCCGCGACAAAACGCGCGAAAAATGCCGGCGGTCCGGCGTGCCGGCTGGCCGCGTGTCACAGAAGCCTTGTGCAGCAAGCGCTATGCGGCGCGCGAGCCGGAGCGATATGTTTTCCTTCATGCCGGTTCCGGGCAATCCTTGAGCTTGGGGGCGGTGATTCCACGCATGGTAACAGGCATCCGGTACAGGAATGTCAGGAGATAAAAGTGGAGTAAAAAAAGAAGGAAATCAAACGCGCGCCAATCGGGCCAGTTTACCCACCGACGCCATTCCGATACCGTATTTTGAACAAGGTTTGACTTGCTTCGCCCGGAGTGCTGCGCTAACCCTCGCCGCGTTGCAGCATAGGCTCTAAACCGGTTCAGCACGCGCGTCGCGTTTCCGTGTTCGAGAATGGTGCTATAGATCAAGGCGGATTGGCCGCATCGGGAAGTTGGAGCATGAACGCGCTTATCAGTTCATACCTGCCCATCGTCATTTTCATCGGCGTGGCGCTGGTTGTCGGTCTGGCCTTGCTGGCCGTACCGTTCATGGTGGCCTTCCGCAGCCCCGATCCGGAAAAGCTTTCGGCCTATGAATGCGGCTTCAATTCCTTCGACGATGCCCGCATGAAGTTCGACGTCCGCTTTTACCTGGTGTCGATCCTGTTCATCATCTTCGATCTTGAGGTGGCTTTCCTGTTTCCATGGGCGGTCTCCTTCGGCGAGATCGGCATGCTCGGCTTCTGGTCGATGATGGTGTTTTTGGCGGTGCTGACCATCGGCTTCGCCTATGAGTGGAAAAAGGGAGCGCTGGAATGGGATTGAACGACAGTTCCGGCACGCTGGTCGCGCCGCGTCCCAAGGGTATTCTCGATCCGAACACGGGCAAGCCGGTCGGCGCGGACGATCCGTTTTTCCTGGGCATCAACGACGAGCTTTCCGACAAGGGTTTTCTCGTCACCTCGACCGAGGCATTGATTACGTGGGCGCGCACGGGCTCGCTGATGTATATGACCTTCGGCCTGGCCTGCTGCGCGGTGGAAATGATCCACTCCGCCATGCCGCGCTATGACAGCGAGCGTTTCGGAATCGCGCCGCGCGCATCGCCGCGCCAGTCGGACGTGATGATCGTGGCGGGCACGCTGACCAACAAGATGGCGCCGGCGCTGCGCAAGGTTTACGACCAGATGCCGGAGCCACGCTACGTCATCTCCATGGGTTCCTGCGCCAATGGCGGCGGCTATTATCATTATTCCTATTCGGTGGTGCGCGGATGCGACCGCATCGTGCCCGTGGATATTTATGTGCCCGGCTGTCCGCCCAGTGCGGAAGCGTTGATGTACGGCCTTCTTCTGCTGCAGAAGAAAATCCGCCGTACCGGCACGATCGAACGGTGAGCGCATGAGCGACCTACTTTACGACCTGGCGGATCATATCGCGGCAACCGTCGGTGCGGACGTCCTCGAAAGCGTCGTCGCCTATGGCGACCTGACGCTGACGGTGAAGGCCGCCGACATCGTCCATGTGGCGACTTTCCTGCGCGACGATCCGAAATGCCGGTTCATATCCATCATCGATGTTTGCGGGGCGGATTACCCATCGCGCCCTGACCGTTTCGAGGTGGTTTACCACTTCTTGTCGCCGCATTTGAACCATCGCATTCGCATCAAGGTTTTGGCGAATGAGGATACGCTGGTGCCGTCGATTACCGGCGTATTTGTTGGCGCCGACTGGTTCGAACGCGAGACTTACGATCTTTACGGCATCCTGTTTTCCGGTCACCCGGATTTGCGGCGCATCCTTACCGATTACGGTTTCGAAGGGCACCCGCTGCGCAAGGATTTTCCGCTGACCGGCTTTGTCGAGGTGCGCTATGACGACGAGGCCAAGCGCGTCATCTACGAGCCGGTGGAATTGAAGCAGGAATTCCGCAATTTTGATTTTCTCTCGCCATGGGAAGGCACGGACTACGTGCTGCCGGGCGACGAGAAAGCCAAGGCGAACTGAGGCAAACTATGGCCGAAACGTCGGTACGTAATTTCAACATCAACTTCGGCCCGCAGCATCCGGCGGCCCACGGCGTTTTGCGCCTTGTGCTCGAACTGGACGGCGAGGTCGTGGACCGTGTCGATCCGCATATCGGACTGCTGCATCGCGGCACCGAAAAGCTGATGGAGCACAAGACCTATCTCCAGGCTGTGCCCTATCTCGACCGGCTCGATTATTGCGCGCCGATGAATCAGGAGCATGCGTTCGCGCTCGCCGTCGAGCGCCTGCTCGGTATCGAGGTGCCGAAGCGCGGGCAACTGATCCGAGTTCTCTTTTCCGAGATCGGCCGCATCATGTCGCACCTGCTCAACGTGACGACGCAGGCCATGGACGTCGGTGCGCTGACGCCGCCGCTGTGGGGCTTCGTCGAGCGCGAAAAGCTGATGGTTTTCTACGAGCGCGCTTCCGGCTCGCGCATGCATGCCGCGTATTTCCGGCCAGGCGGCGTGCATCAGGATCTGCCTGAGCAACTGATCGAGGACATCGGCCGCTGGATCGATCCGTTCCTGAAGTCCGTCGACGATCTTGACGTGCTTTTGACGCCGAACCGTATCTTCAAGCAGCGCAATGCCGACATCGGTGTCGTTTCGCTGGAAGATGCCTGGGCCTGGGGCTTTTCCGGCGTCATGGTGCGCGGCTCGGGCGCCGCATGGGATTTACGCAAGTCGCAGCCCTACGAATGCTATGACGAGATGGAATTCGACATCCCCGTCGGCAAGAACGGCGACTGTTTCGACCGTTACCTGATCCGCATGGAAGAAATGCGCCAGTCGGCGCGGATCATGCGCCAGTGCGTGGACCGGTTGCTTGGCAAGGACGGCACCGGGCCGGTATCCAATCTCGACGGCAAGGTGGTGCCGCCGAAGCGGGCCGCGATGAAGCGCTCGATGGAAGCGCTCATCCATCACTTCAAGCTTTACACCGAGGGCTACAAGGTGCCGGCGGGCGAGGTCTATGCGGCCGTCGAGGCGCCGAAGGGCGAGTTTGGCGTCTATCTTGTCTCGGACGGCACCAACAAGCCTTATCGCTGCAAGCTGCGCGCGCCGGGGTTTGCCCATTTGCAGGCCATGGATTTCCTCTGCCGCGGCCACATGCTGGCGGACGTCACCGCGATCCTCGGCTCCCTCGATATCGTGTTTGGTGAGGTCGATCGCTAATGAGTGTGCGCCGTCTAGCAGAAGCCAGCGTCCAGCCAGCAAGCTTCGCCTTCGACCAGGCGAATACGGTGGCCGTGAAGCAGTGGATCAAGAAGTATCCGAAGGGCCGCGAGCAGTCTGCGATCATTCCGCTTTTGATGATCGCGCAGGAGCAGGAAGGCTGGGTCACGAAGGCGGCCATCGAGTCGGTCTGTACCATGCTGGACATGCCCTTTATCCGCGGGCTGGAAGTAGCGACCTTCTACACGCAGTTCCAGCTGAATCCTGTCGGCACCCGCGCCCATGTGCAGGTCTGCGGCACCACGCCCTGCATGCTGCGCGGCTCGGGCGACTTGATGGATGTGTGTCGCTCCAAAATCCACGATGACCAGTTCCACACCAACGATAGCGGCACGCTGTCGTGGGAAGAGGTCGAATGCCCGGGCGCTTGCGTCAACGCGCCGATGGTGATGATTTTCAAGGATGCCTATGAGGATTTGACGCCGGAACGGCTGTCCGAAATTATCGATGCATTTGAAGCGGGCAAGGGCAATACGGTGACGCCCGGTCCGCAGAACGGCCGCATGAATTCGGAGCCGTTTGGCGGACTCACCTCGTTGACCGACGAGAAGGCCATTCTGAAGTCGACGCGCGACAGGGAAGCAAAGGCTGCTTCCAAGGCCGCGAAAATTCCGCCTTCAGATGCCGCCAAGCCCGCGACCGACAAGGCGGAGACCAATCCCGCACTGAAAACGCCGGCCAAGCCCGCACCCGCCGCTGAGACGAAGTCGCCTTCGCCGACTTTCAGCGCCAAACAGGCCAACAAGGCCGAGCCGGCTGTCGAGGCCGTCGAAGGCAAGCAGCGTACCGGGCTGAAGGTGACTGCGGCGCCGAAGGGCGCGTATCAATCGCCACAGACACTCAAGCGCGTAGCCGTCGACGTCGCCGGCACGAAAGGTCCTGCAGCTAAGCCTTCGTTGGAACACAAGGATCGCCCCGCCGCCATCGCCAAGCCGGCGGCAGCGGACGACCTCAAGCTCATTTCCGGCGTAGGGGCGAAGAACGAAGGCATTTTGCATTCGCTTGGTATCTTCACTTTCGCGCAGGTCGCTTCTTGGAAGAAGGCCGAACGCGACTGGGTCGACGGCTATCTCAATTTCCATGGCCGGGTCGAGCGCGAGGATTGGGTGAAGCAGGCCAAGGCGCTCGCCAAGGGCGGCGTCGCCGAATACATCCGCGTCTTCGGCAAGAAGCCGGTCTGAGGGACGAAAAATGCTTCAGGACAAAGACCGCATCTTCACCAATATCTACGGCCGGTTCGACACGTCGCTGGCCGGCGCGATGGCGCGTGGCGCATGGGACAATACCCCCGGCATCATCGCCAAGGGCCGCGAGTGGATCGTCAACGAGATGAAGGCGTCCGGCCTGCGCGGGCGCGGCGGGGCGGGCTTTCCGACCGGTCTCAAATGGTCGTTCATGCCCAAGCAGAGCGACGGCCGCCCGAGCTACCTTGTCGTCAATGCCGACGAATCCGAACCCGGCACCTGCAAGGACCGCGATATATTGCGCCACGATCCGCACACGCTGGTCGAAGGCTGCCTGCTCGCCGGTTTCGCGATGGGCGCGGTTGCCGCCTACATTTATGTGCGCGGCGAGTTCATCCGCGAGCGCGAGGCGTTGCAGCGCGCCATCGACGAGGCCTATGCGGCCAAGCTGATCGGCAAGGGCAACACGTCCGGCTATGATTTCGATATCTACATGCACCACGGCGCCGGTGCTTATATCTGCGGCGAGGAAACGGCGCTGCTGGAAAGCCTTGAGGGCAAAAAAGGCCAGCCGCGGCTGAAGCCGCCATTCCCGGCCAATGTCGGCCTCTATGGCTGCCCGACGACGGTCAACAACGTCGAATCCATTGCCGTTGCCCCGACCATCCTGCGGCGCGGCGCGGCCTGGTTCTCGTCGTTCGGCCGCCCCAACAATGCCGGCACCAAGCTTTTCTGCATCTCCGGCCACGTCAACAATCCGTGCACGGTCGAAGAAGCGATGTCGATCCCGTTCCGCGAACTGATCGAGACGCATTGCGGCGGCATTCGCGGCGGCTGGGACAATCTGCTGGCGGTTATCCCGGGCGGAGCCTCGGTGCCGCTGGTGCCGGCCGAGCAGATCATCGATACGCCGATGGATTTCGACGCCCTGCGCGATCTCAAGTCGGGCCTCGGTACGGCAGCCGTCATCGTCATGGACAAGTCGACCGACATCGTGAAGGCGATCGCGCGCCTGTCCTATTTCTACAAGCACGAAAGCTGCGGCCAGTGCACGCCGTGCCGCGAAGGCACCGGCTGGATGTGGCGGGTGATGGAGCGGCTGGTGGTCGGTCAGGCGCAAAAGCGCGAGATCGACATGCTGCTCGACGTCACCAAGCAGGTGGAAGGCCATACGATCTGCGCGCTTGGCGATGCGGCGGCGTGGCCGATCCAGGGCCTGATGCGGCATTTCCGTGGCGAAGTGGAAC
Source organism: Mesorhizobium sp. A556 (assembly GCF_054489545.1). Lineage (NCBI taxonomy): Bacteria > Pseudomonadati > Pseudomonadota > Alphaproteobacteria > Hyphomicrobiales > Phyllobacteriaceae > Mesorhizobium > Mesorhizobium sp. A556. The sequence goes on from NZ_JBTMXA010000001.1 coordinate 479,928, forward strand.
GGCGTATCGACGAGTTTTCGCGCAATGCGCACCAGGCCGAGCCGGTGCTGGTGGCGGCGGAGTGACGATGACGAAGGACACGAAAGACATTTTGCCGAAGGAGGTCGCTAACGCTGTCGACCTGCTCGCGAATCCTGTTGCGGGTGCTGTGGCGATGTCGGCGTTCGGCATCGGGCTTGCCAGCCATGCCTTCGGCGTCTGGGTGGGTGCTATGACGGGCGCGGCAGGCGTGTCCAAGCAGTTTTTCGACCCGGAAGCTGCCGGGCAGCCAACTGAGGTGGCGAAGCCGTCGAAAGTCGTGACCAAGTCCAAGCGCGTCAAAGCGGACGTTCTGGCCGAGGATGTTCGTCAGTCGATACCGGCCGACAAACTGGGTGCAGCCGATGATTTGAAGGCGATTTCGGGTGTCGGGCCGAAGCTGGAGCAGGTTCTGAACGGGCTCGGCATCCGGTCTTACGGGCAGATTGCCGCGTGGACACCCGACGAGATCGAGGCGACGGAAGAGACACTTGGCTTCAACGGTCGAATCGTTCGTGACGATTGGATCGGTCAGGCTGCGGCGTTGGCTGGAACGAAACATTGAATTGCTGCCGCTGGCCGCTTCGGTGGCTGCGGAGAAGAAGAATTGCGGAATGTCCGCAGAGGTTTGAGGCGACATGACTAAGCTCAAGGTCGACGGGAAAGAGATCGAGGTACCCGACCACTACACGCTGTTGCAGGCGGCGGAAGAGGCGGGTGCGGAAGTGCCGCGCTTCTGCTTCCACGAGCGGTTGTCGATTGCCGGCAACTGCCGCATGTGCCTGGTCGAAGTGAAGGGCGGGCCGCCCAAGCCGCAGGCTTCCTGCGCCATGGGAGTGCGCGATCTGCGCCCTGGCCCGAATGGCGAGCCGCCGGAAGTCTTTACCAATACGCCGATGGTCAAGAAGGCCCGCGAAGGCGTGATGGAATTCCTGCTGATCAACCATCCGCTCGATTGCCCGATCTGCGACCAGGGCGGCGAATGCGACCTGCAGGACCAGGCGATGGCGTTCGGTACCGACGGCTCGCGCTACAAGGAAAACAAACGCGCGGTCGAGGACAAATATATCGGCCCGCTGGTCAAGACGATCATGACGCGCTGCATCCACTGCACGCGCTGCGTCCGCTTCACCACGGAAGTGGCCGGCATTTCCGAGCTTGGCCTGATCGGCCGTGGCGAGGATGCCGAGATCACCACCTATCTCGAAAGCGCGATGACTTCCGAGTTGCAGGGCAACGTCATCGACCTGTGCCCGGTCGGCGCGCTGACCTCGAAACCCTATGCGTTCCAGGCTCGTCCGTGGGAATTGACCAAGACCGAATCCATCGACGTGATGGATGCGGTGGGTTCGGCCATTCGTGTCGATTCGCGTGGCCGCGAAGTGATGCGCATCCTTCCGCGCATCAACGAGCAGGTGAACGAGGAATGGATTTCCGACAAGACCCGCTTCATCTGGGACGGCCTTCGCACGCAGCGCCTTGACCGGCCCTATGTGCGCAAGGACGGCAAGCTGGTGCCGGCTAGCTGGGCCGAGGCGTTTTCCGCGATCAAGGACGCCGTCTCAAAAACTTCGCCAGACAAGATCGGTGCGATTGCCGGCGATCTGGCCGCCGTCGAGGAAATGTATGCGCTGAAGCAGTTGATGGCGTCGCTGGGATCGGCGAACCTTGATTGCCGGCAGGACGGTGCGGCGCTCGATCCAGCGCTTGGCCGGGCAAGCTACATCTTCAACTCGACCATCGAGGGCATCGAGCAAGCTGATGCCGTGCTGATCATCGGCGCTAATCCTCGTTTCGAGGCTTCCGTGCTCAACACGCGAATTCGCAAGCGCTTCCGCGCCGGCCCGCTGCCGGTCGGTGTCATCGGCGATATCGGCGACACGCGCTATGACTACGAACAACTGGGCGCCGGCCCCGAATCGCTGAAGGATCTGGCCGATGGCAACGGCAAGTTTTTCCAGACACTCAAGAAAGCCAGCCATCCGCTGATTATCGTGGGGCAGGGCGCATTGGCGCGTGCCGACGGTGCGGCGGTGCTGGGCCAGGCGGCGAAGCTCGCCACAGCAGTCAATGCCAGCCGCGCGGACTGGAACGGCTTTGCCGTGCTGCATACGGCTGCGGCGCGCGTCGGCGGCCTCGATCTGGGCTTTGTCCCGGGCGAGGGCGGCAAGGACGTTGCCGCCATGCTCGGCGGCACCGAAGTCCTGTTTCTGCTCGGTGCGGACGAACTCGACATGGCCAGGACCGGCGGCGCATTCGTCGTCTATATCGGCACGCATGGCGATGCCGGCGCGCACCGCGCCAACGTCATCCTGCCGGGCGCGGCCTATACGGAAAAGTCGGGCACCTATGTCAACACGGAAGGCCGCGTGCAGCACGCAAGCCGCGCCGGTTTCGCGCCCGGCGACGCGCGCGAGGACTGGGCGATTTTGCGGGCACTGTCGGATGTGCTCGGCCATAAACTGCCGTTCGATTCGCTGCCGCAGCTTCGCGCCCAGCTTTATGCGGAATTCCCGCATTTCGCCCGCATCGACCAGATCGCCGCAGGAGACGAGGCCGATATCGCCAAGGTGGCGAAGCTGGGCGGAAAGCTTGGTAAAGGGGCTTTCACCTCGCCGATCAGGGATTTTTATCTTACCAACCCGATTGCGCGCGCTTCGGCGGTAATGGCGGAGTGCTCCGCTCTGGCCCATAACGGCTTCAAGCAGGCGGCGGAATAAACATGGATACGTTTTTCTCCTTCTACGTGCTGCCGGCGCTGATCATCCTGTTGAAGTCGGTCGTGCTGATCGTCGTGCTTTTGATCTTCGTGGCCTATATTCTCTACGCCGACCGCAAGATCTGGGCAGCGGTGCAGTTGCGCCGTGGTCCCAATGTCGTCGGCCCCTGGGGCACGCTGCAGGCGTTCGCCGATCTTTTGAAGTTCGTGTTCAAGGAACCGATCATTCCCTCCGGCGCCAACAAGGGCGTGTTCCTGCTGGCCCCGCTGGTATCGGCGGTGCTGGCGATCTCGGCATGGGCGGTGATCCCGGTCGATGCCGGCTGGGCCATAGCCAACATCAATGTCGGCATCCTGTTCGTGCTCGCCATCTCCTCGCTCGAAGTCTATGGCGTGATCATGGGCGGCTGGGCGTCCAACTCGAAATATCCGTTCCTCGGCGCGCTGCGTTCGGCAGCCCAGATGGTGTCCTATGAAGTCTCGATCGGCTTCGTCATCGTCACCGTGCTGCTCTGCGTGGGGTCGCTCAACCTGTCGGATATCGTGTTGTCGCAGCAGGATGGGCTCGGAACGCGCCTTGGCCTGCCCAATACGCTGCTCGACTGGCATTGGCTGTCGCTGTTTCCGATGTTCATCATCTTCATGATCTCGGCGATGGCCGAGACGAACAGGCCGCCCTTCGACCTCGTGGAGGCGGAATCGGAACTGGTGGCAGGTCACATGGTCGAGTATTCCTCGACGCCGTTCCTGCTGTTCTTCCTCGGTGAATATGTCGCCATCGTGCTGATGTGCGCGCTGACCACCATCCTGTTCCTCGGCGGATGGCTGCCGCCCTTCGACTTCGCGCCGTTCACCTGGGTTCCGGGCGTGATCTGGTTCGTGCTGAAGGTGTGCTTCGTCTTCTTCATCTTCTCGATGGCCAAGGCGGTGCTGCCGCGCTACCGCTACGATCAGTTGATGCGGCTCGGCTGGAAGGTGTTCCTGCCGATCTCGCTGTTCATGGTCGTGGCAACGGCCGCGTTTCTCAAATTGACGGGATTTGCCTGATGTCCGGGTTCAGTCAGGCGGCGGTATCGCTGCTTCTCAAGGATATTGTCGCCGGCTACGTACTCGGCTTGCGCCAGTTCTTTGCGCCCAAGGAAACGATCAACTATCCGCACGAGAAGGGGCCGATCAGCCCGCGTTTTCGTGGCGAACACGCCTTGCGCCGCTATCCGAACGGTGAAGAACGCTGCATCGCCTGCAAGCTGTGCGAGGCAATCTGCCCGGCGCAGGCGATCACCATCGAGGCCGGACCGCGCCGCAACGACGGCACGCGCCGCACCGTGCGCTACGACATCGACATGGTGAAGTGCATTTATTGTGGCTTCTGCCAGGAAGCCTGCCCGGTGGACGCGATCGTCGAGGGGCCGAACTTCGAATTCGCGACGGAAACGCGCGAGGAACTTTATTACGACAAGGACAAGCTTCTGGCGAACGGTGACCGCTGGGAGCGCGAACTGGCGCGCAATATGGAGTTGGACGCTCCGTATCGCTGACAAATCGGACGTACAGGGGACATGGCTGGAAGATGAAGCCGAAGAGTTTGCGAACCTTTCGGACACGCCCATCCCCTGAATTTTGAGTTGTGCATGTTTCTTTCGGCTCAGGTCTTTGAACCGGATCGGAACATGCGCTAGGAACACGCGGCTTCGCTACCGGAGGCGGTACGAGGCATTGTAGACGGGCAGGGCGCTGGCGCTTTGCCGGACAGGAACCCGGGGGAACCCATGCTGAACGGACTAGAGGCGGCCTTCTTCTACCTCTTCGCCTTTGTCGCGGTGGCGTCGGCCTTTATGGTCATCGCCTCGCGCAATCCCGTGCATTCCGTGCTGTTCCTCATCCTCACCTTCTTCAACGCGGCCGGGCTGTTCATGCTGGCGGGCGCTGAATTCCTGGCGATGATCCTGCTCATCGTCTATGTCGGCGCGGTCATGGTGCTGTTTTTGTTCGTCATCATGATGCTGGATGTGGACTTTGCCGAGTTCAAGAGCGGAGCGCTGCAATATGCGCCCATCGGCGCGCTGGTCGGCCTCATTCTGGCCGTGGAATTGATCGTGGTGACCGGCGGCTATGTGTTTTCGCCGAAGATCGACGCCGTCGCCTCCCACCCCATTCCAGACCTCGCGGTGCGCTCGAATACGGCGGCGCTCGGCGACATCATCTACACGGACTATCTCGTTTTCTTCCAGATCGCGGGCATGGTTCTGCTCGTCGCCATGATCGGCGCCATCGTTCTCACGTTGCGCCATAAGCCGAACGTCAAGCGCCAGCATATTCCGACGCAGAACGCCCGCACGCCGGAAACGGCAATCGAAATCAAGAAGGTTGTGACGGGGAAGGGTATCTGACATGAGCGTCGGCATCGGACATTACCTGACCCTTTCGGCCGTGCTGTTCACGCTCGGCATCTTCGGCATCTTTCTCAATCGCAAGAACGTCATCGTCATCTTGATGTCGATCGAGCTTCTGTTGCTGGCCGCGAACCTCAATTTCGTGGCGTTCGCCTCGGTGTTGGGCGATCTCGTCGGGCAGGTGTTCACCCTGTTCGTACTGACGGTCGCTGCTGCGGAAGCCGCGATCGGGCTTGCCATTCTCGTCGTATTCTTCCGCAATCGCGGCTCGATCGCGGTCGAAGACGTCAACATGATGAAGGGCTGAGGAATGTATCAGGCCATAGTCTTTCTTCCCCTTATCGGCTTTCTAGTCGTCGGCCTGTTTGGCACGCCGCTTGGCGCCAAGGCGTCGGAATATATCACCTCCGGCCTGCTGGTGATCTCGGCGGTGCTGTCGTGGGTCGCCTTCTTCTCCATCGGTTTTTCGAATACGGAAGTGTTCACCGTGCCGGTGCTGCGCTGGATCCAGTCCGGCGGCATCGACGCGGCATGGGCGCTGCGCATCGACACGCTGACCGTGGTCATGATGGTGGTGGTCAACACCGTGTCGGCGCTGGTTCACATCTATTCGATCGGCTACATGCACCACGATCCGAACCGGCCGCGCTTCTTCGCCTATCTGTCGCTGTTCACCTTCGCCATGCTGATGCTGGTGACCTCCGACAATCTGATCCAGATGTTCTTCGGCTGGGAGGGCGTCGGCCTCGCCTCCTATCTGCTGATCGGTTTCTGGTACAAGAAGCCGACCGCCAATGCCGCCGCCATCAAGGCGTTCGTCGTCAACCGTGTCGGCGATTTCGGCTTCATCCTCGGCATCTTTGGCGTGTTCGTGCTGTTCGGCTCGCTCAATCTCGGCACCATCTTCGCCAATGCCGCGACGTATCTGCCGGCCGAGGGTGCGCCGGAGGGGGCTGCGGTGCTGAATTTCCTCGGCTACATGCTCGATAAGCAGGCGGCCATTACCATCGTTTGTCTGCTCCTGTTCATGGGCGCGATGGGCAAGTCGGCGCAGGTGCCGCTGCACACCTGGCTGCCGGACGCCATGGAAGGCCCGACGCCGGTTTCGGCGCTTATCCATGCGGCAACCATGGTTACCGCCGGCGTGTTCATGCTGGCGCGCCTGTCGCCGCTGTTCGAGCTTTCGCACACGGCGCTCCTGATCGTGACCTTTATCGGCGCGATTACCGCCTTCTTCGCGGCGACGGTCGGCCTGGTGCAAAACGACATCAAGCGTGTCATCGCCTATTCGACCTGCTCGCAGCTCGGCTACATGTTCGTGGCGCTGGGCGTCGGCGCCTATGGCGTCGCCATCTTCCACCTGTTCACGCACGCCTTCTTCAAGGCGCTTTTGTTCCTTGGCTCCGGCTCGGTCATCCATGCGGTGTCGGACGAGCAGGACATGCGCAAGATGGGCGGCCTGCGCAAGCTGATCCCATCCACCTACTGGACCATGATCATCGGCACGCTGGCGCTGACCGGCGTCGGCATTCCGGCGACGATCATCGGCACCGCCGGCTTCTTCTCCAAGGACGCCATCATCGAGGCCTCTTTCGTTGGCCAGAACTCGATGGCCGGCTTTGCCTTCCTGCTTCTGGTCATCGCGGCCGGCTTCACCAGTTTCTATTCGTGGCGGGTGATTTTCATGACCTTCCACGGCGAACCGCGCGCCAGCCACGAGGTCATGCACCATGTGCACGAATCGCCGCCGGTGATGCTGGTGCCGCTGTACATCCTGGCCGCAGGCTCGCTGTTTGCCGGTGTGCTCTTTGCCCACTATTTCATTGGCGAGGGCTATGCCGAGTTCTGGAAGGCGTCGCTGTTCACGCTGCCGGACAACCACGTGCTGCATGCCATGCATGAAGTGCCGTTGTGGGTGCAATTGGCGCCGATCGTCGTCACCGTCATCGGCTTCCTCTTGGCGTACCAGTTCTATATCCGCGATCCGCAAATGCCGAAGAACCTCGCGGCGCAGCATCGCGGCCTTTACGCCTTCCTGCTCAACAAATGGTATTTCGACGAACTGTACGACTTCCTGTTCGTGCGGCCGGCAAAGCGCCTCAGCACCTTCCTGTGGAAGACAGGCGACGGCAGGATCATCGACGGGCTCGGGCCTGACGGTATTTCGGCGCGTGTCATCGACGTCACCAACCGCGTGGTCAAGCTGCAGACCGGCTACCTCTATCACTACGCCTTCGCCATGCTGATCGGCGTTGCGGCTCTCGTCACCTGGATGATGCTCTGATGACCGACTGGCCAATTCTATCGACGGTGACGTTTCTGCCGCTGGTGGGCGTGCTTTTGGTGCTGCTCATTCGCGACGATAGCGAGAACGCGCGCCGCAACGTGCGCGCCATCACGCTGCTGACCACCGCCGTCACTTTCATCGTTTCGCTGTTCATCTGGATCGGCTTCGACAATTCGCAGGCCGGCTTCCAGATGGTGGAGAAGCACGCCTGGCTGGATTCCGGCATCTCCTACCATATGGGCGTCGACGGCATTTCGATGCTGTTCGTGATCCTGACGACGTTCCTGATGCCGCTGTGCATCCTGGCTTCGTGGGAGACGATCCAGAAGAACGTCAAAGCCTACATGATTTCGTTCCTGCTGCTGGAAACGCTGATGGTTGGCGTGTTCTGTGCGCTCGACATCGTGCTGTTCTACGTGTTCTTCGAAGGCAGCCTGATCCCGATGTTCATCATCATCGGCGTGTGGGGTGGCAAGCGGCGCGTCTATGCCTCGTTCAAGTTTTTCCTTTATACGCTGCTCGGATCGGTGCTGATGCTGCTCGCCATCATGGCGATGTTCTTCCAGTCCGGCACGACCGATATTCCGACGCTGTTGACGCATAATTTCCCGGCATCGATGCAGACCTGGCTGTGGCTGGCCTTCCTCGCCTCGTTCGCGGTGAAAATCCCGATGTGGCCGGTGCATACCTGGTTGCCCGACGCCCACGTCGAGGCGCCGACGGCGGGGTCGGTGATCCTTGCCGGCATCATGCTGAAGCTTGGCGGGTACGGTCTCATCCGCTTCTCGCTGCCGATGTTCCCGCTTGCCTCGGACATGTTCGCGCCGCTGGTCTTCACGCTTTCGGTGGTTGCCATTCTCTACACCTCGCTGGTCGCGCTGATGCAGGACGACATGAAGAAGCTGATCGCCTATTCGTCGGTGGCGCATATGGGCTTCGTCACCATGGGCATCTTCGCCGCCAACCAGCAGGGTGTGCAGGGCGCGATCTTCCAGATGCTGTCGCATGGCCTGGTTTCCAGCGCGCTGTTCCTGTGTGTCGGCGTCATCTACGACCGGATGCATACGCGCGAAATCGACGCTTATGGCGGGCTGGTCAACACCATGCCGAAATATGCGGTCGCGTTCCTGATCTTCACCATGGCCAATGTCGGCCTGCCCGGCACCTCCGGCTTCGTCGGCGAGTTCCTGACGATGCTCGGCGCCTTCCGCGTCAATACGTGGGTTGCGGTTCTGGCGGCCATCGGCGTCATCCTCTCAGCGTCTTATGCGCTGTGGCTTTATCGGCGCATCATTTACGGCGCGCTGACCAAGGAAAGCCTGAAGGGCATGCTGGACCTGTCGCTCCGTGAAAAGGCGATCCTCTACCCGCTGGTGATCCTCATCATCTTCTTCGGCGTCTATCCGGCGCCGGTGCTCGATGCGACGGCCCAATCGGTCAACAACCTCGTCACCAACGTTACTGCATCCATTGAAGCCGCGCAGACCGCGGCGGCGAACTGACCGGGGGAACTATGACGCCGGACCTTTATTTCAGTCTTTCGCTCACCACGCCCGAGCTGATCGTCGCAGTCGGTGCGCTGGCGCTGCTGATGGTCGGCGTCTATGCGCGCGGCAATACCAGTACGCTTGTCACCACGCTGGCGGTCCTTGTGATGGCTGCCGCCGGTGCCTGGATCGTGTTGTTCACCGGCGACGGCTATGCCTTCAACAATGCGTTCGTCAGCGATCCGTTTGCCAGATTCATGCAGGTGCTGACGCTGATCGGCTCAAGCGTGACACTCATCATGTCCATCGGCTTCGCCAAGGCGGAGAAATTCGACACGTTCGAATATCCCGTGCTGGTCATGCTTTCGACGCTGGGCATGATGCTGATGGCGTCGGCCAACAATCTGATCGCGCTTTACATCTGCTTCGAGTTGCAGTCACTGGCACTTTATATTGTCGCCGCGATCAACCGCGAAAGCCTGCGTTCGAGCGAAGCCGGCTTGAAATATTTCGTGCTCGGCGCGCTCGCCACCGGCATGATGCTCTACGGCATCTCGCTGATTTATGGCTACACCGGCTCGGTCGAGTTCGCCACGATCCGCGATGCGGTCGGTGCGGAGCGGCAGGTCGGCGTGCTGTTCGGCCTGGTGTTCATCCTGGCCGGCCTGGTGTTCAAGATTTCCGCCGCCCCGTTCCACATGTGGACGCCGGACGTCTACGAAGGCTCGCCGACGCCGGTGACCGCCTTTTTCGCGGTGGCGCCCAAGGTGGCGACTATGGCGCTCATCCTGCGCCTCGTCATGGCTCCCTTCGAGCCCGCCGCCGCCGACTGGCAGCAGATCATCGTCTTCGTGTCCATCGCCTCGATGGCGGTCGGCTCGTTTGCCGCCATCGGGCAACGCAACTTCAAGCGCCTGATGGCCTATTCCTCGATCGGTCATATGGGCTTTGCGCTAGTCGGCCTTTCGGCCAACAGCCAGGACGGCGTGCGCGGCGTCGTCATCTACATGCTGATCTACGTGGCGATGACGCTGGGCACTTTCGCGTTCATCATTGCCATGCGCCGCAAGGAAGGGCCGGTGGAAAAGATCGACGACCTTGCCGGCCTGTCGAGCACCAATCCTGTCATGGCAACGATGCTGACGATCCTCCTGTTCTCGCTGGCCGGCATTCCGCCGCTCGCCGGGTTCTGGGCGAAATGGTACGTGTTCCTCGCCGCTATCAATGCCGGCCTCTATGCCCTTGCGATCATCGGCGTGCTGACCTCGGTGGTTGCCGCGTTCTACTATCTGCGGATCATCAAGATCATGTGGTTCGATGAGCCCGTTGGCGGTTTCGTGCCGATGGCCGGCGAATTGCGGGTGGTTCTTGGTCTTTCGGGTGCTTTCGTTCTGTTTTACGTGCTGATCGGCGGGCCTATAGGCACCTTGGCGCAGGCTGCAGCCAAGAGCTTCTTCTGACGGGCGGCATGGCATTTCGCCTGGCTCCACCCTGCGAGGCGGAAGGGTTCCGCCTTGAAGCCCATGAAACGGTAGGGTCGACCAATGCGCTGGCGCTCGATCACGCGCGGGCAGGCGACCCCGGTAAGCTCTGGGTCGTTTCCAAACAGCAGGAAAGCGGGCGGGGGCGGCGCGGCCGCGTATGGGCTACGCCGCACGGCAATCTGGCCGCAACGCTGTTGCTTCGCTTCGAAGGCGATCTCCGGCTTGCCGCGACGCTGGGCTTCGTCGCCGGGCTGGCGCTGGCCGATGCGCTTGACGCGGTGGTTCCCAAGGGGCGCATCGCGATCGGCCTTGACGGGGCAAGCGCTGGAAAAAACCGCTTCGAACTGAAATGGCCGAACGACGTTCTGGCTTCGGGCGCCAAGCTTGCCGGAATATTGCTGGAATCATCGATGCTCGATGGCGGGCGATTGGCGGTTGCCGTCGGGATCGGAGTCAATGTGGTGGCTTATCCACCGGATTTGCCTTATCCGGCAACTTCGCTTCATGCGCTTGGTGCCGAGTGCGATGCGGAAACGTTGTTCCTGGCGCTGTCGGATGCCTGGAGCGCCAATGCGCGCCTCTGGAATGACGGGCGTGGTCTCGGTGCCATTCGCGAGCGCTGGCTGGCGCGGGCAGCGGGGCTTGGCGGACAGGTTGCCGTTAGACTGGATGGCAAGGTAGTGCGCGGGACTTTTGAGACGATTGACGAAGACTGCCGGTTCGTGATCCGCGACGACCAGGGTTCGGTTCTGACGATCGCGGCGGGCGACGTGCATTTCGGAGCGGTTGCCTCCGCCCACGCCTGAACGGCGAGAATTATCGGCCCCAGATTTATAGGCCAGTGCCAGGCCCCTCGGTCCGGCCGGCCAGAAAAGGAAAGACAATGGCGAAAGCAACCACAACCGATCTCGTATTCGTGCCGCTTGGCGGTGTCGGCGAGATCGGCATGAACTTCGCTCTTTATGGCTACGGTCCGGCCAATGCCCGCGAATGGATCGTCATCGACGTCGGCGTGACCTTCCCGGATGCAACGCTGCCCGGCGTCGACCTGGTGCTGCCCGATACGCAATTCATCGAGCGGCATCTCGACAAGTTGCGCGGCATCGTCATCACGCACGCACATGAAGACCACTACGGCGCGCTGCTCGACCTCTGGCCGAAGCTGAAGGCACCGGTGTGGATGACGCCGTTCTCGGCCGGCCTGCTCGACGCCAAGCGGCAGGGCGAGCACAATGCACCGAAAATTCCCGTGACGATTTTCCGGGCCGGCGAAAAATTCACCGTCGGTCCGTTCGAGATCGAGGCGATCCCTGTCGCGCACTCCATTCCCGAGCCGATGTCGCTGGCGATCACAACGCCGTTGGGGACCGTCATCCACACGGGCGACTGGAAGATCGATCCGGCACCCACCGTCGGGCCGATGACCGACGAGGCGCGCTTCCGCGCCTATGGCGACAAGGGCGTGCTGGCGTTGATCTGCGATTCCACCAATGCGATGCGGGAAGGCGACTCGCCCTCCGAGCAGGCGGTGGGCGAGGGCATCAAGGGTGTGATCCAGAAGGCCGTGGGGCGAGTTGCCGTTACCACCTTTTCTTCCAATGTCGGGCGTATCGTTTCCATCGCCAGGGCGGCGCGCGATGCCGGGCGCCAGTGCCTGGTGCTTGGCCGTTCGTTGAAACGCGTCATCGATGTGGCCGGTGAACTCGGCTATCTGGACGGTCTGCCGGAATTCATCAGCGAGGAAGATTTCGGGTTCATCCCGCGCGAAAATCTCGTCATCATCTGCACCGGCAGCCAGGGTGAGCCGCTGGCTGCGCTGGCAAAACTGTCGCGCGGCGAAATGAAGGCGGTGGCGCTGACGGCCGGCGATACGGTGGTGTTCTCGTCGCGCACGATTCCGGGCAACGAGAAGGCGATCCTGGCGATCCAGAACGGCCTGATCGATCTCGGCATGAAGATCATCGAGGATGGCGATGCGCTGGTGCATGTTTCCGGCCACCCGCGCCGCAGCGAATTGAAGCAGATGTATTCATGGGTGCGCCCGCAGATCGGCGTTCCGGTGCATGGCGAGGCGGCGCACCTGGCCGCGCAAGGCTCGCTGATGGCGATGTCCGGTATCGGCCAGGTGGCGCAGGTGCGCGACGGCGATATGCTGCGGCTGGCGCCCGGACCGGCAGCCATTATCGACAAGGTTCCTTTCGGGCGCATCTACAAGGACGGGCGGCTGATCGGCACCGAGCAGGCAATGGGCATCAAGGACCGGCGCAAGCTTTCCTTTGCCGGCCATGTTGTGGTCAATGTCGTGCTGGACGAGAAATACGAACTGGCCGGCGACCCGGATCTGGTCTCGATCGGCGTGGCGGAAGTCGACCGGCGCGGCGAGGCGCTGGAAGATTTGATGCTCGATGCGGCAATCGGCGCCGTAGACTCCATACCCCGGCAGCGCCGAAAAGACCTGGACATGATACAAGAAGCCGTTCGGCGCGCGGTGCGTAGCGCTGCCAACGAAGCCTGGGGTAAGAAGCCGGTGGTGACGGTGTTCGTCACGAGGTAAAACTGCCGGCGAGGACAAGGCCGTAAAGGCGAAAAATGCTTGGACGCCTGAATCACGTGGCGATTGCCGTACCGGACCTTTCGGCGGCAATTGCACTCTATCGAGATACGCTGGGCGCCAGCGTGACCGCGCCGCAGGACTTGCCCGAACATGGCGTGACGGTGGTTTTCGTCGATGTCGGCAACACCAAGATCGAATTGCTGTCGCCGCTGGGCGAAGGGTCGCCGATTTCCGCATTCCTGGAAACGAATCCATCAGGCGGCATGCACCATATCTGCTATGAGGTAGACGATATACTGGCTGCGCGCGACCGACTTAAAGCCGGTGGAGCGCGGGTTCTGGGCGACGGCAATCCGAAGATCGGCGCGCATGGCAAGCCGGTGCTTTTCCTTCATCCGAAGGATCTTTTCGGTACACTGGTCGAATTGGAGCAGGCATGAGCTGGATTTCTTTCGCGGCCTTGTATTTCATCACCTGGTGGACCGTGTTGTTCGCGGTCCTGCCCTTCAGCGTAACAACGCAGGACGACGACCAGAACGTGACGCTCGGTACCGTGTCGAGTGCGCCGCGTGGGCCGCATATGCGGCGTGCGATTGTGCGGACGACCCTTATCGCCGGCGTCATCATGGGCATTTTCTGGTGGGTGACGCACGGGCTTGGATTAGGCTTCGACGATATTCCGCGCGTCGTACCGGTCTGAAGTAATCCACTGCGCCAGAGCATCGGACCGAAAAGCGGTTAGTTGCCGGCTTTCGGATTGTGCCACCACTCAATCAAAGCATTAGAGCATCCCGAAATATTCGGGCGTCCTTTTGGATGCACGGCGCTCTGAACTGGATATAGCCGCCAAAAAAAAGCAAGGCACGAAGCCTTGCAAATAAACGCGTCCGATCTGTTTCCACAAACGGCGGCTGCGAATTACCGCGCCTAGATCGCATCCTCCCAAGACTTTGACCGCGTAGGAGAGCAGATTTGTCTCTGCCCTCTCGGTTATCGGGGCACACTAAACTAACCCGAGCGCCGGAGTCACGAAAAATATTGCTTTGAAACAAGCTTTTATGTGTTGCATCGCACAATGAATCGCCCTCGGCGCTTCGACCATAGGATGGGCGAAGCCGGCGACATTGCCGCGCCCGGTGCGGGTTCCCATCCCGCCATGAAATGGCTATGAAGCCCATGCAAGCAAGCTTCGGTGGCCCGATTCCTGCGCCGCCATCCTCAGTCACGGACGATATCATGCGTTTGTCGCGCTATTTCCTGCCCATCCTCAAAGAAAATCCGCGTGAAGCCGAGATCATCTCGCATCGGTTGATGTTGCGCGCCGGCATGATTCGCCAGCAGGCGGCCGGCAGTTTTTCCTGGCTGCCGCTGGGCAAGCGGGTGCTGGACAAGGTCTGTGCAATCGTGCGCGAGGAGCAGAACAGGGCCGGCGCACTGGAAATCCTGATGCCGACCATCCAGTCGGCCGATCTGTGGCGCGAAAGTGGCCGCTACGACGACTATGGCAAGGAGATGCTGCGGCTTAAGGACCGGCACGAGCGCGACATGCTCTTTGGCCCGACCAATGAGGAAATGGTGACGGAAATCTTCCGTTCCTACGTCCGATCCTACAAGGATCTGCCGCTCAATCTCTACCATATCCAGTGGAAGTTCCGCGATGAAGTGCGGCCGCGTTTCGGCGTGATGCGCTCGCGCGAGTTCCTGATGAAGGATGCCTATAGTTTCGACCTCGATTTCGAGGGTGCGAAGGCGGCCTATAACCGCATGTTCGTTTCCTACCTGCGCACCTTTACCCGTCTGGGATTGCAGGCAATTCCGATGCGCGCCGACACCGGGCCTATCGGCGGCGATCTCAGCCACGAATTCATCATTCTGGCCGACACCGGCGAAAGCCAGGTTTATTGCCATCGCGACTATCTCGGCCTTCCCGTGCCCGGAGAAAACACCGACTTTTCCGACGATGCCTCGATCGGCGACATCGTCACGAAGTGGACGACCCCTTACGCCGCGACCGACGAGATGCACGACGAAGCGGCGTGGGCCAAGGTGGCGGAAGGCGACCGGCTTTCGGCGCGTGGCATCGAGGTCGGTCACATCTTCCACTTCGGCGACAAATATTCGAAGGCCATGGGCGCCAAGGTGACTGGCCCGGACGGCAAGGATCATTTCGTGTCGATGGGTTCTTACGGCATCGGGCCTTCGCGGCTGATTGCCGCGATCATCGAAGCCAGCCACGACGACAGCGGCATCATCTGGCCGGAATCGATCGCGCCGTTCGACATTGGCCTCATCAACATGAAGGCGGGCGATGCCGAATGCGACCGGGTTTCAAGCGAACTCCATGCCGCGTTGGTCGCCGCCGGCAAGGAAGTGCTTTACGACGACACCGATCAGCGGCCGGGCGGCAAGTTCGCGACCGCCGACCTGATCGGCCTGCCATGGCAGGTCATCGTCGGCCCGCGCGGTGTGGCGGCCGGTGAAGTCGAGATCAAGAACCGCAAGACGGGCGAGCGCGAGACGCTGCCGATTGCAGCCGTGGCCCAGCGTTTCGGTGCAATCGCATGAGCGAAGCTGCTGTGGCGAAACAGGCGGCGGCAGGCCCGTTTTCGGTATTCGAGCGCATGGTGGCATGGCGCTATCTGCGTTCGCGGCGCAAGGAAACGGTGATCTCGGTCATCGCCTCGATTTCGTTTCTCGGCATCATGCTGGGTGTCGCCACGCTGATCGTCGTGATGGCGGTCATGAATGGTTTTCGCGCCGAATTGCTGTCTCGCATTCTTGGCGTGAACGGTCACCTGATCGTGACGCCGATCGACATGCCGCTTGAAGATTACGCTGCCGTCGCAACCCGCATCAACGGTGTTCCCGGCGTGAAATACGCCATTCCGCTGATCGATGGGCAGGTATTGGCGCAAGGCAATGTAGGCAGCGGCACCGGCGCCCTGGTGCGCGGCATCCGCGGCGAGGATCTCGGCAAGATCGCCATCGTCGCCAACAATATCAAGCAGGGTTCGATTGTCGGTTTCGACAGCGGCGAGGGCGTCGCCATCGGTAGCCGCATGGCGGAAAGCCTCGGCTTGGTGCTCGGTGACATGATCACGCTGATCTCGCCGGACGGCGACGTGACGCCGCTCGGCACCACGCCGCGCATGAAGGGCTATCCGGTCACCGCGATCTTCGAGGTCGGCATGTCGGAATATGACAGTTCCATCATCTACATGCCGTTTTCGGAAGCGCAGCTCTATTTCAACATGGAGAACAAGGCGCAGACCATCGAGATCTACGTCGACGATCCCGACGACATAGATGCGTTGAAACCGAAGGTGGAGGAGGCGGCGCAGCGCCAGATATTTTTGACCGACTGGCGCCAGCGCAACCAGACCTTTTTCTCCGCCCTTCAGGTCGAGCGCAATGTCATGTTTATGATCTTGACGCTGATCGTGCTGGTGGCGGCGTTGAACATCATTTCGGGCCTGATCATGCTGGTAAAGGACAAGGGGCACGACATCGCCATCCTGCGCACCATGGGCGCTTCGCGCGGCGCTATTCTGCGCATCTTCATGATGACCGGGGCGGCGATCGGCGTGACCGGAACGCTGGCGGGCGTCGCGCTGGGCGTCGTGATCTGCCTTAACGTCGAGCGGATACGGGAGTTCTTTTCCTGGGTTTCGGGCACGGTGTTGTTCAATCCCGAGCTGTATTTCCTGAGCCAGTTGCCGGCAAAGATGGATTTTTCCGAAACGTTCTCGGTCGTGCTGATGGCGTTGGGGCTGTCCTTCCTGGCAACGCTGTTTCCCGCCTGGCGCGCAGCCAGACTCGATCCGGTCGAAGCGCTGAGGTACGAATGATGGCAGAAGCCATTATCGAGTTGAAGGCGGTCGAACGCCATTACGTGCAGGGCGCGCGCAAGCTTACCATCCTGAACGGCGCTGATTTCTCGCTGCATCGTGGCGAGATCGTCGCGCTGGTGGCGCCCTCCGGCGTCGGAAAATCGACACTGCTGCATACGGCGGGCCTGCTGGAACGGCCGGACGCCGGTGATGTCATGCTGGCCGGGCGTGCCTGCGGCCGGCTGAACGACGAGCAGCGCACCACGATCCGGCGCAACGATGTCGGTTTTGTCTATCAGTTCCATCACCTGCTGCCGGAATTCACGGCGCTGGAAAACATCATGATGCCGCAGTTGATCAAGGGGCTTACGCGCCCCGTGGCCGCCGAAAGGGCGGCGCAGCTGCTCGACTATATGCAGATCGGCAAGCGCGCCGCCCACAGGCCGTCCGAGCTTTCGGGCGGCGAACAGCAACGGGTGGCGATTGCACGTGCCGTCGCCAATGCGCCGCTGGTGCTGCTGGCGGATGAGCCGACCGGCAATCTCGACCCGGTGACGGCGTCCTATGTGTTCGAGGCGCTGGAGGCTCTGGTCCGGCAGTCCGGGCTCGCAGCCTTGATCGCCACGCATAACCTTGCCCTGGCCGAGCGCATGGACCGCCGCGTTACCCTGGCCGACGGAAAAGTCGTGCCGCTATAAACGGTGCGGATAATTATTTTCCGCTGAACATAGAGCGCGCTGCGTCCAATCGGACGCACGGCACTCTGACGGTTTGGTCGAGCATCGGATCAATCCGAAACCGGTCACCATTTTTCGGTCCGATGCTTTAGCGCTGGCATCGGCGACGGTTAAAATCCGGCTGCGGCCTGATCGCGCCGGATTTCATATGTGACCCGCAAGCCGATCTTTGGCGGTCTTGCCCGGCTTAGGCTCTCCCGCCCGGCTTTTGGTTCCCTCGCAAGTCACCGCATCAAAGCTTCAACTTACGCTTTCTTTACCATGGCCTCCGGCTCTGCCCGCTCAGCGCCCGGCCACGCGCAAAGCATTTGACATTTGAACAAAACTAGAACAAAGTGAAAACATAACAACAACAGGAGAGAGTTATGAGCGATCTGGTTCAGGATGTCGTCTCGCTGGTGTGCATGAGTACCTTTCTCGTCTCGATGGCCATCTGGATCGGCGCGATGTGATGAGCCGACTTGCCGGGTTGGGCGCTTCTGCCACGCCCGTTCCAAGGCAGCAGGCTACAACCGGCTGATCGGCGCTGAAATGCGTCAGGCCGTCAGCTCGGCGGGGATGGAATTTCCGCCGCGCCGAAAACGCCCACGAAGGCACTTTTCAATGCGGCATCGAGATCGGCCATCGTGACTGGCAGGCCAAGGTCGACAAGGCTGGTGACGCCATGGTCCTGCACGCCGCAGGGCACGATGCCGCCGAAATGGCCGAGGTCGGGTTCTACGTTGATCGCGATGCCGTGGAAACTGACCCAGCGGCGCAGCCTTATGCCGATGGCGGCGATCTTGTCTTCTGTGGCCGAGCCGTCCGGCATGGGCGGGCGGTCTGGCCGTACCACCCATACGCCGACGCGATCCTCGCGCCGTTCGCCCCGAACGTTGAAGGCGGCGAGGGTGGCGATGATCCACTGCTCGAGCGCCGCGACGAAGGCCCGAACGTCCTCGCGTCTCTGCTTCAGGTCGAGCATGACATAGGCAACGCGCTGGCCGGGGCCGTGATAGGTATATTCGCCGCCGCGTCCCGCCGCAAAAACCGGGAATCGATCTGGGTCGATCAGGTCTTGTCCATGTGCGCTGGTGCCCGCCGTATAGAGTGGCGGGTGTTCCACCAGCCAGACCAGCTCGCAAGCGCTGCCTGCCCGGATCGCCTCGGCCCGCGCCTCCATGATGGCGATGGCGTGCGGATAGGGGGTGAGGCCCGGCTCGACCAGCCATTCTACCGGCGCGGAGCCGGGCAGGGGCAGAAACGACGTGGCAAGTTTGCTGCGTTCAGGCATGACGTATCTCTAGGGCGACGGATGCTCGGATAAAGCCGGGCTGTCGCCCTATCTTTTGTGTGGGCATCGGATTTTCCGAAAACCGGTTTCGGTCCGATGCTCTAGCTGTATTGCCATATGGCAATAGCATGATCAAACGTCCAGTTTTGGGGCTGACGGATGGTCCGCGTGCGGAATGGCAAATTAGGATCGATCAGCCCTGCGATTATTGCACCGCGCACCCTTGTTTCGCCCGGAACGATTTGCTACACGCCGCGAGCCGGTTGTTGCCGGCTCTACCACGTGCGGTCGTGGCGGAATTGGTAGACGCGCAGCGTTGAGGTCGCTGTGGGGCAACCCGTGGAAGTTCGAGTCTTCTCGACCGCACCATTCTCTTTTTGAGCCATTGTAAGGCTTTGATTAGCCTATCATTTTTTTTGGGTGCGGGCCATCTGATAAAAAGTCAGGGCGTTGAGCGTTCTCGATCTTTTCCGATGCCTGCCTGGATAAGCGCTTCCGTTCTGCCTTTTTCGTATAGAGCTTGGACATCATCCCGCCTTCCCAGCCGAACAGCGCATCAAGCTCTTTATCGGTTGCGCCGGCCTCTGCTGCGCGTGTTGCACCAATTTTTCTGACGCCATGGGCCGAACGCTTCTCAAGCCCTGCTTTGCGGCAAGCCACGCGGAAATAGTTGCCGAACGTCTCTTTCGCGATCGGCTTTCTGTTGTCACCGACGATCAGGGCAAGATCACCTGTCGGGCCAGCGGCAAGCGTTTTTGCCAGCACCGGCAGGATGGGGATGCTGACCTCCATCTTGAATTTGCTTTTCTCGGTCTTGATCGTGGCAACGCTGTCGCGAATGTGCTGCTTGCCGATTATAACGGCATCGCCGCGGCGAAGCCCGGTGTAGAGCAGGACGTGGAGCCAAACGCGCTCTTTCGTGCCTTCCGGCCACTTTGCCTCATAGGCCGCTACATCATCCTCGGACCATGCAATGAACCCGTCCCCGTCTTGGCGTTTCGGGTTCTTCACCGTTTCGGTTGGATCGGATTTGATAAATTCAGCATCGACTGCCCAGCGGAATAAGCCACGCATCGCGTCGAGGTAGTTTCTGGCCTGTGCCGGCGTTGAGGCGCGGGCTTCCCGACCATTGACGATAGATTTCCGAGAGATCGATTTATAGGGGTGATGGCCCGCTTTGGTCGAAACCCCTTTGAGGATGTTATCTCGTTGCCGTCTGGTGGCCACAGACAGCGCCGCGTAGGCACCGCTGTCCTTGTACCGGGTAATGAGCCACGCCAAGCTGCCAGCGCCAGCCAAGGCTCTCCTTGGCGGCTCTATGGCTGAAAGGGCGGCAAGGTACTTGGCGTCGAAGTCGGGCGCGTTCAGATTTGGGAGGCGAGTTCGCTTGCCTTTATCCTTGCGGAAGTAAAATACGACCTTCCCGTGGCGCGAGCGCTCACAGGTGACGAAAGGCGGCAGCTTTTTTGGCATGCCATCGATCAAAGCTCGATATCCTCTCCGAGGTCAATTGTGCTGCCATCCTGTGCAGGGATAACGTGTTCTTCGGGGACAAGTCGTATCAGCACATTGCCAATCTGGACGATTGGTGCGTAGCCGGCCTTCTTCGCGCCCTCGCACAAGGCTCGAACCTGGCGTTGCGTGAGCGGCAGCGCCCTACTCATTTCTCCCTTCCTCCTTGGCAGGGAGAGGGCGATTAGCGAGTTCGATCAAAACGTCAGCATGGCAGGGGAGGCCCGGCTTGCACCAGCATGCGAGGTTCTTGCCCCGCAGCGCCGAAATGTCCGGGACCGTCGGCAAGATGCAACCGTGCGCCCAATGGCGCTCGCCTAGAAGCCAAGCCTTGAACGCGCCGACGCAATTCGCATTGGCGACTTCAATCGAGCCTTTATATCCAGCATCCCAGAAAGCCTCGGCTTTGAACGGGTTTCCATATCGTGTGGACCGATCCACCTTCATGGTGTTCGGCGGCATCTTCCAGCCCTTCTTGCGCGAAAGCTGAACGCGTTGCGGTTCACCGGTCATCCCGCGCCTCCTTGGCTTTGAGGGCTTGGAGGGCCGCAAGAAGCGACAAGACCAGCGCAATAGGCTCGCGACCGGGCGGACGCAGATCAATGTCGGTTACCTCGATCCAGTCGATGTCCTCGCTAACCTCCAGCTTCAACCGTTCGCCGTGGATAGGGCAGTTGTAATCCGGGAACAGCCACGCATCGTCGGATACGCAACACGTCGCCACCCTGTAGCCCCATCCTGGTAGGACACGTTTCACAAGAGCAACGGCAGCGTCTAGGCTGGCGGTGATAGGCGGTGTAGTGCTGTCCGTTGTCCAGACGCCGTGGAAGTCATACCAGTGATCTTTAGCGCCACCAGCGAGCACCCGGTGGATTGCCGCATCCACCTCCCGATCCGGCCCGGTCAGCCCACGTACCCGCTCCATTAGCTCATCAATCGACATGATGCGCCCCCTTGGCTTCCGGCTGGGGAGCCTCCTGAACGGTGAGTGTGGCAAATTCTTCACCGGTTGCGCGGCGGTATATGCCTTGCAACTTCAGGCGTAGCGGCTCCCACTGCACGGGCGGCAGATAGCCGTTGAGCAGACCGCGACAAGCAAGATTGACCTGTATGGACGCTAGATCGTCGGCAAGGTTCTCGCGCCTATTCATGGGGAGCCTCCGGGACAAGAGAGCGGAAAGAGATTGCGATGGACCGCGCGGCAGCTTCTTCGGCTGCATGGATCATCGCCCCGTGGCCGTCCTTGTCTTCTCGCGCCAACAGTTTCAGCCCGAGGTCGGCATTTGCCTGTTCAATGGCAATCGCCGCGCACCGCTCTACCGTCACCGGGTCCAGTTCATCCGGGCCAAGGATGCGGTAGCCGGCGGTGGTAAGTGCTTCAAGGACGCCGTGAGCGAACAGATTTGTTCCTGAGAAGGTAGGATTATCGTGCCGCAAGTAGGTCTGTATTGTCCTAGCTATCACGTCTCTGGCACTCACTGGCTGGCCTCCTTGCTGGCGAGGAAGGAGACGGCGACTTCACGGTAGCTGTCCACCATCCGCTTATAGGCAAATTCGTCATAGACGATTTCAAGCGGATAGCCGTCTTCGGTACGGCGGCTGTCGCCTTCTTTCGGGTAGTCCCGGATTGCCTCTAATCGCTTCAGCGCTTCTGCTAGTTCGGCAGAGAGGCGGTCACGGTCGGATATCGTCTCCAACCAGTTGTCGAAGTTGGCTACAGCCTGTTCGGATGTTTCGTGCCAAAGCGCCTCCACCTTAGCCAGCTTGGCCTCGGCGGCTTCTACACGGTCAAAGGCGCTCAACTTCAATTTGCACTGATGGTCTCGTAAATCGACCTGTCGCTCGACTTCCGCCGTCAGCGCCTTGTTGTCAGCGGTGAGGCGGGTGATGGTGGCTTCGAGATGGGCGATACGAACCGTCTCTGGTGTTCCAGATAATCCACCCCACGCACTCATGGCTCCCGCCCTCCATCCAGTATGGAGCGACCGGCAGGCTCCGAGAGTTCGCGCCGCAACGCGTTCATTTGACTTTCCAGTGTAGGAAGCCAGTTCGCCGCAGCCTTGCGATGATCCTCAACACCGCTCGACCTGTGCATATTGGTCAGCGCGTGGACGTGCAGCAGCGTCTCGATCATCAGGCGGGCATAGGTTGAGCCCAATTCACTCGCCATGGTCGCCTCCATCAAGAGCGCGCAGGGCGGCGATGAGATTGTCGTGCTGAGTGACGAGGGAATGGTTGACGAACGAGAATTCCTCGCAACCAACCGCATGGACCGGCACCCCGCACGCTAGAGCGGCCCCGGCTTCGATGAACGCACCTTTCAGGACTTCGCCAGGTTCGCGATACAAGAGAACGGCGGTCGCCTTCGACGCCTCAGAGATGCAGCGCGACCACAGGCTTTCGAAGCATTTTGTTTCGCCCTCGCCGGCTTCGTCAATCCATGTCGAGTTGATTGGAAGCCCTGCCGCTCGTAGTTCTCGCCACTTCGAAGCGTGCGCCGTTTTGCTTGCGGTGTAAATCGACCCGGTCATCCTACCGCCCTCCCGTAGCCGTAGGAGCGGTGGGGGCAAGGAAGTCTGCGAGTTTGTTCGGATCGAGAACGTACACTTCGCCTGTTCGCTGCTCGACCTTGGCTATGGCCAACAGCATTGCGTCAAGCTGTTCCTGCCGCCACCCGTCAGCCGTAGCTGGGGAGACGGAGAGGGCGGCGTGGGCCTCCGCTCGTTCGGCACGCAACCGCAATTCTCGGTTTTGGCTTTCAAGAATACCGTTGGCGCGGCCCATGTCGTCGATCTTGTTCTGCCAAAGGCTGGATATTGGCAGCGCCTCTACCTCTCCCGAAGGGGGCGGGGAGGCGAGCCTGTACCCAATCAATTCTCTAGCTAGTCTCCCCGCATCGTCTGCCCGAAGATTTGCCCACTCTTGCAACTCATCGTCATCAACGGGCGCTCGATACATATTAGCGCCCGCTTCCCCATTGGATGCGGAGAGTGCTTTCTTGGCCTCATTCATCGCATTGTCGAACTGATCGTCGTTATCGTATCTGGTGCGGCCCTCAATTTCCGAGATGGCCCACTCCAGCGCCTTCATCCCCTTCACCGCTAGGGCGGGCTGCGGAGCGACTGGATCGCTTTCGTACAATTCGGCGGCGTTCTTGTCCCACACAGCCTCAAAGTCTCGCCCAAGTGGCTCCACTGGCTCGCCTGCTTGGGGCTGCGTGGCGGCAAGATAGGCAGTGATGGCGGCCTCCATAGCGGGCGCGACATTCTCCATCGCATAAGGATGCAGGCTGTCCCATGGGATCATACGGGCTTTTTCAGCGTATGCGTTCCATGCCGACTTCACGGCGCGCGGGTCCAGTGCGGTCATGATTTCCTCGCTTTCAGGATAAGGGCGGTCGCCGCCTCGATGTCGCCTGTGACGGAATACAGATCGGCCGCCAGGCCAAACGGATCGATGCCGTGATGTTTCCAGAACTCGAGTTCAGCGCCGGAATGCTGATCGCGGTGCTCGTCGGAGGTCAGGGGAAGCGTCCAGCAATCGTCTGGCTTCTGCTGCCCGCCAGTCCATTTCTTACGATGGACGGCGCTTCCTGCCCGGATATGGCAGGCTTGGCACCCATACGCGCCAGAGACAGCCGAAGGGAGTTTGCGAATGAACGCCAGATGCGCGGTATCTTCGATGCGCCTGGTGGCCTTGGATGACAGATCGCGGCTGAACGCTTCGGGGTGATAGGCTACGCGCGCCATTACTGCCACTCCCAACGATGGAGATAGCCGATGAAAGACTGTTGGCCGTAGCGGGCCTGAAACCAAGCGACCATGGCCGCATAGTCCTTGAACCCGTCGAGGCGGGCGAACTCGTCACGGTCGCGCGGATGCTGGCGAACGTCAGAGACGGTCAGGGATTCGGGCCGGATCGCGACATAGCCGACGAACGTGCAGATCGGATCGACCTCGACCAGCTTCCGGCAGTCCTTGGTGCGCTGGCCTGTGTAAAGCTGGATCCGGTTGCCTACCTTGGCGCGGCGCGTCTGACGGATCGTCTGCCGTTTCTCGCGGCGCTCGACGGGACCGGCAAATTCGGGTGAGAAGTTCAGAGCCGCCATGTCAGCCCCTCCCGCGAAGGGCCGCGTGCGTCGCTTGGCGTTTGACCTTACGGCCGCGCCCGATAGCCTGTGTGCAGCCAGTACGATAGCCGCGCCGTTCGATTTCATTCCCCTCGCGCCAGCCGGGAAGGGAAGCCATCGGGTTATGGCGACACTGCCACCACCGGATGATATTGGAGATCCAGCGGTTCATGCTTTCGGCTCCTGCTCTGGCTCGCCAAGAACAAGGATAGTGCTTTCGTCATCCATTCCTTGCCGGTACCAGCCACCTTGGCAGTTGTAGAAAGAGCCGCGATGGATGGTGACGTTTCTGTCTTTAAGCTTGCCGAGAAGGTCCTTTTCGATATCCCGCTCTGGCGTAAGTACGATTTGCTCACGGCCTTCCATGATGACGAGGGCGATTTTCATGCTGCCAAATCCTTGTAAGCAGGATCGGTCCATGCGACTTCGTGTCGGTCCCCGTATTCCTGGATGACGGTGATTAAATCGGCCATCTGGCGCACCGTGAGGCGCGAGGAACGAAAGCCGAGAGGGAATGGCCCGGAATTGTCCAGCCCTTCACAGAACTGCACCTGATGGCCTAGCGAGTGCATGAAAGCTGCCTTCCATGTCTCAGGCGTCCAGTGACGGCCTTCGGGCTTGGAACGGCTCACGTCTGACAGCATGGCCCACATGCGCGCGTTCTGGTCGAGGTTGCGGGTTGCTTCCTTGATCGTCAGCACGGCATTGAACGGTGCGCGGTCGATCAGGTTTTTCGCCACCGCCTTCTGTCGCGGCCCGTCAAGAATGACTGTCTGTGCCATTGTGGCCTCCCGTCAGAAAGGGATGTCGTTGTCGAGGATTTCTTCCTCGGTGGCCTTGCGAAGCTTTACGCTTTCGACGGGACCGAGTGGGCACTTGAAAGAATCCACGGCGGCAAGAACGACGAACAATTTGCCGGGAGAGCGCTCGGCAAGGCGTTTGGCCTCTGCCTGTGCGCTGTCTTTCGTGAGATGCTTAAAGGTCGGACTTCCACCGTCCATGCAGTAGACCATCCAGAATTTTGCAATCGGTTCCATTTTTCGGTCCTTTCTGGGGAGACGGATTAGCCGGCCAGCACGTTCCCGACCGCGCCTGTACGGTCGCCGGGAAAGTCTGGAATTTCGTCGTTGGTGACGATTGTTGACCGTCGCGCCGCAAACTTCGGGGCGGCGATGTCGCGATAGTCTTTCGACCAGTTGTCTCGGTTCACGATGAACGTCCAAGCCTTGGCGCATTTGTCCACGTCTGCGACGGTCGCGCAGTCGAGCAAGTCCTGCTCAATCGCCTCAAGGCCGCGCTTTTGCTCGGCGGCGCTGACCGGCTTCGGTTTTTCGGCTTGCTGCTTTTCTTCCTGGAACTCGCGCCCGACATCTTGGACGTATTTGCTATCGTCAAAGCGGCCCATAAAAATATCGCCGGCAAATCCGATCATCGACAGCGCCTTGATCAGCGCGTCGGTGACGGATTTCTTCGGAGCGTCTTCGTCGGTGAAGGTTTTGCCGCTGGCATATTTCCCGCTGAACGTGGTGCCGCCGATATGCTCGACTTCGCCGCGCTCGCCATTCCATTTGTACCAGACCTTCACCTTGGCGATGTGCATCTGTTCGTAGAAGCCATCGGAAATCAGCGCGCCGCGTTCGATGCGCTCGTCCACGGTGAAGCCCCAGCCGATGCCGATGGGGCCGAACGTCTCCGTCGCCTTCATGACGATCCAGTGAGGCTTGGGAGACGTGCCCTTGTAACTCTTGCCGGTAATGGCTTTGACGTGGGCAGGATCGGTCTTTTCGACCTGATGCCAAAGGGCGAGATTATCGGTCATGCCGCCAACTCCCCGAACGTGATCTGCATCTTGCGATGCACACTCCGAACGCGCTCGACATCATCGCGACAGTAGGAAGCAATCGCGTCGTATTCGCCACGCTGCCACATGCCGGCGACCATGGAGCCGTCAATGCCGTCCTTGCCGGGGATACCCAGCACCTTGCAGAGATTATCGAGGCTGATGCTGTCCTTCGCGCCGGCCCATGCCGTCATCGTGTCGAAGACTTCGCGGCTCCAAGGCTTGGGATCGCGCGGGAACCATGCCGGTAATGTGATGCCGAGAACGATTGCGCGCTGCATCAGAAAGCGAA
Organism: Mesorhizobium sp. A556; assembly: GCF_054489545.1. Classification (NCBI taxonomy): domain Bacteria; kingdom Pseudomonadati; phylum Pseudomonadota; class Alphaproteobacteria; order Hyphomicrobiales; family Phyllobacteriaceae; genus Mesorhizobium; species Mesorhizobium sp. A556. Next base: position 506,483 of record NZ_JBTMXA010000001.1, read on the forward strand.
GATCGAAGTTGGCGACGTAGTGGCCGACAATCGTCACAACGGGGACGCGAGAAACGCCGACGCTCATCCGGTCGAAAGCGGATTGGATGGTTTCACGTTCATCCGTGCCGATGGTGGACCGGGTTTCGAAATTGTCCCACGCCCAGCCGATGCAGCAAACCTTGCCGTAAGCGCCAGAGAAAGAGGTCTTTGCGACGGCTTCTTCGACCAGTCTCGGCTTCTTATCCACCTCCCAAGCTGCTATACTTTCGGGCTTGGAAATGTTGCCGGGGCATGTGATCGAAGCTGCAATTTCCGCGACCTTTTCAGCGTCGGTCGTCGGGATGGTTTCGATGTCCAAATATAGAAAATCGGTCATGCTGATGCCCTCCTGGAATTGGCGTATTGCTGCCATTTGATGATTGCCCGACGCAGCTTGGCGCGGGCGTAAATGAGCCTGCCGGGAAGGCCGGAACGCAGGATGAAATGCGCTTCCCTGCGGGCTTCCATGGCGTCGTGATAAAATCGGAATGCTGCATCGCTCATGCCGCTGCTTTCCTTTCGGTCTGGATTTTCTCGGCCATGCGGGCGTAAAGCTCCGCGTCGGCGCGCTGATGCTCGGCCTCGGCAATCTGGCCGGCGTTGATGAGGATCGGCCACCAGCGGGAAGCGTTGCGAGCGAGTGTCCGCGCCTCTTGCGCTGTAAGCCTGGGGGGGGTCATGGAGCGACCTCGCGGGCCAAAAGCATGGCGTCGGCAAGCTCGTATGCGTCACGAGCCACAGCCGCTTGAACATCTGCCTTGGTTGCGGGGCTGGGGAGTTCAAGCTGATGCTGGCCAGCGCTAGTGGCTATGAGAACGGAGGGCAAAATCTGCCCAGCGATCCAGTCGCGAAGCGACATTCCTTCGTCACAGGAAATTACCCTGACGCCGCTCGTCCCGTCCTCTTTGAAACTTTTCGGACGCGGGAACGCAGGACCGCCGTCGTGGTTCTTGCTCATGCGAGCCACCGTGTATCCATCTGTCCCGCGACCAAGATCAGTGCGATAAGCAGCACGCAGGTCCAGCGGGGGTGAGTTGCGAGCCAGTTGCAGGCATCGGTGAGGGCGCGGTCACACATGATCCGGTTCCTTCTGTGAGGCTGACAGGGACGCGGACGCAGCCCTCCGTTTGCGGTTCTCGCGCTTGATCTTGTGAGAGAACCATTCGCGCTGGATCATCTCGGCGCGGATTTCTTCAATCTGTTCGTCAGTGAAGAACGAAAGGCCGCGATAACGGGCAATGACGCGATGAACAGCATCGTCCAATTCACTGCCGGCCCATGTGTCCAGCATCTTGATCTGGTGTTCGTGGCGGGCGCGGGAGGTCATGACGCGCTCCCTGCGAGAGCGGCGGTGACGGTTTCGTAACCTACCCAATCCGCGTCCGACCACATGAGCGCGACCTTGAGCGCCGCGTCTTTCCTCGCGATCTGCTCCCTCAGCGCCTTTATTGTCTCTGCATCCTGAGAGGGGGCGCGACGGTTCCAAGCAGCGGTGGCGCGTTCCATCGTGTCGTTGTTTGGCCCGTAGTAGGCCGGGACAGCGGATGCGCCGCAGTTGATGCAAAACATCTGCCGTCCATCGCGGACATGCCGATCCGTGATGTGGGCGCTGCCACAGTGCGGGCACGGCAGAAGTTCTGGCAACAAGGGCGTGTTCTTGTCGGTCATCAAACCCTCCCAGCTTTGAAATTGGCGTAGGTGAACGGCTCGCGCTTGGTCTGGCGGCGAGTGTCGCGCTTGGCTCTCAGCTCAAGCTCCGCGTCATCACGGAACGATCCGGCGCGCTCATAGGCCAGCGCCAGCGAATTGACGGCCTTGCGGTTCAGCGGAACGATGGTGTCGAGCGCGGCAAGTCGTTGTTGCGTTTTAAGCTTTGGGTTGTAGGCATACCGCCAGTCGGAATAAGCCTCGGCAATGGCCTCGGTAATGCCTACCCCAGAATTGAGCGTGTACGGCAGGCCAGAGTTCGACGTGCTCGAATAGCTGCTCATCGTCCAGAATGCGGCCCGCCCCTCGGCAATTGCGTCAATCGCCTTTTCCCGGCCAACGGTGTCGGGGTTGCCGTAGACAGCAATCGCGTCGGCCAAGTTCGGGCGAACCGAAAGCGGCGTCTCGCCCATGTAGGCTTCGGCTTCCTTGGAAATGCGAGGGAGGGCGGTCACGATTGCACCTGCGTGTGACCGGCCCAATTGCCGCGCAGCGTTGCAAGCTGGCGCTGGGTGACTTTGCTGCCGAGTTCGTGCCAGCCACGAGGGCGGGTATCGAATCCCCGGCGCTCAAGCTTTTTGGAGCAAAGAATGTTCGAGAGAAGCCGGGCGCGTTCCATGCGATAGCAGGGATCAATCCGCTTCGTCGGCGTATGCGTGCTGTTCTGTTCGGTTTGGGCGTTCATAGCCGTAAAACTTTCTGCCGGGACTATGCCGCCCGGCTCGGCTGTGAAATCAGAAGCCGGTTTCGGTGAACTCTCGCGGCTGGTCGCCTTCGATGAGGCGGCTGACCTGCATGGTTTTGCCGTCGCGAAGGACCAAAAACATCGTGGGTGATTTCCAGACGGAGCCGATTGACGCGTCGGTCACTTCGTCCAATTCGAGGCCGAATTCCTCGTCTTCGACCATGGCGGCAGCCTTGGCTTTCGCCTCATCCAGGCTTTCAGCTTCGATGGTGACGCGAACTTCGCCCTCGACTGTGAACCGAGCTTCAAATTCGGTCGGGCGCTCGTTCTTCAGGAATGCGGCTTCGTCCATCTGTCTGTTCTCCCTTGCCTGTTCCGTCTAGGAGCCGGGTGGCTCGCTGGGGACAAGGAGAGAATTGCACGCAATAGCGGGCAGCGCAAGTCATATTCACGCTTTAGCGGGTATTATTTTTGAGTTGCCCGGAATTCATGCGGAGAAAAAACGAATCGCAGACAACAAAAAGCCCCGGTGATGAGCCGGGGCTGGGGAGGGAGAAGGGCTAAAAGAAAAGGCCCCGCCGAAGCGAGGCCTTCATTCTGACGCTACGATTAGCTTGCATCGCCGGTCGTAACGGCCCTTGGTAGGGACTTAAATCCCGGATATCTCCGGGGCCATGTTCAATATGTGCATTTTGGCGTGAAAGTCAACGTCAGAAGCCTAGTGCGACCTTCATGCAATCGCGAATTTCGTCCATTATTTCGGAGGATAGAACGCGGACATCATAGACACGATTGCCGTTGTGATCCTTGCCTTTGTCGAGCAGTTTGAGCCGGTGAAAGGCCACGCACATGACCATATCTGCCTTCACCCACATGCGAGGGGTATTGTAGGGAAAGGGTAAGGGTGGGTCTAATTCCAGCAAGCAATTATATGGCTGGCAGGGGCGCGGTTCAGTCGTGCTGAGCGGGACAATCGTACATAGTTGATCCCGTCCAGGTAATGCCGGCGAAATTACGATAGCCGGTCTCCGTTTTCGCATTTCTGGAACGCGAAAGCCGTCATTTAGATCTACACGGAGAATGGTTCCGACTTGCGGATGGTAAAGGACGCCCATGCGATTCCCCTGATGCCCATCCCTGCATAACGCCGTTTCAAGCCCGACTGCAACCTACGCGCTCCCCTCAGGCTCGTCGTCCCGATCGTCCAGCAATCCCGAATAGGCGTCGACAATAGCCTGCGCAATCGCCATGGCGAGAAGCTGGCTGTCTGCTTCAATCGCCGGCTCGTCCAATTCGCGGGCGGACAAGGCGAGCGCCGCACCTTCGCGCATCACAATCGCGCGGGCGCGCCGCGCGGCAAGCGATCTGATTTCTGCGTCAAGATCGTCGTCTTCCATCTCCTGATCTAACCGTCTTTCCCCACTGATCACAAGCGGGGCTTGGCTAGCCTCGGTCGAGAACGGTTATCGCGTCGTTCAATAGGGACCGGAGTTCCTGCCGTTTGGTGTCCGCCAGGTCGAACGAGCTTTCTAAGCGCAAGAACATCTCGGCATTGATGCTTCGGTCATTTTCCACGGCGGCCAGTTTGATCCGCTTCATAAGGGCGGGTGATAACCGGAGGTGAAAGCTTGTCGGATCGGACTGTGACATGGCCAGTCCTTATGGCCGAAAGCTTAACGCCCCGAAATCGTTCCATGAATTGGTATAAAGCTACCAGTTCCTAGTACCATATCCCCGCTATCCACAGGCGAATGCTACATCTTGAAATATTACGTTAACACGCCGCAAAGGCTTGTGACGGACCATGCGAGATAACAGGTAGCGCGAAATTCCGTTGACATCCGGGTAGGGAATAGTTCCTATTATGTTCTCGTAAAACGGGAGGAAGCCGTGATCAAAATTAATACAGAAGACGTGAAGCGAGCATATCAACGGTAATTCAGGGCAGGGGTATCATGATTGAATTTGGGCCGCTCGTCAGGACGCGGAACTGTGAAACGTTAGCAAAGTTGCGGGAAATGGCGGCGGCGCGCCCGCTCGATCCAGTGATAAGAATCAAGCGCGGTGCCGAGATGGTTATTTCCGGGCTGGCTGAACTTCATGGAGGAAAGTTCCGCGCGCTGATTGATCACGAGGACCCGTTTGTGTCGATCCGACGTTGTCAGCAAGCGCAGCCTTAATATTTTTCATCAGAAATGACACGTCATCCGACGTAAGCCCGTCGATGCTCTCCAAGGTCGCCAGGATTTGCGGCTCGGTCCGAGCGGGATGGTGAATCTTCGTCCCCGCAAATAGCTCGACGGGTGATAGGCCCAACTCGCCGGCCAATTTCAAGACGTGGTGAACGCTAGGCTCTTTAGGGGGCTTTGTGGCGCTTCCTCGCATCTGACCAATGAAGTTTGCGCCGAGCTTGGCGGCAAGGCTGATAGCCCTGTCGCTGCGCCCGTCAGCATCTATCGCTTTGAAAAGGCGGTCTTTCCAATCGGCTTCCATGGCCGAATTGCTAGCATGACGCGCGCAAAAGCGTGTGCACGTTATGGCGGGTATTGATATGCCCGCTAAAGCGTGTATATTGCCTCGACATGAGCACAAACCTCCTCACAGACATTGATCAATTCCTGCGCCAGACCGGCATGGGAGAGTACCGCTTTGGCATCCTTGCCGTGAGCAACGGCAGACTTCTGGAGCGGTTGCGAACGCCGCGATCCAATGGCCAGCCGGCTCGCGTCTGGCCTGAAACAGAAGCGCAAATCCGATCATTCATGGCCGAGCGCGCCCGTTCTCCGATGGAGAAAACAGCATGATGGGCTTTGTCTATGCTGTGGAATGCGGCCAGCGGATCAAGATCGGCTTTTCGAACCAGCCGGAACTTCGGTTCAGCAAGATCGCTTCCGATGCGCCGTTCCCGTGCCGGCTTCTCGGGTACTGGCGCGGCAGCAGAGCCGACGAGATTGCCGTGCATCGCAAGTTTTCGGAATTGCGCGTTCATGGCGAGTGGTTTGCCTCGACTGAAACCCTGCTCGACTTCATTACCGGCATGAGGGTGGATACGCCGCCCATGCGTTCTAGCGCGCAGCCCGTTGAGTTTTGCGGCGTCCTTGTTCCTCGCGGGACAAAGAGCCGTTTGGCGGAAGCACTCAACATCACTCCCGGCGCTATCGCGCAGTGGAAACAGGTGCCGCCCGACCGTGCAATAGACGTTGAACGCGTCACCGGCATTTCCCGGCATCTCCTTCGGCCTGATGTTTTTGGCGCAGTACCGGGTCGCGCAGCATGACCACCGATCCCTTCACATGCGTTGATCTAGCCCTATGGACCGCGCTGACGGTTGCCGTGTTTGTGAGGCTGGCATGAGCGGCGCAGTGAAGCTCCTTCACCTCGATCCCCTTTTGCGAGAGGCCGGTCACTACGAAGGCCGCAACTTCGACGCCGAAGTCGCAAGCGTCGTTCGCCGTCTGATCGATGTGGAAGAACGCATCGATCTCGAAAACAAGCGCAAGGCGATGATCTACGCGGAAGCGAAGATTGGCGACCTCGACATTGGCGCTCTCAAAGCCGTTGTCCGCACCATTCGATATATGCCGCAAAGCGAGGCGGACGGCCTTCATGGCCTCAGCGAAATCGTCAAGCGATATCTCGACCTCGCCATCGGGGAGAAGCGATAGATGGCCGTCACCTCCCAATTCCTCAAGAGCATTATGGCCGAAGCTGGCCCGATCATCGAGCGTCAACTGAACGACGCCAAGCTGATCGCCGGGTTCCGCGATGTTGTTGCGGCCAATGGCGGCGATTGGGGTGCCCTCAAGGCGCTTATCAAAGCCCACGTCGAAGACGAGAACGACGATGCGGGCGACGGCAAGCGCGTCAAGAAGATCGTGGACAAGGCCGACGACACCGCCGCCTACGCCGACATGCTCGGCTTGGCGAATATGAACGAGAATAATTTTTCTGCCAGCCAATCCTACGCAGAAGCAAAGGGAGTCGAGCCGAAGCATCCCCTTCTCCAAGCGGCCAAGGAAATGCGGCAATCGGTTCAGGAATTGCGCTCGACGCCATTCGATCCAGAAACCGGCGAAATCCTTTCGATCACAGACACCCAGGAACAGCCGGAAGAAACGGCAACGAATACCCCGGCCTCTCGAGTTCAGGAGATTACGGGCGGCAATCTCAGCAAACCAAGCCCCGATGCTGGCGGAGAGGACCGGGCCGCTACGGCGGTTCACATAAGCGCCCAATCGGAGCAAGCCGCCCAACCTATTCCCCATTCGCCTGCATCCAAGCCCTCCCAAGCCTTGCAGGCGAAGCCCGAGACGGATGAGGATCCTGTCTCGGGCGCAATTTCCAAGCCCCTCAATCCAAACTGCCGCCGCGCAGTAAAAGGCGAGCAATGCGCTCTCATGCATTCTCAAGCCTCTTGTTCGACATGCGCGAATTTGGCGATGCAGGCGATGCAGGCGAGGGCGGCATGACGCAGTTCCTCGACTGGAAAGCTGGCGACAAAGTTGTTTGCGTGAAGCGCATCGTCGCGGACGTTTGGGCTGGCGAAATCCTCCCGCTCGTCGGGGCCGTCTACACCATCCGCGAAATAGCTGTGTCCGTCACGGACGGGCAAGAGAGTGTTGGCATCCGGCTCAAAGAGGTTGTCAACGCACCGCGTCAGTACAGCAATGCGTTTGCCGAAGCGCTTTGGCCTATCCAGGCATTCCGCCCGGTCCAGACCCGCAAATCCGACATATCCATCTTCACGGCCATGCTTCACGGCGCAAAACGCTCGGTGTCAGCATGACCGCGCCGATCATCATTAGCCGGAAGACCGAAGGCCCGAGGTCTAGCCTTGCAGTCTCCCGGCCTATGCGGGCGGCTCCGCATTCCAATTCGACGCGCGGGAGTGCAACAGGCTCCCGAAACAGTTCCGTCTACCAGCCGCGTCGAATGCGGGCAGGTGGTAGTGACGACCGGTTCAACTGCCGGGACGGCATGTCGGTTCCCAAGCAATTCCTGCCCGCAAGTTTTCACCAATCCGCTGTCCTCCCGGCGGATACCGGAGCGCTGATCGCTGCCCTCTCGGCTGATCGCCTCCGGTTCAAATTCTTCGGAGCTTTTACGGCGCTCCGAGCCGTCTTTCCTGGCATTAGCCGCGCGCTCCAAGCCTGCAAGCAATCTGCGCGCCGCTTCGCCAATCGTCTCCATAGTCTTTCGTTGCTCCTTCCTGCTGCCGATCATCATGGCAGGAAGGAACGACAAGGTGCTGTCAAAGAGTGACAAGAGTACGTCAATGAGTGACACAACGTTCATGCAGAATAACTTGCCGGAGGTTTTCGATCCTCGACGGTATGGGAGCGTCAAAGCTGCGCAGTATGCGGCTTATGACTTCATGAAGGGGCGCGTCAGGAAAGAACTGAAACTTAGACGCATTCGTCAACTGTGGGAGGGCAAAGCCTCTCGCGTTGATGGCGAAGAAAAAGACGCCTTACGAGAGGCCAAAATCGAGGAAGCCCGGAATGAATATAAAGCCCTTCGTCGCCGTCTTGAGCATCTTGAGACGATGCTTGCCTTGGCCGGTCAGGAAGGTGGTGGCGCGGCACTGGATAGCGGTCGGAAGCCGCCGCGCAGATTGGGCACAAGCCCTAGCCCCGGAATTGAAAGGTGACGAGGAATGATGTGGTTCAAGCGCAATGACGATCAAGCGGACAACGTTCTCGGCCTATGCGATGAACTGACCAAGGCGTTTGCCGTTGGCGAACACGAGGCCGAAGTGCTTCCGGTCACGCCCGCGCCGCCGACGATCCTTGACCGCACGGCAAGCAGCTTCAGCGCCTTCCTAAGCGACGCCCGGTCTAACGAGGCTCGGCTGGTCAATGAACGGGCAGCACTCGACGCCCGCTATGCCGAGGACTGCGCAGCCAACGACGAACTGCTGCGCCAGACTCGCCTTGTCATCAAATCGGTAGGACCGGCGCTAACCGCGCTGGACGATGGCTACGACCCCGGCGATGACGGTCGCAAGAGCTACGAGGTAGCTATCGCGGCCAAGCGTAAGCGATCGGCCAAGCCCGTTCTTATCGCGGCAGAATAGCCATGACGGTAAATTCATCCTGCCCATGGTGGCGATTTTGGAACCCTCGAAGCGGGTTTGTTGGCGGTTTGATTTTCTTCACCGTGGGCATGCTCGCGTTCCTGCTTTTCATCTGGATACTGTGGGGGGCGAGGTAGATGGGCTACGCCGAGTTCCTCGCTCAAAAGCGCATCGTAGACCCGATGACGGGCATGGTCGACGTTGGCGACCTGCCGGCGTTCATGTTCCCGCATCAGCGCGATATCGTGGCCTGGGCGTTGCGTCGTGGCCGCTCGGCAATCTTTGCCGGCACTGGCCTGGGCAAGACGGCTATGGAGTTGGTATGGGGCGAGAAGGTCGCCGCGTACACCGGCAAGCCGGTCCTGATCTTCGCACCGCTTGCCGTATCCCTGCAGCATATCCGTGAGGCCGGCAAGTTTGGCCTGTCGGCTCGCATCGTCAAGGATCAGTCGGAAGTCGGGCCGGGCGTCAACGTCACCAACTATCAGAAGATCGGCCATTTCGACCTGTCCGCGTTCGGCGGTGTCTGCCTCGATGAAAGCTCGATCCTCAAAAGCGTCGACGGCCATTATCGGACTCGGCTTATCGAGGAATGCGCATCGATCCCGTTCCGACTGGCTGCGACCGCAACGCCAGCACCGAACGACTTCATGGAGCTTGGCAACCATGCCGAGTTCCTGGGCGTCATGTCCTACACCGATATGCTCGCGACGTTTTTCATCCATGACGGCGGCGACACGCAGAAATGGCGGCTGAAAGGCCATGCCGAAAACGAGTTCTGGAAATGGATGGCCGCATGGGCGGTGATGCTGCGCAAGCCGTCCGATCTTGGCTATCCGAATGATGGCTACGACCTGCCGCCGCTGGTTCAAAATCAGCATGTCGTCGGTGTCGACTATGCGCCGTCGCTCGATACCGGCCTTCTCTTTCCGATGGAGGCGCGGTCGCTTTCCGAGCGGATTTCAGCCCGCCGCGATACCGTTACCGAACGTGTTGCCATGGCCGCGAAGATCACGCCGACCGATCGGCCTTTCGTTTGGTGGTGCAATCTCAACGGCGAGGCGGAAGCGCTCGCACGGCAGATCCCCGACGCGGTGAACCTGACCGGTTCCGATACCGACGATGTGAAAGAGCGCAAACTGCTCGACTTCACGGAAGGCCGAATCCGCGTTCTGGTCACCAAGGCATCACTGACCGGCTTCGGCATGAACTGGCAGCATTGCTGCGATACCGGCTTTGTCGGCCTCAACGATAGCTTCGAGCAGGTTTACCAGGCCGTTCGCCGGTTCTGGCGCTTTGGTCAGACAAAGCCCGTCAACGTCCATTTCATCGCCGCTGAGACGGAAGGCGCTGTTGTCGCCAACCTCAAGCGCAAGGAAGCCGACGCCGAACGCATGGCCGCATCCATGGTGATGCACATGGCTGATCTTTCCAGCGCCACGGTGCGCGGCATGGTCCGCGACCGGCCCGACTACAACCCGACGAAACCCGTCATCCTCCCTCAATTCCTACAGGTGGCAGCATGAACCAGCATGAGAGCATCTTGGCGGTCGATCAGGTCATCATGCCGGATTATGCCATCTACCAGGGCGACGCCTGCGATCTGATCCGCGCAATGCCGGGTGATAGCGTTCACTTCGGTATCCATTCCCCGCCGTTCGAAGGTCTGTATCGGTTTTCGAACTTCGACCGAGATATCTCGAACAATGACGGCGACGGCTTCTGGCAGCACTATGCATTTCTGATCCAGGAATTGCTGCGCGTCACCATGCCGGGCCGTATCCATGCTGTTCATTGCATGCAGCTTCCCACGTCGAAAATCCGTCACGGCCATATCGGGATGCGGGATTTCCGGGGTGAGATTGTCCGAGCCTATGAGGACGCCGGATGGATATTCCATTCCGAGGTTTGCATCTGGAAAGACCCGGTAGTGGCGCAGCAGCGCACCAAGTCGATCCGGCTGCTTCACAAGCAGATAGAGAAGGACAGCACGATCAGCGGGCAGGGCCTTGCCGATTATATGCTCATGTTCCGCAAGCCCGGCGAAAACCCCGAACCAGTCGCAGGCCGGTTTGATCGCTATGTTGGATACGGCAACGCGCCGATCGCCGCCGAACTGCGCACCGACAAGGACGCGGAAGACGCAAAGCGATGGTATTCGATCGAGGTCTGGCAGCGCTACGCCAGCCCGGTCTGGATGGATATCAACCAGTCGCGCACCTTGCAGTATCGCGGCGGGCGGGACGAGAAGGACGAGCAACACATATCGCCGCTGCAACTCGACGTCATCGAGCGGTGCATCGAACTGTGGAGCAATCCCGGCGACGTGGTGCTGACGCCGTTCCTTGGCATCGGCAGCGAGGTCTTCGGCGCGGTGTCTGCCGGCAGGAAGGGCATTGGGTTCGAGCTTAAGCCGTCCTATTTCCGCCAGGCCGTTCGGAACATCGCGGAACTCGATAAGGCTAAGACCGACAACCTGTTTCAGATGGTTGCGGCAGAATGACCGTTTCCACCCCCACAGAGGCGAGGGGGCGGACATCGCACCTGACGGCGGCTGAATATCTGTCGCAGTCAGGATCGCCCGCGAAGCCGCGCAAGTATCGGAACACGCCGGTTGTGATCGACGGCAGGCGCTACGACAGCAAGCGCGAAGCCGCCTATTGCGAAAGCCTTATCCAGCTTGAGAAGGCCGGCAAGATCGGTGGCCTAGAACTTCAGAAGCGTTTCCCGTTGCTCGGCCCGAAAGGCGAGGTGATCTGCGTCTACATCGCGGATGCCGCCTTCTGGGACCATGAGCAGGACCGTTTCAGGGTGATCGACGTCAAGGGCGTCGAGACGGACGTTTTCAAGCTCAAGCGCAAGATGATGCGAGCCCTCAAGGGCATCGAGATCGAGGTGGTGAAGTGACAACCAAACTCACAGAAATGATTATGTCTGAGGCGAGGGACTGGGCCGAACAAGCTATGGTTGATGACGACTGCGTAAAAGGCGGGGCGGTGTCGAATACTGACAGCCCTATCGAAGCGCAGTTGCTCGTGGCAGCGGCGTTCTGCTTCCGCATATTGGGTGACGCTGTGCTCGTCGCGCCGAAGGGCGAAGTCCTGAAGCCCTCATTCTATGAGACGTTGGCACACCCGTACACGACGCTTATCATCCCCCAATTCAAGGTTAAAGAATACCGGCTTGATTTTGCCCTATTCAATAGGGCTGAGCCGAGCGTGAAAATCGCTATAGAGTGTGATGGCCACAATTTCCATGAACGCACGAAAGAGCAGGCGCAACGCGATAAATCCCGCGACAGGGCATTACAAACGGCTGGATATAAGGTTCTTCGCTTCACCGGAAGCGAAATCTACCGGAAGCCCATGGACTGTGCCCATGAGGTCCGGGATGCCGTGTTCTCTGCCGTCGAAGACGCATGGATGGCGCGAGGATGAGCAACCGTGCCTGGATGCCTCTCCATATAGACGATTACCTGGCTGACACCGGGCACCTGACGGGCGCTGAGCACGGCGCTTATCTGCTTATGATCATGCACTACTGGCAGAACGGTAAGATGCCTGAGAACGAGCGCCTAATCGCGCGTCTCGCTCGCATGGATAGCGCCCAATGGGAGGAAAGCCGGGAAGTCTTGGCGATGCTGTTCGGTCCCAACTGGACCCACAAGCGCATCGATGCCGAACTCACCAAGGCCGATGATATCATCGAGAAGCGCCGGGCCGCCGCCAATGGCCGCCACCAAAAGGGCAAAGGCGATGCAAGTGCAGTGCATGTGCATTCCACAAGCACTGATACGGGCGCGTTACCTAGAACCTTAGACCAAGGGTTAGAAAAACAAGAACCTAGCGGTTCTTCCAAAAAACGCGGGACAAGACTTCCCGATGATTTTTCGCCGGATATGGCGGCAGCGGTAGAGGCCGGCCTTTCCCAAGCCGAGGCCCAACGCGAAGCGCTCAAGTTCCGCGATTACTGGATTTCCCAGCCCGGGCAGAAGGGCGTCAAGCTCGACTGGCCAGCGACGTGGCGCAACTGGTGCCGCCATGCCGTCGAGCGCCGCCCGCAACAACGCGGCGGATCGCCACCGGCTGAAACGGTCGGCTCATTCTCCCGCAAGCAACTTTTCGAACAAAGGCAAAACGATGCTACCGACAATTCATCAGGACGTGTGGTCCAAATCGACGCCCGACGATTGGAGAACAGCCCTAGCGGCACTCGAACGTTTGCCGTCTCGGGCAACCTTCTCGGTCGAATCTGACCAGCAGGTTTATTTCATCGCGCTGGACGGAACCACGAAGCACGGCCTTGCCGAGGCGGTGAAGTTCATCCTTCGCGGCTCGCTTGGTCACACGTTCTATCCCAGCCCACCTGAACTGCGCATCCAGTGCGACAAAGCCATGGAATGGCACGATCGGGAACGGGAACGGGCGCACCGGCAAGACCAGATGCGGCAGGATCGGCCCGCGCCACGTCCAGAACCATCAGCGGCCGAACGCGAGCGGGTATCCCGCATCTATGCGGATTTCTGCCGGGGCTACGAGAAAGCCGAGGCCGAAGAGACGTTCAAGCTGGATCCGGAACTGGTCGCCCAAGTCGCGGATAATCCAAAGGCGCAGATTCATCAACGGCGAGGCAAAGCAGCATGAACACCCAACCGACATTCACCAAGCCATGGTTCCGGATGCTGCCAGATCAGCCCATCAAGCCGGTTCGCGACGATGACAGTTTCGGACTAGCCGCCATCGATCGTCGCGAAAAGATCAGAACCCGCGAGCGGGAGAAGAAGCGCCGGCAGCGCCACTTACAAGCGCTTCGACAGAAGATCGACGCGCCGGCAATGGCCCCGGTTCTCGGTGAGGTGTTTGAAACAGCATCGGGCATCCTGGCCTATCGCAAATTCATGCCGAACCTCGTGAAGCTTGGTGAGGCTATGAGCGCCAAGGGCGAGGGGACGAACATCAGTCTTCCTTGGATTTCGATCCTCGGTGCATCTGAGAGGACAGCATGAGTGCGACAAACCCCGAGGCGAAGGTGGCACGCATATGTTCAATCGACGGATGCGACCGCAAGGTAAAGGCGCTTGGCATGTGCGCAGCGCACTATACGCGCTGCGCCGTCCACGGAGACCCCTTTAAACGGTTGCGTCCAGCTAATGGCGAGGCTCAGAATTTCTTTAAGAATGAGGTTCTTAGCCATGCTGGACCGGATTGCCTTATTTGGCCATATAGGCGGGGGAGAGACGGATACGGCAGGCTATTCAACAAGGAGCGTGGGACTATGGATCTCGCTTCCAGAATGGCTTGCGAGCGTGCGAATGGGCCGCCACCGACCGCTGCCTATGAGGCAGCGCATACGTGCGGGAACGGAAGTGGCGGGTGCGTCAGCCCCGCCCACGTAGTTTGGAAAACTCGTCAGGAAAACGAGGATGACAAAAGAATCCACGGGACATTGCCGCTGGGTGAAGACAACCACTCCGCAAAACTAACACGTGAGCAGGTTTTGGAGATGAGGTCGATGAGGGGTTCTGTCTCTCAATCAAAAATCGCAAAGTCCTTCAACATATCTCAGAGCCATGTTTCCGCGATAATGAGCGGGAAAAAATGGGGGTGGCTCCAATGACGCCGGTCTCCACAAGCGCACTCCCGGAAAGCGTAATGGATAAAGCTCGTGAGGTCGTCGCAGGCCGGCATGCGAGCGGCCACGAAAGGCAACTTATTCGAGACGTTGCTAAAGCTCTCCTAGCCCGAGACGAGAGGGCGGCGAAGATCGCGGAGACATTCCTGCCATACGGCCACCCCGAAGGCGACCGAGAGCAGATCATGAAATCAATCGCCTCTGCCATCAGGAGCAAGACATGAGCAAACCCGGCAGCATAATTTACCTCAACGATATTACCGACGCCCCAGACGCCGAGATGATCCAACCAACAGTGGCATTGAAATTCGTTGGCGGTGTCCTTCACCAGCAATTCGAAATTCTAACTTACGGCATGGTCGAGGGGCTTAAGTCCCGTCGCGTCGAATGGCGTCCTGTGCCATCCGAACCCGGACCGATTAACGAGGATCAGCAGACATGAGCAAGGTCGAGGAAGTTGAGAAGGCTCTTTTTGAAGAATGGAAGCGCGGTTTCTCAAGTGGGGAAACATCTAAATATAACGACTGGGGCCGATACGCTCGCGCCGCTATCGAGGCAATAGACGCGGACGACGATGCTTTCGTTCATGCCGTTGGCGAGTTGATGCACGATGCTCGTTTCAGCGTATCCGGTGAAACTTATCCGGTGGTCCGCAATTTCATCCGAGCGCTCAAGGCCGCCGCTCTCTCCGAGGAAGGGTAAGCGCCATGAGCTGGACACCTTATCAAATCGAGATCGTGCTTCACCATCATGTCAGCCCGACCACGTTCCCGCGCAGCGCCGCGCCGGCCTACAGTCCAACGGTTTCCGATCTCATCCATGACGGCATCCTGATCGACCGCGATGACGGCGCGATCGAAACCACGGAACTCGGCAGAGCTCTAGTCGGCATGTGGTGCGCGCAGCCAATCCCAGTCGCGTCGTTCATCGATCCACGCTTCGGGCATCAACAAGGAAGGGTAATGCCATGAGCGATCAAGATTTACCACAAGTGGTCGTCTGCCAAGGCCCGCCGAGATGCGGCAAAGAAGGCGATGAAGCCGAAGCGGCGGCCAAGGCGGGGTGCATCTGGTGCGAGCGGCACACTTTGCTCCCTAGCGGCGAATGGCTCGTTGAGAAACCCGCAACGGCTTAGGCGCACCAACTGAAACGAGGGACAGGCAAGCATGAAGGCGGCAATCGACAAAGGCCTGAACTGGTATGTGGTTCGCGCCAACATCAAGAGCGAGACGAAGGCGGCGAACAATCTGCGGCTAGCGGGCTTCGACGTGTACTATCCTCGCCAGCGCTACGAGACGAAGAATAAGCGCACCCATATCGTCCGAGAGCATGAGCGCCCGCTGATGATGCGGTATTTGTTCGTCGGTATGCCCAAGGGGGCAGGGCGTCAGCACTTCGGCTTTGCTCGGGCTTGTGAAGGCGTCGAAAGCATCGTCGGCCCTCAGGGGACGCCTGTAATCGTCCCGGCGAAGGATATCGAAGCGATATTCTTGGCGGAAATAGATATGCGCTTTGACGACACCCGAGCCGCCCGCATTCACAGGAAGGAAGAGGCCCGGACCAAAAAGGAAACGGTGAGGATGGTGTTCAAAGAGGGAACGCAAGTCGATGTGCTTGGCGGGCCGTTCGCCTCATTCTCGGGGGTTGTCGAGGAAGTCACCAGCAGCGGCAAGGTGGAGGCGTTGGTTGCCATTTTCGGGCGCTGGTCAAAGATATCGTTCGATCCTGAACAGTTATCCCCAGCGGCTTGAAACGAGGTATTGTAATTAACCAGATTTAGGTTAATATCCGTCTCGGATGATTTGGTGACTGGCGGACCGCATCGGGACCACACGCCGGCCAAACCCAGCCCTGCCACAAGCGCAGTAGGCGCATCAGAGTTCTATTCCCAATTGCCCGCCAGTGCCTCTACAATCTTCATGAGCCACCGTGCCAGCAGAGAAGCCAGCGCGGGCAAGCAAATTCCGCGAAAGCGGTCAGAGTTGGGGAGCGCACCAGCAGAACGGGTGATATGATCCTGGCGCTGGATGCCTTCACGGAGAAACCGTGCTCGCCCCATTCATTTCAGTCGCCAGAGTGCGGTCAAGACCAGTTCAGGACGGCGGCGCAAGCCGAGGAATGTCAAGTCTGCCGGGATGTGATCTGAGGCCAGGGTAGGCCCGCGTCGCCCAAATATCAGCGAGCCCGGCCCGTCCTGAAATTATCCCGCAAGGGGTAGCGAGAACAGAACCTGCCACGCCTCTCCATTGGAAGCGCACCCCGGCGGGTCACTCATGCGAGGCGGCGGTGGTCACATAGTCGTGGCGATGCCGAAAGTCAGAAGCTGGACGACACTTGGGGCTCTGCCCGGTCGATAGGCAAAGGGTTTTCGTAAGAAAGCTGCCAGCCAAGCAGGTTCCGCCTCGCATCTACACTACAGGCTCGCCATGCGCGGACCTTTTTCAATTTCACATCGCGCCGTTGCCAGAACTGAATTTGGTAATGGGTAGCCGCCAAGGAACCTTTCAGTAGGGCGCGGCCTAAGTCGCACGTAGCAGCCAGCGACGGCGCGGTTCCGATCATTTTACCAATCACAGGTTGCGAACCTGCGCCGATGGCCAGCAAAAATGGTCGCGGCCACGGGGTTTATACAACCTCACGGTTGAAATCGCACCAATTCGAGGTTCGCAATGCCTGAACGTGGAAGGGCGACAGAAGAACTCGACGCTTTGTCGGACGCCGCTGTTGCTGACTATCTTCGCCGGGCAAACCGGACAGCCTTGGAAAACATGATCGCTCTCTGCCTCCATGCAATGACACCCAGCGAGGTGGTGGAATTCTTGCGAAAACAGGCGGATTTCATCGAACAGGATTTGGTTTGACCATCACATGCTCCCGCTGCGACGGGACCGGCCATGTCTGTGAATACCATCAAGCCAAGCCATGGCGCGGCATAAGCAAGCGTCCCGACGCCTGCGACTGCGGGGCAGGAATGCCCTGTCCAGATTGCGCTCCACCGGAAAAGATCGAGGTTCGAAATGGCAGCTAACCTTTATCAGCAGGGAACGGCGTTGCAGCCGGGTAATCCCACCGGTCCGAGAAACATCCAGTCCATGCCCCTGATGACCACCACGGGCATTCCGCAACAGCCAATGCCAGCCATGCCCATGCAGCCGAGAGCAAACGTGCAGTCTATGCCTCTGCCGGGTTCCATGCCGGCCGGTGGACCATCGCAGTCTCCATTCGTGCAGGGCGCACCGCTCTATGGCACATCGCCAGAGGATTTCCTCAAGCGCACGTATCAAGCCTATCTCGGTCGCCAGCCCGATGCGGGAGGGCAACAGTTTTACACCGACAAGATGCGGGGAGGAACCACGCCCTCCAACGTCCTCGATAGCGTTCGCAATTCGCCCGAGGCTCAAATCCGCGGCCTCTACAAGGATTTTCTCGGCCGCGAACCCGATCCAGAAGGGCTAACCTATTACGGGGCACAGTTCGATACGCTCGGCCCTCAGGCAATCCGCAATTCAATCCAGCAGAGCCAGGAGGGCCGCGCTTATTCGTTGGGCGACGGATTCCGCGATCAGGCCCGCGCCGCAACGCAGGGCATCAACAACATGCCCTATATCTTCTCGGACTTCGGCGGCATGGCCAGCGGATCGAGCCGCTCCCCGCTCACCGGTCTACAGGCGCTGTTCGGTGAGAATGCGGGACAGGACACGATCAACTCGCTTCAAGGGCTGCTTGGCGGCATCTTCGCTCCCGAGCCGGTGATTGAAGAAGACAAGCCGGAAGAAGACCCGACGAAGAAGCTGAAAGGCCCGGTCGGCGGTAATCAGGAGAAGGTACGACTAGGCGGCGGCCGGGGCGGTGCCGGATTTTACGATCCCGAGGCCCAAGGCAAGCTGCGGACGTTCTGATGCGCGATTATGTCGTTCGCCGCATGGCCAACATTGACGAGCCGGTAGACGCAGAGAATTACCCCGCCCGGACCGTGTTCGAGGAAGTCGAACTTATCGACATTGGTGTGATGGACTCGGACGGCAACCCGATAATGGCGCGCAAGCGGCTCGATCCGATTGGGTTTGTGAGGTGGAATGATGCTGGCTGAAGACGAGAGGGATGTTGCGGCTCGCCAAATCATTGCCGAAGCCACGAAGCCAAGGTCGCCTCGCTATCAGATGTATCCAGGGGCGATCTATAGCGGCGCGCTGGCAGAGTGCATCGGCGATGATTTGAGCATGACTGTCAGAGGATATCGCGCCTTCGATGATGCGGGTCTATTTCTCGTAGGAGATATTCTACGTTTTTACCGGGAAGAAGGAATTTTGGGCGCCGAGAGACGGTTGGGCCGGTTGCCGGGATGCGGCGCGACGACGGTGAGAGAAATCACTGGGGTATACAAGGATATGGAACGTCGTTTTCCCGACGCGCTGGAGCCTGCGGTTGCAGCTGACCACCCCGACGCTTACGACCTCCTTCCAAAGGCCGTTCGTCTGGAAATGTTCGGTGCTGTACTGAATGGCTGCGTTCAATTCAAAACAGGCGATCAAGTCGTTCTGAAGTCGGGCGGCCCGGTAATGACTGTTGATACATGGGGCCGCGATGATGGAGCGGTCGAATGTATGTGGTTCGGGCCAGACGGCAAATTGGAAGCCGCAGTTCTCGACATCAGATGCATCAGGGCCGCCGAACCGCCGGTCGCGCCTCCCGAGAATTAACAAACACCAGACAGGCCATCCTCTCACCCATTGCCAGCCGTCAACGGGAAAAGCCTTTGATCGTGGTTGTAGAAACCGTCGCGCGGCCTGTCTGGCTTGTGGATGCGCGTGACAAATCAGGGAAACGGCGAATTATTTCGAGGGTGACGATCCATGACTGACGAAGCCCGAGAGGTTGGGAGGCCATCCTCATTCTCTGCCGAAACCGCAGACAAGATCTGTGAGCGCATTGCGGATGGTAGGAGCCTTCGCTCGATTTGCGAGGATGACGAATTCCCGGACAAGGCGACTGTTTACCGTTGGCTAGCTGCGCACGAGGAATTCCGCGACCAGTACGCGCTCGCGCGCGAGTTGCAGGCCGACACGCTGTTTGATGACATTCTTGAAATATCTGACGACGCGCGCAATGACTGGATGGAGCGCCGCGGCGAAGATGATGCTGGATGGGCGGCCAATGGCGAACATATCCAGCGGTCCCGCCTTCGGGTTGACGCTCGCAAATGGATGGCTGGCAAACTCCGGCCGAAGAAATATGGCGACAAGCTTGAGCTTGGCGGACGCCTGACGATCAGCCACGAGGACGCTCTCGGTGAGCTTGAGTGATAAAGAGCGCGCGATCAGGCAGCGGCTCAAGAATGACTTCTCGCACTACGCCAGCAAATGCCTGCGCATCCGTGCCAAGGACGGCAAAATCGCGCCGCTGGTACTGAATGAGGCCCAATCCTACCTTCACACGAGGCTTGAGGCGCAAAGAGAGAAAACCGGCAAGGTTCGAGCGCTTGTCCTCAAAGGACGGCAGCAGGGCATATCAACCTATGTCGGCGGGCGCTTCTATCACCGGGTCACACATCACAAGGGCCTGCGGTGTTTCATTCTCACCCATGAGCAGGATGCTACAAACAACCTGTTCGGGATGGTCGATCGGTATCATCAGCACGTTCCCGAGGTTGTGAAGCCGAGCACATCGGCATCCAACGCCAAGGAATTACTGTTCGACAAGCTTGAGAGCGGTTACGCGGTCGGCACGGCGGGAGCGAAGGCGACGGGGCGGTCGCAGACGGTCCAGTTGTTTCACGGCTCTGAGGTGGCTTTCTGGCCCAATGCTGCGACCCACTTTGCCGGTGTGGTCCAGGCCATTCCCGATCTGCCGGGAACTGAGATTATTCTGGAATCAACCGCGAACGGCTTGGGCGGTGAATTTCACGAGCGCTGGCAGCAGGCCGAACAAGGCGTCGGAGACTACGAAGCAATATTCATCCCTTGGTTCTGGCAGCCGGAATATAGGCGAGAGGTTCCTGACGGGTTCGTTCTGGATGAGGTAGAGCAAGCCTATATGGACGCTCACCGCCTCGATCTGGAGCAGATGGCGTGGCGGCGCAACAAGGTTGCCGAACTGAAAGACCCGATGCTGTTCAAGCAGGAATATCCGGCAACGGCCGCCGAGGCGTTCCAGATGACGGGGCACGACAGTTTCATACCGCCTGAATTGGTCATCAAGGCCAGGAAAGCCGAAGTGCGGCCTTCGGGGCTGTTGGTCGTTGGGTACGATCCTGCTTGGAAAGGCTCTGACCGCCATTCGATGGCGTTCCGGCGCGGCCGCAAGGTGATGAAGGTCGAAAGCCGATCAAAGCTCGACACGATGCAGGGCGCAGGTTGGGCCAAGCAGGTGATCGACACCGAGAAGCCGGCACGCATGTTTATCGACGTGGGTGGCGTTGGTGCCGGTGTCTATGATCGGCTGATTGAAATGGGTTACGGCGATGTGGTCCGGGCGATCAACTTTGGTTCCGCACCATTCGAGCCTCCTATGCTGGACGAGGCAGGCCGGCCAAAAGGTGGGTATGCCAATCGCCGGGCAGAGATTTGGGGCAAGTCCAAGGATTGGCTTGATGAACCGGGTGGCGTGAGTATCCCGGACAGCGACCCGCTTCAAGCCGATGCATGTGCGCCGGGCTACAAATACGACAGCCTGAGCCGGGTTCTACTCGAAAGCAAAGACGACATTCGCAGGCGCGGGCTGCGTTCCCCGGACGAGTGGGACGCGGTGGCTCTGACATTTGCCGAGCCGGTCCACGAGACGATCACAATGCCAAAGCGCGATTTGAGTTGGGTGGTTTGATGCTGACTGACGCGGTCGAGGTCAATTCGAGCGGCTGGCTGTGGCCGAAGGGCGATCAATACACATGGCCGACTGTCATTGAAGAACTGGCGGAAATCCCGGAACTGGTCGAGTTGTGCAAGCAGCGCCGCGTTTGCGTCCAGGCTGGCGGGAATGGCGGGCTGTGGCCTGAAAAGATGGCCGGGCATTTCGAAACGGTGTTCACGTTCGAGCCCGATCCGATCCTGTTTCGCTGCCTCGTCAATAATGTGCCTCATGAGAACGTGGTGTTCACACAGGCGGCAGTCGGCGCGGCACCTGGTTTTATCGCCATGGATCGCTGGATGGGACAGGTAAACCCCGGCGCGAACCGGGTGCAGGCCGGCGGCAACATTCCAATGGTGACGATCGACAGCTACAGCATGGAAAACGTCGATCTGATCCAGTTCGATATCGAGGGCTACGAACTCAATGCACTCAGGGGCGCTGTCGAGACGATCATGCGGTGCAAGCCGGTCGTATGCCTCGAATTGCGCAATCACTCGGGGCATTTCGGCGCGACTGATGACCAAATCCGGCAGTTCATGAAGGACGCGGGCTACTCCATGGCCAAGCGCATGAACTTCGATGAATTCTGGACGGCTGAATAGCCTCCAACACCTTCCGTGCGGGTCCGATCCCCGCCGCAAAGGATATACATGGCCAAAAAATCCTCCGGCATGACGGACGGCGAACTCGTTTCGCTGCTCGACAAGGCCATTTCCAAGACTGCGACTGACGGCAAGTCCGCTGAACTGCGCGATAAAGCGCTCAAGTTCATCAAGGGCGAAGTCGATTTCCCGCATGAGAAGGGGAAATCCAGCGCCGTTTCGCATGATACCGCTGACACGCTGCATTGGATATTGCCGTCGCTCCTGCGGGCATTCCTGGCCTCGGAAAACGTCGGTATCTACGAGCCGCGCCGCCGCAAGATGGTGGACCAGCCAAAAACCGATGATAGCGGCAATCCGGTACACGATGAAAAGGGCGTTCCTGTTCAGGAACAAGTCGATATCTCGGAGGAAGAGGCAAATCAGGCGACGGATTACGTCAACTACATCCTGATGCACGACTGCCGGGGCTATTCGGCCCTTCATTCCGGCTTCTATGAGGGGCTGGCGTTCGGCAACGGGCTGATCAAACACTGGTACGATCCGTCGCCTCGCTATGCCACGGAAAGCTACTCCGATCTGTCGGACGATGCTTTCGCCATGCTGGTGGACGGCGATGACGTTGAGATCATAGAGCATACGCAGCGAGATGACCCGGATTGGGCACCGCCGCCTGTTCCCAATCCCGAAGAATTGCAGGCAATGGCTCAGCAGGCCATTGAACAAGGTGCAACGCCGGAAGATATCCAAGCCGTCGCCGCGCAGATGATGGAAGCCCAACAGGCTCCACAGGTCCACGATTGCAAGATCAAGACGAAGATTGCGGACGGCAGCCTGTGCGTCAAGGCGCTCCCGCATGAGGAATTTTTCATCGGCCCGACAGATACGGTGATCGATGAAGACGAGACTTTGCTTTGCGGCCATTCCTTCCGGGAGACGCGGTCCGAGCTTGTCCGGCAGGGCTATGACCGGGACAAGATCAACGATCTGCCGGTGGCGTCGGCTACCTCCACGGAAACCAGCACCTATGCACGCCTTGGCGATGTTGAGGAAGCTGAAGCCGATCAGGCGACAGAGCAGGTTCAGGTCCACGAATGCTACATCAAGTGCGACTATGACGGCGATGGTGTTTCGGAGTGGCGCAAGGTCGTTCTTGGCGGCGTAGTGGGTGAATTCTCCATTCTCGAAAATGAGGAATGGGGCGACGACCTGCCGTTCACCGATCTGGTCCCCGATCCGGTTCCGCACCGGTGGCGCGGGCGCTCTATCTTTGACGAGACGGTGGACATCCAGCGGATCAAGACGGTCCTGCTTCGCCAGACGATCGACAATCTTTACCAGACCAACAACCCTCAGAAAATCGTCCGCACAACTGGGATTAAGAACCCGGAAGCGCTTCTCACGCAGGATTTGGGCCAGTTGGTGTACACCGACGGAGATCCGGCAACTGCGGTGAAGGAGCTTGTCGTACCCTTCACGGCCGGCCAATCGTATCAGATGCTCGAATATCTCGACATGGTGCGGGAGTCGCGCACTGGTGTCTCTCGAGCCACGACAGGCCTTGATCTGGATGCGCTGCAAAACCAGACGGCAACGGCGGTCAACGCCTCTCAGTCGTCGGCCTATGCCAAGATGGAGAGCTACGCCCGCAACCTTGCCGAAAACGGCATGAAGCGCCTGTTCAAGTGTCTGCTTCGCCTGCTTGTGAAGCATCAGGACAAGTCGCGCATGATCCGCCTCCGGGGCAAGTGGGTCGAGATGAACCCGCGCGCTTGGGATGCTGAAATGGACGTGACGATCAACACCGGCCTCGGCTCGGGATCGCGTGATCGTGACCTTGCCATGCTCGGGGCAATCGTCGGCAAGCAGGAACAGGTCGTCATGCAGATGGGACCGTTCAACGAGTTCGTGAACATCGGCCAACTGTTCGATACCTATCGGAAAATGGCCGAAGTCTCCGGGATCAAGAGCGCTGAGAGCTATTTCCCTGACATCAGTCAGGATCAAATCGTGGCCATGCGCGCCAAGCAGGCGGCAGAGCAGGCCCAACAGCCTCCCGATCCAAAGGCCGCCGAGATGCAAGCGAAGCTTCAGATGGAGCAGCAGAAGCAGCAATTCGACATGAAGGCCACGGCTGTAAAAATGCAGGCCGATACCGAAGAACGCCAAGCCAAGATGCAGATGGATGCTCAGGCTAGGGCCATGGAGAACGCCGCAAATCTTCAGGCCATGCGCGAGGAAGCGTCGGCCAAGTTGCAGCTATTGCGCGAAGAAACCGCCGCTCGCATCCAGATCGCCCGCGAGGAAATGCAGATGAAGCATGAGATGCGGTTGGCTGAAATGCAGCTTGAGGCGGAACTGACGGCGCAGGCCAATATGGTGAAGATGAGCCAGTCCCGGCCTGTTGCCGATACCAACATCACAGGCGCGCAATGAACCAGTTTGACAGGGCACAGGCCGCGCGCCGGCTGCTTGACGAGCCGTTGATTGTCGATGCTCTGGAAAGCCTTGAGCGGCGGTCTGTGGACGAAATGTTGGCGGCTCCAGCATTCTCGATCTTCGGTGACAGAAAGCGGCGGCGGCTGGCGGATCGCGTCAATGCCATTCGTGCCTTGCGATCCGAGTTGGAGATGGAAATCGCGCTTGGCAATCAGGCGGCGCGGCCGACGATGGATCGGCCCTAGGAATTCGAGGCTTCGGCCTCAAATCGTCAGCCCCACGACACGGGGCAATGTGAAGCCACAATCTGCGGTGCGTCCGCGCATTGACGGGTCCGATCCCCGTCTGTGGAACATAAGGCAATCGACACCATGGAAGACGAACTGGAAAACACTTCGCCTGCGGGCGAGGTGATGACGGATGATGCTGCGGCAGACATCCTCGCAAAGTCCATGCTCGGGGACGAAACCGAGACAAACCAGCCGGACCCGGAAGCCGAGAACGACGATCTGCCGCGCGCTGACGACGATCCCGAGAACAAGGCAGACGGCGAAAAAGAATCCGACGAAGACGAGCCTGAATATTACGACATTGAAAAGCTCGACCCTGACATGCCGATGCGTCTGCGCGACGGAACTACGGTACGATGGGGCGACGTCAAGCGTGACATGGCCGAACTTCGTGAACTGCCGCGCCACAAGCAGGAGATTGAGACGCAACGCGCGTCCGTTTCCCAGCATGCGGCGCAGACTGCGCGGCAGGCGCAGTTCTTCCAGCAGGTAATGCCCCTCGTTGAACACTTCATGCAGGCCAACGCGCCCAAACCTCCCGAGATGCCGACCGAAGACCCCAACGACCCGCTAGGCAATAGCGAGCGCTGGAACCACTACAACCGGCAGGTCGCGGAGTTCCAAGGCAAACAGGCCCAAGTGCAGCAGTTGATGAGGGCGCGTGAGCATTTCCAAGCTCAGCAGAACCATCAGACGGAGGCTCAAAAGCAAGAGCAACTCCGGATGAACCAGCACAAACTCTTCGAAGTCATGCCAACTCTGCGTGATGAGGCAAAGCGGACGGAATTCGCCCGCGACATGAAGAAGTTCGGGCAGGACGTTTACGGGTTTTCGGAAGAGGAACTGAATGGAGTGGGCGATTATCGGCTTATCCCGATGATCCGAGACGCCATTGCCTACCGGAAACTCCAGGCATCCAAGCCGAAAGCTGCGGAAAAAGCCAAGGACGCCGCCCCGGTTAGACAACCGGGCAAGCGCACGTCCGACGCTGAACGTTCCAATTCTGCCTACCGGGAAGAACGAGCCAAGCTGCGTAAAACCGGGCGTGCGGATGATGCCGTCGCCCTCTTGGCAAAAGCACTTGGATAAGGAATAGCCAAAATGGCTGATACATATACCGCATACGATGCCAAAGGCATTCGTGAAGACCTCGAGGGGATGATCTACGACATCTCCCCATTCGAAACGCCTCTCCAGTCGAACGCTGGCAAGGTGAAGGTCACCAACCGCGCTCACGAATGGCAGACTGACGCCCTTCGTGCCGCATCGACCTCCAACGCTCACGTCGAAGGCGCGGCTTCTGTCAATGTTGCCCGCACCCCGACCGTGCGTGTCAAGAACTACACGCAAATCCTCAAGGATACGGCGGAAGTTTCCGGCACGCTGGAAGCGGTGGACAAGGCCGGCCGGGCCAAGGAAATGGCCTATCAGATGGTCAAGATCGGCCGTGAACAGCGCCGGGATTTCGAGGCCATCTGTCTCAACAACCAGGCCTCGCTTGTGGGCGACAACACCACGGCGTCGAAGCTTGGCGGCCTGCCTTCGTGGCTGACCTCCAACGTCAGTCGCGCATCGGGCGGTGCGTCGGGCGGCTTCTCGACTTCCACCGGCCTGACCGTCGCAGCGACGGACGTTACGACCGGCTTCAGGACGTTCACCGAAACGCTTCTGAAGGGCGTGCAACAGACGCTGAAGAAGAACGGTGGCGAGCCGACTATCCTGATGCTCGGCACCTACAACAAGGGCCAGTTCTCGAATGCGACGAACTTCCCCGGCATTGCCACGCTGCGTTCGAACGTAGCTCAGAATACCAAGGGATCGATGGCGACCGTGATTGGTGCTGCCGATGTCTATCTGGGCGATTTCGGCACGTTGCAGGTCGTGACGAACATCTTCCAGCGCGACAGGGATGCGTTCCTGATCGATCCTGAACACATCAAGATCGGCACGCTTCGTCCTCTCAAGCCGGAAGACCTGGCCAAGGTCGGCGACTCCGAACGGAAGCACATCGTTATGGAGAAGACTTTGGTGGTCAACAATGAGGCGGCGCACGGCATCGTGGCCGACCTTACGACCTCGTAAGGGCTTCGTCTTTTGAACAGTGAGGGGTGGCGTCCGCGCCGCCCCTTTTCTTGAGGTGAGCAATGTCACGCAAACGCAGGAAGCCCCAGATGATTTCAGAGATGGAAGCCGCGCCAGAAATCGCGTCACTGCCCGAGCCGACCGAGCGTCAGGTTCGCATGGGGCTTCGTCCCTGCATGACCTCGAAAGGCGCTTCCGACCACGGCAATCGCTGGGTGCGTCCCGGCGTCGAAATCCCGCTCCCGGCCCATGAAGCCGAAAATCTCGTCAGTCTGGGGTATGCCACATATGTCTGATCGCCGGCTGCTTCATCGGTCGCCTTTGGGTGTGACCGAATACTACGTGCCGACGAATGACGATCAGTTCGTCATCCAGCACGTCCAGGATGTTGAACCCTTGCTCGACCAGAACAAGGCGGATTTCAACATGGTCACGAACTCCGACCGCTGGGGTGACGGGAAAATGGTCGCTCGGATACCGGAGATCATCGCCAATGAGTGGTGGCGGAAGGGGTATTTCCGCGATGAAGCCAAGATCAAAGCTCTGTTGAACGACTCGGACAATCGGTTCATGAGGATCTGGCCGGGGCATCTCTGATGAGCGAGCCGGAAGTCCTCCCCAAAATTGCCGTCTGCGTCCCGACGCGCGACCTCACGGCTTCGGAATTCACCCATTCGTGGGTCAAGATGGTTGCTCATTTCTGCACCCATTTCGTCGGCACCGGACAGGCCGAGATCATCAATCTCACTGACCTCGGCACGCTCTTGCCCGACATGCGCAACATGCTTGCCAAGACCGCAATCGAGATGGAAGCCACGCATATCCTGTGGCTCGACAGTGACATGATTTTCCCGGCGGACACGATTGACCGTCTGTTTGCTCATTCAAAGCCGATCGTCGGGGCAGGGTATTCGCAGAGAAAGCGCCCGGCCAAACCAACGACATCGAAGGATGGTCTTTGGCTCTACACGGAAGATCAGACAGGCATTGAGCAGGTCGATTTCCTCGGCATGGGCGTGATGCTGGTGGAGACGGAGGTTTACAAAAACCTCGCCCAACCTTGGCATTGCCTTGGCTGGAACGAAGCCAAAAAGTCGATGGTTGGCGAGGATGTCTATTTCTGCCGTGAGGCCTCCAAGATCGGCGCAACGACATGGATCGACCACGATCTGACCCGCGAAGTCGGGCACATCGGCTACCACACATTCACCATGCAGGACGCGATCAACGACCGTCCGTTGCTCGTGGGCAAGGGGACGAAGTAGATGGCCCTGTCGTCTTATTCCGACCTGCTCACGTCGATTGCCTCCTTTGCATGGCGGGCCGGCGATACCGAGTTTGAAGACGCAATCCCGACATTCATCGGACTGGCGGAAGAACGCTTCAACCGCGAGCTACGCGTTCGCTGGATGGAAGCAAGCGATACAATCACCATCACCGATGGCGTCGGGGTGCTGCCCTCAGACTATCTGGAATTCAGGCGGGTGAAGGGCGCGCATTGTGACCTTGAGGTCACCGATGAAGGATGGGCTGACCGCCACGAGGAAGGCCCGTATTTCACCATTTCAGGCTCGAACATCCGCGTCTTCGACAAGGCCGCGACTGTCGATCTTGATTACTACCAGACCGTCCCGGCCCTGACCGTATCCAACCAGTCAAACTGGCTGCTGACGCGCTATCCCAGCCTCTACCTTTACGGCGCGCTGATCGAAGCCGCGCCGTTCATGGCCGATGACCAGCGCATGGGCGTCTGGGGCGCGATGTTCGACAAGGCAATGACTGGCCTCGTTAGCGAAGACAACGGCGCAAAGTTCGCTCGGGCCAAAACCCGCGTTCGCGGCGCGACCCCGTAGGAAATCCCCATGGCATCATCCCCCACCTCACGCCTGCGACTTATGAAGCAGGCGACATACGACAATCCAGACTCCTGGGGCGTCGAACTCAATCAGGGTGCGCTCGATCTTGCCGATGAAGCATTTGGCGTCTCGGAAATCGCGGTCGCGGCCAACGTCACGCTGACCGTTGCGAATTACCTGTCGGATCAGGCTCGGCGGTTCGTCCTTGTCGCTACCGGGGCCGGCGGGTTTATCGTCACGGTTCCGCAGGTGGACAAGCCCTATTGGGTCGTCAACAATTGCGCCGCCGATATTACCGTAACGCCACAGGGCGGAACAGGCGCGGTTATCAGGGCCGGCACCTATGCCATGTGGTATTGCGACGGGACCGATGGCTTTGTCTGCGATATGACGCTGGACAAGGTTGCGAAGCCTACAGCCTCTCTCGATCTCAACAGCCAGAAAATCATCAATCTTGCTGATCCGGTTGCTGACGGCGATGCGGCGTCAAAAGGCTATATCGACACGCTGGCGGCCTCAAGCGATTTGGGGACCGTCGCAGCAATAGCGCCTCAAATCGTCACGCTGGCGCATATTCAGGACGGCACGACCGCAACAGACGCGATCACCGACCTTGCTGCGGTTGCAGCCAGTGTTGCGCTGCTGGGGCCGATCTCCGACGACATTACGCAGCTTGCCGGCATGTTCGTCGGGGCGAGTGCTACCGATCCGGCAACAAGGCTGGATGGTTCAGCGCTACAGGCCGGCGATTATTATCTCAACACGGCAGCTACACCAACCATCAATATCTACGATGGAAGCGCGTGGAACGCGGTCCTTGTTCTGGCTCTGGCGACACAAGCCGAAGCCGAAGCGGGGACGAACAACACAAAGGCAATGACACCGCTGCGAGGCGTCCAGCAGATCGCGGCACTGGCGCACGGCTATCAAGAGTTTCTCGCAAGTGCCGCATGGACCAAACCGGCAACCGCGAAGTGGGTGTATGTCGAGACATTAGGTGCTGGCGGCGGGGGCGGATCGGGCCGTAGAGAGACTGTATCCACAAGTAAGACAGGCGGCGGCGGCGGCGGTGGCGCTCCATCAGTCTCCAAGTGGCTTAATCCGACCGAATTGGCGAGCAGCGTGACGGTCACTGTCGGTGCCGGTGGGACCGGCGGGCCGTCCGTTACCGTGAACGGGCTGGGGGTGGCTGGTACTGATGGCGGTACGTCTTCCTTCGGCCCCTACGTATCTAGCGCGGGCGGTAAGGGCGGTGGCGGTGGTTCCTCATCAGTCTCCGGTGGGGATGGTCCCGGTTGGGGTAGTGTTCTGTCCTCAACAAAAGACAGCGGGTTCGCCGGCTCATCCGGCGCTACCACAGATTCCGATAGAAGCACGATCTTTGGTGGCGCTTGCGGCGGCGGTTCGCCGGGTACTGGCCCTGGCGTACCCGGTAGCTCGTCAGTCAGATCAGGAAGTGGTGGTGGTTGCGGCGGTGGTGAAAGCAGCGCCAATGCGCTTACGGCTCCCGGCGCGGGTGGCCTCTCCGGCTCGAACACATATGGCGGCGGCGGCGCAGCGGGTGTGAGCCATGCGACCGCCTCGACGGCTGGGGGCGACGCCCCTGGTCCGCTTTCTGGCGGCGGCGGTGGTGGTGGTAACCAAGGCGGTGCGGCGAGCCGAGGCGGCAATGGCGGCTTGGGTGCGGGCG
The DNA here is from genome assembly GCF_054489545.1 of Mesorhizobium sp. A556. Classification (NCBI taxonomy): domain Bacteria; kingdom Pseudomonadati; phylum Pseudomonadota; class Alphaproteobacteria; order Hyphomicrobiales; family Phyllobacteriaceae; genus Mesorhizobium; species Mesorhizobium sp. A556. Next base: position 536,408 of record NZ_JBTMXA010000001.1, read on the forward strand.
GCGGCGGCGGCGGCGGAGCGCGTAACAACAATTCCGGTGCTGGCGGCAACGGCGGCGGCGGCCGTGTCCGGGTTTGGTGGGGTTGATATGATTAGAGCAGCCATCATCAAAAGCGGCGTCGTGAAGAACGTCGTCAACGTCGAAACCGAAGGGTTTGCGGTATCGCGGGGCTGGATAATCCTCGGGCAATATCAGGTTTGCGGCACCGGCTGGACCTATGACGGTGAGACGTTTTCGCCGCCGCCGCCGGAGCCTCCGACCATTCCTGACCGCGTGACCTCGCGCCAGTTCAAGCTCCAGCTTCTCGCTGCTGGCTTGATCGATGATGTCGAGGCATGGATCGCGGCACAGGATCGCGCCATCCAGATCGCATATGAGACGAGCGGCACTTTCCTTCGATCCGAACCGATGATGCAGGCGGGTTTCGCCGGCCTCGGCTATTCGCCTGAACAGGTGGACGCCTTCTACTCCGCTGCGGCGGAAATCTAAAACTTCAGGAGAAAAATCATGGCAGGTTTTGGAGGCCTTGGCGGGCTGGGTGGCTCGTCATATCCGCAACGCAGCGGTTCGCCCGCATCCAAACAGGTGATGTCCGATACGGAGTTTACGAACGATTGGCAGTCGCGCCTCGATGCGATCCCTCAGACGGTTGACGCTTTCGGCCTTCGTGACGTTCAGTTGGTCCCCGGATCAACGGGCTATAACGCCGATTTCGCGAAGCAGTTTATCCCGCAGGTCGAGCGGGCGGCATCCCAGTTTGGCGGCCTTGCCCCGGACTCGCAATATTACACCGGGGGTGGCGGCAGCCATGTCCTGAGCGACCAGACCGTGATGGTGGGTCAGGAAACCAATCCCGAATATCTGGCGATGCTCCAGCAAGCCCAGCAAGCCCAGCAGCAGCGCGGCGAGAACCAAACACGCCAGCAGCAGGCCTATGGCTCGATGAACGGCTGGGGCCAGCTTAACGGCGTCATGGGCGCTAACTACACCGATCCGAACTTCGGGCAGATCAGCGGACAGGCCGGGGGACCGCTCACGGCTCCCACGATGCCGGATGGCGTCGATCCATCTTGGACTTCCGGCGTGTTCGATCCAAGCGGCGGACTGACCGGCGTCTATGGGCCGAACACCAGCAGCAAAAAGCAGGGCTTCCTTTAATGGGCCGCCCGATCCCACGTATTCGCGTCGTGGTGTCCAACGAAGAAGCCGAATTGCAGGCCTTGGCGGATGGCAAGACAAGCGCGCAAGTGACGGCGCTGCTTGCCGAACGCGAAGCCAACCAGAAGGCCGTGCAGGACGCTTACGACCACACGCCTCCCTCTACGCCATACCGGCCGCAGGAATAGTTCATGCCGCTGTTCACCCCCCAATTCCGCGCAGGCATCAACAAGGTCGATACCAGCCTTCAAAACGAGGGCGGGTATTCGGACAGCAACCACGTCCGGTTTTATCGCAAAATGCCGCAGGTCGTGGGTGGATGGCAAATAGCGGTCACGGCCCAATTCGAGGGCAAGGCGCGGGGCTGTCATTCGTGGCGGACACTGGAGGGCAAGCGCGCTTTCGCATTCGGGACCAACGAAAAGCTGTATTCTCTGATCGGCGGGGCGCTGCGGGACATTACGCCGGATTTGCACAACACTGTCCTGACCGATGCTTTCACGACCGTGGACACCTCGAACATCGTCACGGTCTATCTCGATTTCCATCGGCTTGAGGCCGGGGACACGTTCACGTTCTCCAATCATCAGTCTTCAGTTGGTGGGCTGGTCTTCGACGGCGATTACACGGTCGATGAAGTGCTCACCGAGGCGCGCTTCACGTTCGATGCGGGATTGCCTGCCACGTCCACGGTGACGACGCCGGGCGGCGGGAATATCGATTTCGTTGCTGCCTTGCCTGTCGGGTTGGAAGATAATCCGCTGACTGGCTACGGGTCGGGCACCTATGGCGACGGGCCATATGGATCATCGGGCGAAAGCATCACCGAACTCAGGGTGTGGAACCTTGATAATTGGGGCGAGTATCTCCTTGCCAATCCATCCGGCTACGGGATCTTCGAATACGAGCCGGAGGTTCAATATCTCGACCTCGCCTATAATGGTGATTTCGATACGGACGCGGGCGGCTGGGCGCTTGGAACGGGCTGGACTTGGGGAACGGCCAAGGTTTCCAAGACCGCAGGAACCGCGTCAAACCTGTCTCAGGACGTGGACGGTGTTCTTGAAGGCGGGCGGTATTACAAGGTCAAATTCGATGTCACGCTGACGGCTGGCACGCTCAAGTTTCGCATGAACGCGGGCCTGACCCCGGCCGTGATCGACGTTGGAACGGCTTCGGCTGCAATTTCCAAAGTCGGGACGTTCACGGTCGAACGCATCTTCCTGTGCCCTGCTGATGCGGTGGATGTTGTTTTCGAAGGCGATGCCACTTTCGCCGGATCGATCGACACTGTCAGCTACCAGCTTCTCGACAAGGCCTACCGGATCATCACGGCTCCCCCTCGGGTTGACGCCATGTTTGTCGATCCTCGGGGCGTTGTGGTGGCGCTCGGGACGACGCAGGTTGACGGGCAGTACAGCGCAACGGCGGTTCGTTGCAGCGATATTGGAAACAACCGCTCATGGGTGCCTGACACCAGTAGCATCGCATCCGAGTTCACCTTGCGCGGCGGCGGCGGCAAGCTTGTAGCAGGCCTCGCTACACGCCAACAGAACCTCGTCTGGGGCGATGAAGGGGTTTTCTCGCTCCAGTGGCTCGGCAACCCTGGAGAGGCCTTCAAGGCCGATCTACTCGGCACCAGTTGCGGGCTGATTTCCCGTCATGCCATGTGCGAGCAAAACGGCTTCGTCATGTGGATGGCAAACACCAAGCAGTTCTTCATGTTCAGGGGCATGGGTGCGACCTCGTTGGGCGTTCCGGAAATCCTGCCATGCGCCGTTCGCGAGGAAGTGTTCGACAATCTGGACGATAACCAGTTGGCGAAGATCCACGCCGGCATCAACTCGGCATTCTCGGAAGCGTGGTTCTTCTTCCCCGACGCGAGAGATGGAAGCGAATGCAGCCGTGTTGCGGTGGTTTCATGGACCGAAGGCTCTGATGACGGCGTTCCGTGGGTCCTGCACCAGATGGCTCGCACAGCGTGGGAAGGGCAGGGCGTCCTTACCAATCCCTACGGCCTGACGACAGACGGGCTGATTATGGAGCATGAGCAGGGCTATACCGCCAATGGTCAAGCCCTGAACGAATATCTCGAAACCTCGGATTTCGACATCGAGGACGGCACGAACCTTCTGTTCCTGAGCGGGATCATGCCTGACTTCAAAGGCCAGACAGGAAATATCCAGTTCAAGGTGACGACGCGGAATTATCCGAACGGGCCGCAGATTGAAAAGCTTGCCGGCGTCTCGACCCCGACCACGCTCAAGGTCAATTTCCGCGCCATGGCCAGACAGGCAAAGCTTCGGCTTACCGGCCAGACTTCGGGGGCTTTCTGGCGCTTGGGCGCGATCCGGCTGGAAATAGCGAAGTCCGGCGCGAAACGCTGATGAAGGCCCTAAGGGGTAACCCCAAATATGCACGTTAGATCAACGTGTTACGAACGGGGTAACCCCTTATCGGCGGGGTGCAGGCGAATGGGGTTACCCCATAGGCTCAAAGAGGTCGCGATACGTTGATGTTGGATGAATATGCCCGCGTCTGGCCCATGCTTGAAAGGGCAGTTCGGCGCTACGGGAACCTGCATACGAAGGAAAGCATCCTCCAACGGCTTCTGGATGGCCGGGCACAGCTTTGGACCGACAAGGACGCCGCTGTCGTCTCCCGCATCGAGCGCTACGACACTGGGTTTGTCGAAATCGAATGCTGGCTTGGCGGCGGGAAAATGGCCGGCTGTCTGCGGCTCGAAAAGCGCATCGAAGCGTGGGGCAAATCCATCGGTGCAAATCGGATCGGCATCGTCGGCCGCAAGGGCTGGCCACGTGCGCTGCCCGGCTACCGGGAAATCATCACGATAAGTGTGAAGGACATATAGATGGGCAAGGGTAGCGATACTCAAACGACCACCAGTTCAACGAACACGGCAGGCGGCACCAGCTACGCACCGTGGACGCAGGACATGCAGAAGGGCCTTGCCGGTCTTGGGCTGGGCCTGACGCAGAATTTCCTCGGCAACGCTCCGACGCAGGCCTTGGCCGGGTTCAATCCTGACCAGAACAAAGGCTTCGACATGCTGCGGGGTACGGCCCTGCAATATGGTGGGGACAATGCGTCCGGGCTTATTCAGGGTCTTGGTGATCGGTCCCAGGCACAGGCCGCGCAAATCGACACCGACCGCATTGGCGAGTTGATGAACCCGTACTTGCAGAATGTCGGTCGGAACACCGTCGATAGCATGCGACGGGAATACCAGAACAACGATGCGGGAATAGCCGCTCGATACGCCAACGGATCGGCATTTGGTGGGTCGGGTGAGGCTCTTGCTCGCGGGCAAGCCTCTCGCGGCTACGGCAAGAACGTTGGCGACATGGTTTCCCAGCTTATGGCTCAGGGCTACGACACTGCGTCGGCTCAAGCCTTGGCCGAAGCGCAGATGCGCCAGCAGACGAACATCTCCAATTCGAACAATGCGGTCAACGCGGCTCAGGCGGCATCGGGCATCATGACCGCCGATCAGCAGCGCCAGATGGGCGCGATTGGTGGGCTTCTGGCAGGTGGGCAGACGCAGCAGGACTTGTCTCAGAAGAGCCTCGACGTGCCTTTCGACATGCTCAAGTACCTCGCCTCGATGACCCCCGGCGTTTACGACACGGCCTCATGGGGAACGACTGAGGGCACGAATACCCAGCCGGACAATTCGCCGTCCACGTTCCAGCAGCTTCTTGGCCTCGGCGGGACTGTCCTTGGCGGCACGTCGAGCACTGGCGGCACGGTCGGCGGTGACCTTCTCAGCAAGCTTTTTGGGTGATTGACATGGCAGGTGGTCTTGGTGGCCTCGGCGGCGGAATTACCGATTACGTGAATTCCCCGACTGGCGGAAATATGCTTCAGGCGTTGGGCATGTCGCTCATGTCCAGCCCTCGCAATGCGCCGTTGCAGGATTTTGGCAAGTTCTATGGCGGGCTGCAAACCCAGCAGATGCGTCAGAATGCGATCGATCAGGATCGCTCCGACACGCTGGCGTCTCGGGACGCCATGGCTCAGGCCTTGATTGCCTCTGGCGTTTCCGAGCCGGAAGCAAAAGCCTTGGCGATCAATCCGCAGGCCGCGAAAATCCGGCTGGATCAGATTTCATCTGAAAAGGCCAACGCCGCTAACGATCGGTTCTTTTCCCAGATGCCATCTCTCGATGGCCCAAGCTACACTGGAGCCTCGCAGCCGTCGCCTGAGAGCGCCGTGACCTATTCGGGCGTCAGTGATGCCTCTGCCTTGCCGCCCGCCGCAGAGCGCCTGCAAATGCCGCAGGAATACGGCGGCGCGAATGTGTTCTCAGAGCGCGGCGCGGCCCAGCCGGCTGGCTTCAATGTCGGCGGGCCGATTGCGGATACCGGCTACCTCGAAGCGGCTCCTGCTCCCGGTCCCGGCGCTGAAATCCCGTTGGCGAAACCGGATCGTGGACTGCCGGCCACTGCGCGGCCCGGCACTATCCTTCAGGGCAATGACGGCAAAACGTATCAGTACGCCGAAACGACCGGAATGGCCGGCGCGACAGGCGGTCAGGGCTGGATCGAGGTCAACCCTTCCGCGTCCGGTGGATCGGCCGCTCCAAACAAGACCGTCGCATGGTTGCAGCAGAACGACCCGGAAGCAGCCGCGCTTATCGATCAGGGCTTCTCAGCCAAGGACGCGCTTGACATTGCCATGGTGCGGCAGAAGTCGCGCAAGCCGGCGCAGGCTGATGCGGGTCCGACACAGGTTGCGCAGGCGCAGACTGGACAGGGTGTTGACCTGAACGACCTGCACCGCAAGCGCGATACGATAGCGCGGTACCTGGCGCAGGCTCCCAGCAAGGAAGCCTTCGACAAGGGCAAAATGTACCTCGATATTTACGACGAACAGATCAAGCGGGCGACCCCGAAGGAACAGCCGTCGAACATCCGCGAGTACGAGTACGCTAAGTCACAGGGCTTCCCCGGCTCGTTCGTGGATTTCCAACTTGCGCAGAAAAAGGCCGGTGCAACCAACGTCAGTGTCGGCGGTGACGGCGCTCCAGGCCTTGGAAAGCTGTCTTCTGATTATGGCTATGTGCTTGATCCAGAGACGCGCCAGCCAGTAATTGATCCCAATACCGGGCTTCCAAAGGCGGCGGCAATTCCGGGGTCGCCTGCCGATCTTGCTGCTCAGGCGGCGGCAAAAGAACAAGATCGCCTGAACGCCGCCAAGACGCGTTCGGACGCTGATAAGGCGGAAACAACGATGGACGCAACGGCGTCTGTCCTCGACATTTTGAAAAACGCCGACACTCCAGCCACAGGCACTCTCTCGCGCCCGTTTGCTCTGTATTCCGGCACGCCGGCGGGCAAGGTGCGGTCCTATGTCTCCACGCTGCAAAGCGGCGTGGCTCTCGGCGCAATGACCCGTCTCAAAGAGATGTCCTCGACCGGGGCGACGGGTTTCGGCGCTCTGAGCGAGAAAGAGCTTGATTTGCTCATCAGCGATATTGGCGCGCTGAACCCCGACAATACCGAGCCTGAAATCTTCCAGAAGACGGTGGAGCGCATTCAGAACCGGTCGAAGCGGATCGCGGATGATATCGTCAAGAACGTCTCGCCAGAACGCATTCAGGAACTTGGGTTGCAGCCGTTTATCGACTCTTACAAGGGCGGCGGCGGTGACGGGTTGCCGAAGGTCGGGGATGTCGTTGACGGCTATCGCTTCAACGGCGGTGATCCGGCAAGCCCAACGAGTTGGGACAAAACGGAGTAGCGGCGATGCCTTCAGTTCATCCTTTGGCCGGGTGGAGGCGCTTCCTCGCGCGGTGCTGCGAGCACATTCTGGATAAATTGCAGGGTGGTGGGAGCAACGCGCAGTTTGGCGCAGACACGGGCTTTGTGAGTGGCATCGGTACCAAACCCTTCGACAACGAGCGTTGCCAGCGTCAGATGCAGAACGCCGTCCAGTATCCGAATATCGGCAACCAAATCGGCGTAGACGGGCAGCAGGTCACCCGGATCAATTATCTCGGCGGAAACATCTCCCAACTTGATACTCGGCATTTGTCGAACCTCCCTTGCCTCGAAGATCAATTCAAGCACCGCAAGTGACCGGAGTCCACTAATGCTAGCACCATGGGAACGGTATCAGCGACAGGCCGCAGAAGGGCCTTGGTCGAAGTATCAGAAGCCGGCAGATACCGCCGCGCCTTCCGATACGGACGCTGTCAGCAAAGCGCGCGTGCTGTCCGGTGGCATTCTGGAAGGCATTCCCGTTGTCGGCCCATTGATCCGGGGCGGCGTGGAACGTGCGGCCGCGCTCACGCTCGCGCCGTTTTCAGACCAGAATTACTCGCAAATCCTCGACCGTATCCAGCAGGGTTCGGAAGCGGAAAAGGAAGCCAATCCTAAGCTGAACACCGGGGCGCAACTGACTGGCGCTGTTGCTGGGACGGCACCGATGGTTATGGCGGCACCGGCAGCATTTGGGGCAGGGGGCGGCAATCTGCTTCTGCGATCCGGGGCCAGTGCGTTGACGGGGGCCGGGATCGGCGGCGCTGATGCAGCGGTAAGGTCGGGCGGCGATCCAAACGCTGCGATCAATGGTCTAAAATGGGGTGCGGGTCTTGGTCTACTTGGTCCAGCCGCAGGCGAAGTCATCGGCGCAGGCGTTCGCGCCGTCGCAAACCGTGTCGGCAGCGGCACTACGGCGGCTGAGCGCCTGTTCTCACGGGCGGCGGGCGCGGATGATGTCACGGACGTTACGTCCCGGCTTTCCTCCATGGGGCCGGACGCAATGCCGATGGACCTTGGTCCAAACCTGCAAAGGCAGGCCGGCGCACTTGCGGCTTCCCCCGGCACGGCCCAGCGCGTCGTTCGTGATGCTATTGGCACCCGGCAGGCAGGGGCAGGGCAGCGCGTAACGGGGGCGATGGACGAAGCCCTTGGCGGGCCGGTCGATGCCTCAGCCATGGCCGATGAGATTATCAGCAAAGCCAAGGCAACCGCCGGGCCGCTCTACGACGCTGCCTATTCCAAGCCGATCCCATGGACGCGGACACTGGAATATCTTCTCAAACGTCCTTCGGCGGCGGATGCGCTCAGGAAGGCGCAGCGAATGGCGGCCGACGAAGGTTTGCCTTCCAAGCAATGGTTTGCCCAGGTCGCGGATGATGGAACCGTGAATATCAAGAATGTCCCCGACGTTCGCCAACTGGACCTGACGAAGCGCGCGCTTGACGATATGCACTCTGCCGCCAAACGCGCCGGCAATGACAACGAGGCCCGTCTTCTCGACAATATCCGCAAGGGCATCCTTCAGCAAATGGACAATCACGTCCCTGAGTATGCGGCGGCGCGCAAGGCTTATTCCGGCCCAGCACAGGTGCGGGATGCGCTTGAGGAAGGCCAGAACGCTTTCGCCAGCAATCTGACCCCGAACCAGTTGCGGGCGCAGATGCTGAAAATGGGCGGTGCGGAGAAAGAAGCGTTCGTTCAGGGAGCGCGCTCCAAGGTATCGCAGATCATGGGTACGGCCCGGAATGACGCATTGGCCGCAAGGTCGGCCTTCCAGAAGGGATGGAACAAGGAAAAGCTGGAAGTGCTTGTCGGCAAGGATCAAGCGTCGAAGCTTCTGGACTCGCTCGATGCCGAGACGGCTTTCACCAAGACACGGGATGTTGTCACCGGCAATTCGGAAACGGCGGCAAGACTGGCAGCGCAGCAGGATGTCGGCGCTGGTGCTCGCAACCCTGGCGTTCTTGAACGGGCCGCGAATATGGACTTCGGCACGGCGGCGGCTCGGATGAGCGATAAACTGTTCGGCAACGCACGATCAGCCGCCCAACAGCGGACGAACACTGAACTGGCCAACCTCTTGGCTTCGAATGACAAGACTTCGCTCAACCGGGCTATTCAACTTGTTCGGGCGGCCCAGAAGCGTGGGGATATTGCCGCCGACAAGGCGAACCTTATCACCCGGTCGGTCTTCACGGCTTTCGCGCAGAAGCGCAGCCCATTTGAGGTGATGGCGGCTAGTCCATCTCCCTGACGCGGCGGGAGGCAAGGGCAAATAAGCCAACGCCAAGAAAAGCGCCGACAACAAAGCCTGTGCCAAAATCGACGCTGATGCCCGTCATTAGCCAGTGAATGCCCGCCATGGCTGCGGCAAACAGGATGAAGCAAATACCGTAGAGGATACCGGCGCGGTTTCGGCGGGATAGTCCGGGGTTGTGATCGATCTGCATGGCAGAGAAATAGCAGTTCACTCGAGGGAATTCCAGAGCGTCAAAAAAACCCGCCACCAGGAACTTCGGGCAGCGGGCTTTGAAAGGAGAAATCGGGGTTAGACTACTGCCCCAATATCCAGAACAATGTGGTTTATGCCGACCACGGTCACGCCGTCAGCCCCGATCGCTTCGAGCTTAATGTCGTATTGACCGACTGCGGGTACATCTGACGGATCATTGTCGAACCATGCGACGTTCTGGATGTTCTGAGTGACTTTGCCCGTCGAGCCATCGCCACCATCATCGATTATGGGGCCGAGTGTCAAACTGCCGTCGCTATCGCTGGCGCTGTGGTCCCATTGATAGATAGAGTCACCCAGATTGTAAGAAAACACGTCGGTTGGGTCTCCAGCGGCAAGCTCGAATACTTGATAATCCTGCACGCCCGCGTCAGGATCGGTGTCTATCCATAGCTTGAACGTGTTGGCGGACAGCGTGTCGTCATCAAGAGACGCAACCGAATAAACGAAGCGGGCGGTGGATGCGTCGAGAGTGTAGTGCAAAACACCTTCAGAATCTGCCGCGCCGGCAACGGGACCTTCATTGTCAATCCAGCCGACAAGCCCGAGTTCAATCTGTGAGGCTTCCGAGACGACCGTGGCGAAGCCAGTGTTAGGATTGCCGGTCCCAGCGTAAAGATTTCCCAGCACATGGGCGGCAAGGTCACCAACGCTCTCGGTCGATGTGCCCTTGTTGCTTTGGATCACGATAGCGGTTTCGGCCACAACCGTATCGGTGTCTTTGATCGTAGCCGTGAGGTTTACATCGTAAGTCTCGCCGGCTTGGATATCTCGGTCATCGTTGTACCACCGAATGGCTTGGATGTTTTGTGTCGTCGTTCCTTCGCCGCCATCATCAACGATGCTAACGAGAGGGTCGATAAGATCGCCAGCGTCGTCGATCTGCACCCAATCGTAATGGGATGGGCGTGCGTCGCTATCGCCAGTGTCTGCGTCGGGCACCAACTTGAACGTCGCGAAATCAGTGTCGGCACTGGGGTCCGTGTCTATTTGCATTGTGTAATCGTAGTTGGCGAGGTCGATGCCGCTTGCCGAATAGGCGAAGCGGACAGCAGCGCCTTGATCTGCGTCAACGACGAAGACATTACCGTGATCAAGCGGAACATCAGGCCCTACGTTTTCGTATCGAACGTCAAGGCCAAGCTCGATAGTGCCGCCGCTATCTTTGCCGATCATGAAGCCGTTAGAAGGGTTGCCACCACCAGCCAAAAGGTTGCCATGCCCGTCATTCGCAGCGAGGTCGCCATAGGTTGCGCCCGGGACGGTAATTCCGCCGCCTCCGCCGCCGCCTCCGCCTCCACCACCAGTGTCGCCACCGTCATCAACCGGGGGGTTGAAGAAATCATCGGAACCGCCAGTGGATCCGGCCACGGTAGAAGGATCGGAAGTTACGGTTTCGATAACGCCATGCGCTGAATCGTTGGCGGCGTCATTCAAGCGCCCGTTGTCGTCGTAGATGTCAACGCCGCTGTTGGCCGCTTGTTCCGCCCAATACAGGCCGGCGTCGACCTTGTTTTGGATATACTGCTGATCTGGGCTGCCATCGTTCGTGTCGGCATTGCCGAGAATGGAAGTCACAACGCTGCCGGGGTCTTCTCCAGCCTCAAGACGCGCGAGATAATACGCCATGCCATCGGCATCGATCGGGCGACCGAACACGTTCATGTAAACCTGGCTTAGAAAGCCTTCGACATCCGAACCGAGGTCTGAAAGAAACGAATAGGTTTCAGATGCTTCCGGGGAAGCCGCAAAAGAATCCCCGATGTCCTGGATCGAAACGCCAGCATCCATGCGGCCAAGCCAATATTCAAGACCAACCGGGTCAGGCGCTCGATTGTAAAACCCAATGTAAAGCTGCGTAATCAGTTCTGCGTTCGTGGTCATGCTCGCTCCCTACCCTTACAATAATTGAAAAATTCAGGCCGTTTTCCCGTGCAAGGTCGCCCGGCTTCTATCGTTTACCGCATTCGACGTATTGTCAATCTATTCACCATGTTTGCTTGAACGGGATCATCTATGGCAGAAATAGCACGCGATCTAGTCGGGACCATTCTTGGCGAGGCCGGCGGGAAAACGACTGCGCAGCGGTATCAAGACATGTTGGGCATCGCCAGCGTTGTCGCAAACCGTGCCGCCGCGACCCGCAAATCCGTCCAAGACGTGATCAGCGCGCCGAACCAGTTCAGTGCGTATGGCAAGGCGCTTCCTGCTGGCGTCGAGAAATTCGACGCGCTTGCCCGTATGGCGATCGATCAGGTTTCAGCATGGGGGCCGGTCAACAATGCGACCTATTATGCGACCCCGGCCGCTGTTTCCAATCTCCCGAGCAATCTCTTGAGCGAAGATGAGACGGTCGCGCATCAGTATTTCAGCGACCCGAAAAACCGCTCGATCCGCACGGCAACGGGCTATGTGACGCCCGACCCGGAAGCAATGGCGATGGGATACGCGCCGACGCCGGATGTTTCGGCGGCATCAGCGGCTACGGCAGCAATGGCGAGCGCCGATCCCGGCACCATTGCCGGTTTTAGCCGGGCCGGCTTGACGCCCGGCATTGATCGAGTGGCCGACGCAATCAGCGCGGTAAATCCGGGTTTGGGCATCAATTCCGGCTATCGAAGCCCTTCAAGAAACGCGGCTGCGGGTGGGGCAAAGCATAGCCAACATATGCTTGGCAACGCCCTCGACGTGGATATTTCCGGCCTGAACGATACGCAGAAGGCGACGGCGCTGAATGCTGCTCTTGAGGCAGGGGCAAAGGGCATAGGCCTGTATTCGAGCGGCAACGTCATGCACGTCGACGCCCGCGAGAACCCCGCCGTTTGGGGCATGATGCCTGGCGCATCCTACAAGGGGATGCCTGTGTCCATGGCTCCAGGGTGGGCGCAACCGGGCTTGCAGGATATGTTCGATGCCGGCCAATTCGACGTTACGCCCCGGAACACGCCACCAACGCCAACGCAGCGTCCCGCTCCCGAAACCGCAGTTGCCCAAGCCGCGGCCATGTCCTTCACCGGGCCGGAAGCACAAAGCGTGCGAACCACCTCCGTCCCCGGCACCCCAACTACAGCGCCCGATACGACCGGCCTTGGCTTCTTCGCCGGCAAGCCCGGTGCAATGGCTGGTGTTCCGGCTCAATCCGTCCAGTCGGTATCGTACACGCCTGATATGGCCATGGCTGACGCTGCGCCGGCAACGCCTACCCCCGACGAAGCCTTTTCCGGCACGACGCAATCGCCGTCATCCAGAGCGCTTGCTGAAATGGCGAAGGCCGACGATCAAAGCATCTCGGAAATCGCAGGAACGCAAGTTGGAGCGGTAGCGCCGTCGAATGCCTACGCAACAACGAATTTGCCCGACTTCGCACCGTCCGTAAATCCAGCCTTGCAAGCAGCCGTTGCGCCCGTCACGGTCACTCCCCAGCCCGCTGTGAGGCCTCCCGCCGTCCCGACGCCCAAAGTCACAGCCCCGACCATCACAGCGCCACAGACACGCGCCCCGGCCCAATCCATGCCGTCTGGCGTTCAGGCTGCGATGGACTTCCATGCCGGGATCAACAACGCGGCAATGGCTTCGAACGGGAATACGCTCACCCGCGATGCTCTTGGCAACTCCTACAATTACAGCCCTTCTTTCGATGTAACGACCATTTCCGACCCGACAGGTAGGACGGTCGGCGTCAAGCAGGGCAAGGTTTCGCCTGATATGGCTGGCCCATCGGCAGCCGCTGCATCCACGTCCACGCCCAGCGCGTCGAAAGGCCTGTTCTCGGGCATAGGCGATACCCTTGGCGGCATCTTCTCCGGGGACAACGTGTCCAACGCTGTTGTCGGCGGGCTTGGTGGTCTTGGCGGTGCTGCGGTCGGGAGCCTTCTCGGCCCGGTCGGAAGCATGGTCGGTTCGGCAATCGGTCGCTCGCTCGCGGTCCAGCATAATCCGTTCGCTTCGAACCCGGCAGCAATACAGGCCCAAAACCTTGGGCTTGCCGGGATCGGCGGGCTGGGTGGGTTAGGTGGCGGCGGCTTCGATGGGAGCCTGGGGGGCATTCACGATGCATTCGGCAGCCTTGCCGATGCAATTGGGGGTGGCATGCAATCGAACCGGTCGACGGGCGGCATGGGCGGTATATCCCCCGGCGCTGCAAATGCCATCGGCAAAGGTGGCGGGGGGCTTTATTAGCCGCTTCGCGCCCGCGCGAACAGGGCGACCCGCCTAACACCATAGCCGGACAGGAATAGGCCGGCAATCAACATCATCTGAAAGGAAATGCCATGATCCGCAATTTCGAGCGGAGCCTTTCGCTCGTCTTGAAATACGAGGGCGGCTGGTCCGATCATAAGGCCGACCCGGGTGGCGCGACCATGCGCGGGATCACCCTTGCCACCTTCCGCCGCTACGTCGAGCCGAAGGCTACCAAGGACGATCTGAGGCGCATAACGAGCGCGCAAGTCGCCACGGTTTACCGGCAACAGTACTGGAATGCCGTGAAGGGTGACGATCTGCCGGACGGCATCGACTTTGCCGTCTTCGATTTCGCCGTCAACAGCGGACCGGGCAGGGCGGCGAAGTATCTGCAAGCCATCGTCGGCGCGAAGCAGGATGGCAAGATCGGCCCGGATACGCTGGCGAAAACTCGGCCCATGGTGCGCGGCACGGTCATCAATGACCTGTGCGACAAGCGTATGGCGTTCCTGCGCAGGCTCTCGACATGGGGCACGTTCGGCAAGGGCTGGACCTCTCGCGTTTCGTCGGTTCGATCCGAGGCGTTGAAAATGGCGACCGCCACCGGCCCCATATCCGGCCCGCCAGAGCTTGGAACGCCTATCCCCGGCACCATGAAACCTGATTTGGGCACCACCCCTAAACCCAGCAATCCCAAGGCATCCAGCGCCGAAACAGGCGATTTGGGCACCACCCCCAATCGCTCGATTTGGGCCGCGTTGCTCGATCTCATTCTGAAACTTCTCGGAAGGAAGGCTTAGGAAGATCGGTTGGCGATCATGGTTTCGGCCAATCTTTCGCATTCGCCGGCCCATTGCAGGCGCTCTGCATCGGTCAACCTGTCGGACGCTCTGGCCATGCGGAATGCATTGTATTGCTCATCCAGCTTTGCTCCGTGAAGACGATCAGCCTCGGCTCTCATTATCGGATCGAGAGAGCCTCCAGTTTGGACGAAAACGGCGGCAATTGATTTTGCAAGCATCCCAAAACCCTATCAGATTCAACGTCGAAAGGCAAAGCCATGGAAGCCGAAGAGACAGTCGTGCAACCCTCATCGAACCCAACCCGAAAGCTCTCCGCTGCAGTCATTGGTGCGGCCCTCATGGCCGTCGCTGGCCTGATCGTCAAGAACTCCGCTCCCGAATGGTACGACCCGGAGGTTTTCGCGGCTCTCACCCCTATCGTGATCTTCGGCCTCGGGTACTACGTCCGCGATCGCCCAAATGTCGTGGTGTCGGAATGAGCGCCGCCGGCTGGTTCTGTCCGGCGTGCCAGAAGCATCACGCGCCGCATGTCGAGACGTGTCCGGCTCCTGCCGACGCCATCAGTTCGTTCCGCATGCCCTATTTCGGTCCAAGATCGAACGAGCACCCCGGTTATGACCCATGCGCCAACTGCAAAGGCGCATGCGGCAATGTGGCTTGTCCCAAGCTCGTGACGGCCACATTCGAGAATGCATCGCCCGTAACGCTCGGCTGGTTCAGTACTGATCTGGTGAGGCCGACATGACCGCGATCCTGACGGGCTTTCTGGCCAATCCCACCATCATTGCCATCTTCGCCGCGATCATCGGCGCGCTGGGGTACGGCTTCCAGCAACGCCTTGCCGGGGCAAAGGCCGAACGGAACAAACTCGCGGCAAAGGAGCGCGATAGCTATGCGAAACACCTGCAGGACATTGCTGACGCTGCCAATGCTCGCCCTTCTGGCAAGCTGTCAGACGACCCGAACAACCGGGATTGACAAAGCCGTGTGCTCGATCTGGACGCCGGCAACCTATTCGGCGTCGAAAGACAGCGCGGAAACCATCGACGGCAACCGGGCATTGAACGCCAAGCGCGCCAGCTATTGCGGCTAGCGGCAACCATACCACCATCAAAGCATTGAACTAAGGGGCCGGGCTTGTGAATGAGCGGACAGACATGGACAATGGCGACCTTCGCTCCCGAATGGTGAGCGCAGAACACATACTCCAAGGCAACAGCCAACGGCTGACTGTGCTCGAGACTTGGCAGCGCCAAACGGAAATAGGCGAGGCCAAGCGCGGGGAGCAATGGTCAACGCTCCAACGAGACATGGGCGCGATCACCACAAGCATTAGCGAGGTCCAAGGAACATTACGCTGGATTGGCCGAACCATCATCGGCGGCATCATCATTGCGATCATGGCGTTTCTCGTTGGCGGCGGCTTCTCGCCCGGCTAGTATCGATCTATCTCCTTGTGTCTGCCGGCAGCGCCCCTGCATGGTGGCGAGGAAACCGCTTCTCCAGAGGTGGCTTCTTCAGGTCTTTCGACGTGAACCATATTGCTGTCTCGGTCCCATCTTCATGATAGAAGGCCAGAAACCACCGATCCCTGCCCATGTGTTCTAGATGAGCGCCGCGCGCTGCGACAATCTCATCCAGCCTGCTCCCGTCGAATTCGATGCGGTCAACAATGTTCTCGCTCATCGTTCTATCTCCCATCTCATGGGTCAAAACCCCAAAAGCCAGTTCAGCACTCCCGGTTGGTTTGCGCCTTCACGATTGGTCATAACGATTAGGCGGCTTCCCGGATGCGGCTCTTTGCGCTCGTTCGGTTCGGCAAAGGAAGCCTCCTGTTCCAATTCTCGACATATCCCAGCCCACACCCAAAGCGGGGGCGTTCCTCCATTCCATCCCAGCGTTTCTGCCCGGGCGAAAACCTTATCTCGCCCGGCCTGATCGATCATGCTCTCGACATCGCTTGGCGTCAGTTTTGCTGTTTCGCTCATCGTTCTCTCCCTATGTCGCTAGGCGGCTAGACGTTCTGCAACATACCAGTCGCGCAATGCTTTCGCATCTGAAAGTGCATTGTGCTGCAAATCCGGCTTCAAATCGGGAACGTCTTTCAACAGGACGGCGGCGCAGGGAATAGAGAAACTTGTGGTATGGTCTACCCCGGCGAACGCATTGAAGAAATGTGCGAGATCAGTGTACCAGTCGGCATGGATTGTCGGGGCTTCGAACTGCCCCAGAAAAATACCTAGCGACATTTGGAATTCGTTCAGCTCGATTGCTTCTTTGAAAAGGATCGGAGCGACATTCTCCGCGACCCACGGATCAAGACGGTCTGTCATGCGGACAACCTGGTACCATTCTTCGCCATTTTCGCCAACGAGGGCCATGGACATCAGCTTGCCGCCGAATCCGTTGAATTCAGTATCAATGAAAAGTCGTGTGCTCATCCTGATCTCCTATAGCCTAAACGGGTGCGGGCTAGGCCCGGGATTATTAAATGGTATCAAGGGTTGAGGTGAGGGGCGTTTTTCTGCTAAGTCCTTCGCCTGTCCCATAGTGCTACAATTCTCGACCGCACCATTTTTTCTTCTATCGCAATTCGAATGCCCAGCCGACATTCGCCAAAGGTGGATGGGGCCAAAGGCGGCGCATTTCGTTTGATACTCCCGTGCTTTGCGCGCCAGAGCGCCGTGCGTCCAATTGGACGCACAAAGGACGCTCTAACATTTTGATTGAGCATCGGAATAATCCGAAAACCGATTTCACTTTTCGGTCCGATGCTCTAGACGTGACGCGCATCCTTTCCCGGATTCTGGTAGCGGGACGAGCCGATGGAAAGTCAGAACGAACAGCATACCGGCGCCAAGGCGGCCGATACCACCCGCGCCGACATCTATGGCGAGGATGGGGTCATGCTTGGCTCTTTCCTGGCGCAGGTCGGGGCGGCGATCGCCGATCGCGATACGCCGGCGCTAAAGCGATATGTCGACGACCTGCACCAGTCTGAACTGGGCGACCTGCTCGAAGCGTTGCAGCCCGAGCAACGCCGCTCGCTGGTGGAACTTCTCGGCTCCGATTTCGATTTCTCCTCGCTGACCGAAGTCGATGAGGCGATTCGTCTTGATATCGTGGACAGCCTGCCGAACGCCCGGATCGCACAGGCGGTACAGGAACTCGATTCGGACGATGCGGTCTACATTCTGGAAGATCTCGACCAGGAGGATCAGGACGAGATCCTGTCCCAGTTGCCGTTCACGGAACGCATCCGGCTGCGGCGCTCGCTGGATTATCCGGAGGAAACCG
Organism: Mesorhizobium sp. A556; assembly: GCF_054489545.1. NCBI lineage: Bacteria > Pseudomonadati > Pseudomonadota > Alphaproteobacteria > Hyphomicrobiales > Phyllobacteriaceae > Mesorhizobium > Mesorhizobium sp. A556. Next base: position 554,146 of record NZ_JBTMXA010000001.1, read on the forward strand.
CCGGTCGGCGCATGCAGACCGAATTCGTCGCGGTGCCGCCATTCTGGACGATCGGCCAGACCATCGACTACATGCGCGAGGATAATAATCTCCCCGAGCGCTTCAGCCAGATTTTCGTCATCGACCCGAACTTCAAGCTGCTCGGCGCGATCGATCTCGACCAGATCCTGCGTACCAAGCGCGGCACCAAGGTCGAGGACGTCATGCACGAAACGCGGCATGCCATTCCAGCCACCATGGACCAGGAAGAGGCCTCGCGCGAATTCGAGCAATACGATCTTCTGTCGGCGGCCGTCGTCGATGAGAACGAGCGGCTGGTGGGCGTGCTTACCATCGACGACGTCGTCGACGTCATCCAGCAGGAAGCCGAAGAGGACTTGCTGCGCATGGGCGGCGTCGGCGACGAGGAACTGTCCGACAGCATATTAGCGACGTCGCGCTCACGCGTGCCGTGGCTGCTGGTCAATCTGTTCACGGCATTCCTGGCCGCCTCGGTCATCGCCCTGTTCGACCGCACGATCGAGCATATCGTGGCGCTTGCCGTGCTGATGCCGATCGTGGCGGGCATGGGCGGCAATGCCGGTTCGCAGACCATGACGGTTACGGTCCGTGCGCTGGCGACCAAGGATCTCGACATCTACAATGCCTGGCGCATCATTCGCCGTGAGATGGGCGTCGGCTTCATCAACGGCATTATCTTTGCCGTCCTGATCGGGATCGTTGCCGCATCCTGGTTTCGCGATCCCAATCTTGGCGGCATCATCGCGGCGGCGATGATCATCAACATGTTCGTCGCGGCATTGGCCGGCATCCTGATCCCGCTGTTGCTGGACCGGTACAAGATCGATCCGGCCGTAGCCTCCGCGGTCTTTGTCACCACCGTGACCGATGTCGTCGGCTTTTTCGCCTTTCTGGGCCTTGCCACCTGGTGGTTCGGCGTTTCCTGAAGGGATCGACGCTTTCGCGACCTGGGTCGGGCGTGCGCGCCGGAAACTGGCACAGCGGTCGGGCATGCCTTTAATTGACTTTTACGTAATGCCCGTGCGAAGCTTGTGCTGATTATGGGATGAATCGTCGCTTGATTCCGGCAAGGTTGGCAGCGCAAGACGCCGGCATACTTCGATGTTTTGCCGTGCCGGGTATGGAGCATCGATGCGCGAGTATTACTCGATTACTGAACTGACCCGCGAGTTCGAAATTTCGACCCGTACGCTTCGGTTCTACGAAGACGAAGGGCTGGTCCAGCCTGTACGCAGGGGGCGCACGCGGTTGTTTCGCCCCTCGGACCGCCATCTGGTGCGGCAGATCATGCGGGGCAAGCGTCTCGGCTTCTCGATCAACGAGATTCGCGAGATCATCCAGATGTACAAGACGCCGCCCGGCGAGGTCGGCCAGCTTAAGCTGATGATCCGGCGCATCGAGGAAAAGCGTGAGAGTTTGCGGCAGAAGCGTCGCGACCTGGAAGAAACACTCGCCGAACTCGACCAGGCCGAAGAGTCCTGTGTTGAGCGGTTGGTGGAGTTGGGCGTCAATACCTGACAGCCCCCAATCTCCGACCGCGTCCACGCTGTTACGCGGCGGATTCACATGCAAGGCGCGTCAAGACTTCGCCGTGCGTGCGCCCGTGTCCTGATTGGTCAGGAGACCGCGACGGGGCGGCTACGCATCCGGGCTATGGTCTCGCGCTCGGCGTGTTTGCAGATTTGCGGCGGCGACGCCGGCCCGGATATGCTTGCTGCATACAGCCTTTGCAGGGCATCGAATCGACGATCCCGGCGCGTCGGCATAGACGACGACCTTAGCCAACCCTTGCAGGCGCGCCATGACTTCCGGCTCGAAGATCATGTCGAGCGTGCGGGGTTCCGGGTCGGCAATCAGGATCAGCGGCTTGGCGTCAAGGACACGGGCACTTTCCTTCAGGGCATGCGGCAACAATCAGAGCGATAAACGGCAATCCGCCCAGTCGCCTGATGCGTTGGACTGGATTGCCGCCTCGATGAATTTCACGCCTTTTGCGCCGTCGATGACGTTCGGATAGGTGAGCAGCCCTTCCGGCAAGGTCCGGCCGGACCGGCGGGCATCGATGGCCACCGCTGCTTCAGTATAAAGATTGGCCCAGGCGTCGGTCAGCGCTTCGGGGGTGCCGCGCGGCATGCGGACAAAACGGACCGCGGGTTCCAGCATGCCCGCACCATAGCCGCGCCCGATGATCTGGGTTGGCGAGTCCAGTGAAGTGAAGCGAACGAAGTCGGGGTTTTCTTGGTCCCACTCCAGCCCGGCCAGAGTACCGAACACGCGCAAGCGCAAGCCGCACTGAGTTCCGGCCGCCGCCTGCGACACCATCAAGGTGCCGGGCACGTTGCCCTCGAAGCGCAGATGCATGAAAGCTGTGTCCTCCAGTGCCTTCGGCTTGCCGGAAACGTGGAACTGCGCCCGAACCTGATCGACATCGCGCCCGGTCGCGAAACAAGCCAGATGATAAGCATGCGTGCCGATGTCGCCGACCGTGAAAACCGGACCACCTTTTGTGGGATCGAGACGCCAGGGTGCGCCGTCTTCCTCGTCGGTAACGTTCAGCGCCCATTCCTGGAAATACTCGACATGGACCTGCCGAATATCGCCCAGCATTCCGGCGCCGATCATTTCGCGCGCTTGGCGAACCATGGCATGCGAAGCGTAGGCGTAGCTGACCGCGAACACCAGGCCGGTTTCCTTTTGCCGGCGCACCAGGTCAAGCGCATCGGCAAGGTTTGTGGTCAGCGGCTTGTCGGAAATGATGTCGATCCCTGCATCCAGGAACGTGGTGGCGACAGCGTGATGGAGGTGGTTCGGCGTGGCGATCACGACGGCATCGATGCCATCGGCGCGTGCTGACCCACGCGCGGCCATTTCGCGGAAATCCGTGTAGATGCGATCTGCCGGCAGCATCCATTGCTCGCCGGAACGCCTCGAACGTTCCGGATCGGACGACAATGCACCGGCGACCACCTCCCAGCGGTTGGAAAGGCGTGCTCCGTTGGCATGGATTTCGCCGATCAGCGCTCCCTGTCCGCCGCCGACAAAGCCCAGTCGAAGCCGCCGCGAAGGGCGGGGAAACTCCGGCTTCGGTGCATCTGCCGTCATCGTCCAATCCTTCGTTGCCGGTCTGGGGTCTTTGTCGCTCGAGGGAGGAAACTGGCTGGCTCCCAGAAAGAATTTGGGGCAGGCGGCGACGCATAAGTTCCTCCCGAACAGTTACGGTCCTACGACAGAAATCCACTATTAATTTCAGTTTTCCATTTTATGGAACGTATGTTCCATTTCGTGTATGGCGAGTCAACGCGCCAACGTCATGGGCGCATCCGGGACGGGCATCTGCATCGCGCCGCCCCAGACGGACTGGTCGTAGTTGATGATCGCGCCGGTCATCATGCCGGAATCGTCAGACGCCATGAAATTCACCGCGCGAGCGGCTTCCTCCGGATTGATCAGGCGGCCGAAGGGCAGGGCGGCGGCGGCCTTGGCTTCCCAATCCGCATCGCCCGAAGATTTTTCCTGCAGCGTCCGTTCGTTGTCGGAAGCCATCCAGCCGACATTGAGCTGGTTCACCCGGATGCGGTTCTTCATGACGGCGAAAGCGGTGTTTCGTGTCAGGGTCGTCAACGCGCCCTTGGAGGCGCAATAGGGGCTGATGAAGGGTTGTCCCGCATGCGCCGAGATGGATCCGATGTTGACGATCGAGTCCTCGATGCCGTCGCGAATCATCAAACGGATCGCCTCCTGCATCAGGAAGAACGGCGCCCGCACATTGACGGCGAAAAGCCTGTCGAAAAGATCCGGTGCGGTGTCGAGTATCGTGCCGCGATCGGTCAGCCCGGCGGCGTTTACCAGGACGTGGACCTTACCGAAAATCCGGTCCGTTTCGGCCAGCACGTTTCGGCAGTCGTCAACACTCTCCATATCGGCCCGCACAAAATGGACCGGAACATTGGTGGCCGCGGTTACGGCCTTGGCGACGGCGCGCCCTTTCGTTTCGTTACGTCCAAGCGTCACGATGCCCGCAGCGCCAGCCTTTGCCAAGCGCTGCGCGATCGCCGCGCCCAACCCTTGCGTCGAGCCTGTTACGACGCAAATCTTTTCATCCATGCGGTTCATTCTCAAGCCTCCACTCTGTACCCGGCTACGATCATTTCGAGCCGTGGGTCCTTCACCGAATCCCGCTCCGCCTCGACCACGAGCCAGCCTTCATAGCCATGACTGGCCGGCCGAATGCCCTTGCGGGCCTCGGCCTGCGCCTCGTGCGCTTCGCGTAACTCCTTGCGGGCGCTGACGGCGGGCCCGCCGACATCCCACCAAGTATCGCCCGGCGTCCAGGTGAAGGCGTCGGAAACGATGCGCCACCCTTGGCGTTCTGCAGGCGGTTGATGACTGCGTAGCCGCCATTGTCATAGACGATCAGGATCATCTTGTGGCCGGCGAGCACTGAGGGTCGGCCATGGCGGCTTGAGCAAGGGGTGCTTACGCCGCACATCGCCGGGTTGACGGAGGAAGGCGCAGAGCGAATGGCGATTCCAGCGTTCAAAACGTGTTTGATTTCTTTGACGGCCATATCGACCCGAAGCTTCTCGTTCACGCCGGCATTTCATCGGGCAGATAAGCCGGCCCTGCGTGTTGGCCTGATTGCGCATGCTTTCGGCTTCGCAGCGTTCAGACAGGATAACGCAGGATTTATCTTTCCGGCATGGTCAAGGTCGCAAACGTGCCGTATTCCTTGCCAAGATGAGGCGAGGTGGCATGTGGGTCGCCGAGCCAGCTTTTCAATGCCGGGAGTTCATATGACGTCCAGAACCCTTTTGCGCGCCCTTCGCAGCACGCATGCCGCTGTCGTGGCCGTGGCGCTGCTTGGCGCTGCGGCAACGCCCGCCTACACAGCCCCCGTTACCGGGCATGGGCCGGAATCCGTGGCGGACCTGGCTGAAGGCCTGCTCGGGGCGGTGGTCAACATCTCGACCTCGCAAACCGTCAAGGGAACGGAAGGCCCCGGCGCGGTGCCGATGCCGCAACTGCCGGAAGGCTCACCCTTCCAGGACTTTTTCGATGACTTCTTCAAGAATCGCGAAGGCGAAAAGGGCGGCGGTTCGCAGAAGGTCCAGTCGCTCGGCTCGGGTTTCGTCGTGGATGCCGACCAGGGCATCGTCGTCACCAACAATCACGTCATTGCCGATGCCGACGATATAGAGGTGAATTTCTCGGATGGCGTAACACTGAAGGCGACATTGGTCGGCACCGACACCAAGACCGACATCGCCGTGCTCAAGGTCGACCCGAAAGGCCACAAGTTGACGGCGGTAAAGTTCGGCGATTCCAACAAGATGCGGATCGGCGATTGGGTAATGGCGGTCGGCAACCCGTTCGGTCTTGGCGGATCGGTCACCCTGGGCATCGTATCGGCGCGTAACCGCGACATCAATTCCGGCCCCTATGACGATTTCATCCAGACCGATGCCGCGATCAATCGCGGCAATTCCGGTGGACCGCTGTTCAACATGGATGGCGAGGTTATCGGCATCAATACCGCGATCATCTCGCCGTCGGGCGGGTCGATCGGCATCGGGTTTTCGATCCCCTCGCAACTCGCCTCGGGCGTGGTCGGCCAGTTGCGCGAATTCGGCGAAACACGGCGCGGGTGGTTGGGCGTGCGTATCCAGCCGGTAACGGACGATATTGCCGAAAGCCTCGGCATGGCGACGGCCAAGGGCGCGCTGGTTGCCGGTATCATCAAGGGCGGGCCGGTCGACAACGGTTCGATTCAACCCGGCGACGTCATCGTCAAGTTCGACGACAAGGACGTTCACGAAATGCGCGACCTGCCGCGCGTCGTGGCCGAAAGCCCTGTCGGCAAGGCCGTCGACGTGGTGATTGTGCGCAAGGGCAAGGAACAGACCGTCAAGGTGACGCTCGGGCGGCTCGAGGATGGCGAGAAGGCGGTGACCGAAGAAGAGGGCACTGCCGGGGAGGATCAGGGGGAGGAAGACAGCGCACCGGTTGCGACCGCCTCGGTTCTCGGCATGACCGTAGGCGAACTGGACGACGACGCGCGGGCGAAGTTCGGCATTGCGGCGGACATTTCAGGCGTCGTGATTACCGAAGTTGCCAAGGATTCGGCAGCGGCCGAACGCGGCATTAAGCCCGGTGAGGTCATCACCGAAGTCGCGCAGGAATCGGTCGCGACACCCAAGGACGTGATGGACCGGATCGGTTCCCTTAAAGAGCAGGGACGCAAGAATGCGCTGCTGATGCTGGCATCGAAAACGGGAGAATTGCGCTTCGTGACGATCCGAATGGATTGAGGGAAACGCCAGAAGCGATTGCTTTATAATGAAGAAAGGGCGGCTACAGAGTCGCCCTTTTTGCTATCTCCCAATCGGCGCGCTTCAGCCTGTAAAAGAGGTGGTGCTTCAGGTGCGGGTGGCTGTCGGACACGCCGGGATGATCGAAGTCGCTTGACGGGTCGGCCTTCATGCCGATGCGTTCCATGACGGCCGTGGAACGGCGATTGGCTGCGACCGCAAAGGAAACGATCTCGTCAAGTCCAAGCGTGTCGAAGCCAAAGGCGAGCCAGGCCTGTGCTGCCTCCGTGACATAGCCGTGGCCCCAGAATTCCGGCGCGACCCGCCAGCCGATCTCGACCGTGCCTTCTGGCAGGAACGGCATGTGATCGGCATCCGTGATGCCGACGAAGCCGATGCATTCCCCGGTGGCGGCGATTTCAGCAGCCGTCCAGCCAATGCCATGCGTGTCGATTCGCTGCCGGAATTCGTCCATCTTGACGTCCGCCAGCGCTCGATCGCGACGGAACGGAAAGAATTCCATGACCTGTTCATCGGAATTGATGCGATGAAACAGCGTGCGGTCCCGCTCTTCCCAATTGCGCAGGATAAGCCGCTCGGTGTGGATCGGGGTCATGCTGAAAACTCAGCGCTTGTATAGCCTTGCAGATAGAGCAGGGCGGTCAGGTCGCCATGGTCGATGCGCACGCCCGCTTCCGCAGCCACGGAGGGCTTGGCATGCAGAGCGACGCCGCAGCCGGCGAGATGGATCATGTCGAGATCGTTGGCGCCGTCGCCCACCGCGATGGCATCGGCCGGCGTCAGTCCGAGGCGGGTGGAAATCTGGACAAGCGCATCGGCCTTGGCGGCGCGCCCGAGAATCGGTTCGGCTACCTCGCCCGTAAAGCGGTCGCCCTGCGCGATCAGGTGGTTGGCGCGGTGCTCGTCGAAGCCGAGCTTTTCCGCGATTTGCGTTGTGAAAACGTCGAAGCCGCCGGATACCAGCGCCGTCCAGGCGCCGCTTGCGCGCATGGTCGCAACCAGCGTCCGCCCGCCCGAGGCCAGCGTCAGCCGGTTGGCGACGATACGATCCACCACCGCCGCCTCAAGACCCTTCAGCAAGGCCACGCGCTCGCGCAGCGCCGGCTCGAAGGCGATCTCGCCATTCATGGAGCGAGCGGTGATGGCCGCGACATGGGTTTTCAGGCCGATCTCGTCGGCCAGCTCATCGATGCACTCCTGGTCGATCATGGTCGAATCCATATCGGCGATCAGGATTTTTTTGCGCCTGCCTTGCGTGTCCTGTACGGCAACGTCGATCGGGTGCGGGTCGAGCGCGGCTCGCAGGGTTTTCAGCATATCCGCATGGACGGCGCTGCCCGGCAAGGCGATATCGCAGGCAATTTCGTCGGCCAGCCAGAGAACGGTGCTTGCCCCGACCGCCTTTGCCGCCATATTCGCAATCGCCGGCGACAACGCGCGGGCGGCGGGGTGGGAAACAAGCGTGGCAACAAGCGACATGACAGGTTCCGGTGCGGGCGAGGGGCGGGTGAAAAACGCCATCCTGATAGCCGGGCCGACCGCCAGCGGCAAGTCGGCCTTTGCGCTCGACCTCGCCGAACGCCACGGGGGCGTTATCGTCAACACCGATTCCATGCAGGGTTATTCGATCCTGAACGTCCTGACGGCCCGGCCCGGTATGGCGGAACTGGCGCGCGTGCCGCATCACCTCTACGGGCACGTTCATCCGTCCGTCGCCTACTCGACCGGTGAGTGGATGCGCGATGTGACGAAACTGATCGACGACGGGGCGTTGTCGGCTGGTCCGACGATCTTCGTCGGCGGCACCGGGCTTTATTTTCGCGCGCTGATCGACGGTATTTCCGAAATGCCCGACATCCCGACCCCGATTCGCGACCGCTGGCGCACCGAGTTGCATGAACAGGGGGCGGCGCGGCTGCATCAAATTCTCATGAAGGAGGACGCTGGCGCGGCGATGGCGCTGAAGGCCAGCGACGGCCAGCGCATCGTGCGGGCGCTGGAAGTGCTGCAGGCGTCCGGCCGGTCCATCCTCGACTGGCAGGCATTGCGCGGAACGCCTCTTGTCGACAGGAACAGCGCCCGGCTTTTCGTAATCGAGCCGGACCGGTCCGAACTGGTTGCGCGCATCGACGCGCGTTTCGACGCCATGATCGGATCAGGTGCTCTGGACGAAGTGGCGGAACTTCTCGCGCTTGATCTCGACCCGGCGCTGCCGGCGATGAAAGCCATCGGCGTACGGGAATTGCAGGCGGCGATGTCCGGAGAGATGACATTTCCTGACGCAATCGAGCGCGCAAAGATTGCAACGCGGCAATATGCCAAACGGCAAACGACGTGGTTCAGGCATCAGTTGGACGCCACCTGGACGAGATTAAGCGGCGGCAAGCGCCTGGATATCTAAATTTTTCGAGTATCGCCAAAAGCGAAGGGCGCAACAAAATACACGTTTTTGTTGTGGAGATTAACGCTCTGTAAGCCGGTGGGTGGCATAACCCACTTCACCGATCTGGCCGGAGAAAATATGCGCTTCCACAAGGCGGAATCAGCCTTTTTCGTCTTTATTGCTGTGATCCTCGCTGCAGGCCTGGTGATGGCGCACGCCTATGATTTTGTGCAAGCCAACGCCACCGACTTCTGGCGCCCTTCCGCGATCGATAGCCTAGCCTATCTGAACACGCTGCTTTTCCTGACCGGCGTGCTTCTGGCGACGGCCTTGTTCTTCGGCGTTTTCTTCATCTACCCGCTCATCCGCGGTCAGGTGAAGGAAGAAGACAAATTGCGCGCCATGACCGTTTCACTCAGCGCCCGCTCCGAGACACTGGCGCATGCGGCGCTGACCGACGGTCTTACCGGGATGCAGAACCGCCGCTATTTTGACGACGCATTACGCGAATATCTCGTGGAGTTCCGGCGCGTCGAGCGGCCGATAAGCTTGATGATCCTCGATCTCGACCACTTCAAGCAGGTCAACGATACGCATGGCCACGACATTGGCGACGAGGTGCTGAAAGCCGTCGCTAACTGCCTGAAGGACTTGACCCGGCACCACGACGTGGTTGCCCGTCTGGGTGGTGAAGAGTTCGCGGTCGTCACGCCGAACATGGATGCCGAGCTTCTGGCGACGTTCGCCGAGCGTATCCGCAAGGCAATTGCGAACCTCTCGATCATGTCGGGAAACGTGCGGCTACGGGTTACCACCAGCGTCGGCCTGGCTGTCTGGGACAGGAAGGAAACCGCCGAGGAATTTTACCGCCGCGCCGACCGCCAATTGTACGAGGCAAAGCGAACGGGCCGCAACCGGATCTGCGCCTGAGGTCGAAGGCAAGCCGCACTGCCGCTGGTGTTTCCGCCCGGCTTCCGGTCCGGTGGCAATCAGTCGTTTTGCGGCCGCATCCCGAAAGTGGCCGGTTTCAGGCCGTAGCGAAGATCAAGATCGTCACTCGCCTGGATACGCAGTGCAGCGGGCTTCCTGTAGTCTGGATCGCCGGCTTGCCGCGCTGTATCCACTGGCTGAACCAGGCTCATGGCGGGCTGAGGTTTCGTCACATTGCGCAGCCGGTCGACGATTGCCGCAAGGTCGACATCGCCGTTGTCTCCGTCGGCATCCGTAACGGTCTGTTTGGCCGCGCCTGGCAACAGAGCCTGATCCAGTTTGGCGAACTTCATCCGCATCGTGGTGGCAACCCCTTCGCCGAAGGCGATGGCTTCGCGTTGACCCATCGAGGACAGGAACGACAATGTCGAGGCCGAGGAGTCGGCGATGGCCGACCGGATGATCGCCTGATCCTTCTCGTTGGCCAGGCGCATGGCAAAGAAGGTCGAGCACTGCGACAGGATCGTCGGATCGAGTTCTCCGGGCCGCTGCGTGACGACGCCGAGGTAGCAGCCATATTTTCGGCCTTCCTTGGCGATGCGGGACAAAGCGTGCCGCGTCGGAGCGAAGCCGAGGCGGGGATCGGACGGCATGTAGCGGTGGGCTTCTTCGCACATCAAAAGCAGTTTCAACCGCCCCTCGCTCCATAGCGCGAGGTCGAAGGCAAGGCGCGCAAGCACGGAGCAGACGGAATTGACCACCTCGGCCGGCATGCCGGCCATTTCAAAACACGTTACCGGGCGTCCCTGGTGCGGAACGCGGAAGATATGGCCGATCGTTTCGTGGATGGAATCCTCGACCATGCGGGAATTGAACATGAAACGGTAGCGCGGGTCAGCGGCGGCGGAATCGATGTGCGCCCTCAGCGATTTGAGGATCGGCCGGTCGTTCTTGCTGTCCAGCATGCCGACGCGCTCATCGATCTGCCGGATGAGGTCGGCGATGCGATAGGGCACCGGCGTATCGGCCGTCATCGTCTCCGAACCCCGCCGAACATAGCTGCCGGAATTGCCCGTGCGATAGATGTTCTTGGCAACGGGAATAAGCTCGCGAAGCAGGTCGACCTCTTCTTGTATCGTCTCGCGGCCGCGAAACAGCACTTCGGCAAATTCTTCCAGCCTGAACATCCAGAAGGGCAGGTCGAGCGTCGTCGAATCGATCCTGACACAATATTCGGGAAGAGACGCCGCGAACTCGTTATGCGGGTCGAGGATCAGCACGCGGAGATCAGGGCATGCGGCGATCGATTTGCGCAAAAGCAGCGCAACCGCGGTGGATTTTCCGACGCCAGTTGTGCCGACCACGGCGAAATGGCGGGCCAGCGTGTCGTCGATGGCAATTTTGGCGTCGATAGCCTCGTCCTGGGACAGCGAGCCGATGGTGATCGCATGGCGTCCAGCCAGGTCGTAAACGGCCTGCAGGTCGCGGCTGCGAATGCGATGGGCCAGCGCGCCGATATGCGGATATTCGGTAATGCCGCGATCGAAGAACGGCTTTGCGTTCGGCTCGGAACCATCGCGAACCTCGCCGACAAGCTCCACGCTGACTTCGATGGCGTTTTGGGCCTCGTTGTCCCATGCGCGGTCGGCCTTGTCGATGGAATAGACCAGGCCCACTGTGCGAATGGCGCCGAGATTGATCGAAATCATCTTGCCGACGGTCCAGCGGCCGGTGTCCAGGTCGCCGCTTTCGTCGGCAAAGGCCGATATCACGGCTCGCGCACCGTCGCATTGCACCACATTGCCGAGAATGCGGCGGTCGGCCTGTGCGGCCGCACGACGCTCTTGCGAGGTCGCTTCTCCGGCGGAAGCTTCGCGTTCAACGAACATATATACTTATCCAGTACCCCAGAAGACCCGAACCTACAGGACGCGCGTTAAAGCGAAGTGTTGCCGGATGGTTTCGTGCTCCTTAACGCGCGTTCGAGTATTTGATGCATGCTTGCCGCCGGCAGCTATGCGGCAGGGGGGCTCAGTCTAGCGCTGGCACGAGCCGGCGGCGAGCCAAGCAACAATCTGTTTTCACCCCATTGACGGGGGCACGTTTTCGCCCTTATTGTCCGCGCCCATGAACAAGAAGATCATTCTCGTAGTAGGAAGGCGTGTGGGCAAGGCGGTGTAACCGCCGGGCGAAATCCTCCCATGCGCAAGACACAGGCTCCCTCGGGGGCCTTTTTTATTGCCGAAAACCAGACTAAACCGCTGGAAAAGCGAAAAGAAAACGGAAGCCAGACCGATGAGCAACGGACAAAACGAGCGGCGCGAAATGACGGGCGCCGAAATGGTGGTGCAGGCGCTGATAGACAACGGCGTCAAGCATGTTTTCGGCTATCCGGGCGGTGCTGTCCTTCCGATCTATGACGAGCTTTTCCAGCAGGACCAACTCGAACATATCCTGGTGCGCCACGAACAGGGGGCCGGGCACGCTGCCGAGGGCTATGCGCGCTCGACCGGCAAGGCGGGCGTCATGCTGGTCACTTCCGGTCCGGGCGCCACCAATGCGGTGACGCCGCTGCAGGATGCGCTGATGGATTCCATCCCGCTGGTCTGCCTGACCGGGCAGGTGCCGACCTCGCTGATCGGCTCGGACGGTTTTCAGGAATGCGACACGGTCGGTATCACCCGGCCCTGCACCAAGCACAACTGGCTGGTGAAGGACGTCAACGATCTGGCCAAGACGATCCACGAAGCGTTCCACGTCGCAACGACCGGGCGTCCCGGCCCCGTGGTGGTCGACATCCCCAAGGACGTGCAGTTCGCGCGCGGCATCTACGTGTCGCCACAGACAGCACCCCGCACCAGCTATCAGCCGCAGGTCCAGGGCGACCTGGAGAAGATCAAGGCGGCTGTCGCCTTGATGGCGGGCGCGAAAAAGCCCGTTCTCTACACGGGCGGCGGCGTCATCAACGCCGGCCCGGAGGCCAGCCATCTGTTGCGCGAACTGGTCGAACTGACCGGCTTTCCGATCACCTCCACGCTGATGGGCCTCGGTGCCTATCCGGCGTCGGGAAAGAACTGGCTCGGCATGCTGGGCATGCACGGCACCTATGAAGCCAATCTGGCCATGCACGATTGCGACGTGATGGTGTGTATCGGCGCGCGCTTCGACGACCGCATCACCGGACGGCTGAATGCCTTTTCTCCGAATTCGAAGAAGATCCACATCGACGTAGACGCTTCGTCCATCAACAAGAACGTGCGCGCCGACATCGGCATCATCGGCGACGCCGGTCGCGTGCTGGAAGATATGGTGCGGCTGTGGCGCGCGACCGTGAAGCCCGACAAGAAGGCGCTGTACCCGTGGTGGGAGCAGATCTCCCGCTGGCGCGCGCGCGATTCGCTCGCCTACAAGCCGAACCCGGACGTCATCATGCCGCAATATGCCATCGAGCGGCTTTATGAACTGACCAAGGACATGGACACCTACATCACCACCGAGGTCGGCCAGCACCAGATGTGGGCGGCGCAGCACTATCATTTCGACAAGCCGAACCGCTGGATGACCTCGGGCGGGCTGGGAACGATGGGCTACGGCCTGCCGGCGGCACTTGGCGCGCAGATCGCGCATCCCGATGCGCTGGTCATCGATATCGCCGGCGACGCTTCCGTGCAGATGACGATGCAGGAAATGTCGGCGGCGGTGCAGCACAATGCGCCGATCAAGATCTTCATCCTGAACAACCAGTATATGGGCATGGTGCGCCAGTGGCAGCAATTGCTGCACGGCAACCGGCTGTCGCATTCCTACACCGAGGCGATGCCCGATTTCGTCAAGCTTGCCGAAGCCTATGGCGGTCACGGAATTCGCTGCGACAAGCCCGACGAACTGGACGATGCCATCCGGGAAATGATCTCGGTGAAGAAGCCGGTGCTGTTCGACTGCCGCGTGGCGGCGCTCGCCAATTGCTTCCCGATGATCCCATCCGGCAAAGCGCATAACGAGATGCTGTTGCCCGACGAGGCCACGGACGAAGCCGTGGCCAACGCCATCGACGCCAAGGGCAGGGAACTGGTTTAGTCGATTTCCGATTGTTTCCTGTCGCGATAATCGTGCGGAAACAAAGTGGTAGCTCAAGTTTTTAAGATCGAGATCGCAACATGAACGCACAGCTTCAACCGACCGGATCGGCCTATTTCATCGCCAAGGAAACCGAAAAGCCGGAAAAACACACGCTTTCCGTGCTGGTCGATAACGAGCCGGGCGTGCTCGCGCGGGTCATCGGCCTGTTTTCCGGCCGCGGCTACAATATCGAAAGCCTGACGGTTTCCGAGACCGAGCACGAGACGCATCTGTCGCGCATCACAATCGTGACCAGCGGGACGCCGCATGTGCTGGAGCAGATCAAGCACCAGCTGGAGCGCATCGTGCCGGTGCATCGCGTCGTTGACCTGACCGTGCGCTCGCAGGAGTTGGGGCAGGAACGGCCGCTCGAGCGCGAGCTTGCGCTGGTGAAGGTGGCCGGCACAGGCGTCAACCGCGTCGAGGCGCTTCGTCTTGCCGACGCCTTCCGCGCCCATGTGACGGACGCCAATACCGAGCATTTCATTTTCCAGCTTACGGGCAAAAGCTCGAAGATCGACCAGTTCATCGCCATCATGCGGCCGCTCGGCCTGGTCGAGATCTGCCGGACCGGCGTGGCGGCGATGAATCGCGGCGCACAAGGCATGTAGCCAAAACTCCCGGCCTTTGCGCCGGGAAGACGCCATCTATCGAACCTTGGATAAGCCAGATGTCCTACGACATGCTGTTCGCATTGCTCGTCTATGCCTTCGTGACGTCGATCACGCCCGGACCCAACAACCTCATGTTGCTGGCTTCGGGCGTTAATTTCGGGTTCGCCCGCTCTATTCCCCATATGTTGGGGATCGGCATCGGCTTCGTCGTGCTTCTGCTGGCGGTCGGCCTGGGCCTGGGCGCTGTACTGACGGCTTTTCCGGCGTTGCATACCGCGCTGAAAATCGCCGGTGCCGCCTATCTGCTCTATCTGGCGTGGAAGATCGCCATGGCGCGATCCATGGACAGCAAGGCTGGGAACGATGCCCGCCCGCTGACCTTTCTCGACGCCGCCGCGTTCCAGTGGGTGAACCCCAAGGCCTGGGTGATGGCGATCACCGCAATGGCTGTCTACACGGTTCCCGAACGCCCGTTTTTATCGGTGCTGCTGGTGGCCGGCGCGTTCGGCGCGGTGAATCTGCCCAGCGTCTCGGTCTGGGCTGGTTTTGGCACGGCCTTGCGCGGCTTTCTGGCCGACCCGGTGCGGTTGAAATGGTTCAACATCGCCATGGGCCTGCTGCTCGCCGCGACGCTGTGGCCGATGCTGCGTTGAGACTGGCTACTTGCGTGGACGATGCGCCCGCTTTGGCTTTTTGTCTGGGCGCATCACAACCCGGTGGCCTCACGCTCTGATCGCTAAATGTCGATTGGCCCTGGCTTCCCGAAGCAAACAAGGAGTTCCAGACGACGACCGTAGCAGTTCTCATCGGCAGCCTGCGCAAGGAATCTGCGCCAGTCGCTGGCCTTCCTCAACATGCCGGTGCTTGCCCAACCGGAAGCCTATATCGGCAATTCCGCCAGCCTGTTTGCCGAAACCGGCGGGTTGACCAACGACTCGACGAAGGAGTATCTGGTTGCGTTCGGCAAGGCGTTCGAACACTTCATCCGCCACAACGCCAGAAAATAGGCCGGTGCGACTGTTTGCCGGCAGCAGGCGGCGACGGAGGGATGCAAACGCCTTGCCCTACGCCGACGAATCCTGTCTCTCAAGGACATGGAATTTTCACCCCAACAAGATGAGGCCCTGAAGGCCGTCGCGCGCTGGCTCAAGGCGAGCCGCCCGCAGGTGTTCCGGCTGTTCGGTTATGCGGGCACCGGCAAGACGACGCTTGCGCGCTATTTCGCCGAGCATGTCGACGGGCAGGTGCAGTTCGCCGCCTTCACCGGCAAGGCAGCCCAAGTGCTGCGCTCCAAGGGGGCGACCAATGCCCGCACCATTCATTCGCTGATCTATCGGCCCAAGGGCGAGGAATCGGTGGAAGACGAGGTGACGGGCAAGACCTCGATGTCGCCAACTTTTTCGCTCAACCGGCAAAGCCCGATTTCGAAAGCGGCGCTGGTCATCATCGACGAATGCTCGATGGTGGACGAACAACTCGGGCGCGATCTGCAAAGTTTCGGCACGCCGATCCTCGTGCTGGGCGATCCCGGCCAGTTGCCCCCGATTTCCGGCGGTGGGTTCTTCACTGAGCACGAGCCGGATTTTTTGCTCACCGAAATCCATCGGCAGGCACGTGACAATCCCATCATCCGGCTGGCGCTGGACGTGCGGGAGGGGCGCGAGTTCCCGCGTGGCGACTATGGCACCGCGCAGGTGATCGGCAAGGAAGAGGTAACGCAGGAACTGGTGCTGAAGGCCGATCAGGTTCTGGTAGGCACCAACCGCACCCGCCGGCGCTACAACCAGCGCCTGCGCGAGTTGAAGGGCTTTTCCGCCGACTACCCGCAGGCCGGCGACAAGTTGGTCTGCCTGCGCAACGATCCCGCCAAGGGACTGCTCAACGGCTCGCTGTGGAAGGTGATGACCTCGTCGCGGGAAACCGTCAAACCCGGCATCAACCTTCTGGTTTCGCCGGAGGAGGACGATCCCGATCGCGGCGTCGCCAAGATCAAGCTCCTGAAAGCCGTGTTTGAAGATCCGGACGCCGACATTCCCTGGCAGCAGAAGAAGCGGTTCGACGATTTCGATTATGGCTACGCGCTGACGGTGCACAAGGCGCAGGGCTCGCAGTGGAACGAGATCGTACTGTTCGACGAAAGCTATGCCTTTAAGGAAACCCGCCAGCGCTGGCTCTACACGGCGATCACGCGGGCGGCAGAGCGGCTGACCATCGTGCGGTAGTCATGCCGGGAGCGGCTTGGCGCCGAGCCATGCCCATGCGTCGGGCTCGTCTTCCGTGTCGAAATGACGAAGGTCGGTCGGCAGCGTCGTGAACAGGCCTTGCACCTGGCCGGTCCAGTTCGGCTCACCGACCGTTGCACATCGCTGGACGTGCTCGATGGCATTGGCCTTTCCACGTTCGAGTGTCTGTCTGGACAGTTCCGCCCAATCGACGCCGTCATGCTCGATGAGGCGCACCAGCACATCGATTTTTGGATGAAGCGCATAGGCGGCCTCCAGCAGCCCGAACAGGTTTTCCGCATCGGCGGCCGAAACATGGCCGACGATATCGACTGCGAGCAGATCGTCTCGGTCGGTGTCGATACGTCGGATAGCGGGCACGGACTCAAGAGAATTCATGATTTTTCCTCGTCCGGGATTGTCATTCCTGGTTGTGGAACACCGAAATACCCCTGCGTGTTCCCTTCAAAGGCTCTATAGGTGGCGCGCCAAGCGATTTCAGAGGCCGATCATGCCCACAAAACTATCCGTCAATCTTAATGCCGTCGCCATGCTGCGCAATCGGCGCAACCTGCCATGGCCGAGCGTTACGTGGCTGGGACGCATCGCCCTTGCGGCCGGCGCACACGGTCTGACGGTTCATCCGCGCCCGGACGAGCGCCATACACGCCTCAGCGACCTCCCGGAAATCCGCGCCCTGATCGATGACGAGTTCCCCGGCGCCGAATTCAATATCGAGGGGTATCCGACGGAGAAATTCCTGGCGCTTGTGGAAAAGAACCAGCCGGAGCAGGTGACGCTGGTGCCCGACGACCCGGCCCAGGCGACGTCCGACCATGGCTGGAATTTTGCGGAAAAGGCCGAATACCTCGCCCCGATCGTCCGCCGGTTGAAAAAGGGCGGCTTTCGCGTTTCCTTGTTTTGCGATCCCAATCCCGGTGATGTGGGGCAGGCAAAGGCAACCGGATGCGACCGGATCGAACTTTATACGGGGCCTTATGGCAGCTTCCATTCGAATCCAGGTAAAGCGGCCAACGAATTGGAAAGGCTGGGGAAAACTGCTGATGCGGCACTGGCCGCAGGGCTTCAGGTCAACGCCGGGCACGACCTCGTCGTTAGCAATCTGGCTCCCTTGATAAAGCGCATTCCCGGGCTGGCTGAAGTCTCCATTGGCCATGGGCTGACAGCGGATGCGCTTGAGTACGGCATGGCGGGGACAGTCGGCCGGTTTCTCAAGGCTTGTGGGTGGTGACAAGTCCCCTACATCGGCCTTACGCGGAGAGGCAACTTGCATTGGTCCTTGATATTGCGATGCAGCAAGGCTAGAGCACCCAGCGCTTAACGGAGAACCGTCCATGGCCCTTGCCGACAATGGTGGTGAGGCAGAGTCCATTGATCAGCTAGGTCAGCCCGAGACAGAACAACACGGCACCAAGGTGCTGATGCTCGGTGCGCTTGGCGTGGTCTATGGCGACATCGGCACGAGCCCGATCTATGCGTTCCGTGAAGCGCTCGTTGCGGCGACGGGACCCGGCGGTGTCGAGCGGGGTCAAATTCTTGGCGTTCTGTCGTTGATCATCTGGTCGCTGACCATCATCGTCACGATCAAATACATCATGTTCGTCTTGCGGGCCAACAACCGCGGCGAGGGCGGCGTGCTGTCGCTGATGGCGCTTGTGCGCAACGCCCTGCAGAAGCGGCCGGCCATCGTTTTGGGCATAGGCATGGTCGGCGCATCGCTTTTTTACGGCGATGCGGTGATTACGCCAGCGATTTCCGTGCTTTCGGCGGTGGAAGGCATCAATGTCATCACGCCGACGTTTGAGCCTTATGTCGTCCCGATGACGCTCGTCATTCTCGCCATCCTGTTTTCGGTGCAGCGCTTCGGCACCGGAAGCGTGGCGATGATATTCGGGCCGATCATGGCCCTCTGGTTCCTGGCGATCGGCTATTCGGGAATTATCCATATCGTCGACGATCCGGAGATATTGCTGGCGATCAATCCGATCTACATCGTCGGGTTCCTGCAGAATTCACCGGAAGTCGCTTTCATAACGATTGGCGCCATCTTCCTGGCGGTCACGGGTGCCGAAGCGCTTTATGCCGATCTTGGTCATTTCGGCCGCAAGCCCATCGTGCTTGCTTGGCTTTCCATCGTTTTCCCGTGCCTGCTGCTCAATTATGCCGGACAGGGCGCTTATGTGCTGGCCAAAGGCGGGCAGGTCGGCCATCCGTTTTTCGAGATGAACGAAGGCTGGATGCTGATCCCGATGGTGGCATTGGCGACAGCGGCGACCGTGATCGCCAGCCAGGCGGTTATTTCGGGTGCGTTCTCGCTGACCCGGCAGGCCGTGCAGTTGAACATCCTGCCTCGCCTCGAGATCCAGCACACGTCGGAGAAGCAATCGGGGCAAATCTACATGCCGCGCGTCAACCTGATCCTGGCGCTGGTGGTCATGCTGCTGGTGGTGGGCTTCGAGGAGTCCAGCGCGCTGGCTTCCGCCTACGGCATATCCGTGACGGGCAACATGCTGGTGACCACCGTGCTGCTGTATTTTGTGATGACGCGTATCTGGAACTGGCCGCAGTGGCGCGCGGTAGCCTTGACCGCCGTGTTCGGCTTCATCGACATCGGCTTCTTCTTTTCCAACATCGTCAAGGTTTTCGAAGGCGGTTGGGCCTCGCTCGTCGTCGCGTTTACCGTGGTTTTGACGATGTGGACCTGGGTGCGGGGCAGCCGCTATCTGTTCGACAAGACCCGGAAGAACGAAGTCCCGCTGGATTTCCTGGCGGCCAACCTCGTGAAGAAAAAGCCGCATCTGGTGCCCGGTACGGCGATCTTCCTGACCAGCGACCCGTTCAGCGCGCCGACCGCGCTGATGCACAGCCTCAAACACTACAAGGTGCTGCATGAGCAGAACGTGATCCTGTCGGTGGTGACGGCGCCCCAGCCGATAGCCTCCCGCGAGGAGCGGGTGAAGATCGAAGCCGTCAACGACCTTTTCATGCGGGTGACGCTGACCTTCGGCTACATGGAGCAGCCGAACATCCCGCGCGCGCTCGCCACCTGTCGAAAGCAGGGGTGGAAGTTTGACATCATGACGACTTCCTTCTTCCTGTCGCGGCGCTCGCTCAAGGCATCGCCCAATTCGGGCATGCCGATGTGGCAGGACCGGTTGTTCATTGGCCTGGCCCGCACCGCGGCGGATGCCACGGAGTACTTCCAGATTCCTACCGGGCGCGTCGTCGAGATCGGTACGCAGGTGGCGATCTAGCTGCGATTATGGAGCCGTCTGCGAATAGCGCTTGACTGTTCAGCGCAATGCCACTTATAGCCGAACCGTAACGTACGGTACGCATCGCTTGCGATGTGTGCCAGATGGCCGGAAGCGACGTGTTGCAGAAAACCGTTCTCAACGAGGACAAAAGGGTCCTGACCGAGCGCCAGCAGACAGTGCTGGACGCGGCGTTGCGCCTTTTGGTCGAGGATGGGGACAATCTGACCATGACGGCGGTGGCGCGGCGCGCAAGCTGCTCCAAGGAAACGCTCTACAAATGGTTCGGCGATCGCGACGGGCTGTTGATCGCCACCGTGCAATGGCAGGCTTCGAAAGTGCGGGTAACGCCGGTCGATCCCGGCAATGTCGATCTCGCTTCGCTGACCGAAAGCCTGGAAGGGTATGCGCGCGATTGGCTCAAGGTCATCGCCAGCGACACGTCCATCGCGCTGAACCGGGTTGCCGTCAGTCATGCGGCGTCCGGCAAGGATAATCTCGGCGCCATCGTGCTCGAAAATGGGCGGTTTGCGCTGGCCAAGCGGCTGAAGCCGGTGCTGGACGCCGGCAAGCGCGCCGGTTATCTCGTCTTCGACAATGCCGAAACGGCGTTTAGAACCTTTTTCGGCCTGGTCGCGCGCGACGTGCAGATCAGGCTGCTGCTGGGCGACTGGCCCGGCCTGACGGAAGCGGCCATAGAAGATGACGCGGCGCGCGCCACAAGACAGTTTCTCGCCCTCTATGGGGCAAGGAAAGATCCATAGAAACCACGGTTTTCAAGCACGGGAAGGAAAGTAACATGCGTGTCTATTACGATCGCGACGCCGATCTCAATCTCATCAAGGGCAAGAAGGTCGCCATTATCGGCTACGGTTCGCAGGGGCGGGCGCATGCGCTCAACCTGAAGGATTCCGGCGTCAAGGAAATCGCCATCGGCCTCAAGGCCGGTTCGGCGACCGCCAAGAAGGTCGAAGCTGACGGCCTCAAGGTCATGACCGTGGCCGAGGTCGCCAAGTGGGCCGACCTGATGATGATGGCCACGCCTGACGAGTTGCAGGCAGACATCTACCGCGACGAGATCGCGCCGAATATCCGCGATGGGGCCGCGATTGCGTTCGCGCACGGGCTCAACGTGCATTTCGGGCTGATCGAGCCGAAGGATACGATTGACGTCGTCATGATCGCGCCAAAGGGGCCCGGCCATACCGTGCGCGGCGAATACCAGAAGGGCGGCGGCGTGCCGTGCCTGGTTGCGGTCAACCACGACGCATCGGGCAATGCCCACGATCTCGCGCTATCCTACGCCTGCGGCGTCGGCGGCGGCCGCTCGGGCGTCATCGAGACGAACTTCAAGGAAGAGTGCGAAACCGATCTGTTCGGCGAGCAGGTGGTTCTGTGCGGCGGTCTGGTCGAACTCATCCGTGCCGGCTTCGAGACGCTGGTCGAGGCCGGTTACGCACCCGAAATGGCCTATTTCGAGTGCCTGCACGAAGTGAAGCTGATCGTCGACCTGATCTATGAGGGCGGCATCGCCAACATGAACTACTCGATCTCCAACACGGCCGAGTGGGGCGAATACGTGTCGGGTCCCCGCATCATCACCGCCGACACCAAGGCCGAGATGAAGCGCGTGCTGAACGACATCCAGACCGGCAAGTTCACGTCGGAGTGGATGCAGGAGTACCGCGCCGGCCTGTCCCGCTTCAAGGGCATCCGCCGCAACAACGACAGCCACCAGATCGAGGAAGTCGGTGCGAAGCTGCGTGCCATGATGCCGTGGATCGCCAAGAACCAGCTCGTGGACAAGGCCAAGAACTGATCCCATGCCTTTTTCGCCTGCACGTCCTGGGTTTTCGGGGCGCACAGGCCGAAGACTCAAGGTTGGAATCAAAAAGCCGGCGAAGCGATTCGCCGGCTTTTTGTTTTAGATAAAGCCGCAGCGCGGGCTGTGCTTTGCTACCTCACCGATATGGCGAATAGCATTGCTGGCGCGGACCGTTATAGGGCTGGAACGTATTGTCCGCTGCGCGGTAGGAGCGGTAGCGGTTGTAGCACCAGCGGACGTGCGCGTTGGAACCGCGATAGACACGACGCGGTTCATAATACCGAATCGCCGGTCCGATCGCCATGCCACCCAGCCCGAGATAAAAGCCGGAGCCGCCATAGTGGCGCCGATGACCGCGCCAGCGCCGATCATTATAGTAGCGGCGATGCGCGTTGTTGTGGTTCCAGCGGTTGCCTTGCCAATGACGGTTGTGCCGGTCACGGCGCCAATAGTCGCCGCGGCTGTTCCCGCCGGCCCACGCGTCGCGTACGGGGATGATTTCAGGCGCCGCTGTGCTCGACGGCACCGAGGGGGCAGGCTGCGGCATGGGTCCGGCGAATGTTGGACCCGCCAGTCCGAACACCAGTCCAAGCGCCATCACGCTTGTTTTGATCGAATGGGCAAATAGCGGTTTCATTTGCACTCTCCAGCAATTCATTGGCCCCGCGCCACGAGTCCGAGAATGGCTACAATGCTGAACCTTTCACCCTGAACGGAGAATGAACGAGAAAGTTCCAGGTGCTGGCCCTGAAGGGATTGGCCCATGTGCCCTTGTTTTCAAGGCCCCCAGCGGGCAAACGTCTTGCATGTCCTTGCGTCTTGCAACGTTTAACGTCGAAAACCTGATGAGCAGGTTCGATTTCTCCGGTTATCAAAACCATGGCCAGGATCGGACACTTTCGCTGTTCGACATTGGCAGCGAAGCCGAGTACCGGGCGTTGGAACAGGCCCGCGCAATCGCGCAATCGGACGATACGCGCCAGCTTTCCGCGCTCGCCATCGCGGCGACCCGCGCCGACATCCTGTGCCTGCAGGAGGTCGACAATATCGAGGCGCTCAAGGCTTTCGAGTATGGGTATCTGTTCAGGATGATCGGCGAGGGCTACCGCCAGAAATACACCACGGCCGGCAACGATACGCGCGGTATCGACGTCGCGGTCATGATGCGTCATGAAACGGCGGACGGCGAGCCGATCGAGTTTGTGCGCATGACCAGCCATGCCGATGTCACTTACGAGCAATTCGGCCTGCATACGCCGGAACTGGCGGCCACCGGTAACGCTGCCAACGAGCGTATTTTCAGGCGCGACTGCCTGGAGATAGACGTCACTGTCGGCGGCAAGCCGCTGACGCTCTATCTCGTGCATTTCAAGTCGATGGGGCCGCCGCGCAATGGGCTTGACGGACGCCAGGCTTCGATGCCCATTCGGATCGCCGAGGCTCAGGCGGTCCGCCGGATCATCGAGGAAAGGTTCGGCAAGGAACACGCCACCGCCATGAACTGGGCGATCTGCGGGGATATGAACGACTACCGCCAGCGCGTTAAGGTCGACGGCGACCAATTTGGCGGCTACCGCTTCGAGGTGCTCGCTGAAGACCGGTCTTGCCTCGATGTCCTTCTGGCCGATGGTTTTTGCGAGAATGTCGTCGAGCGGAGGCCGGAAATGGATCGCTGGTCGTTTTACCACACAAGAGGGCCACAGGAGCGACACCTATGCCAGCTAGACTATGTCCTGCTGTCGAAGGGGCTTGCCGCGCGAAATGCTACCGCTATTCCCGATATTGTCCGTAACGGGCAACCCTGGCGCACCGTCTTTCCGCCGGGGCAGGAGGTGGAACGGTTTCCACGCGTGGGCTGGGACAGGCCGAAGGCGTCGGACCATTGTCCGGTCGCTGTTACACTGAAGATGAGTTGAGGACATTGGCATGAGTTTCGACCTCCCGAGAGACATCGTCCTTCCGGTCGAAGATATCGACGTAAGGCTCGATCCCGCCCCGCATCCGCTTGAACAGACACACTTGCGGGAGATCGACGCCAACTGGGCTTACCAGATTTCCGTCAATCCCCATTTGTTTGATGGGCGGGTGGCGCTGCTTTCCGAGCTTTCCTACGCCAGCGGGCGGCTTGTCGGGCGCTGTCATATCGTGCGCTACGCGACTTTCATGTATTGGCGCGGGAACCGCGAGATGCCGGGTGTCGGCCATGTCTTCGCGCACGCCATGCTCGTCTCGAGCGACAATGCGCTGGTGGCCATCCGCATGGGCAAGCACACGCTGAACGCCGGCAGGGTGTATTTCGCGGCCGGCTCCTTCGAACTGGAGGATTTTCGCGATGGGCTGGTCGATGTCGACTTCAACATGCGGCGCGAGGTCAAGGAGGAAACCGGCATCGATATAAGCGAGGCATCGCCTGCCAAGCGCTACTACCTTTTATCGACGCGCAGCGGCACGGTCATCTTCCGCCGTTACCGCATGCCGATGACGGCCAATGCCATGATTGCCAGCATCAATGCCTTCGTCGCGGCGGAAGCCAACCCGGAAATAGAGGCGCCTGTCGTCATCCATAGCGCCGGCGACCTGCCCGACGACCTTGCCGGCCATATGAAACCGCTGATCGAGTGGCATTTCTCGACGCAGGGCTGAGAGTCCGTTTGGAAACTCTACCCAGCCGGACATCTGGCGCAATTTTCTGCGCTTCCGGTGCTCACGTACTTGTGTACGCTCCGCTCCGGTTCTCGAAAACCACGCCATATGCCTCGGCTGGGCGAGTTATCAAACGGACTCTGAGGCTCACTCGTGCCGTAGCGCGTCGATCGGGTTGAGCCTCGCGCCGCGCAAGGCCGGGAAGAAGCCGAACACCATGCCGATGAGGGCGGAAAAGCCGACCGCGATCAAAATGGTTGCAAGGCTGGGCGCAAACGGGATGGCGAGTGTCAGCGAAGCGATACCGGCCAGCGATAGGCCAAGCAGGATGCCGATGATGCCGCCCATCAGCGACAGCACCGTCGCCTCGACCAGAAACTGTATCAGGATGTGCTTTTCATGCGCGCCGATGGCCAGCCTGATGCCGATCTCGCGCGTCCGCTCCGTTACCGACACCAGCATGATGTTCATGATGCCGATGCCGCCGACCAGCAGGCTGACGCCGGCCACCGCGCCCAGCATGCCGGTCATGGTGGTGGTGGCCGCAGCCATCGTGTCCGCGATCTGTGTCATGTCGCGGATGGAGAAATTGTCTGCCTGGTCGGGGCCGATGCGCCTTGTGTCGCGTAAAATGTCCTCGACGCGGGGCAGGAGCACGCTGGTCGGCGTCGTATCGTCGGCTGCGACATAGATGGAATCGATATCGCGGTTTCCCGCGATGCGACGCTGGTAAGCGGCAAGCGGCATCAGCACGACGTTGTCCTGGTCCTGCCCGAAGCCGGTAAAGCCCTTGGATTCCAGCAGGCCGATAACTTTGCAGGAGGTCCGGTTGACGCGGATCGTCTCGCCTTCGGGATCGGCAGAACCGAAAAATTGCTGCCGCACCGTCTCGCCGATCAGGCAGACGCCGGCGCCGCTGCGTGCCTCCGAATCCGAAAAGGACCGGCCCGAGGCGATCTGCCAGTCACGTGCCACCAGATAGTCGCTATTCGTGCCGGTCACGCCGCTGGTGAGGTTTTCCGTACCGTAGATGACGCGAACCTGTTTTTGGGACGCGGGCGATATGGCGCGCGCGCCGACGAGGTGCTTGGTAAGGGCTTCGACATCCTTGTCGTTGAGCTGACGCGCGACATTATCGGTGGCGCTGGGACCGCCGGCCCGGCCTGAACGCACGACAAGCAGGTTGGAGCCGAGCTTGGCAATGTCCGCCTTGACCTTCTCGGTCGTGCCGTTGCCGATGGTCAACATGGCGATGACGGCGGCGACGCCGATAACGATGCCAAGCAGCGTCAGGAACGAGCGCAGCACATTGCGGCGGATGGACAAGAGCGCGAGACGGACCGTTTCCCAGATCATTTCGCGGCCACCATCCTTGGCGTGTCGGCGGCGACATTGCCGTCGAGGAAATGGATTGTCCGTTGCACATAGGCGGCGACATCGGCTTCGTGCGTCACCATGACGATGGTCAGACCAAGTTCCGTATTAAGCCGGGTCAGGAGTTCCATGATTTCGTGGCTGCGGGCGGTATCGAGATTGCCCGTCGGCTCGTCCGCTACCAGCAAGGTCGGCCGTGTGACGATGGCGCGGGCTATCGCCACGCGCTGCTGCTGGCCACCTGAAAGCTCGCCGGGCGTATGGTGTTCGCGGTCGGTCAGGCCAACCTCCGCCAGCGCCTGCATGGCAAGCGCGCGCCGCTCGGCCCTCGGCACGCCACGATAGATCAGCGGCAGTTCGACATTTTCGGCTGCTGTCGTGCGCGGCAGCAGATTATAGCCCTGGAAGACGAAGCCGACATACAGATTGCGCAAGATAGCGCGGCGGGTACGGTCGAGCCGGCCGGCATCGACGCCCATGAAGGAATAGGTGCCGGCGCTGGGCGTATCGAGGCAGCCGATGATGTTCATCGACGTGGATTTGCCCGAACCGGAAGGCCCCATGATCGCCACGAATTGCCCTTGCCGGATGGAAAGGTCGACGCCGGCCAGCGCGTTGACCCGCGCTTCGCCCTGGCCGTAGCTTTTCCAGACCTTGTCGAAGGTGATGAGGAGCGGCGCGGCCATTGTTTAGCCGCGCTGCTGCGACGCCGTGATGACCGCGTCGCCTTCGGACAGGCCGGAAAGGATTTCGGTCAGTTCGCCGTTCGTGGCGCCCGTCTTGACGTCGACCGCATGCGGACGGCCATCCTTCAGGACGTAAAGCGTGCGCGATCCGTCAACCGGCTTCGCGGCCGCCTGTGAGCCCCCGCGTCCACGCCGACCGCCCATGCGCCCGGTAAACATGCTTGTCAGGCTCCAGCCGCCGCCGCTGCGCGCAGCAGCCGCGGGCTTGTAGCGGAACGCGATGGCGGGCACGGCAAGAACGTCCTTGGCCTGCTTGGTGACAACGGAAACGGTCGCCGTCATGCCGGGGCGCAGGAGCAGTTCGTCATTGGCGACATTCAGGCGTGCATCGTAGGTCACGACCCCGTCGGTGGTCAGCGAGGCAAAGGAGATGTCGCGAATTTCCGCATCGAACGGCCGCTCTGGAAATGCATCGACGGTGAACCGGGCGTGCTGGCCGGCCTTGACCGAGCCGATATCGGCCTCGTCGATGGCCGCCTTCAACTCCATGCTTTTCAGGTCGGCGGCGATGACGAAAAGAACGGGCGCCTGCAGCGAGGAGGCGACCGTCTGGCCGGGGTCGACCGAGCGCGTCAGTACGATGCCGTCGATGGGCGCGTAGATGGTGCTCTTGTCGAGGTCCGACTGCTGCAACTTCAAATCCGCTTGGGCGATGGCAAAATTGGCTTCGGCGCTGTCCAGGGCCGCCTTGGCGCGGTCGCGCGTGGCGGTCGCGGCTTCCAGCGCCTGGTTCGTGGTCTGGCCGCGCCTGGCCAGCTCGGCGGCACGCACCAGCGCCTGCTCGTTCTCCTTCAGGGTGATCCGGGCATTTTCGACATTGGCTTGCGCCGCCTTCGACGAAGCCTGCGCCCGCTCGACCTGCGCCTGCAGGCGCGAGGTGTCGAGCGCGGCCAACACGTCGCCTTTCTTGACCTGCTGGTTTTCGTTGACCGCCACGGACCGGACAACGCCGGAAAGCTCGCTGGAAATGTCGACCTGGGTGAGGGGTTGCAGCGTGCCCGTGGCGGTAACCTGTACGGTCAGGTCGGCCTTGGCTGCCTGCACAGCCGTGTAGTCGGTTTTGACGGCGGAGCCTGCATACCATTGGTAAGCGAAAATGGCTGCCGCAACGATTACCAGAGCCGCCAGCCCATAAAGCCAGCCGCGGCGACGCTGCTTCTTCTGGCCGCTACCGTCCAGCCCCAGGGCCGTCTCGATGGTGGCAGCGGATTCACCATTTGGCGGATTGACAAGCTGGTCCACGCAAGACCCCTATAATGCGTATGTCGTCCCTAAGCGTGGACACATCAGGCTTAACGGCCGGAATTACAAATTAAATTTCGCCCATGTTGGGCGATGAGGCGAGGAGTGGGCCGATGGTTGGCCGGAAATACATGCTCTACGACGTGTTCACCAGGACGCCGTTGGCCGGCAATCCGCTGGCTGTCGTTTTGCAAAGCGAAGGCCTCGAGACAGCTTCCATGCAGGCGATCGCGCGAGAGTTCAACCTGTCCGAAACCGTCTTCGTCCTGCCGCCCGAAAACGCCCGACATCGCGCTCGCATCCGCATCTTCACGCCGGAATACGAAATGCCGTTCGCTGGTCATCCGACAGTCGGCGCGGCGGTGGCGCTGGCGGAACTGACCGGTGAAAAGGCCGCCGGCATCTTCGTGCTGGAAGAAAATATCGGACCTGTGCGCTGTGTCGTGCAAACAGGCGAGGGCGCATCCTATGGCGAGTTCGACCTGGCCAAGCTGCCGGAGCGCCTTGAATTTTCGGCTGACGCGGACGCGATCGGCGCGGCACTCGGCCTCAGCCCCCATGAAATCGGCTTCGAGAACCACCGGGTCTCGTTCTGGTCGGCTGGCGTTCCCTATGTGACCATCCCCGTGGCCGGCCTCAAGGAGGCTGCGCGGATAAGGCTGGACAATCAGGCCTGGGCCGAACTCGCGCCAGCAAAGAGCGAGTGGGCCAATGCCAGCCCCTATGTCTATTGCCGCGAGACGGTAAGCCACGACAGCGCATTTCATGTCCGCATGATCGTGCCCGGAACGCCGTCCTACGAAGATCCTGCAACCGGTTCGGCAGCGGCGGCCTTTGCCGGCGCGATCATGCATTTCGACGGTCCGCGCGACGGCACCGCACGCTACTGGCTGGAGCAGGGCCTGGAAATGGGACGTCCGTCGCGGATTCGCCTTGAGTTGGAGGTAGCCCAAGGCCGGCTAGCGGCAGCGCGTATCGGCGGCCATGCGGTCAAGGTCGCGGAAGGCACGCTTTATGTGTGAGTCGTGCCTGTGACCCGCTGATTAAGAGTCAGCTGCTCTACCAGCGGAGCCAAGCACCGATTTTTGGCTGTTTCTAAGGCGTCATGGCAATGCTTTGGACATAGTGGCCCGATTTCCAGAGAAATCCCGGCATAGGGCTGGACATGGCCAATGGTGCCGGATATATGCCCGCCAGCGCTGGTTTTTCCAGCGCGCCGTGGGTGCGTAGCTCAGTTGGTAGAGCAGCTGACTCTTAATCAGCGGGTCACAGGTTCGATCCCTGTCGCACCCACCACAAACTTCTTTCGATACATACCGCTGTGACTTTTCCTTGAAGAGTTGGTAAAGGTGCCGCGCAGGCCAATTTCGCGAGCGCTTGACTTTGTCGGCGGCGATGATGTTCAAATCGTTGCGCCATGAAAAAGCGACTCCCAATCCTCTCGCGGCGCACCTTCCTCGCGGAGATGGCTGGCGTGGCTGCATTGGGCGTCCTGCCGTCAGGCGCTCGCGCGCAATCGACACCGGTCATTCCGCCCGTGGATGCGACGTTTCTGTTCATCAGCGACGTTCACGCATGCCGCATGGCGAGCGGCCTTAGTCCCCATTGCCAGCAGGAGGGTAAGACCGACGCCGCTTTGCTGCGCAATGTAGCGGCGCTGAACGCCATAAGCCTCAGGGAATGGCCAAGTGAGATCGACGGCGTGCCTACGGCCTTGCGCTCTGCGGGCCAGCGTATCGATACGCCGCTCGGCATCGTCGTTGGCGGCGACATGACCGACGACGGCGGCGGGCAGGTGACGCTGCCCAGCGAAGGCACGCAACTGCTCCAGTTCAGCCAACGCTACCGGCAAGGCGTCGGGCCGGATCGTGTCCATGTGCCGGTCTATGTCGGGCTCGGCAACCATGATCTCGATCAGAACGGTCCGCGCCGCCATGTAAACTGGTACCGGCGTGAAATGCGCGACTATGTCGAAGTCAATCACCGCCCCAGCGTGTTCTTCAAGCCGGCGGTTCCAGCGGGCAATTACGATGTGGAGTCCGATTGCTATTCCTGGGATTGGGGCGGCTTGCATCTTGTCCAGACGCACCGCTTCGCCGGCGATGTCGGTCATGGCGCGGTAAGCGGCCTGTCGTGGCTGAAGGACGACTTGGCGAACAATGCCTCGGATGGCCGGCCAATTGTCCTTTTCCAGCATTATGGCTGGGATACGTTCTCGCTGGAAAAATGGGATCCGGCTGCGCGAATTTTCGACGACCAGGGCACGGGGCCGGCACATTGGTGGAGCCGGGCGGAACAGGACGCATTGCTGGCCGCCCTGAAAGGCTACAACGTCGTCGGCATCTTTCATGGGCACCAGCATGAAACGCCCATGATCTACAAACATGGCGACCTCGATCTGTTCAAGCCGAAAGCGGCCTATATGGGCGGCTTCGCGCTCGCACGGATAACAAGCAGCGCGTTGGACGTGGTACTCGGCGAGTCGGCGGGCGACAGCGGCGAGGTGAGATTCACCAACGCCTTCAGCAAGGCGCTCATTCAATGAAAAAGGCAGCCGAAGCTGCCTTTTTCATTGAATGGTGGTGACGCGTCAGAGGGCTTTCTTGACCTTTTCCTTGGCGTCTCCAAAGGTCTTTTGCACTTTGCCTGCTGCCTTTTCGACCTTGCCTTCGGCCTCGGTCTGCTTGCTTCCTGTCACTTTGCCGGCAGCTTCCTTGACCGATCCCTTGGCCTGCTTGGCCACGCCGGCAATCTGATCCTTGTTCACCATATCGCATCTCCTGGGGGTTCGTTTCGACTTGCGGACCGAAACGGGCGAACGCCATCCAGGTTCCGGGCGGCATTCGATTTGTGCGGTGAACACAACAAAAAAGGGCGCCCGAAGGCGCCCTTTCCGTAAGCAAGGTTTTGGTAGGCTGGATTAGAAATCCATGCCGCCCATACCGCCCATGCCGCCGCCCATGCCGCCAGGCATGCCGCCGCCGCCATTGTCCTTCTTCGGAGCATCGGCAATCATGGCTTCGGTGGTGACGAGCAGGCCGGCAACCGAGGCTGCGTCCTGAAGTGCGGTGCGAACGACCTTGACCGGGTCGACGATGCCGAGCGCGATCAGGTCGCCATACGTGTCGTTGGCCGCGTTGTAGCCGAAGGAAACGCCCTTGTTGTCGAGGATCTTGCCGACAACGATCGAGGCTTCTTCACCGGCGTTCGAGGCGATCTGACGGCACGGTGCCTGCAGAGCCTTGCGAACGATGGAGATGCCGGCAGTCTGGTCGGTGTTCGCGCCGACAGCCTTGATGTTGGTGGAAGCGCGCAGCAGAGCAACGCCGCCGCCCGCCACGATGCCTTCTTCGACAGCAGCGCGGGTTGCGTTCAGCGCGTCGTCAACGCGGTCCTTCTTTTCCTTGACTTCGACTTCGGTCGAGCCGCCGACGCGGATCACGGCAACACCGCCGGCGAGCTTCGCCAGACGTTCCTGCAGCTTCTCCTTGTCGTAGTCCGAGGTGGTCTCCTCGATCTGCTGCTTGATCTGGGCAACGCGGCCTTGGATCTCGGCCTTCTTGCCAGCGCCGTCGATGATGGTGGTGTTCTCCTTGGAGATCGACACCTTCTTGGCGCGGCCGAGCATGGCCAGCGTAACGTTTTCGAGCTTGATGCCGAGGTCTTCGGAAATCACCTGGCCACCGGTGAGGATGGCGATGTCTTCCAGCATTGCCTTGCGGCGATCACCGAAGCCCGGCGCCTTGACGGCGGCGATCTTCAGGCCGCCACGCAGCTTGTTGACGACAAGCGTAGCCAGAGCCTCGCCTTCGACGTCTTCCGAGATGATGAGCAGCGGCTTCGAGGACTGAACGACAGCCTCGAGGATCGGTAGCATCGCCTGCAGGTTGGACAGCTTTTTCTCGTGGAGAAGAATGTAGACGTCCTCGAGATCGGCGATCATCTTGTCGGGGTTGGTGACGAAGTAGGGCGACAGGTAGCCGCGGTCGAACTGCATGCCTTCGACGACTTCGAGTTCGGTCTCGGCGGTCTTGGCTTCTTCAACCGTGATAACGCCTTCATTGCCGACCTTCTGCATCGCTTCCGCGATCATCTTGCCAACCGACTCGTCGCCATTGGCCGAAATGGTGCCAACCTGAGCGACTTCTTCGGAAGTCTTGATCTTCTTGGCCGACTTGACCAGCTGGGCGACGACGTCGGCAACAGCCAGGTCGATGCCGCGCTTCAGGTCCATCGGGTTGATGCCGGCCGCAACATACTTGTGGCCTTCCTGAACGATGGCCTGAGCCAGGACGGTGGCGGTCGTGGTGCCGTCGCCGGCCTTGTCGTTGGTCTTCGAAGCGACTTCGCGGACCAGCTGTGCGCCCATGTTCTCGAACTTGTCTTCAAGTTCGATTTCCTTGGCGACGGTGACGCCGTCCTTGGTGATGCGCGGTGCGCCGAACGACTTGTCGATGACGACGTTGCGGCCCTTGGGACCAAGCGTCACCTTCACCGCGTCGGCGAGGATGTTGACGCCGCGCAGCATGCGCTCGCGGGCATCACGGGAGAATTTTACGTCTTTGGCAGCCATTATTGTGCTCCTGGGCTTTGCGCCCGAAATTCAGTTGATGGTGCGGGTGGAAACGGCGTGATTAGCCGATGATGCCCATGATGTCGGATTCCTTCATGATCAGAAGGTCTTCGCCATTGAGCTTGACTTCGGTGCCCGACCACTTGCCGAACAGGATGCGGTCGCCGGCCTTGACGTCGAGCGCAATGATCTTGCCGCTATCGTCGCGGGCGCCGGAGCCGACGGCGACGATCTCGCCTTCCTGCGGCTTTTCCTTGGCCGTGTCGGGGATGATGATTCCGCCAGCCGTCTTTGCTTCGGATTCGACCCGGCGAACGACCACGCGGTCATGAAGCGGGCGGAACTTCGATTTTGCCATTTGTGTTTCCTCGGTCATGGTGAGAAATAATCTCGGTCCGGCTGTGCCGGTACTCGGTTAGCACTCATAAGAGGCGAGTGCTAACGTAGCCGTGAGATAGTGCCGGCGCTGGCGAGAGTCAAGAATGTTCCGGCTTGCGGCGTCCGATCATCGGCGATCACGCATAAATTACCATGAGCCATGCCGGCCGTGCCGCAACGCGCCATTTTTTTCATGAATTGTGCGCTGCAGTATCTTGAATGGTAAGCACGCTTATTATATATGGCGCTCATGGTTACGGACGGCACGGAAAGACTGGGATTTCTGATCCACGACGCGGCGCGGTTGTTGCGCCGGCGCTTTGAGGCAAAGGCCAGCGGCCTTGGCCTTTCGGCGGCACAGTGGCGGCTTCTGGTCTGGGCCGTGAAGGAAGAAGGCATTGCGCAGGCCCGGCTCGCCGAAATTCTCGAAATCGAGCCGATCAGCGTTTCGCGCCTTATCGACAGAATGGAGGAGGGCGGCTGGATTGAACGTCGTGTGGATGCGGCCGACAGACGCGTGCGCATGATATTCCCGACCGAAAAGGCGCGCGAAGCTTTTGCCGGCGTCAAGGGAATGGCCGGAGAGGTTTATGAACGTGCGCTTGCCGGCCTGTCTCCACAAGACCGCCGTAGCCTCGTCAACGGGATATTGAAACTCATCGAAAACTTGTCGGACGACGAAACGCCGTCTTGCAAATCCGCCAACACGACTAAATCTGCAGAGAGCGCAGCAAAATGAACGCCCGAGTAAAAGTGAACGACGACGTGACAAAGCTGGAAATTGAAAGCCCGGCTCAACCCTCCGTACCGGCCACGCCGGCTGCGGTAGCACTTCCGCACAATCCGGAACCGGCGCCGAAACGCAAGGCGCGCCGGCCGGGGCGTTTTGTGCTGATGCTGGCGGTACCGGCGGCCCTTGTCGCGGTTGGCGGCTATTTCTGGGTAACCGGCGGGCGCTATGAGGAGACAGAAAATGCCAATCTCAGGCAAGCCCGTGTTTCGATAGCCTCCGATACGGCGGGCCGGATCGTCAACGTGAACATCGCCGAAAACCAGCATGTCAAGAAAGGCGACGTGCTGTTCGCCATCGACCCGGAGCCTTACCGGATCGCGCTCGCTCAGGCCGATGCCGCGGTTGCCGTTGCGCGGCTGAATGTGGAGCAACTGCGCGCAGCCTACAGCCAGGCCATGGCGCAGGAACGCTCGGCGGTCAGCGAAGTCGATTACGCCCAGTCTCAATACGACCGCGCGGCCGATCTGGCGAAGAAAGGCATCAACGCCAAGTCCTCGCTCGATGAAGCACGCAACGATCTTGCCAAGGCCAAGCAGGAGGTAGCCGTGACCCGGCAGGGCATCGAGAGCGCCAAGGCGGCGCTGGGCGGCAATCCGGACATCGAAACGGACAAGCACCCGACCGTCATGTCGGCGCTGGCCGCGCGTGACAAGGCTGCCTACGACCTGGCGCAAAGCACCGTTCGCGCCCCGGCCGACGGCGTCATCGCTCAGGCCTCGTCGTTCAAGATAGGCCAGTTTGTCGGCTCCGGCGCTACCCTGTTTTCGCTGGTGGAGACGGGCGATACCTGGATCGACGCCAATTTCAAGGAAACCCAGCTTACGCACATGAAGGCCGGCCAGAAGGCCGAAGTCGTACTCGACACCTATCCGGGCAGGACCTTCGAGGCGACCGTGCTGGCGATAGGTGCAGGCACCGGCGCTGAATTCTCGCTACTGCCCGCCCAGAACGCCACCGGAAACTGGGTCAAGGTCACGCAGCGCATTCCGGTTCGGCTGGAGTTGACCGACCCGAGCGCGAAGATCGCGTTGCGGACCGGCATGAGCGCCGAAGTCACGGTCGACACGGGTGTCTCGCGCGGCTTTCCCAAGCTGTTCGGCCATGCGACGGCAGGCGAAGCGGACTAACCCGTTCGATGGTCAAGCGGGCCAGGGAAAGATGAAATTTCAGATTGTCCCGACAGGGTATTCGGTAAGGTCAAGGCTTTCGTCTTTGGTTCCGGTTGCGGAATCAAGGCCGCTAAAGCGGATCTGGACGAAAATCGTCGGGACTCCGGTTTCCGGGCGGCAACAGCCCTGATGAAACGAGACGCTCGATCGATGTGACCCCCGCATCGATTTCGTGTCCCAACGCGTTGAACGCCTCGCTTTAGGCAGGCTTTGCCGCTCGGGAACCAGCATCGCACTTATACGACTTTATTCCGTCGCGGAAGTTCCGTCCCATGAGCACGCCCGAAACCCATCGCGAAGTGCCGCATCGTGGCCTGATCACCATCTCGATCATGCTGGCCACGGTCATGCAGGTGCTCGACACCACAATCGCCAATGTCGCGCTGCCATCCATGGTCGGCGATCTCGGCGCCTCGGCCGATACGATCAACTGGGTGCTGACATCCTATATCGTCGCCGCCGCCATCATGACGCCCGTAACCGGCTGGCTGGCCGACCGCTTCGGGCGCAAGGAACTGTTCCTCGGTTCGGTCGTGGGGTTCGTCATCTTCTCGATGCTGTGCGGCATCGCCACGAGCCTTGAGGAAATGGTGCTGTTTCGCCTGATGCAGGGTGTATTCGGCGCGGCGATCGTTCCCCTGTCCCAGACATTCCTGCTCGACATCAACCCCAAGGAGCGCCACGGCCAGGCCATGGCCATCTGGGGCGCCGGCATCATGGTCGGGCCGATCATCGGCCCCACGCTCGGCGGCTGGCTGACCGAAAGCTTCAACTGGCGCTGGGTTTTCTTCATCAACCTGCCCATCGGCATCATCGCCTTCCTCGGCATGGCCGCCTATCTGCCCAGCATCGCCCGACGCGCCCGCGGCTTCGACTTTTTCGGCTTCGCGATGCTGTCGCTCGGCGTCGGCGCGCTCCAGTTGATGCTGGACCGCGGCGCCGATGCCGACTGGTTCTCGTCACCGGAAATATGGATTGAACTCGGCCTGGCCATCACGGGGTTTTGGGTATTCATCGTCCATCTTTTGACGAGCGAGAACCCGTTCATCGATCCGAAGATATTCCTCGACCGCAATTTCGCGACCGGCCTCGTCTTCATCTTCATCATCGGCGTCATCCTGCTGGCCAGCCTGGCGCTGCTGCCGCCGATGCTGTCGACCATCTTTGGCTATCCGACCATCACCGTCGGTATCGTAATGGCGCCGCGCGGCGTCGGTACGATGATTTCCATGCTGGTCGTCGGACGGATCATGCACAGAGTCGACGCCAGGCTGCTGGTGGTCGTGGGCCTGCTGCTGACGTCGCAGTCGCTCTACACGATGTCGGGTTTTACGCCGCAGATGGACGACTGGCTCATCATTTCGTCGGGCGTCGTCCAGGGGCTGGGGCTTGGCCTGGTGTTCGTGCCGCTGTCGACGGTTGCCTTCGCCACGCTCGACGCACGTTTTCGCACCGACGCCACCGCGCTGTTTTCGCTGGTGCGCAACATCGGTTCGTCGATCGGCATTTCGATCGTGTCGGTGATGCTGGTGCGCAATACGCAGGTCAACCATTCGGAGCTTTCGGCCTTCATCACGCCGTTCAACCCCAATCTGATTGCGGCCTCGCCGGCCGCGGCCGCGGGCGATCCGGCCGCGTTGGCGCAGATAGACGGCCTGGTTAACATCCAGTCGCTGATGATTTCCTACGTCAATGACTTCAAGCTGATGATGGTGGTTACGCTGTTTGCCCTGCCGCTGGTTCTGCTGTTGCGCAAGCCTAAGCCGAATCGTGCGGGCGGCGGCGCGCCGGCGGCGCACATGGATTGAGGTGGGCGGGGAATAGGGAATATTGATCTGCTTTCCCTACTCCCTACTCCCTACTCCCTACTTACTCACTTCCCCAACACCAGAGCCCAGTACCGCCAGTCGACATTCTTGGCGTCCCGCACGTAGGCGAGGCCGAACCGCGAGAAACGCGGATCAAGCATGTTGCGGCGATGCGGCGGCGAATGCATCCACATGTCGACCAGTCGGGCCACGTCCATGCGGCCCTCCGCGATATTTTCGGCGGCAGCGCCTTCGATGCCGTTTTCCTTGATGCGAGACGCAAAATCCTTGCCCCACCCGGTCGTGTGCGCCATGCGCCTGGCGCTCGCCATATAGCGGGCCTGCTGCAAGGCGGCCTGTTCCAGCCGGGAATCGGGAGACAGCGGGCCCAGCCCGTTGGCGCTGCGGGCAGCGGCCAAAGCGCTGCTGGCGGAAGCGGATGCTCCAGCGCCGTTGCCGGGTCGCAGCGTGCCGCAGGCGGCAAGCCCGAGCAGCGCCGCCATGCCGCCGCCCAACACCAATGTGCGCCTGTCGAGTTTCAACGAGGCCGCTTCGGGCAGGGGGTATTTTCAATATCGGTATGTGCCATGTCCGCCTGACATAGCCGCGATCATGGCTTTTTTGGAAGAAGGGCCGCGCAAAAATCGAAACTTTGCCGCTCGTATGGCGTTCAAGTGATTGAGAGCACGAGAACAAAACGACGACAGGCCGGGCCGGATGCGCTATGATTTGGCCTGTTACTGGAATTGGCGCCCACGGGCGGCCATCCTGGAGGTGACCGTCCCCGACATACGGGAGGAAGGTTATGACCAGCTTTCATGTCATGGCAGACGCACGCGGGACGCTCGCGCAGCCCGCCATACGCCGCATTACAATCGCGGATATAGGAGACGCGCTGCGCCTCGGCTTCGACGATTTCTGGGCCAAGCCGTCCCACTATGTCTTTCTGGCGCTGATCTATCCCATCGTCGGGCTGATCCTGACCCGCTGGTCCAGTGGCGCCAACGCGATCCATCTCATCTATCCGCTGATGTCGGGTTTCGCGCTGCTCGGGCCGCTTGCCGCCATCGGCCTCTATGAGATCAGCCGTCGCCGCGAACTGGGAATGGATACGGCGTGGCGCAACGCGCTGGCGGTGCGTCATTCGCCGGCGCTGCCCTCCATCCTGACGGTAGGCGCGATGCTGGTCGCCCTGTTCCTGTTGTGGCTGTTTGTCGCTCAATCGATCTATGCCGGCCTGTTTGGCGATCAGGCGCCTGCATCGGTCGGCACTTTCCTGCGCGACGTGCTGACGACGAGCAATGGCTGGACGCTGATCGTGGTCGGCAATCTCGTGGGCCTCGTTTTTGCCGCTGTCGTGCTGGCAACGACGGTGGTGGCCTTTCCGCTGCTGCTCGACCGCGATGTCGGCGTGGTCGCGGCCATCGAGACGTCCGTCCGCGCGGTGGTGTCGAACCCGGTGCAGATGGCGGCGTGGGGCTTGCTGGTGGCCGCGCTGCTGGTGATCGGCTCGATCCCGCTTTTCGCCGGGCTCGCCGTGGTCATTCCTATCCTTGGCCATGCGACGTGGCATCTCTACCGCAAGCTGGTCGTTCCAGAGCGGGGCGAGGTATCGCGACGGCCAATGTGACGGCGTGCCTGTTGGCGTGCTTGGCCAAAAGCGGGTGACAGGGTGATGCAGTTCGGCTAATCCGGGCCGGCTGGACGCTGCATGGTCGCTGGTGTCCTCAATCCTGACACTGGAACGGCATGCCGCATTTACCCGAAAAGATCGCCTCGCTATCGCAGATGAACGGTCGCTATGGCGCGTTGCTTTGCGACGTATGGGGGGTTGTCCACAATGGCGAAGTTGCCT
Organism: Mesorhizobium sp. A556; assembly: GCF_054489545.1. Lineage (NCBI taxonomy): Bacteria > Pseudomonadati > Pseudomonadota > Alphaproteobacteria > Hyphomicrobiales > Phyllobacteriaceae > Mesorhizobium > Mesorhizobium sp. A556. Next base: position 592,445 of record NZ_JBTMXA010000001.1, read on the forward strand.
TTGCGGAAGCCTCGCAGGCGCTGGCTGCTGCCCGCGACAAGGGCATTGCAGTCGTTCTCCTCACCAATTCGCCCCGGCCTCATGCCGATGTCGAGGCGCAGATACGCGTGCTTGGCGTGCAAGACAATGCGTGGGACCGCGTGGTTACGTCCGGCGACGTCACCCGCGACCTGATTGCGGCCGGCCCACGCCGGATTTTCCATCTGGGGCCGGACCGGGACTATCCCATTTTCGAGGGGCTGGACGTTGAAATGGCCGAGGAATTCGAGGCCGATGCGGTAGTCTGCACGGGTCTTTTCGATGACGAGGTGGAAACGCCGGAGGATTATGCGGAACTTCTGACGCGGCTGCGTGCCCGAAACCTGCCGTTCATCTGCGCCAACCCCGATCTGGTGGTGGAGCGCGGCGACCGGTTGATCTGGTGCGCCGGCGTCCTGGCGCGCGATTTCGCCCAGCTTGGCGGCCGCACGCTGATTGCCGGCAAGCCGCATGCCCCGATCTACGAGGCCGCGTTGGCGGCTGTTGCCGCGGCGCTCGGCCGTGAGGTTTCGCGCAGCGAAGTGCTGGCCATCGGTGACGGCATGATGACCGACATCAAGGGTGCGGCCGACAACGGTATCGATGCGCTCTATATTTCAGGTGGCATCCATGCGCGCGAACATGGCGATGCACTGAACCCCGATGCCGAAAAGCTGGCGTCCTTCCTCGGCACGCACGGCTATCGGCCCGTCGCGACCATGCCGAAACTGCGATAGTTCCCGCAATGAGAATGCCGTGCGAACGTCTGTCCGGTTCGATACCCCTGCCGCCGCAATTGCGCGGCGGCGTCGTGGCGATCGGCAATTTCGACGGCGTCCATCGTGGCCATCAGGCGGTTCTGGAGCGTGCGCTCGATGAGGCGCGCCGGCGAAAGGTGCCCGCCTTGGCGCTGACCTTCGAGCCGCATCCGCGAAAAGTCTTTCGGCCGGATGTTCCACTCTTCGTGCTGACGCCGCCGCCGATGAAGGCGAAGCTCTTGTCGAAGCTCGGCTTTTCAGCGCTGGTCGAGCAACCGTTCACGCGCACCTTCGCCGCCTCGTCGGCGGAGACATTCGTGACGGACGTGCTGGAAAAGACCCTCGGCATCAGCCATGTCGTCACCGGCTTCAATTTCCATTTCGGCAAGGATCGGCAAGGCGGCCCGGCCTATCTGATGGAAGCAGGCGCGCGCCACGGCTTTGGCGTCACGCTGGTGGATGCCTATCGGGACGAAGGCGCGGAGGTGGTGTCGTCAAGCCGCATCCGCACCTTGCTCGCCGATGGGGAGCCGGCGCAGGCCGCTGGCCTGCTCGGATACCGCCACACCGTCGAAGGCGAGGTTGTCGGCGGCGAGAAACTAGGCAGGACGCTGGGCTTTCCGACCGCCAATATGCGGCTTTCGCCGGAATCCATGCTCAAGGAGGGCATTTACGCCGTGCGCTTCCGGCAAGCCGACGGTACGCTGCACGACGCCGTGGCCAGTTACGGCCGCCGCCCCACCGTTGACGACAATGGCGCGCCGTTGCTCGAAACATTTTTGTTCGATTTTTCCGGCGACCTTTACGGCCAGGTTTGCGACGTGTCGCTGTTCGGCTATCTGCGCGGCGAAGAAAAATTCGACGGACTGGACGCGCTCGTCGCCCAGATGAAGCGCGACGGCGAAGAGGCGAGGGCGCTGCTCGCCGGCGTCAAGCCCTTGTCGGAGTTGGACGCCGCAATCGCCTTTTGAGGCGTGCCGGCTGCCGCTACTTCTTCAGCGCCAGCCCGAAGGCGATGAAAGTCCAGCCCTGGAAGACGAGATCGATGGCCAGGAACAGGCCGAGCACCCAGAGGCTGTTGACCGGCCAGCCCATGGCGATAATCAGGCCCGCCAGCGCGGTGACGACGCCTGCCGTGATGATCCAGCCCGATCCCTTTTCGGCACGGTGGTGATAGCCGACCCACACCCGCAGCAGGCCGGAAGCCACCAGCGCCACCGCCAGCAGGAAGGTAAACACCGTCGAGGCAAGCAGCGGATTGTCGAAGGCGAAGAAGCCGGCAACCGCATAAAGCAGGCCAGAGAGCAGCCAGTAGAAGAAGCGGCCCCAGGTTTTTACGCCGAAGGCATGGATGATCTCCACGATGCCGGCCATCAGCATGAGCCAGCCGACGACATAGACCGAGGCTACCGTGGCGATGAACAGATTGCCGAAGGCGATGCCGCCGAAGATCAGCAGCAGCACTCCCAGCGCCACGAACCAGCCCCATTTGGCGCGGGTCTGGCCGATTGCGTTGTTCAAGTCATTCTCACTGAGGGTCATTGCCGCCTCCTGATGTTGGCCATACAATCCTGCAAACGATAATCGCAACAGTTGCATCGGTCCAGCGCGCCTCTCAACGAGCATCCCGGGGTTCGGTTGATGCAGGTTTAAATCAAATTTTACCACCTGCGCCTCAATGCTTATCGACCTTGAGTTGTAGTGCGTGTACGGAGTGACGATGCGTTTGAATCTGGTTTCGGCGGCGCTGGGCGTTGCACTCATCGGAAGTCCCGTTGCGGCCAATGCCGGCGAGGGCACCTTCGGTTGGCTGTCGGGCGACTGGTATCTGACGGTAGGTGCTTCCGGCATCGTCGCGCCCAATTTCGAGGGCAGCAAAAAATACATGTTCAGCGTCGCGCCGCTTGTGTCGCTTGGCAAGGCGGGAAACGCGACGCGCTTTTCATCGCGCAACGACAATATCTCGCTGGCGCTGTTTGACAGCGGCGGCGTGCGCGGCGGCGTTACCGGCAAATTCCTGTCCGGGCGGGACGACGGCGATTCCGACGCCTTGAAGGGGTTGGACCCGGTGCGCTGGGGCGGTGAAGTCGGCGGCTTCGCGGAATTCTACCCGACCGACTGGCTGCGCGTGCGCGCCGAGGTGCGGCAAGGCATTCGCTCTCACCACGGCGTGGTAGCCGATGTCACTGCTGACGCCTTCTACGATGTAACGCCCGACATCAGGATTTCCGGCGGTCCGCGTCTGTCTTTCGCGTCGGCCAAGTATTTCGATGCCTATTACGGCGTCAACGCGCAGGAATCGGCTGCGTCCGGCTTAAGCCAGTACGATCCGGGAAGCGGCCTGAAATCGGTCGGTGTCGGTGGCGCCGTTACCTGGAAAGTGACCGACCCGATAACCGCCAGCGTGTTCGGCGAATATTCCCGCCTCACGGGGCCGGCGGCGGATTCGAGCCTGGTCCGGGAGAGCGGCGACAAGAACCAGTTCATGTTCGGCCTGTCCACGACCTACCGCTTTGACTTCACGCTGTAGCGGCGGCAGGAAAAGCTTTATTCCGCCCGCTCTATCCGCTAGAAGCGCGGCCATGACGCGCTTTTTCGCGATACGAATTATTGGCCCGGTGTTCCGGCTGGCCTGAAAGGTCACCGGAACTGCCGGGTTTTGCGCGTAAAAACAATCCCTCGCGCTTTTTCCAGTTCATGATAGTTCAACGCCCGAGGCTTTTTGCCGACGGGCAATCCATATGGCAGACCGATGACCGATACCGCTGAAACGATCGACTATTCCAAGACGCTCAACCTGCCGCAGACGGATTTTCCGATGCGCGCCGGCTTGCCTGAAAAGGAGCCGCTGATGGTCAAGCGCTGGCAGGACATGGACCTCTACGCGAAGCTGCGTGAGGACGCCAAGGGGCGCACGAAATACGTGCTGCATGACGGCCCGCCCTACGCCAACGGCACCATCCATATCGGCCACGCGCTGAACAAGATCCTGAAGGACGTCATCACCCGCTCGTTCCAGATGCGCGGCTACGACGCCAATTACGTGCCGGGCTGGGATTGCCACGGCCTGCCGATCGAATGGAAGATCGAGGAGCAGTACCGCGCCAAGGGCAAGAACAAGGACGAAGTGCCGGTCAACGAGTTCCGCCAGGAATGCCGCGAGTTCGCCGCACACTGGATCGGCGTGCAGGGCGCGGAATTCCAGCGCCTGGGCGTCATCGGCGATTTCAAGCACCCTTACACGACGATGGCTTTCCATGCCGAGGCGCGCATCGCCGGCGAACTGCTGAAATTCGCCATGTCGGGCCAGCTTTACCGCGGTTCCAAGCCGGTGATGTGGAGCGTGGTCGAGCGCACCGCGCTGGCCGAAGCGGAGGTCGAGTATCAGGACTATGAGAGCGACACCATCTGGGTGAAGTTTCCGGTGGCTCATGTCGATACCAGCCCCACGACAATCTTCGCCGCGCTTAGGACGCAGCTAGACGACCAAGGTGATGCTGAATTCAAACGGCAGCTTGAAGAAACAGAGCAGTTCATTTCAGACCTGCGTTCCGCAGCTGTGGTAATCTGGACCACGACGCCGTGGACCATCCCCGGCAATCGTGCGGTCAATTTCTCGCCGCGCATCAATTATGGGCTTTACGAAGTCATGACGGCCGAAAATGCCTTTGGTCCGCAGCCCGGTGAAAAACTGATCTTTGCCGATGCATTGGCGGGCGAATCGTTCGCGAAGGCGAAACTCGAGTTTCGGAAAATTCACGACCTTGACGACCACGAACTTCGTCATTTGACGCTTTCGCATCCGCTCAAGGGTCTGGGCGGCGGCTACGAATTCCCGGTGCCGATGATTCCCGGCGACCACGTCACCGACGATGCCGGCACCGGTTTCGTCCACACGGCACCCGGTCATGGCCGCGAGGATTTTGACGCCTGGATGGACGCCGCTCCCCTGCTAAGGGAACGCGGTATCAACACGGCGATCCCGTTCACTGTGGATGACGCCGGCTTCCTGACCAAGGACGCGCCGGGCTTCGGGCCGGACCGCGAGGGTGGGGCCGCCCGCGTCATCGACGACAACGGCAAGAAGGGCAACGCCAACCAGGCCGTCATCGACGAACTGATCAAGCGCAACGCGCTGTTTGCGCGCAGCCGGCTGAAGCACTCTTATCCGCATTCGTGGCGCTCGAAGAAGCCGGTCATCTTCCGCAACACGCCGCAATGGTTCGTCCATATGGACAAGGATTTGGGCGACGATACCACCCTGCGCACGCGCGCTCTGAAGGCCATCGACGACACGCGTTTCGTGCCTGCCGGCGGCCAGAACCGCATCCGCGCCATGATCGAGGAGCGGCCTGACTGGGTGCTTTCGCGCCAGCGCGCCTGGGGCGTGCCGATTGTCGTTTTCGCCGATGCCGACGGCAATGTGCTGAAAGACGAAGCGGTCAACGCCCGCATCACCGAGGCCTTTGAAAAGGAAGGCGCGGACGCCTGGTTCGCGGAAGGCGCACGCGAGCGTTTTCTTGGAAGCCGTGCCAGCGAGCCGTGGAAGAAGGTCACCGACATTCTCGACGTCTGGTTCGATTCCGGCTGCACGCATGCCTTTACACTGGAAGACCGGCCCGACCTGAAATGGCCGGCCGACGTCTATCTGGAAGGTTCCGACCAGCATCGCGGCTGGTTCCATTCCTCGCTGCTGGAAAGCTGCGGCACGCGCGGTCGTGCGCCTTACGACACCGTCGTCACCCATGGCTTCACCATGGACGAGGAAGGCCGCAAGATGTCGAAATCACTCGGCAACACGGTGGTGCCGCAGGATGTGATGAAGCAGTCGGGTGCCGATATTCTGCGCCTCTGGGTGATGACAACCGACTATTGGGAAGACCAGCGCCTCGGCAAGAACGTGCTGCAGACCAATATCGACGCCTACCGCAAACTGCGCAACACCATCCGCTGGATGCTCGGCACGCTGGCCCATGACGATGGCGCGGAAGTTCCCCTGCAAGACATGCCGGAACTGGAGCGGCTGATGCTGCATCGGTTGTCCGAGATGGATGAACTCGTGCGCACCGGCTATGACGCCTTCGAGTTCAAGCGCGTTACCCGCGCGCTGCTCGACTTCATGGTCGTGGAACTGTCGGCCTTCTATTTCGACATCCGCAAGGATGCGCTCTACTGCGAAGGCCCGTCGAGCCTCAAGCGCAAGGCTTCCGTTCAGGTCGTGCGTCATCTGTTCGACGCCATCGTGAAATGGCTGGCGCCCATGCTGCCGTTCACCATGGAGGAAGCCTGGTCAGGCAGGCATCCCGATGCCGTTTCGGTGCATCTGGAGCAATTCCCGGCCATCCCGGCGGAATGGCGCGACGAGGCCTTGGCCGAAAAGTGGCGCAAGGTGCGGCAGGTGCGTCGCGTCGTCACCGGCGCGCTGGAAATCGCCCGTGCGCAGAAAGTCATCGGTTCGTCGCTCGAGGCGGTTCCTGTCGTCTATCTGGATGATGCGGCGTTGGAAGCAGCGATCGCCGACGTCGACATGGCCGAGATGGCGATCACCAGCGGGCTGGAGTTCGCGCATGGCGCGGCGCCGGCCGACGCGTTTACGCTGGATGACGTCAAGGGCGTTGCCGTCGTGGTGGAGAAGGCCGAGGATCGCGGACTGCACAAATGCGCCCGGTCCTGGCGCTACACCGCCGATGTCGGCAGCGATCCGGAGTTTTCGGATGTTTCGGCGCGCGATGCGGCTGTCCTGCATGAATTGAAGGCGCTTGGCCGGCTTTGAATGGATGCACATATGCAACGCGCAGGGCGAATGGCGGCCCGCGCGTTGCCCTTAACGGACGGTTGAGGTAAAAGCGGGAAACTCCGTAAGACAAATTGTCGCCGGATTCTCCGTACACTGAGCAGAAGGCACCGTCCGGACTTGCCCGGTCGCAATCAGAGGTTTGAGAAGTGGGACTTTTTGGCATGACCGAGAGACACCGTGCGCGTGTCGCGCTGCTGGTGCCGCTGGTGGTATCGGGACTTGTGCTGTCGGGGTGCATGAGTTCGCCCACCTATGGCACGGACAAGACGTCCGGCGAGCAGCTTGCCGAAGACCTCACCAATGCCTTTTCGTTTGCACCGAAGCGGAAGGATCATATCGAATACAAGCCGCGGCCGGCCTTGGTGACGCCGGCGGAGGGCCAGAAGGAAGCGCTGCCGGTGCCGCAGGACAGCATCACGCAGACGGCCAGCGCCGAGTGGCCCGAATCGCCCGAACAGCGCCGTGCCCGGCTGCGCGCCGACGCAACCGCGCATCAGGACGACCCCAATTACCAGGCCCAGATCATCGACGATGTGCAGTCCGATCCTGTTGCGATGAAGCAGGCGCTGAAGGAATCGGGATCGAATCGCCCGCCGCCGCCCGGCAATTCAGCTCTTGGCAGCGCCGAACGGCGTGCCGAAATCAACCGCCGTATTGCCGAGGGCAAGCAGGGCGACGCGACAAGCCGGAAATATCTGAGTGAACCGCCCTTGGACTATCGCGTTGCCGCCGGCACCGCCCCGCAAGGCGACATCGGCGAAGACGAGTACAAGAAAGAGCGTCGCCTCAAGAAAGAGGCTGCGGCCAAGAGCGGCAAGAAGGGCATGTTCGACTGGCTGCCCTGGTAGGCATTCGCAATCGGCGATAGCCCGCGTTCAGGGTTCGCGCCGCTGGTCGAAGAACCCGCGCAGCAGCGCTGCCGAGTCGGTTTCCGCCAGGCCCGCATAGACATCGGGCGCGTGGTGGCAGGTGGGCGAGGCAAAGAAACGAACCCCGTTGACCACGGCCCCGCCTTTTTCGTCGACGGCACCGAAATAAAGTCGGCGCAGGCGTGCAAACGAGATAGCGCCCGCGCACATGGCGCAGGGCTCCAGCGTGACATAGAGATCGCAGCCGGTCAGCCGTTCGGCCGATAGGACTGCGCAAGCCTGCCTTATCGCCAGCATTTCGGCGTGCGCCGTCGGATCGGCCAGTTCACGGGTGCGGTTGCCGGCAGCGGATAGGGCGACGCCCTCTCTGGCGATCACCGCCCCGACAGGCACTTCGCCCCGCCCGGCAGCAGCCTGCGCCTCGGCCAGTGCCAGCGCCATGAAGTCCGGACGCTTCACGCGATTGTCATTCCGGTTGCCCTTCTACTTATATCCTCGCCACTTGGGCGCGTTCCTGTTATCTACCCGCGCAAACGAGCAAAGGCCACAATGGACGACAACGACAAGAAATACCCGCGCAAGAGCGGCCCGAAGTCGGCTGGCCCTCGCGGTCGCCCTGCCGATGCCGGCCAAGGCCGAAAGACAGGTGGCAAGCCTGCTTTCGGAGAGAAAAAGCCGTTCGTGAAACGTGATGGGCCGCGCAAGCCTTATGCGCCCCGCGGTGACCGTCCGATGGCTGCCGATGGCGAACGTCCCAAGCGGGATTTTGCCCCGCGTGGCGCCGGTGAGGCAGAACGCCCACGTTCTGAATTCAAGCGTGAGTACAAGCCGCGCGAAGCTGGCGACGCCCCCCGTGACAATCGTCCTTTCAGCAAGGGGCCGCGCCCCGAAGGCAAGCCTTTCGTGAAGCATGACGGGCCGCGCAAGCCCTATGCGCCACGCGGCGACCGGCCCATGGCCGCTGACGGCGACCGCCCGAAGCGCGATTACGCGCCGCGTGTTGCCAGCGAAGGCGGGCGTCACGATTTCAAGCGCGAGTACAAGCCGCGCGAGGCCGGCGAGGCACCACGAGGCGAACGGACCTTCAACAAGGGACCACGCCCCGAAGGCAGGCCGTTCGTGAAGCACGATGGCCCGCGCAAGCCCTATGCACCGCGTGGCGACCGTCCGATGGCTTCTGAAGGCGAGCGCGGCGAAAAGCGGTTTGATCGTCCCAAGCGCGATTTTGGCCGCGATGCCGGCAAGCCCGCCGATTCGGGCGGGTTCAGGCCGCGCCCACGTCTTGACGAGGCAACGGAAGAAGCCGGCGAGCGCATTGCCAAGCGGTTGGCACGCGCCGGTCTTGCCTCGCGTCGTGATGCCGAGGAACTGATCGAGGCGGGCAGGGTCAAGGTCAATGGCAGGGTGCTGACCTCGCCGGCCTTCAACGTCATGCTGGGCGACATCATCCATCTCGACGGCATGGAAATTCCGCCGATCGAGCGTACGCGGCTGTTTTTGTTCCACAAGCCGGCTGGCGTGGTTACGACCAACCGCGACCCGGAAGGGCGCAAAACCGTTTTCGACGTATTGCCGGCCGAGCTGCCACGCCTGATGACCATCGGACGGCTGGATATCAATACCGAGGGACTACTTCTGCTGACCAATGACGGCGGCCTGTCGCGCGTGCTCGAATTGCCGGCTACCGGCTGGCTCCGGCGCTACCGCGTCCGCGTGCATGGCAAGGTCGAGGAAAGTGCGCTTACCGGCCTACGCGAAGGCATCGCCGTCGACGGCGTGTTTTATGGCGCGATAGAAGCCACGCTGGACCGCGAGCAGGGCTCCAACGCATGGCTGACGCTGGCGCTCCGCGAGGGCAAAAACCGCGAAGTGAGGAACATTCTCGGCGCGCTCGGCCTGGACGTGACGCGGCTGATCCGCATTTCCTACGGACCGTTCCAGCTTGACGATCTGAGGGAAGGCCATGTTCTCGAGATCAATGGGCGTGTGTTGCGCGATCAGCTCGGCGAGCGGCTGGTGGAAGAATCCGGCGCGAATTTCGATGCTGAAATCACAAAACCTTTCTCCAACCGGCCGGTACGGCGGACCGAACCGCGCGTCGAAGAGGCGCCAAGGCCGGCAGCCTCACGCGAAGGCGACCGCCGCCCGATCGGTGAGGGCGGGCTGATCAAGAACCGCAAGCGCCGCGAGGGAAGCCGCGACGAGGCGCTGGGCAAGCTTTCGACCCGGCCCGAGGGTGGCTTTTCGGATCGTGGTCCCAAACCTGAACGGGGAGAGCGGCCTGAACGCGGTGAGCGGCCCGAGCGTAGTGAACGGCCAGATCGCGGCAGCTTCGGCGAACGCGGGCCAAAGCCGGGTGGCTTCGGCGCAAAGCCGGCTGGATTCGGGGGCAAACCGGCACGCGGCGGCAAGAAGTCCGAGCGCGAGCAGCGTCCGATAGAGCCACCGGGCCAGCGCAAGGCCAATGTCTGGATGGCGCCGGGCGCACGTCCCATCGGCAAGGGCCGGGCTGAGGCCGAGAAGGCGGAAGTAGACGCCAAGAAGGCGCGCAAAACGGCGATGTACGGCAAGCCGGCGGGTGGAAAGCCTTCTTTTGGTAAGCCACGCAATGACCGTCCAGCAGGCAATCGAGAGAGCGGCAAGGACGATCGGCCGCGCGGCGATGGCCCGAAAGGACCACGGCGAGGGGGAAGCAGTGCGGATCGTCGGCGGTGAGTTTCGCGGGCGTCCGCTGGCGGCGCCCCGTACCGCTGCAATCCGCCCGACCACCGACCGCACCCGCGAGGCCGTCTTCAACATTTTGGCGCATCGCTTTCCCGAGCGGCTGGACGGCGCGCGCGTACTCGACCTGTTTGCAGGGACGGGCGCACTTGGCCTTGAGGCGCTGTCTCGCGGCGCGTCCTATGGCGTGTTCATCGAGGAGTCGGCGGAAGGGCGCGGCCTGATCCGCACTAACGTCGAAACCTTCGGCCTGACCGGGCGCACCAAGATTTTTCGGCGCGATGCCGTGGCCTTGGGCGAGGCGGGGACGCTGGCGCCTTTTGGCCTGATCTTCGCCGACCCACCCTATGGCAAGGGGCTGGGCGAGCAGGCCCTGCGCTCTGCCAGAGCCGGCGGCTGGCTGGCCGCGGGTGCGCTCTGCGTGGTCGAGGAGGCGGCCGCAGCGTCTTTCGAGCCGGGAGAGGGCTTTGTCGTTCTGGACGAACGAAGCTACGGCGAAACCGTGATCCGATATATCGAGGCGGCCTGACTTCCACCTCTTTTGGCGGTCAGATGACGAATAATTCATTTTTCCCCCGGCAACACGCTGCCTATCGTTCATGCACGAACTTCCGGAGTTGCAATGACATTCAAGGCCGATTGGCTACGCCTCCCCATCCTGGCCGCCGCCGCAGCGTTTTGCCTGATGGGGCCTGCCTTGGCGCAAACCGCCCCGGACGGCTGGAAGGTGACGGATTTCCAGCTCGACAACGGCATGGAAGTCGTCGTCATTCCCGATCATCGCGCACCGATCGTTACCCACATGGTCTGGTACAAGGTCGGCAGCGCCGACGAGCCGCCGGGGAAGTCCGGCATTGCCCACTTCTTCGAACATTTGATGTTCAAGGCAACGACACATCATAAGGCCGGCGAATTCGACGCCGCGATCTCCGCCATCGGAGGCTCGAACAACGCCTTCACCTCCTACGACTACACCGCTTTTTACGAGACGGTGACGCCGCAGGCCCTGGGTGAAATGATGGGCTTCGAAGCCGACCGGATGCGCAATCTGATTTTGAGCGACGACGTGATCGCGACCGAGCGCGACGTCATCCTCGAGGAGCGCCGCTCGCGCATCGACAATAATCCGAGCGCCCTGCTCGACGAAGAGGTCAACGCCACACTCTACCAGAACCAGCCCTACCGCATCCCGGTCATCGGCTGGAAGCAGGAGATGGAGCAACTCAATCGCACCGACGCCAGGGCCTTTTACGATCATTACTATACCCCGAACAATGCCGTGCTGGTGGTGGCAGGCGATGTCGAGCCGGAGACGGTCAAGGAACTGGCTGAAAAGACATTCGGCAAGCTGGCGCGTGGCCCCGATTTGCCGCCACGCATCCGTCCGGTCGAGCCGGATCAGAACACCGAGCGGACGGTGACGCTGCGCGACGCCCGCGTCAGCGTGCCTTCCTTTTCCACGCAATGGGTCGTGCCTTCCTACCATTCGCAAAAGCACGGTGAGGCCGAAGCGCTCGACCTGCTCGCCGAAATCCTCGGCGGCGGCACTCGCAGCCGCCTCTATCAGCAACTTGTCGTCAAGCAGGGCATTGCCGCAAGCGCCGGGGCGTCGTTCCAGGGCAGGATGCTCGACGATACCAGCTTTTCCGTCTATGGCGCGCCGCGCGGCGACGCCAAGCTTGCCGACGTGGAAGCCGCGGTGAATGCGGAGGTCGCGCGCATCGCCAAGGACGGGGTTAGCCAGGATGAACTGGACAAGGCGAAAGACCGGTTCGTCCGCTCGATGATTTTCGCGCGCGACAAGCAGGCGGCCATGGCGAATATATACGGCGCCACATTGGCGACCGGCGGCAGCGTGCAGGACATCGAACAGTGGCCCGAGCGCATACGCAAGGTCACGACCGATGAGGTCAAGGCCGTCGCCGCCCGTTACCTGGGCATGGACCATGCGACGACAGGCTATTTGTTGCCGGCGCAGGCGGGGAACTGAACGATGGCTTATTTCATGAAGTTCCGCGCGCGCCTTGCAGTTCCGGTCGCGACATTGTTGCTGTCGATGCTGTTTCTGGTGCTGCCGGCAATCACGGCTCGGGCCGCCGTCACCATTCAGGAGGTCAAGTCCGATTCCGGCGTGTCGGCCTGGCTGGTGGAAGACTATTCGGTGCCCATCGTCGCCATCCAGTTCGTTTTCGATGGCGGCAGTTCCCAGGATCCGGCCGGCAAGGAAGGCCTGGCCAATTTGATGACCGGCCTGTTCGATGAAGGTGCCGGCGATATGGATAGCGAGGCCTTCCAGATCAAGCTGGACGAAGTCGGGGCGGAGATGAGGTTCAACCAGACCCGCGACGGCACCTACGGTGCAATGCGCTTGCTGGCGGACCGCAAGGACGAGGCGTTTCGCCTTCTGAAGCTCGCTGTCGAGGAGCCTCGCTTCGACCAAGCGCCAATTGACCGCATCCGCGGCCAGATCCTGTCTGGCATCATTTCCGGCGAGCGCGATCCCAATCAGGTTGCGGCGCTGAAATGGGCGCAGGCGCTTTATCCCGGTCACCCTTATTCCAGGCCTGACGAGGGCACCAAGGAGAGCATTGCCACGATTACGGCAGACGATTTGCGCGCATTCCACAAGGCAAACTTTGCCCGCGACGGCCTTCATGTCGCGGTTGTCGGCGCCATCGACGCCAAGACGTTGAAATCCGAGCTCGACCAGATATTCGGCACCTTGCCCGAAAAGCAGAAGCTGGTGCCCGTTGCAGATGTCGAACCCAAGCTTGCCCAGGAAATGCAGGTCCCTTACGACCAGCCGCAGACATCGCTGCAGATGGCCTATCCCGGCGTGAAACGTTCGGCGCCCGATTTTTACGCGGCGGCGCTGATGAACGAGATACTCGGCGGCGGCACCTTCACCTCACGCCTGTTCAAGGAGGTGCGTGAGAAGCGTGGACTGGCCTATAGCGTCAGTTCCGGGCTGGCCGGCAGACGCCATAGTTCGGCGCTGGTCATAGGGACTGCGACCCGCTCGGACCGTGCAACTGAGACGCTGGGCGTGGTTCGCGACGTGGTCAAGCAGATGGCGGAGGAGGGACCGAGCGAGCAGGAACTGGCAGCCGCAAAGGAATATCTGATCGGGTCCTATGCCATCAACAATCTGGACTCGTCGGGCGCCATTGCCGGCACTTTGCTTCAGCTTCAACTCGACCATCTCGGCATCGACTACATGCAGAACCGGGAAGCCTATCTGCAGGGGGTAACCCTCGATCAGGTCAAGGCGGTGGCGACCAAGCTTTTGTCGGCCAAACCGGCGATCATGGTCGTCGGGCCGGAGCTGCACGACGGGGAAAAAAGGTGAGCCCGACCTTCGGCATCGCCTTTGGCGGCGGTGGCGCGCGCGGTCTGGCGCATATCCACGTCATCGAGGCGCTGGACGAACTCGGCATCCGCCCGGTGGCAATCGCCGGCTCGTCCATCGGCGCCATCATGGGGGCCGGCATGGCGGCCGGCATTGCCGGCAAGGACATTCGCGAACACGCCCGTTCGATCCTCACGCATCGCGCTCAGGTCGCGACCCGGATGTGGCGGGCCCGGCCTGGCACGTTTGCCGAAATGATCGAGGGCGGCTTTCGCGTCAGCCAGTTCAATATCGAGCGGATTCTGAAGGCATTCCTGCCGGAAGCCGTGCCAGCCACTTTTGCGGAACTGAAGATCCCGCTGAAGGTAACGGCCACCGATTTCTTCGGCCACAAGCTTGCTATCCTGTCGGAGGGCGACCTGCATTCGGCGCTGGCCGCATCGGCTGCGATCCCGGCGGTGTTTCGCCCGGTCATGCGCGACGGCCGCATGCTGATCGACGGCGGCATTTACAACCCGGTTCCGTTCGACCTGATCGAGAACGAAGCCGACATCATTCTTGCCATCGATGTCGTCGGCGCGCCTTCCGACGTTGAGCGCAAGCTCCCGTCGACCGTTGACCTGATGTTCGGTGCAACGCAGTTGATGATGCAGTCGATCATCACCAACAAGCTCAAGCGGTGCCGCCCGGATATATTGATCCGCCCGCCGGTTTCGCGCTTTCGCGTCCTCGATTTCATGAAGGTCGACGCGGTGATGGCCGAGACGGCTTCAGTCAAGGATGAGGTCAAGCGCGCCATCGAGACGGCCATAGAGGCCAGGTTGGACGATGGCAAAGGCAAGAATGCCACGCGCGCCAAGCGCGCCGCGAAATAGACCGGCCGTTCGCACTGCCCTGCCATGCAGATGAAGCGCCGTGTGCGCCAATGAAGCGGATTGCCCGCGCGGCTGGGGCGCGATAATAGGCGTCTCATGAGCACGCCCCCCGATACGATCCGCATCGCCGTCGCCCAACTGAACCCCACTGTCGGCGACATAGCAGGCAATCTTGCCAAGGCACGCGAGGCGAGGGCCGACGCAGCCCGGCAGCGTGCCGATGTCGTGCTTTTCACGGAGCTGTTCATTTCCGGCTATCCGCCGGAGGATCTGGTGTTGAAACCGGCTTTCCTGAAGGCGTGCGAACGCGCCGTCGATGATCTGGCCAAGGATACCGCCGATGGCGGGCCGGGCGTCATTATCGGGACGCCGTTGAAGCGCAAGAGCGGTACGCACAATTCGATCGTTGTCGCCGATGGCGGCAGGATCATCGCCGAGCGCTTCAAGGCCGACTTGCCGAATTACGGCGAATTCGACGAGAAGCGCGTTTTCCAGGCGGGGCCGGAATTGCCGGGGCCGGTCAATTTTCGCGGCGTCCGTTTGGGCATCCCGATTTGCGAGGACGTCTGGGGCGACCTCGGCGTTTGCGAGACGCTGGCCGAATCGGGAGCGGAAATCCTGCTCGTGCCGAACGGCTCCCCCTATTATCGCGGCAAGATGGACGCCCGCCAGCAAGTCGTTCTCCGGCAGGTCATCGAGACTGGCCTGCCCATGGTCTACGCCAACCAGCTTGGCGGGCAGGACGAATTGGTGTTCGACGGCGCTTCCTTCGCCATTCAGGCCGACAAGTCGCTGGCTTTCCAGATGAGCCAGTTCGAGGCGGCGGTTGACGTCACCACCTGGAAGCGCGGTGAGGAAGGCTGGACCTGTACGCAAGGGCCGATGTCGAAGGTTCCCGAAAAGGAAGAGGCGGACTATCGCGCCTGCCTGCTCGGGCTGCGCGACTACGTCAACAAGAACGGTTTCAAGAATGTCGTGCTTGGCCTTTCCGGCGGTATTGATTCGGCCATCTGCGCCGCCCTTGCCGTCGATGCGCTGGGCGAGGAGCGGGTGCATGCGGTGATGATGCCATATCGCTACACGACCAAGGATTCGCTGAAGGATGCGAAGGATTGCGCCCGCGCGCTTGGCTGCCGCTACGATATCGTTCCGATTGCGGAGCCGGTCGACGGGTTCGCGCACGCTCTAGCACCGCTATTTGCAGGCACGAAGCCGGATATTACCGAGGAAAACCTGCAGTCTCGCGCGCGCGGAACCATCCTGATGGCACTTTCCAACAAGTTCGGCTCGATGGTGGTGACGACCGGGAACAAGTCGGAAATGTCGGTGGGCTATGCCACGCTCTACGGCGACATGAACGGCGGCTTCAATCCGATCAAGGACATGTACAAGATGCAGGTCTATGCGCTGTCGCGCTGGCGCAATGCACATGTGCCATCCGACGCGCTTGGCCCTGCCGGCGAGGTTATCCCCGCCAACATCATCGACAAGGCACCGTCGGCCGAATTGCGGGAGAATCAGACCGATCAGGACTCGCTGCCGCCTTATCCGGCGCTGGACGACATCCTGGAATGCCTGGTCGAGAATGAAATGGGTGTCGACGAGATCGTCGCGCGGGGCCATGACCGCGCAACCGTCACCAGGGTAGAGCATCTTCTATACATAGCCGAGTATAAACGCCGCCAGGCGGCGCCGGGCGTCAAGATCACTCGAAAAAATTTCGGCCGCGACCGTCGATACCCGATCACCAACAGGTTTCGCGATCGCGGCTAGAGCATCGGACCGAAAAGTGGTTACCGGTTTTCGGAAAATCCGATGCTCAAACAAAAGGATGGAGCGGCAGCGCGGATTTATCCGAGCGTCCGCCGCTCTAGCGGGCGTTATCCGCTTCAACTCCCTTGGAAAGACGAAACGCCCGCCGGACCCGGCATTCGGGGTATCGTCGATCACGATATGTGATAGGATTTGTCATATCGTGATCGGATATCGCGGTAGTTTCCGAGAAACCATGGATAATTACAAGGGAGAAAAACAATGTCCATTGGAGAGAACTTCAGCGCCTATCGGCCTTCGAAAGCTGTATGGTTCTGGTCGTGCATCGGTGCGGCTGTCCTGACGATCATTGTCGGCTTTTCGTGGGGCGGCTGGGTAACGGGGGGAACCGCGACGAAACAGGCCGAGGCGTCCGGCGAACACGCAGCGGCGCAACTCGCTGCAAACATATGTGTCAACCGCTTCCTCCAGGCGCCTGACGCTACCGCAAAGCTGGCCGAACTGAAGAAAGTCGACTCCTGGAAGCGTGATAGCTTCGTAAGCGACGGCGGATGGGTCACATTCGCCAAGATGGAGAAGCCGGTCACCGGTGCTGCCGAAATTTGCGCCGATCAACTGGCAAGCGCGGAACTGCCGGTGGCGGACGCGACAGGAACCGCTCCGCAGCAGGATTCCGTCAACTAGACATTCGGCTATTTGACCGCATATCCTGCGAGGCGCGCTCGAATGCGCGCTTCGCAGGATATGGGTTCTGTTGCAAAATGCGGAGCCATCCTTTAGGCCCCGTACATGACAGTCACCGTTCGTTTCGCCCCTTCGCCCACCGGCCGCATCCATATCGGCAATGCGCGCACGGCTCTGTTCAACTGGCTTTTTGCTCAAAAGCACAAGGGCCGCTTCATCCAGCGCTTCGACGATACAGACATTGCGCGCTCGAAGCAGGAATATGCGGATTCCACCCTCTATGACCTGCATTGGCTGGGTATTTTTCAGGACGCCACGGAATATCAGTCGAAACGCTTCGACATCTACGATGCCGCCGTCGAAAAGCTGAAGGCGGCAGGCCTGCTTTATGCCTGTTATGAAACGCCGGAAGAACTCGACCTTCGGCGCAAGGTGCGGCGCACGCGCGGGCTGCCACCGGTTTATGGTCGCGAGGCGCTGACGCTGACCGCCGAGCAGATTGCGGCATTCGAGGCGGACGGGCGCCGGCCGCATTGGCGCTTCCTGTTGCCCAACTTCACCAGCGATCCATCGGAGCCGCAACGCACGGAAATTCATTGGCACGATTTGGTGCGCGGCGAAGAGACGGTCGATCTCTCCTCGCTATCCGATCCGGTTCTGGTGCGCGAGGACGGCACGTATCTCTATACGCTGCCTTCGGTCGTCGACGATATCGATCTTGGTGTCACCCATGTCATCCGCGGCGACGACCATGTCACCAATACCGGCGTGCAAATGGCAATCTTTCGGGCACTGGGTGCCGAAGTGCCGGTTTTTGGCCACCATAATCTGCTGACCACGACTTCGGGCGAGGGGCTTTCCAAGCGCACCGGTGCGCTGTCCATCGAAGGCCTGCGCGAATCCGGCATCGAGCCGATGGCGGTTGCCTCGCTGGCCGTGCTGGTCGGCACCTCCGAGAATGTCCAAGCCATCCCGACAATGGCTGAACTGGGCGACCATTTCGATCCGGCCGCCACCTCGAAGTCCGCGTCTAAATTCGACCCGGATGAGTTGGTGGTGCTTAACCGCGTCCTGCTGCATCACATGCCTTTTGCGGAAGCGCGCGACAGGCTGGCATTGCTCGGCATATCGGACGAGCGCGCGGAGCCGTTCTGGATAGCGGTGCGCGGCAATCTCGACCGGCTTAGCGATGCCGGCCGGTGGTGGCGGATCGTCAACGAAGGCCCGGAAGAAAAGCCGGAGCTTTCCGACGAGGATGTAGCCTATCTGCGCCGTGCTTTCGACCTGCTGCCGCAGGAGCCGTGGGAGGCATCGATCTGGAAAGACTGGACGAATGCCGTCAAGAAGGACACCGGTCGCAAGGGAAAAGCCTTGTTCATGCCGCTTCGGCTGGCGCTTACCGGGCTGGAGTCGGGCCCGGAACTTGCAGATCTATTGCCGCTTCTGGGGCTGGAAGGAACGCTGGCGCGACGACCCTGACTTTCCGGTCGGTGGCGAGAAGGCTGGGCTGGTTATCGGGTTCCAGGACGTGTGAGGCTTCATCGGGCGCGGGCTTGACTGGCTCGGCAGGACTGGGTTTTGCGGCAGGTAGTGGCGCAAAGGACGTGATGCTGGGAGATTCCGGCTTGGAGCTTTGCAGGCCTGTAACGGAACGGCCGCCGATGACGTCGAAACCTTGAGCCGCATTGCAGCCGCAGGCCGGTGCATCCGGATTGCTCGGCTTCTTGTAGAGATAGGCCGTCGGCAATTCGGTATAGGGCCTGCCCGTGACGGACGATGTCATGTTGGCCGAATCGTCGGCGATGCCGCGCGTATAAAACACCTGCATTTCGGTCCCAGGGCAGCTCGACTCGCAGTTCTTCTGGTCGCGCTCGAAATCCCGCAGGGAAGCCGCATTCGACATTGGAAAGAAATAGCCGTCGCAGGTGCGCACGCACATCGTGCGGAATTCGCCACGAGGGGCCTCGGCCGTGGTCACGCGCGTCAAGGTGTTGAGATAGCCCTTGTCGGCCGGTTCCACCGGTTCCGCCTGCAACTCATCGTCGAGATCGATGTTGCGTTGCGGCTTTTCCAGGAGCCAGTCGCCCGTCTTCTTTCTTTCAGGAAGTTCTTTCGCCGCCGTTTCGGTTGCGCGGCATTTTTTGGCCTTCAGCGCGGCCATGATCTGCGAACGGTCACGGCGCGCGGTTCCCTTGGCAAGTTTGGCGCGGTCGCGGCGCAGCGTGTCGAGGTTTTTTGCCATGCGGTCCAGGGAAGCGTTCAGCGCCGCGCAGGCGCTGACATTCCCGGCAAAGATTGAAAATCCGCAACCGGCCTGGCGCGCCCTGCTTCGCGCCTTCGTCATTTCCGCGCCCTGCCTGGCAATGGCGGAATCGTATTTCCGGATCTGTGAAGGGCGTGCCCGGCCACCGCTGCCTGCACTGGCAAGCTCGGCTTCCAATTGCCGGCAGGCGCTCGAAGCAGCGAAAGCGGTGCCAATGTCCGCGAACGAAACGGCAAGCGCGCCAAGCAACGCCAGGGCGAAAAATGCCGTCTTGCTCGTGCCCCTCGCCATTTTTCCTCCGTGCCGCCGCTGCCCACTGGCAAACAGAACAGGCACCCGGTGCGCCAACCCTGGAATTTATCGCATCCGTGTTACCCGTTTCCTAGAGCGCCGTGCGTCCCTTCGGGCACCGGCGCTCCAATTCTTTAATCAGCATCGGAATAACCCGAAAACCAGTATCCACTTTCGGTCCGTTCTAGCAGGCTGCCTCCGCAGCCTGCGCCGCCTTCTGCGTTGCCTCGACCACGGCAAGCGCCGTCATGTTGACGACGCCGCGCGAGGTTACGGAAGGTGTCAGGATGTGTGCCGGTTTGTCCGTGCCGAGCAGGATCGGGCCAACATGCAGCGCATCCAGTGTCGCCTGCAACGCCGTCAGCGTGATGTTGGCCGCGTCGAGCGTGGGGAACACCAGCAGATTGGCTTCGCCCTTGAGGCGCGAATGCGGATAGACGCGCTGGCGAAGCGCGCTGGACAGGGCGGTATCGGCGTGCATTTCGCCGTCGCATTGCAGTTCGGGGGCCAAATGTGCCAGAAGGGCCGCCGCCTTGCGCATCTTCAGTGTGCTTGGCGTATCGCGGGAGCCGAAATCGGACAGCGACAGCAAAGCGGCCTTCGGCTCGATGCCGAAGCGCCGGATTTCATCGGCCGCAAGAATCGTCATTTCCGCGATCTTCTCGGCGGTCGGATCGACGCAGACATGGGTGTCGGTCAGGAACAGCACCCCGCGCTGCGAGATCAGCATCGAAAGCGTTGACAGTTCGTGATCCTTGATGCCGGTTCGCGGCCCGATAATCAGGTCGACGTTCCGCAAATGGCGAGCAAAGCGTCCCTCCAGTCCGCACAGCATCGCATCGGCGTCGCCGCGCTTCAGTGCCAGCGAGGCAATCACCGTTGTGTGCGTGCGCACCATGGTGCGGGCGGCTTCCTGCGTTATGCCGCGCCGCCCGCCAAGTTCGATGAACAGGTCGACATAGTGGCGATAGCGCGGATCGTCCTCGGGGTTGATCAGTTCGAAGTCCACGCCCGGCCGGATACGCAGGCCGTGGCGCTTGAGCCGTACCTCGACGACATGCGGGCGCCCGATGAGGATCGGTTCGGCAATGCCTTCTTCCAGCACCACCTGGGCGGCACGCAGTACGCGCTCGTCTTCGCCGTCGGCATAAATGACGCGTTTGGTGGTCGAAGCCTTGGCCGTCGAGAATACCGGCTTCATGACTAGGCCGGAGCGGAAGACGAAACGGTTCAGCTTGTCGATATAGGCCGCCATGTCGGTGATCGGCCGCGTCGCGACGCCGGTATCGCAGGCCGCCTTGGCGACGGCTGGCGCTATGCGCAAGATGAGGCGGGGATCGAACGGCGAGGGGATAAGGAATTCCGGACCGAATATCGGCGTCTCACCGGAATAGGCGCGCGCCGCGACATCGGACGGTTCCTCGCGCGCCAAAGCCGCGATGGCGCGCACGGCGGCCATCTTCATCTCCTCGTTGATGGCGCTCGCGCCACAGTCGAGCGCGCCGCGAAAGATGTAAGGAAAACAGAGTACGTTATTGACTTGATTGGGAAAATCCGACCTGCCGGTGCATATCATCGCGTCGGGCCGCGCGGCGCGGGCGAGATCCGGCATTATTTCGGGATTCGGATTAGCCAGTGCCAGGATCAACGGCTTTTCCGCCATCAGCTCAAGCATTTCAGGCTTCAATACGCCGGCGGCCGAAAGACCGAGGAAGACGTCGGTGCCGGGCAGGACATCCGCCAGCGTGCGGGCATTCGTATCCTTGACGTAAGGGTCCTTCCAGCGGTCCATTTCCTCGGTTCGCCCCTTGTAGGCGACGCCGAAGCGGTCGGTGACCCAGATGTTCTCGATCTGCACCCCGAGCAGGACCAGCAGATTGAGACAGGCCAGCGCCGCGGCGCCGGCCCCTGATGTAACTACCTTGATGTCCTTGATTTCCTTGCCGGCAAACTCCAGGCCATTCAGGATGGCAGCGGCAACGATAATGGCCGTGCCGTGCTGGTCGTCGTGGAAGACCGGGATGCTCATGCGAGCCTTCAGTCGCTCCTCGACATCGAAGCATTCCGGCGCCTTGATGTCTTCGAGATTGATGCCGCCGAAGGTCGGCTCCAGCGCGGCAATCGTTTCGACCATGCGGTCGATTTCCAACGCGTCGATTTCGATGTCGAATACGTCGATGCCCGCGAATTTCTTGAACAGGATCGCCTTGCCTTCCATCACCGGCTTGGAAGCAAGCGGGCCGATATTGCCGAGGCCGAGCACCGCCGTGCCGTTGGAGATGACGCCCACGAGATTGGCGCGAGCGGTGTAATCGGCGGCCGTTGCCGGGTCGTCCTGGATGGCAAGGCAAGGTGCGGCGACGCCGGGCGAATAGGCAAGCGCCAGGTCGCGCTGGTTGCCGAGCGGCTTGGTCGCCTGGATTTCGAGCTTGCCCGGAATTGGATATTTGTGGAAATGGAGGGCCGCTTCATCCAGATCCGACCATGTGGTCTTGGTGCTATCGCCTTCCATGGTCGCGGTCCCCCTCTATTGACTGCAAATCATCTACCATGTGGCGGCAGATTTTCGAGGGTGAAAATGGCGCCGCCGCCCTTGGCTCCAAAGAACCGCTTCTGAAGTTGGAAAGCCCCCCGCTATCCGCGCCTTCAAAACGCGCTGACGTAAAGCCCGCCATCCACCGGTATGTTCTGGCCCGTCAGGTATCCCGCGTGAACCGAACACAGGAAAGCACAAATCTGGCCGAACTCTTCTGGCGTACCAAGCCGCTTGGCGGGAACGTCGGCCGAAATGCGCGTCTTGCGCGCCGCAGCGGCAGCCGGGTCTTCGACGCTGCCGGCTTCGTGCGGGCCGCGCAGGCGGTCGGTGTCGAGTTTGCCGGGAAGCATATTGTTGATGGTGACGTTCTTGTCGGCAACGGTGCGGGCAACGCCTGCCAGGAAAGATGTCAGCCCGGCGCGCGCGCCCGACGACAGGTCGAGACCGGCAATGGGCACATATACCGACAGCGAAGTGATGTTGACGATACGGCCGAAGCCGCGCGCGGCCATGCCGTCGATTACCGCTTTGACCAGTTCGATGGGGGTGACCATGTTGTTGGTGACGCCTTCGAGGATTTTCTCCCGGTCGAGTTCGCGGAAGTCGCGGAAAGGCGGTCCGCCATTGTTGTTGACGAGAATGTCCGGATCGGGACATGCGGCCAGTAGCGCCTGTTGCACCTCGGGCTTCGAAACGTCGCCAACGATTTCTATCACCTCGACGCCGAATTTTTCGCGCAATTCAGCGGCCGTGCGCGCCAGCAACTCGCCATTGCGGCCGTTGACGACAAGGTCGCATCCAGCTTCGGCAAGGGCAAAGGCGCAGCCCCGCCCCAGTCCCTTGCTGGATGCACAGACGATGGCCTTCTTCCCGCGAATTCCGAGATCCATGAAACATACTCCTTCAAAGAGCCGCAAGCTAACCGCCCGCATGGCAGGCGGCAACCACGATCCTGTTATCAGGGCCAGTCAGCCCCACAGGGCATTTTGCGGAGGCGAGACGAGCGAGCCTTCATAGGTGAGGCCGGGCGTGCGGTCGCGCGCCAGCAGCAGCGGGCCGTCGAGATCGACAAACTCCGCGTCCTGCGCCAGAAGAACCGCCGGTGCCATGGCAAGCGACGTGCCGACCATGCAGCCTACCATGATGCCGAAACCCAGTTCTCGCGCTCTGTCGCGCAACAGGAGCGCTTCCGTCAGCCCGCCGGACTTGTCCAGCTTGATGTTGACGACGTCGTACAGGCCAAGCAGCGACGGCAGGTCAGCCGCGACATGCACGCTTTCGTCGGCGCAGATCGGCACGGGATGCGCCATATCGCGCAAGAGCGCGTCCTTGCCGACCGGCAGCGGTTGCTCGATCAGCGCGATACCGAGTTCGGCCGCGACCGCCAGGTTCTCGGCGATGTTGTCTTCGCTCCACCCTTCATTGGCATCGAGGATGATTCGGCTGGATGGTGCCGCCTGCGTCACGGCGCGAATGCGGGCGATATCCCCGTTGCCGCCGCCAATCTTTACCTTCAGAAGCGGCCTTGCGGCATTGGCGCGGGCCTGCGCCGCCATTGCTTCCGGCTCGCCCAGCGACAGCGTGTAGGCTGTTTCGAGCGGGCGGGGCACCGTACCGATGCGGGCGGCGACCGAAACGCCGCTGGTTTTTGCCTCCAGATCCCACAAGGCGCAATCGACGGCGTTGCGGGCGGCACCCGCTGGCATCGCGGCAACCAGGTCGGCGCGACTCATCCCGTTGGCCACATCGGCGCGCGCCGTATCGATCTGCGCAAGCACGCTTTCCATCGTTTCGCCGTAGCGCCGGTAGGGTACGCATTCGCCGCGCCCAAGGTGGTTTCCGTCTCGTATCGTGCAGGCAATGACCTCGGCTTCCGTTTTGGAGCCGCGTGAAATGGTGAAAACGCCAGCAATGGGGAACCGCTCGGCTACAACCGAAATGACACGCGCCATATTTTTCTTCTCCAGCCGTGCTTAAACAGGGACTTCGTCAAATCGACAGGCCTTGTTCATCACGCTAAACAGGACGCCATGTTGACCATCGGGAAACGGGACGCAAGCACGACAGCTACCGCCGCCGCCAACCACCAGCCGCGCATAGAAGTGGGCGAGGAGGATGGTGTGCTTGGCTGCGCCTTTTCCGGAGTCTGGACGACGCGCACGATCGCCTTGATCGACGACGAGATGCGCAAACTGGAAAAGCGCAAGGGATTCAGCAAGCTTGCTCTCGACCTCTCCGGTATCGACAAGATCGATACGGCGGGCGCATGGCTGATCGACCGCCTCATAAAGGCCTTTGAGGGCGATGGAAGCCAGGTTGCCGTGCAGGGACAAAGCAAGGTCGCGTCGATCCTGCTGGATGCCGTCGGCGAGGCCGGCAAGCACGACAAGGATTCTGGCGCGGACCCGAAGCCGAATATCGTCATTCGCGTGCTGGAAGCCGTGGGGCGGCGCGTCTACGAGATGCGCGACGACTTCCTGTCCGCCATGAACATCCTCGGCGCGACGATCCGCGGCGCGCAGATGAAACTCGGCCGGGGCCATGCCGTCAATCCGGCCGCCATCTTCAGCCAGATTGACCGCATGGGCGTAGGCGCCATCCCTGTTGTCGTGCTGATGTCGGCGATCGTCGGCGCGATCGTTGCCCAGCAGGGCGCCTACCAGCTCAGCTATTTCGGCGCCGACATCTTCGTCGTCGATCTGGTCGGCGTGCTGGTGTTGCGCGAGATGGGCGTGCTGATGACCGCGATCATGATAGCGGGCCGCTCCGGCAGCGCCATCACCGCCGAAATCGGCTCGATGAAGATGCGCGAGGAGGTCGACGCCCTCAAGGTGATCGGCCTCAACCCTATTGGCGTCCTGGTCTTTCCGCGCCTCGTCGCCCTGGTGATTGCCTTGCCCTGCCTGACCATCATCGCCAATTTCGCCGCGCTCGGCGGCGGCATGGCGGCGGCGTATTTCTATTCCGACATACCACCCGCCGCCTTTGTCGATCGGCTGCGGTCCGCCATCGACACGAGCACCATCTTCGCCGGTCTCATCAAGGCGCCCTTCATGGCGATCATCATCGGTACGATCGCTTCGGTCGAAGGCATGAAGGTGGGCGGCAGCGCCGAATCGCTCGGCCAGCACGTTACCGCCTCGGTGGTGAAATCGATCTTCGTCGTCATCATACTCGATGGGCTATTTGCCATGTTCTATGCGGCGATAGAGTTCTGAGATGATGGCTGTCGAAGACGCGCCCGAAATAGCGGCTCCCAAGGGCAGCGACGAAATCGTTCTTTCCGCGCACGACATCACGGTCGCCTTCTCCGGCAAGGTCATCCTGGACCATCTGTTCCTAGATATACGGCGCGGCGAGATCTTGGGTTTTGTCGGTGCCTCAGGCGCAGGAAAATCCGTGCTGCTGCGCACCATTCTGAACCTCAACAAGAAGCAATCCGGCACGATCAGGCTGTTCGGCGTCGATGTCGAAGAGGCGAGCGACCTGGGTCGATTGCGAATCGACATGCGTTTGGGCGTTCTTTTCCAGCACGGCGCGCTGTTTTCGGCGCTGACGGTGCTGGAAAACGTGCAGGTGCCGATGCGGGAATACCTCGATTTGCCGCCCAGGCTGATGGATGAACTGGCCATGCTCAAGATCGAGTTGGTCGGGCTGCCGCCTGATGCGGCGCGAAAGTACCCGTCTGAACTTTCCGGCGGCATGATCAAGCGGGCAGCGCTGGCGCGTGCGCTGGCGCTGGACCCGGACATCGTCTTCCTGGACGAACCGACCTCCGGTCTCGACCCCATCAGTGCCGCCGAATTCGACGAACTCGTCGTCAAGCTTCGCGACACCATGGACCTGACCGTCTACATGGTCACGCACGATCTTGATTCGCTTTTTACCGCCTGCGACCGTGTAGCGGTGCTTGGAAACAAGAAGATTCTGATCGAAGGCACGATAGACGACATGATGAAGAGTGAAGAACCCTGGGTAAAATCCTATTTCCGTGGCAAACGCGCCCGGCAACTTGATCTTGCCGCACGCACACAACCATAATCACGGCAATGGAAACCAGAGCCAACTACGTTATCGTCGGGATATTCACGCTGACCGCCATTCTTGCGGCGTTCGCCTTCGTCTACTGGACCGCCGCGATCGGCGACCGGGGCGAGACGGTGATGCTGCGCGTTCGTATTCCTGGTTCGGCGTCCGGTCTTGGGCGCGGTAGCTTCGTGTTGTTCAACGGCATCAAGGTGGGCGACGTCAAGCGCGTCTATATCGACGTGAGCAACCCGACAGCGGCCATCGCCGATACCGAGGTTGACCGCACGACGCCGATCACCAAGTCTACCAAGGCCGATATTGGTCTCGCGGGCCTGACCGGGCAGGCCAATATCGAACTCAAGGGGGCGGACCCCAAAGAGGTCAATCTCCTTGACCAGGCCGAGTTGGAAGGCAAGGTTGCCGTAATTGTCGCCAACCCATCGGCGGTGACGAACCTGCTGCAGACGGCACAGGATATTTTCCAGCGCGCCGACGCGGTGCTTTCCGAGTTGGAAGGCTTTGCGAAAGACGTTCGCGGCCCGCTGACCCAGACCGTTCAGAACGCCCAGGCGTTTTCCGACTCTCTGGCGAAGAATGCCGACGGCATCGATAAATTCCTGGCCAGCGTGAGCGCGCTCTCCGACACGGTAAGCAGCGTTTCCGGCAAGCTCGACGGAACCCTGAAGGCTGCGGAGGGATTGCTCAATTCGGTGGACAAGGATCAGGTCAAACAGATCGTAGCCAATATCAACACCGTAACCAACAATTTGAAAGAGACCAGCGGGCAGTTCGAGCGGGTGGTCAGCAACGTCGATACCGCTGTCGGGTCGATCAACGATTTCGCCAAAAGTACGCAAGGCACCTTGGCCAAGGTCGATGGTGTGCTTGATGCCGTCAATCCGGAGGATGTCCGGGCGGCGCTCTCCAACATCCAGAAAGCCAGTGAAAACGCAAATAAGGCAGCTGCCGATATCGCCGTGGTTACGGATAAATTCGCCGACGGGGCTGACGATATCGACCAGACCATCCATGACGCGAAGCAGTTGGCCTCGCGTCTCAACGCCGCCTCTGTGCGCGTCGATGGCATCTTGCTCAAAGTCGACAAACTGCTGGGTTCCGGCGAGGCCAATGGCGTCATGGCCGATGCAAGGGAAACGCTCAAATCGTTCAAGCAGGTGGCGGATACGCTGAACGCGCGCCTTGGCACGATCACCGACAATCTGGCGCGCTTTTCGGGGCAGGGTCTGCAAAACATAAATGCCCTGGTGCAGGATAGCCGCCGCTCCATCGGCCGTATCGAGGAAGCTGTCACCGACCTCAGCCGCAATCCGCAGAAGATTCTTTCGGGCGGATCGGGCGAGGTACGCCAGTATGACGGGCGGGCGCGGCGTTGACATCGCCCCTTACCCGCCCCAGAAAATCGACTTCGGCGCCACAAGGGCGGTCCGAACGAATTGAGGTCCGCAGAGACAACGGGGATCGCGCGTGAAATCGATCAGGCTCTATTCGAGCGTAGCACTCCTTGTCTTTTCCCTGGCCGGGTGCGCGGCGCTGCCGGGCGGCGGCCCCGCGCCGCTCGACACGTTTGAGTTGTCGGCCCCGTCGGTTTCGACCAAGGCCCACAGCCGCCGTCAGATCCTGATCGCGGAACCGTCGGCGCTCAAGGCGCTGGACAGCCAGAATATCGTCATCAAATCGTCGGCGCGTTCCATCCAGTACCTCAAGGGCGCGCAATGGGCCGATCGCCTGCCGCTGATCGTGCAGGCGCGACTGGCCGAGACGTTCCAGCGCTCGGGCAGCTTTGCCGGCGTCGGCAAGCCGGGCGAGGGGCTGGCGATCGACTACCAGATCATCGTCGAGGTTCGCTCGTTCGAGGTTCAGGTCGACGGCGCACAAAACGCTAGCGTCGACCTGTTCGTACGCGTTCTGAACGACCGCAACGGAGAAGTTCGGGCTTCGAAGGACTTCACTGCGTCGGCCCCCGTCTCGGGAAGCGGCAACCAGGCCTATGTCGCCGCGCTCGACAAGGCGTTCGGGACTGCGGCGCAGGAAATCGTGCGCTGGACGGATTCCGTGATCTGACCGGGTGACCTCGCCCGCATGGCGCGCCGTAGTTCAAGAAAAAGGCCGGAGCGATCCGGCCTTTTCCTTTTTCCGTCGTAGTGGCCGGTCAGCCCAACCGACCGCTGGCATGGGCAAGCATGGTGTAGACCTTGCCGGTATCCGAGGTCAGATAAGTCTGCGTGACCATGTTGTCGCGGTCGTTGCGCGACACGTCCTTCAACAGCTTTTCGAAGTCGTCGCAATACCGGTCGACAGCGGCGCGGAACTCCGCTTCTGCCTGATATTTGCGGCGAATCTCGTCGAAGGTCTGCTGGCCTTTCAATGTGTAGAGGCGGCGGGTGAACACGTCGCGTTCGCCACGGCGATAGCGGTTCCACAACTCGATCGAGGCTTCATGATCGATGGCGCGCGCAATGTCGACTGAAAGCGAGTTGAGCGATTCCACGACATGCAGGGGCGAACGCGGGGCAGGCGCCGCACGCGGCGTCTCGACCGGAGCAGGCTGGCCATTGTCGTCGCGCGATGCACCGGCGAGCAACCCCTGAACCCAACCCTGGGCGGGACGCGTGGCTGCATCGCGTTGCCGCAAAGTGGTTTCAGCCTGCCGCTGGGGTTCGATCGGCCCGCGAAGCGTTGTCTCGCCCAGCGGAGCCTGGGGAGCGCGACGCTGCGGCTCCGGTGCGCGCGCGGCTGGCGCTTGCGGCGCGGGACGCAGGGAGCGAGGTTCCGAAACATCGACACTGCGGCCAGATTTCGCAACGATATCCGACAGTTCTTTCAGTGCGTTGATTTGTTCCGACACGGCGCGCCGGATTGCCGTGGTCGATTCCTTGGCCTCTTGTGGCATCTCCACCACGCCTTTTTTCAGTTCGGCACGGGTGAGATCGAGTTCGCTCTTGATGGAGCCGGCAGTGCGCCGCATTTCCTCGGTGGCATCGGCGAAACGCTTGGTAGCCGATTCGACGACGTCGGTGATTGCAGCGCGGATCTTGTCTGCGGACTGCAACGTCTTGCCTTCGGCGTTCTCCAGCGTCTTTCCGACGAGGTTTTCGAAAGAGCGCATGACCCTTTCGAGGTCTTCGGACTTCTTGACGAGGCCGACCGCCAGATCCTCGATCGAGGATTGGCGCTCAAGCGTATGTTCCAGATTGCTTTGCGCCGAGCCCAGCAGGCTGGATGCCGACGACAGGAGCCGGCTGTGCTCGTCGAATTTCGTGGCAATCGACGCCACTTCGCGCAGCGTGGTCGAGGAAAGCTCGGTCAGCCTTGTCGTGTTTGAATCGACCAGGCGTGCCGAACTGGCAAACGTCTGCGCCGCCTTCTCGGTCGTTGCCGCGAAGCTTTGCGTGCTTTGCGCCAAACGCCCGTCGACCTGGCCAAGATTGGCCGCCGCATGCTCGATCAGCTCGTTGAGCTGCGAACTGGACGCGGTCATGCGGCCGATCAAATTGTGAACGCTGTCGGCAAGCGTTTCGCGTGCGCCTTCGACTGCCGAGAGGGTCTCGGCCGTGCGGCTGGCGAGGGCATCCACGAGTGCGGCATTTTCCTCGCGCAGCTTGGTAGTCGCGCGTTCGGTCGCTTCCTGCATGGAGCGCTGCAATTCGGTGCCGCCTTCGGCGAAGCGATCGACCAGCGGCCGTGCCGTCTCGTCCAGGATCTTGGTGATCTCGGCAGAGCGGGTAGCAAGCATGGTGCTCAGTTCACGCGTATTGACGCCGATGGTCTTTGCCGCCTCGTTGGTGCTCTGGCCGATATGCTGGCCGACGGCTGTGAACGTTTCGGCGATGACATTGGCGCGCGAGACAAGCTGGTTTTCCGCCTGCGCGATCTGCTCGCTGAGCTTTTGGCCCATCGTGTCGGTCGTCTGTGCGAACCTGTTCTCTACGCTGGAAACCTGCTCCTCGACGCGGGCATGTGTTGCCGCCGCACTGGCTGCGAGGCGTTCATCGACGCCGGAAAGGGCCTGCTCGATCTGGCGGGCATGCGCTGTAAGTTCCTGCCCGGTCTGGCGGGAACGCTCGGCAACGCGCTGCTCCGTCTCGGCGAACGCGCCTACGATATGATCGGCATGTCCACCAATCGAGGAGGCCGTTTCGGCGATGCGTGAAACCATGCGGTTGTCGGCATCGTCGAAGACACGCCCGATTTCCGTGACGCGGGCGGAAAGCGCTTCCGAGCCTTCGGTGATGCGGGCCGTCAACTGTTGATCTGCGCTGTCGAAGATGCGGCCGAGGTCCGAGGCGCGCGAGGCGAGCGCTTCGGCCGATTCGCCGATACGGGTGCCGAGGCGCTCGTCTGCAGCTTCGAAGTTGCGCAGGATGTCGCCGGCACGCGCGGCCAACGACTGGGCCGTTTCAACGGCGCGCGCGACGAGCTTCTGATCCGCCGCGTCGAACGTGCTGGCAATGGCGCTGGCGCGTGCGGCCAGTTCGTCCGCGGTTTCTCCGGCACGCGACAGCATGGCGTTGGAACTGTCCTGCGCCCGCACCGAAATGCGCTGATCCGCCTCCTCGAAGGTACGGGCAATGTCTTCGGCCCGCAGCAGCAGGGCGGCCGCGGTCTTTTCGGCACGCTCGGCGATCTTGCGGTCGGCGTCGCTGAAGGCGGCTCCTGCCTGCTCATGCAGGACAGCGGTGACTTCCATGACCTTGTCGCGCAATTCGCCGGCAACGAACACCGCACTCTTTTCGAGAACGCCGCGAATATTGTCGACGCCCGATGAAAGCGCTCGTTCCATGGTGCCTGCGCGCTCTTCGATGACGCCGGTCTGGCGATCGAAAACGGCCTCGATCTTCTGCACGTCGGCAGCGATCGCGTCGGAAATGCCCGTGCTCTTGGCTGCAATCTGGTCGATATGACCGGAAACGGCGAGGTCGATGCCGCGACGCGCCTCGGTAAGCTTGCCGAGGTCGTCTTCCAGTGCACGGGTCAGCATGTCGCGGCCATCGGCGAGCTTGCCGACGTGACCGACGATGACATCGTCTATGTCGCCACGGGTTGCCGCGAGCTTCTGCAAATCGGCTTCCAGCGCGCGCTTGAGGATATCGCGGCCCTCGGCCAGCTTCTCGACCTGGCCGGCGACCAGTCCGTCGATGCTGGAGCGGCTTTCGGCCAGCTTGGTGAGATCGTCCTCGAGCGCCTGTCCCAGGCTGGCACGATCCTGCGTCAGTCTTTGCATGTGATCCTGCAAAAGACTGCTGACGCTGTGGAGATCGGCGTCGAGCGCCCGCGAGAATTCGTTGCGGTCCTCCACCAGTTTCTGCGATTGACCGGCAACCGCGCCCTGAATCGTGTTGAGATCAGCCTCCAGCGCGCGCTTGAGGATATCGCGTCCCTCCGCCAGTTTCTCGACCTGCCCGGCAACCAGTCCGTCGATGCTGGAACGGCTTTCGGCCAGCTTGGTGATGTCGTCTTCCAGCGCTTTTGCAAGGCCTGCACGGTCCTGCGCCAGTTTTTCGGATTGACCGGCAATAACACCGTGGATCGCGGTGAGATCGGCTTCCAGCGCACGCGACAGCGTGGCGCGCTCTTCGGCGAGCTTATCGTGGTGTCCGGAAATCGCCCCACGGACATGATCGAGATCGCCTTCGAGGGCCTGCGAAAACTTAGAACGGTCCTGCACCAGACGGTCGGACTGATCGGCGATCACGTTCTGGATGGTATTGAGGTCAGCCTCGAGCGCGCGCTTGAGAATATCGCGGCCCTCGGCCAGTTTCTCGACTTGGCCGGCAGCCAGCCCATCGATGTCGGCGCGGCTTTCCGCCAGCTTGGCGAGGTCGGCCTCCAGCGCGCGCTTGAGGATATCGCGGCCCTCGGCCAGTTTCTCGACCTGACCGGCAACCAGTCCGTCGATGCTGGAGCGGCTATCGGCCAGCTTGGCAAGATCGTCCTCCAGCGTGCGCGAAAGGTTGACGCGCTCTTCGGCAAGCCGGTCGGCGTGCTCGGAAACGGCGCCGCGCACCTGGTCGAGGTCGCTTTGCAAGACCTGCGAAAGCTTCGAACGATCCTGTACCAGCCGGTCGGATTGATCGGCAATCACGCCCTGGATGGTGTTGAGGTCGGCTTCCAGCGCACGCTTGAGAATGTCGCGGCCTTCGGCCAGCTTTTCCACCTGGCCGGCAACGAGCCCATCGATGCTGGAGCGGCCTTCCGCCAGCTTGGCGAGGTCGTCCTCCAGCGTACGCGAAAGCAGGCTGCGGTCTTCCGCAAGCTTCGCTGAGTGGCTATCCATCAGCCCCTTGATACCGCCGATGTCGGTTTCCAGAGCCTTGGCCAGCGTCGCGCGGCCCTCCGCGATCTTTTCGACCTGACCGGCGACCAGCCCGTCGATGCCGGCGCGGCTTTCGGCCAGCTTGTTCATGTCGGCTTCCAGCGCGCGCGTCAGAATGTTGCGGCCTTCAACCAATTTACCGACATGACCAGAGACCATTTCGTCAATGATCGAGCGGGCTTGGACCAGTTTCTCCGAGTCTTCATTCAACGCATGAGAAAGCCGGTTGCGGCCCTCGTCCAGACGCTCCAGATGGCTTCCGAGCGAGGCATCCATCGCCGCGCGGGATTCGTTGACCTTGCGCAAATCCTCTTCGAGGGCTCGCGAAATCAGATTGCGGCCTTCGGCAAGCTTCTGCACCTGGCCGGTAACGACGGCATCGATGTCGGCGCGGCCTTCACTGAACTTGGCCAGATCCTCGTGCATGGCCGCAGCCATGCGCTCGCCGCTTTCCGCCAGCTTTCGGCTATGCTCCTCAACGGCGCTCTCGATGCCGGCGCGAGCGTCGGTCAGGCGCTGGATATCGGTATCGAACGATTGTGAAACGGCGTGGCGAGCCTCTTCCATGCGGCCGGCAAAATCGGTCGCGCGGGCTTCCAGCATCGTCGACGTGGAGGTGACGATGTCGGCCATATTGGCGCCGATCTGGGCCTTGCCCTGGTCGATCATCACCGACAGGTCGTCCTTGCTCTGCGTGAAGGCGTTGGAGATATCGCGGGCACGCTCAACCAGCGTCTCGTTGATCTGCCGGGCGCGGGCCTCAAGGGCCGCGTTCAGCTTCTGCGTGCCGGTATCAAGTGCTTCGGCGCGGGTCTGGAATTCGCTGATCAAGGCCTGTCCGCGTTCAGCCAGCGTCCGTTCAATGCCGCTGAGGCTGGCCTCGAACTCGGTGTTGAGCGTGCGTGCGGCACCGCCGAGCAGTGACACCATCCCGGCCGTACGGTCGTCCAGAAGGTCGGTCAGCGAGCGCGTCAGCCCATCGGTACTGTCGGTCAATTTGGCGATGCGCGTGTCGAGCAGGCTGGCGAAAGCCTCGCCGGAGGTCGAAAGACGGTCGGTAATGGAATCCAGGCGGCCTTCGACGGAATCGAAAATCGACATCGAGCTTTGGTTGATGCGGTCGATCAGCGTATCGCCGGAATTGGTGATCGTCATCGACAGGTTGGTCGACGCGCTCATAATGCTGTCGCGGATGGTATCGCCGGCGGAATCGATTTCTTCTTTCAGGGTTTCGTGGGCACCCATAATCGAGGCCCGCACGCGCTCCGCGTGGCCGACCACGGCTTCGCGCTCGCTGCCGAGACCATCCACGAGCGAACGGATGCGCGCTTCGTTCTCGGTATAGGAGCGCTCGATCTGATTGACCTCGCTATGAACCAGCGTTTCAAGCTCGACGGCGCGGGCCAGCGTGCGCTCGATGCCTTCACCCATGGCCGCCACTTCGCGGCGCACGGCCTGGCCGATCATCATGACGCGGTCCTGGGCGAGATTTTCCGGCTCGGCCAGGCGAAAGGCCACCTCGGTCATCGACTGTGCCGCCAGACGCATGTCCTGCGCGCGGCGGATCATGGTTGCGAACGCCCAAAACAGGACAATAGGCAGCACCGTCGCCACGGCCAGCCCGATCAGTCCCGGTTGGGCCAGCAATTGGTCGAGTGAGCGGATTTTCCAGATGCCGTTGCCAAACATCATGTTGGCAATGGCGCCCGCACCGACGATCCAGGCCAGCGATACAAAGGCAACCACCCAATAGATCGCGCTGGAAGAGCGCCGGTTAAGCGCATGCAGCAGGGAACGATAATCCTTCTGGCGGTCGTCATTGGCCGGCGCAAAGCCAGTCTGCGCGGCACCGAATTGTTCGATCGGCCGCAATTCCGGCTGTGACGGCTGCTTGGCCACGGGCTTCGCAGGCGCGCTCACGGGCGCATCCGTCGCACCCTTTTCGCCGCGCCCGGCACGGGCCAATTCGTCGGCCGCCTGGGAGATTTGTGCTTCCAGATCTTCCATGGAAGCCGCCATGTCGATGCCGCCAGCTTCGTTTGCCAAGTCGAGATCCAGCGCTTTTTCAAGCTCGCTGGCCACGTCATTGTCGAGATTCTTGGAGGTCGTCGGTTT
This sequence comes from Mesorhizobium sp. A556, assembly GCF_054489545.1. NCBI lineage: Bacteria > Pseudomonadati > Pseudomonadota > Alphaproteobacteria > Hyphomicrobiales > Phyllobacteriaceae > Mesorhizobium > Mesorhizobium sp. A556. Next base: position 626,857 of record NZ_JBTMXA010000001.1, read on the forward strand.
CTTCGCCATGCCTTCGCTACCCTGTACTAGCTGCCGCGGAGCCTGTTATTATCGATTCTCTAGCCCCGCGCATGAGGCTCAATATGGACCCCGCGTATCGTAATGACACAGGGGGGTAAAGAAAACATGCATTCGGCGCGATACGTAAAACTTTAAATATAAGGTTAACAGGAGCGTGATTTGGACGCCTTCGATCCGCTATTTTTTCGCAACGTCTCATTAACTCGCTAGCCATAACAATCGGTCGGATATCGGCTGCTTTGGGCTGTCTGCAAGGGAATTGAGGCGATTATGAGCGGTGACCTCGGGATGGCCTTTTCAATGCCGGGCGGCGAGACAACTATTCCGGCCCCTCCACGCCCGATCGATATGGCGCATCTATCGCGCCAGACAATGGGGGACCGTGCGCTGGAGCAGGAAGTGCTGGCGCTTTTTCTCCAGCAGGCACTCGGCATGGCGCAGAAAATGGCTGAAACCGATACGAAAGGCCGGTTGTCGCTTGCGCATGGGCTCAAGGGTTCGGCGCGCGGGGTAGGGGCCTTCGCCATTGCCGAATGTGCCGCCGATATCGAGGGCTGCCCAGACGAAGCGCGTATCTGGAAGCGGCTCGACGGGCTTGTCGAGGCCGTTCGCGATTTCATCGCCGCCATCGCGCGCTGACCTAAAGCACGTAGCGACCTTTCAGGTTCGCTTTCCGTGCTTTAGGTCGTTGTTTCTCGCATGTCTTTGCCCCGAAACCGGTGCCCACTTTCGGGAGACATGCTTTAGCGGCACACTTTCCAGAAAACGGCACCGAACGACGCTTTCGCGCGCCAGTTGACTTGTGCGCCGGAGTGATTATCTCGGCGCAGACTCTTTCAGGTGACATATGACAAAGCTGACCTACATTGCCCACGACGGCACCCAGTTCGACGTGGATGCCGAAAACGGCTCGACCGTCATGGAAAACGCGGTTCGCAATGCCGTTCCCGGCATCGAGGCCGAATGCGGCGGCGCCTGCGCCTGTGCGACCTGCCACGTCTATGTCGACGAAGCGTGGACGGCAACGGTGGGCGAACCGCAGGCGATGGAAGAGGACATGCTGGACTTCGCCTACGATGTGCAGCCCAACTCCCGCTTGTCCTGCCAGATCAAGGTTCGCGACGATCTGGACGGCCTTGTGGTGCGCGTTCCCGCCCGACAGGGTTAGCCAAAGCGCTTTCGCGTTACGCCTCGGCTATTCAAGCGCAGGGGTGACGTCACGCCCGCGCAGCGGCTTTTCCGGCATCAGGGCGAATGTGACCATGGCGAGCACCATGGTTGCGGCGCAGGCGAAGAAGATCATCATGAAGGCCTCCTGGGAGGAATTCCCGGCGGCGGTCTCGGCCCCCTCCCTGCCAAGCGGCATGCCATAACCAAGCGCGACCGCGCCGAGCATAGCCACGCCAAGCGCGCCGCCCAGCGTCCGCAGGAAGGTCAGCACGCCGGTAGCTACTCCGAGATGGGCGCGGTCAACGGCATTCTGGACGGAAACCGTGGCAACGGGGAAAGTGGCGCCGGTACCGATGCCGACGCAGGCGGTGAGGATTTCGATCTGAAGCAGAGACGCATGCGCGGGCATGAAGCCCAGCGCCATAAAGCTGACCATGCTGAGCGCCACCCCGAACATCGCGATCCGCTTGTAATGCCGGATATGCGCAACCAGCGTTCCGGCCGCCGCCGCCCCGACTACGGTGCCCAGCAATAGCCCGAGCATGGCAATGCCGGAATCGCTGACGGATAGGCCCAGTATTGTCTGCATGTAGACAGGCAGGTAGATCGCCAGCCCAACATTGGCGCTCTGGACAAGGAAGGTCGATAGCGTTCCGCACAAGACGATCGGGTTGCCGAGCACTTCGAGCGAAACCAGCGGTTCGGCAGCCCGCATCAGCCGAAGCGAAAAACCGGCCCAAAACAGCGCCGAGCAGCCGACAAGCCCGAGAATTTCCGGTGAAAGCCACGCATAGCGACTGCCGCCCCAGTTCAGCGCGAGAAGAAGTAGGGACGTAGCGACGACGAGAAGGGCAGAGCCCCAGCCGTCGATACCGTGGTTTTTTGCCGCGATGGGCAGCTTCTTGAGCGGGTTGTTGATGATCGCCATCGCCAGCAGTCCGAGCGGGATATTGATCCAGAATATCAGCGACCAGTGCAGATGCTCGGCAAAGGTGCCGCCCAACAGCGGTCCGGCGATGCTGGCGACGGCCCATGTGCCCGATATCCACGCCGAATAGCGGGCACGCTCGAGCGGTGGGACCAGGTCGCCTATGACGGTCTGCGACAGGGCGAACAAGCCGCCGCCGCCGGCCCCCTGGATAGCTCTGCCAAGGATGAGGGCCAGCATGTTGGGAGCGGTCGCAGCGACGATGGACCCAGCCAGAAAGAGAAGGATGGCCGCATAGATCGTCGGCCGCCGCCCGTACACATCGGAGATCTTGCCGTAGAGCGGTGCGACCGCTGTTGCGGTCAGGAGATAGGCCGTGACGATCCACGGCAGGTATTCGTCGTGGCCGAGCGCTGCCCCTATGGTTGGCATGGCGGGCGCGACGATGGTTTGATCGAGTGCTGCCAGCAGCATCGACAGCAGGACGCCGGCAATGATGACGTTCTTTTCCTTCTCCGTCAGGGGTGGCGCCCTGAAACCCTGGTCGGTCTTTTCCTGAAAGGACTTGTTCATCGACCCATTCATCCCGCTCATTGTCGCGCGCCACTTCCGAAAGCAACCCTGTAGCGAGATGCTGCCTGGAGCGGCATGATCGCAAAGGGATACCTTGGCAGGCTGTGGACCACGTCGATGGGACGGGCTTCGGACCCTGGCGGGTCGCCGGACTACCAACCGGCACGCGTTTCCTTAAAACAGCGCCGCGGGAATTATCAGGTGTCGCGGGACGTGTCGAGCCAAGGTGGGCGCGGTGCCGGGATCGTTACCGTTCTTTTGGGCCAGTTGAAACGCACCGCCACCTCTCGCTCAACCCGGCAGGCGGCCGCTTTCGATCCGTTCGATTCTGTAGTGCAGCAGCCGCAGCATGCGGCTTTCGAAATTGATGCCCTCGACTTTGTCGAACTGGGCCTGCGCTCGCTCGTGGTGTGCAAGTATCTTCTCGGAAATGGTCTCGGCCTTGGCTTTCGCCGCCGCGCAATCCTTCTGGCTGCCGGTTGCCAGGAGCGCCTGTTCCAGCTTGCGGGCGTGGTTCTTGGCAATGACGATGTGGCTTTCCTCATGGCGCTTAATATCGGCGGACAGCGTATCCCAGAACAGTTTTACGCCGGCATCCGCCTTGCGCGGGCGATGCCAGCGGGGAAGGATGACATGCACCTTCACCGTCACGTTCGCGGAAACGATCCGGCATGAGTCGGGTTTTTCGGCAAAGCCGAGGCGGGTCTTGAACGCCATTCGCGTCGCGCCGGGGTGACGGTTGCCGGTACTCTTCACTTGCGGCCCCTTCGTCGAAAGCTGGTTCTCGATCTCTTCCAGCGTGCTGCCCCCTATGCGAAAATAGGAGTAGCTTTTGACGAGGTCGGCGGCCTGGGCCGGCAGGCCAGTGATCGCCAGCAGCAGGACGCCGAGCAGGAACCGCTTCATCATGTTGCCTCTGTCGCATCCTTGCTTTACGCCAACGATCGGCGCAACGGGTATTCATCTGGACGGCGCCCGCCCGGTTGTACAAGCAAAACGTTACGCGATCTCCACTCTGGTTGACCGGCAATGATGATAAGACGATGGCAATTGGCGCATGATCGCCATCTTGTGTTTGGCGCCAAGGCCCATGTCATGGGCATTCTCAACGTCACGCCCAACAGTTTCTCCGACGGAGGCCGGTTCGACAGTTTCGACACGGCGATCGAACAGGCACGCCTGATGGCGCGGGAAGGGGCTGTCGTCATCGATGTCGGCGGCGAATCGACCAACCCCCGCGCCGAGCCGATCACGGCCAGGGAAGAACAGGCGCGCGCGCTGCCGATAGTCGAGGCGCTGGCCGATCTTCCCGATATTCTGATCTCCATCGACACCTATCGCGAGGAGACGGCGCGGCTTGCGGTTGCCACCGGCGCCCACATCATCAACGATGTGTGGGGCCTGCAACGCGAACCCGGCATCGCCCGAGTCGCAGCGGAAACAGGCGCGGGGCTGATCATCATGCATACGGGCAGGGAACGCGAAAAGCTGCCGGACGTCATTGATGACCAGTTTTTCTTTCTTGAAAAGTCGCTGGAAATTGCGCGGCAGGCCAATGTCGCCCGGGATCAGATGATGCTTGATCCAGGCTTTGGTTTCGCCAAGGAAACGGCTGCGGAAAACCTCGATCTGATGGCGCGGTTTTCCGAACTGCACGCTCTGGGTTTTCCGCTTGTCGCCGGCACCTCGCGAAAGCGCTTCATCGGAACCGTCACCGGCCGCGACGCCGATGAAAGGGCCGTGGGAACGGCCGCCACCAGCGTCGTCCTGCGGCTGAAGGGAGCGCATCTGTTTCGTGTCCACGATGTCGCAATCAACGTGGACGCATTGGCTGTTGCCGATGCTATTCTGGCGCGCGAAATCAATGCGGGTGGGCATTAACAGATGTATGGAAGCCCTATGGAATATTGTATTTTCTGCGTCGGCAGGGCGATTGCCTGGCAACGATCCGCAGCCTGCTGAGATGAATTCACAAGCCGGCAACACCACCGTTTACCTTAGTCTCGGCGGCAATCTGGGCGACCCCGCCAGTGCCATGCGCGCAGCCTTGCGCATGCTGGACGCCGATGCGGATATTACCGTGATGGCGGTTTCCTCGCTCTACCGAACGCCGCCATGGGGAAAGCTCGATCAGCCGGATTTCCTCAATATTGCTGCCGAACTTTCAACGACGCTGGAGCCGCGCGCGCTGCTCGACCGTTGCCTCGATGCCGAACACCGGCTGAAGCGGGTGCGTGAGGAGCGTTGGGGACCGCGCCTGATCGACATCGACGTGCTGACTTACGGCGACCGGGTTATCCGTGAAGCCGGACTGGAGGTTCCACACCCACGCATGCTGGAGCGCGCCTTCGTGCTGGCTCCGTTGGCGGAGATCGCGCCGGGCTTGATGGTTGCAGGGCGCAGCGTTGCCGAGCGGCTGGCCGTGGTCGACGCCTCCGGCATCGAGAAGCTACCGAAAGGCGCCGGATGGTGGCAGGTCAGCCGCTGAACCCGCCCTCGGTCAAAAATACCTGCTCATCGGGCGTGGTTTTGCGCCCCAACACCCTGTTTCGGTGCGGAAAACGGCCGAAGCGCTCAATGATATCGCGATGCTCGATAGCATATTCGAGATAGGCCTCGGCGTTGGCCGCATGTAGCGCGACCGATTTTTCCTGATCAGTGGCATCCTCGGAATGTTCGAACGGCAGATAGAGAAAAACACGTATTTTGTCTTCGAGCGCCAGATCGATGCCGGCATCGATGGCTCTTGCCGCGAGGCTGCGCGCCAGCGGGTCGGTGGCATACATATGGCCGGTGCCGCGAAAGCAGTTTCTCGGGAACTGGTCGAGCAGGATCATCAGCGCCAGCGCGCCCTCGGCATGCTCCAGCCAGTTGTCGCACTCGCGCCGGGCAGCCGCGAAATGCAAATCCAGGAAGCGGCTTTTGAAATCCGCATCGAAGGCTTCGTTTTTGGCGAACCAGGCATCGGCTCCGGCATCCCGCCAGAATTTCGTGACGGATAGCGCACGCTCGTCCAGCTTTTTCACAGCATCACTCCTGGGATCAGTATCCGGCGATTTGGCAGATATTGACAAGCCTATCCGCATGCCGGGGACCAAAGCAAAGGGAACTGTCCCGATGCCGTTTCCGCCCTAATAGCTCCTGGTCCCGATTATCGCGAGGCTTTTTTGCTTCCGGCCATGCGGAAGAAGCGTGCGCGGTCCTGCTCTTCGGCCCGTGTCTTGGATCGTACCCGCATCAAATCCTTCCAGCCGACATAGCCGATCAGGCGGTTTCCTTCGCGCGATACGACCGGCAGATGCGATACATTGGCTATCTGCAACTTGTCGGCCAGACCCTCGAGATACTCGTCCGGGTAGGCCAACGTGATCTTGCCGCCGGCGAGCAGTTCCGCAAGCGTCGTGTTGCGATGCGTGCCGGCGCGCCGCCAGCGCAGGATCGCGGGAGGATCGATCACGCCCAGGACATGGCCCTGTGGATCAACCACGGGAAAACTCGGATGCCGCGTTTCAGGCGCTGTCATATAGGCTGCCGCGCCATGCAGCGTCATGGTGGAGGGAACGGTTTCAACCGTCGTCGTCATCACTTCGCTGACGCGGGTAAGGGCAAACGGATCGACCCGGTACTCGCGCACCAGATGCAGGCCGCGCCTTGCGATTTTTTCGGTAAGGATCGAGCGCTTCATGAGCAGCACCGTCACGACATGCGCGGCCGAGCACGCGGTGATAAGCGGCAGGAGCATATGGGTGTTGCCGGTCAGTTCGACAGCGAAGAAGGTGGCGGTCAGGGGCGCGCGCATCGTGCCGCCCATTGTCGCCGCCATCGCCAGGAGCGCCCAGAAACCGGGGTCGGCCGCCGGCAGGAAGCCGCCGACGACCACCCCCATGGTTCCGCCGATGATGAGCAACGGGGCCAGTATGCCGCCAGACGTTCCAGAACCCAGCGCCACGGACCAGATGATCGTCTTGACGACGAACAGCAGGATCGCCGTCTTCGCCAGGGTTTCGCCGGTCAGCATCTGGGCGATGTTGTCGTAGCCGACGCTCAGCGCATTCGGGTCGATCATCCCGCCCACACCGACGACGAAACCACCGATCATCGGCCACCACATCCAATGGATGGGCAGTTTCAGGAACGCGTCCTCCCAGGCATAGACGATCTGCGTGAGCAAGCCCGACAGCAATCCGCCAGCCACGCCGATGGCGACCCAGCCCATCAGCCCGATCAATGAAATGTCCATGCCGCCTTGGAAAGCAAAGAGCGGCGAGGGCAGGTGCAGGGCCGTACGCTCGACTTCGGCGACGATGGCCGCGACGGCTACTGGAATGAAGCTGCGCGGCGTCCACTCGAACAGCAGGAGTTCGACAGCCAGCATGATACCGGCGATCGGCGTGCCGAACACGGTCGTCATGCCTGCCGCGGCGCCGGCCACCAGCAAGGTCTTTCGCTCGTTGTCGGTCACCGAAAGCGCCTGTGCAATCAGCGAGCCGATTGCCCCGCCGGTCATGATGATCGGCCCTTCCGCCCCAAACGGGCCACCCGTGCCGATCGAGATGGCCGACGACAGCGGCTTGAGGATCGCGACCTTGGCGTCGAGCCGCGACCGGCCGAGCAAGATCGCCTCCAACGCTTCCGGAATACCGTGGCCGCGAATTTTTTCGCTGCCGTAACGCGCCATCAAGCCGATGATCAATGCACCGGCCATCGGAACGAGAACTGCCCACCAGCCAAGCGGGTTGGCCGCGATCTTGAGATCGGCAAGGGTGAACTGGCCGAAGTAGGCTAGGTTGGTAACGAGTTTGATCAGCTTGATGAGCAGGATGCCAGCACCTACCGACACAGTCCCGACAATGACCGCGATTGCCGCGATGACCAGCACCCTGGCGTCTGTCGTGAAGTCGCCCAGATGGCGTGGCAGGTCTGGTTCCGATTTCATTTCTAAGTTCTTTCTGGGGCCGTCGATATTCGAGTATGGTCTTGCTGGCAGCGAAGGGGCTGGCTGCGAACCATGTCGCCTCTATCGTAACACGATATATACATACAAGCGGTTATCGCCGCGGGGGTTTGCATGAACGAGAAAAAACCGGCGGGAACGCAGCGATCCGAAATCACGACGACGGACTATCAGACGCTCTCGGATTTTCGATATCTTCTGCGGTGCTTTCTGGAATTCAGCGAGAAGGCAGCGCGCAAGGTCGGCATTCAGCCGCGCCAGCACCAGGCACTGCTGGCGATCAAGGGCATCATGGAAAAGGGCCCGGTCACGATCGGGGACCTGGCCGAACGGCTACGCATTCGTCATCACAGCGCGGTCGAACTTGTAAATCGCCTGGGCGAAGCCGATCTGGTTGTCCGTCAGACCGACACGGAAGACCAGCGACGGGTCATCCTGCACCTGACGGAGCGGGCCGAGGCGCATCTGGCGAAACTATCGGCGGCGCATCTCGACGAACTGTCGCGCATCGAGCCGATGCTCACGCGCATTCTGTCGCGAGGTAAAGACTGATTTCTGGGCGAAGCCGTGCGAAACTCTTGATTGAGCGGTCATCAGGGCAACGGTCTATTTCTGCCGCAGCCTCAGGCGGCGTACGCGCGGCCAGTTCTCTTCGAATGCTTCCGGGCGTGTGAGGATGGTGGTAAGCTCCGCCGGCAGCACAGGCACGAGCGACTTCTTCGCAGCGACGCCATCGGCGATGATCAGGACACTATCGTAGAAATCGTGGCCGCTCGCCGATTTAGGCGGGACTGCTTCGTGCATGACACTGATGACGGTCACGTTCGCGCAATTGTCCTTGATAGCCTGATGGAACGCGGTCTTGCCTTCCGGATCGAGCGCGCCGGTGGCCTCGTCAAGAAACAGCAGGCCCGGCTGCTGCAAGAGGATTCGGGTCACGACAAGCTTCTGCTTCTGGCCGCCAGACAGAAGCTGATCCCAGCTTTTCCCTTGCCGGGATTCTTGCCCCAGAAATTCGATGAAATCGCCCAGCCCGGCCTTGTGGAGCGCCGATGCCGCGCACGCATCCGTGAAAGCCTCCGGTCCGTCCGGCAGACACACGAGTTCCTTGAGGGTAAGCGGCGGCAGCTTTACTTCCTGCGCCGCATAGAAGGATTTGATGCCTTCCGGGAAGGTTATCGAGCCGCGCCCGTAAGGCCATAGGCCGTTGATGGCCTTGATGAGCGAGGTCTTGCCGCAGCCGGACTCACCCTTGACGAAGGTCCATTCGCCGCGCTTGAAGCGCAGCCGTTCGGCGGTCAGGAAAGGTGTCGCCTCGTGACCTTGCTGCGTCAGTTCGAGGCCAAGAATGCTCAGGCCGAACACCGGATTCTGACGGTCGTAGCGGAAATCCGAACTGCCGGTCTGCTGGTAGAATTCGCGCGGGTGCTGAACGCTTTCAATCGCCTCTGCAAGATCGATGACGCGCCGGCTGTTTGCCTTGAGTGTAGCGATCGCCGGCATGACGTGAATGAACCATGAGCACTGGCTGATGAGTGCGTTCACCAACTCCGCACCGGTGATGTAGCCCTTGAGGTCGACGCGGTTGGTGATGAACGGCAACAGGCCGGGTCCATAGGCGACGACGCGGGCGCCGATAAAGTTGTATATCCGCTCGAATGAATCGTAGCTGGCATGCACCACATTCATCCGGCCCCAGGTCCGGTCGATATCCACATACAGCCGCTCGTGCATGGCCTTTTGCGCGTTTTCACCCCGCGAGGCCGCGACATGGAAGCTTCGGCGCAGGAACGTGGTCAGTTCGCCGCGATAGCTGCCCTCCGCCGTCTGCATGCGAATGGATAGCCGCTCGAGCAGTCCGCCGATCTTCATGGCGATGCCGGTGTTCAGCGGCACGTAGATCGCAACCGCGGTCAAGGCCAGTACGGCGCTACCGTAACGGCCTAAAAATTCCAGCCCGTCAATCTCGGTGGACATTTCCATCAATTTCTGGCCGACGAAGAAAAGGGACGTTGCGACCGCCATGACGCCCATGGCCAAGCCGATGGCGCCGCCGGTCATGCCCTTGATCGATTCCTGGACACGCTGGTCGATATTGTCGGGGGCGGCGCCGTCCGCTCCCTGCTGCGCATGGAAATGCGTGTGGTTGCCGTCGAGCAGCGCCTCGTTGAAGCGGCCGTTCAGCCAACTGCGCCATTTGCGGTGCAGAGTTGCCGAGATGAAGCTTTTGGTGCCCGTGATGCCCGCATCCTTTATGATGACGAGCAGGACGAGGGATCCGGCGTTGGTCAAGAGGGACCGCAGCGGCGTGGTATTGGCGGCATCGTGGTAAAAGGCGATCGAGTTGATCAGTTCGCCCGACATTTCCGCGAACCAGACACCGGTCTTGCTGGACAGTGCGGTGAGCAGCGCGATCGCAATGGTCAGGCACCAGGCCTCTTTCCAGTGGCTGGAGAACCAGTAGGCGCGGATCAAGCCCCAGAAGCTGCGCATGGTTGACACCGGCGTCAGGAGTGGCGGCTTTGATGCCCCACGATGCCATCGTTTCAATATTGAGTGTCGCGGTTGGTCGGCGCGAATCACGATCCCATCCAAATCAGTCATGCTTTGTTACAGATGGTAACAGCAATTGATCATTTTCTATTAATTTTGTCTGCGGCGCGGAATATTGGGATCGGAGTCGTTGCGGTTGGGCAACACCGATGGAAGCCGACGCAGTTGGAGGAACGAAAAAATCTTTTTAATACAAATGGATAAAGAGGCTCTCTGTTGACGCTTCACCCGATCTCCAGGTTCCTTGACGGCGTGAAAAATGTCGACTTTCGAGGTCTTTCTGAAACAAAGCTGCCTGATCGCTCTGCGATGCCGGTATCCGGTGTAGGGTTCGGCAGTTCCGACGTGATGAATCGGACCGACGAATCACTGCTGCGACGAGCAAGCGAATCGTCTTGTTCAAGTCGCCACCGCCGCAAATCCGGTCTAGAATGCAAATCCGGCATCGTGTAAGGAGCCGCGATCCCTATATGAGGGAAATCGCGGGGTGTTGCCCGCAGGAAAGAGCGTTGGTGCGATGATGACGAAGTGGTCCCCTAATTCCTGGAGAGCAAAGCCTATTCAACAGGTTCCGGCTTTTCCGGACATGAATGTGCTGAATGCCACCGAGGCCCAGCTTGCCACGTTTCCGCCGCTGGTTTTTGCAGGTGAGGCGCGCAAGCTGAAGAAGCAGCTTGGCGTTGTCGCTGCCGGTGACGCATTTCTCCTTCAAGGTGGCGATTGCGCCGAGAGCTTCGCCGAACATGGCGCGGACAATATCCGCGACTTCTTCCGCGTGTTCCTGCAAATGTCCGTCGTGCTGACATTCGCCGGCTCGCAGCCTGTGGTGAAGATCGGCCGCGTTGCGGGGCAGTTCGCCAAGCCGCGCTCGTCGGACAATGAGACGGTAGGCGACGAGACGCTGCCCAGTTATCGCGGCGACATCATCAATGGCATTGAGTTCGACGCCAAGTCGCGCATTCCCGATCCGCAGCGGCAGGTCATGGCTTACCGGCAGTCGGCGGCGACGCTCAATCTTCTGCGCGCCTTCGCGCAGGGCGGCTATGCCAGCCTGGAGAACGTCCACAAGTGGATGCTGGGCTTCGTTTCCGATAGTCCGCAGGGCGAAAAGTATCAGTCGCTCGCCAATCGGATTACCGAGACGATGGACTTCATGAAGGCCGTCGGGATCACGTCCGAGACCAATTACGCATTGCGCGAGACGGATTTCTACACCAGCCATGAGGCTCTGCTGCTTGGCTATGAGGAAGCGCTTACGCGGGTCGATTCCACGTCGGGCGACTGGTATGCGACGTCGGGCCATATGATCTGGGTAGGCGACCGCACGCGCCAGCCGGATCATGCGCATATCGAATATTGTCGCGGCATCAAAAATCCGCTCGGGCTGAAATGCGGCCCTTCGCTGACGCCGGACGGGCTGTTGCAACTCATCGACCTGCTCAATCCCGAGAACGAGCCGGGACGGCTGACGCTGATCGCCCGCTTCGGCGCGGACAAGGTGGCGGACCACCTGCCCAAGCTGATCAGGGCCGTGCAGAAGGAGGGTCGCAGCGTGGTGTGGTCGTGCGATCCGATGCACGGCAATACGATCACCGCTGCCGGCTACAAGACCCGACCGTTCGACCGCATCATGAAGGAGGTTCAGACCTTCTTCGATGTGCATCGCGGCGAGGGCACGCATCCGGGCGGCATTCATGTCGAGATGACCGGCAAGAACGTCACCGAATGCACGGGCGGCGCTCGCGCGATCCGGGCCGAGGAACTTCATGACCGTTACCACACGCATTGCGATCCGCGTCTCAATTCGGATCAGGCAATCGAACTGGCGTTCCTGGTTTCGGATTTGCTGAAGAAGAAGCAGCCGGCGGTGCACAAGCAGGCCGTGAACGGCTGAATTCGTGCCTGCCATTAAAAAACCGCCGGCGAAATCCGGCGGTTTTTTGTCTCCCGCTGAGAGAGGCTCAGTCTTTCTGATAGAGCAGCCAGTTCTTCAGGGAGCGCCCTGCCATCGACGAATATTTCGTCACCCGATTGCGGCCGCTGACTTTCGAGCGGTAAAGCGCGCGGTCGGCCTTGGTGTAGAGATCTTCGGCGCTTTCGGCGTCCGATGCCATGCAGATGCCCATCGACACGGTCACCGCGCCGTAGTTCGCACCGGTCTGGCTGCTGGCAAACGGCGTCTGCTCGATCAGAACGCGGATGCGCTCGGCAATCTCGTAGGTGCTGTCCTCGCTTGCGCCCTCGACGATCAGCGCGAATTCCTCGCCACCGGTACGCGACACGAACACGCCGTCGCGAACCCCCGTCTGGAAGATGTCGGCGATGTTCTGAATGATCTTGTCGCCGACGGGATGGCCGAAACGGTCATTGATGCTCTTGAACCTGTCGATGTCGGCAAGGATCAAGGCATTGAATAGGATGCCCCGGTTGCTGTTATAGATTTTGGCGATTTCCTTGTCGAAGGCGCGCCGGTTGCTGATGTGGGTAAGGGGATCGGTGTCGGCCAGCCGCTTGTATTCTTCCAGCTTGGTCTTGACGCTTTCTAGCTCCGCCGTCTTTTCGCTCAACGTTACCGCAACCTGCTTGCCGTGATCGATTGTCGAGGTGGTTGCGGCGGACATGGCGCCGACGATCTTGTGCAGGAGTTCGCTCGAAATCAGGTTGCGGTTGCCAAGCCCGGTCGACGTTTCATGGAGGATTCGGCCGTATTTCTCGACATGGTTGCGCTCGCTGCGCAGCAATGCGGCGATATCCTCCAGTTCCCTGGCGACCGCATCGCGAGCCTGCTCGACGATGCCATGGGCGTGGTTCTGCGTAAAGAACCTGTGCCCTATACGGTCGAGTTCTTCTTGCGTCGGCCGCTGGCCTAGCGACAGCACGGCCAGGCGCAGTTCGTCGTTGGAACCAGCGAGGGCTTCGTAGAAGATTTCATAATTGCGCGGTAGCCCCAGGATGCCCAACTGGCGCATGGTCGCCACGACGGTAGCTGCTATATCGGTCGCTCGTTCGGCTTGAGCAAATACCGGCTGCATCCCACTCCACCCCTATTATACGCGCACCGCTTTGCGTTGCTTCGATCGCCGTCCGGGGAGTGCGCATGGCACATGGCCCAATCGACATGAAGGCGCGGACCCCAATCCCTCCGACCTCCATGCCGATATAGTAAATTCAACGCTGCTAAAGTTTCCTTAATTGCTGACCGGGGAGCATTCCGCCGCGTAGAGGAATTGCTGCATGTGTAATCGCGAAGGCGTGCATGTCGCATTTGCTTCACCCTGGCGGCCAAAGATGCGGGATGCTGCCTTGAAGGATTCTCAGGGGAGAGCGTGATTTTCATGAACACGACGCATACCGGATCATGCCTGTGCGGCGCCGTCCGCTTCACGACGCGGGGGCCGCTGCGGGGCGTGGTGTACTGCCATTGTACGGAATGCAGGCGGCAGACCGGCCATTTCGTGGCTGCCACCAGCGCCAAAGATTGCGACATCACCATAGAGGGTGCGGAAAAGCTTGTCTGGTATGGAGCCTCCAGCGTAGCCAGACGCGGGTTCTGCGGCACCTGCGGTTCGGTGCTGTTCTGGAAGCATGACGAACTGGATACGATCTCGATCATGGCCGGATCATTCGACCGGCCGTCCGGGCTGGCCGGCGAAAGCCACATCTTCGTGTGCGACAAGGGCGACTATTACGAAATCGAAGACAGCCTGCCGCAATTCTCAGAATCAGCGCCTTCGATCAAGGTTGCATCGGGCTGAAAGACATCGGATAAGCGCGTCGTTTCGTTGAACGGGCCGGGTGCGTATTTCCGGTTGCCGGTTCGAAAGGGGTACGCATGAAGCGGCTGCTCAGCGCATATTTAAATTCGGCCCGCGCATTTCGCCAGCTGGCAACGAGCGAAGCCGCTCTGCAGCAGGAACTGGTTGTCCTTGCGCTGGCTTTTCCGATCGGCTGGTTCGTCGCTTCGTCCTGGCAAGGCTATGTCCTGCTGATTATCGCCGTGCTTTTCCTGATCGTGGTCGAGGTGCTGAATACCGGCATCGAAGCGGCCTGCGACGCCGTAAGCCGCGATTTCAACGCCGATATTCAATTCGCCAAGGATTGTGGATCGCTGGCGGTTCTCATCTCGATCGTGATCGTTGCCGGAATCTGGGGCGTGGCGCTCATCGAGCGGGTTGCTGCGATGCTTGCCTGATCGCGTTCAGTGCGCGAAAACCTGTTCAAGCGAACGAAATCCCTTGAACTCCAATGCGTTGCCGGAAGGGTCGCGGATGAATAGCGTGGCCTGTTCGCCCGGTTCTCCCTTGAAACGCACCATCGGCCGCTCCAGCCAGTCGATGTCGGCGCGCGCTTCAAGGCGCTCAGCCAGTTTTTGCCACGCGTCCATCAACAGAACCGCTCCGAAATGGGGGATCGGCACCGCTACGCCGTCGACCTTGCCATCCTTGGCGGCGGCGACCGCTTGCGGCCGCAGATGGGCGGACATTTGATGCCCGAACAGGTCGAAATCCACCCAGGTCTGCGACGAGCGACCGATCGCACAGCCAAGCACATCGCCGTAGAAGGCGCGGGTCTGATCGAGATCGGTAACGGGAAAAGCAAGGTGGAAAGGCGTCATGGCGAGGTTTCCGACTGTTGTTTCTCAAACGGTTCATCGATGGCGGCAGCGGTCGGGCGGCAACGTTCTGCTTATCTCCCATTGCACAAGCCGGGCCGGAACAATAGATGGTGCGCAGGGCTTCATGCGCCGAAAATAGCAGGATTACGCCTATGACCAATACGCTGGATGCAGCGAAACTGACGGATCGCGTTTCGGCGTTGGTGGACGCGGCCAAGCGTGCCGGCGCCGACGCCGCCGATGCGGTTGCGGTGCTCGGCCGCTCGACGGGGGTTACTGTACGCCTTGGCAAGGTCGAGGCCACCGAAAGTTCCGAGAGCGAGGATGTGTCGCTTCGCGTATTCGTCGGGCAACGCGTCGCAAGCGTTTCGGCAACGGCGACGTCCGATCCGAAGACGCTGGCCGAGCGAGCCGTTGCGATGGCTCGGGTTTCGCCCGAAGATGCCTATCAGGGTCTTGCCGACCCGGCGCTTCTGGTCAGGCAACCGCGCGATCTCGACCTGTTCGACGGCACGGAAGTGTCGGCGCAACGATTGAAGGACGATGCGCTTGCCGCCGAGGAAGCGGCACTTGCCATCAAAGGCGTCACCAATTCGGGCGGAAGCGGCGCGAGCGCCGGTCTTGGCGGCCTGGTGCTTGCCACCTCGCACGGCTTTGTCGGCCAGTATGTCGCATCGCGCTTCTCGCGTTCCGCCAGCGTGATTGCGGGCGAGGGTACCGGCATGGAACGCGACTACGATTATTCTTCGCACCAGCATTTTACCGATCTGGAAGCGCCTGAACTCATTGGCCGCAAGGCCGGCGAACGGGCCGTGCGGCGCCTGGGAGCGCGCAAGGCGGCGACCGGTCCGGTCGATGTCGTCTTCGACCCCCGCGTGGCTCGCGGCATTGCCGGCCATCTGGCAGGCGCGATCAACGGCGCATCCGTCGCGCGAAAGACCAGCTTTTTGCGTGATATGATGGGCAAGCAGGTCACGGCGGCGGCAATCACAGTCAGCGACGAGCCGCTGCGCAGGCGCGGCCAGGCATCGCGGCCCTTTGACGGCGAGGGCGTCGAGGGCGAAAAGCTCCTCATGGTGGAAAAGGGCGTCCTGAACCATTGGTTCCTGTCCACGTCGGCGGCACGGGAACTCGGCCTGACAACCAATGGGCGCGGTTCGCGCGGTGGATCGTCGGTGTCCCCGTCCTCGACGAATTTTGCCATCGAAGCCGGCGACAAGACGCCGGAGGAATTGATCGGATCGCTCAAATCCGGTTTCTATGTAACCGAGGTGTTCGGACAGGGCGTCAACATGATTACCGGCGAATACAGCCGTGGCGCATCCGGATTCTGGATCGAGAACGGCGCGCTTGCCTATCCCGTCTCCGAAGTGACCATCGCCTCCAACCTGAAGACGATGTTCCTTGGCATGGTTGCCGCCAATGACCTCGACCGTGGCTTTGGAACCGCCTCGCCGACGCTTCTTGTCGAAGGAATGACCCTTGCGGGCAGTTGAAGAAGGCAGTCTGCCCGACGCCGCAGAGGATCTCGCGCTGCTTCTGGATGCCGCGCGTCAGGCGGGCACTATCGCCATGGGCTATTTTGGCAAAAGCCCGGAAGTGTGGATGAAGGGTGGTACGTCTCCCGTAAGTGAAGCGGACTACGCAGCCGACAAATATTTGCGCGAAACCCTGCTTGCGGCACGCCCGGACTATGGATGGCTGTCGGAAGAAACAGTGGACGACCTCACCCGGCTTTCCGCGCCCCGCACATTTGTTGTCGATCCCATCGATGGCACGCGGGGCTTCCTGCAGGGCCTCGATACATGGTGCGTCAGCGTTGCCGTCGTCGAGCGGGGCAAGTCGCTTGCGGGCGTGCTGGAGTGCCCGGCCAAACGCGAAACCTACCGGGCGGTACGGGGAGAGGGCGCGTTCCTCAACGACCGTCCCATCCGTGTCAATCGGCCCGGCCAAATGTTGAAAATGGCCGGCCCCAAGGCGATGATCGACCTTCTTTCGCCGGGTTGGCAGGAACGGCTGACGCGGATACCGCATATCCCATCGCTTGCCTATCGGCTGGCCATGGTCGCCAGCGGCACGCTGGATGCAACCTTTGTCAAGCCGAACGCTCACGATTGGGACATTGCCGCTGCCGACCTTATCTTGCGAGAAGCGGGCGGCGAACTGATCGGTCGGGACGGCCAGGCGCCCAATTATGGCGGCGAAGCGATCCGCCACGGTGCGCTTGCCGCAGGCAGCGGCGAACTGTTTGCCGCTCTCGCCGATATAGTCGCGACGCTTGACCGCTAGGAAGCGGTTTTCAAGGCGTCTGCTTTGCTCTAGACACAGCGCTAATCACGGAGCGTGAAGGACCCGACATGGCTGGCAATGGCGAAAAGAAGCAGTTGCTTCATCTGGTTTTCGGCGGAGAGCTGACAAATGTGGGCGGAACTGAATTCCGCGACCTCCATGCGCTCGACATCGTCGGTATCTACCCGGACTATGACACGGCGCAGACGGCATGGAGGGCAAAGGCCCAGGCCAGCGTGGATGATGCCCATATGCGCTATTTCGTCGTTCACCTGCACCGGCTTCTTGATCCCGACGGCAAGGCCGACGCGTGACGACGGACCAGTGCATATCGGAAGTGCGAGCGGCTACGCCCCCATCTGACAAGAAGCGCGGCGGAAAGGCGAAAGGGCTGTGGCGCAAGATACGCCAGCCCTTGGCGAAATCGCGGTTCGTCAAAGGTGCCATCGCCAGCCTTTTCGCGACCGGCCTGCGGTTCGTGCGCCTGACCAACCCGCTGGTCGAAGGCTCGGCGAAAATCCTTGGTGATTCGTATTCCGATATCGAGCCGGTGATCGTTGCCCTCTGGCATGGCCAGCATCTGCTGGCTCCAGCTTTCTACCCGCGTGGAAGCGGCCTGGCCGCAATGGTATCGCGTAGCGCCGATGCGGAACTCAATGCGGGGGTACTCGCAAAATTCGGTATCGAGAGCGTTCGCGGGTCAGGCGGGCGCGAGGCCGCGCACAATACCGACAAGGGCGGCGCAAAGGCCCTGATCGCCTTGAAAAAGACCCTGAAGGCAGGCACCAATGTGTGCATGATCGCCGACATCCCACACGGTACGCCCCGCGATTCCGGCATGGGCATCATCCTGCTGGCGAAATTGTCCGGTCGGCCCATACTGCCGGTTGCCTTCACCACCAGCCGCCGCAAGGTGCTGGAGAAAAGCTGGGACAAGACCACGATAAACCTGCCTTTCGGACATGGGTCGACAGTGGTCGGTGCGCCCGTCTTCGTTCCTTCGGACGCCGACGACGCCGAAATGGAGCGCAAGCGGCAGGAACTCACCATCGCCCTCAACGCGGCGACGGCGGAAGCCTATCGCCTGGTGGATGACCGGCGATGAGCGAGCGCTGGGCGCGCACCGTATTGATGCTGTACCGCTGCGCCGGTGCCGCCGCCTATCCGGTCATGGGATCCTATGTGGCGTGGCGCGCGGCCAGGGGCAAGGAAGAGCGCAGCCGCAGCCGCGAGCGCTATGGCATCACCACGCGCGAGCGGCCGCAAGGCCCGCTCATCTGGGTTCACGCCGCAAGCGTGGGCGAAACCATCGCCGTGGTGCGGCTGGTGGAGAGCATTCTCGACTACGGCATCCATATCGTTCTCACCACCGGCACGGTGACATCCGCCAAGGTTGCCGAAGAACGGCTTGGCCAGAGGATCATTCACCAATATGTTCCGCTCGACCTGAAACCGGCCGTCAGCCGCTTCCTGAATCACTGGCGGCCCGACCTCGCGATTATCGCCGAGTCGGAAATCTGGCCGATGACCATTCTGGAACTGGGTGCCCGCCATGTGCCGCAGGTACTCGTCAATGGCCGGCTTTCCGACCGTTCCTTCGCCTCCTGGAAGAAGCGCGCCAATATCGCGGCGGCGCTGTTCGAAAACCTCGCCCATGTCGTTGCCCAATCCGAGATCGACAGCGAACGTTTCAAGGAACTGGGCGCGAGGCCGGTAACGGTTTCGGGAAATCTCAAGGTCGATACCAGCCCGCCGCCAGTCGATGACAAGGCGCTGCACGCGCTGAAGCATCAGATCGCTGCGCGCCCGACCTGGGCTGCCGTGTCGACGCATGAGGGCGAGGAAATCGTGGCGGCCGAGGTCCACGTGACCCTGGCAGCGCGCCATCCGGGATTGCTGACGATCATCGTGCCGCGTCATCCCGACCGGGCGCAGGCGCTTGGCGAGCAATTTGCCGGGATGGGGTTGAAGGTGGCGCGGCGTAGTGCCGGCGACAAGATCACGCCCGACATCGATATTCTGCTCGGCGATACGATAGGCGAAATGGGCCTTTACCTTCGGCTCACGGAGATCGCCTTTGTCGGCCGGTCGCTTACCTCCGAGGGTGGGCAGAACCCACTTGAACCGGCAATGCTCGACACCGCCGTTCTTGCCGGCCGCAACGTCCAGAATTTCCGCGATTCCTATCAGCGCCTGATCGATAAGGGCGGCGCCAAGCTGGTGCGCGACCGGGCCATGCTGGCGGGGGCCGTCAATTTCCTGCTGACCAACGAGGGCGCGCGCCATGACATGATGGCGGCTGGTGCGGCGGCGGTCGAGGAAATGCGCGGTGCGCTCGCCTGTACGCTAAAATCGCTCGAGCCGTTTATCCAGCCTCTCGTTTTGAAGGCGCGCCTGAAGGGCGCGAACGGCAGGTAGGCGTGGTTTCGGAAGCCCCTCCGTTCTGGTGGGAAAAGCCCGACTGGCGTGCGCGCGCATTGTGGCCGCTTTCGATGCTGTACGGGGCGGTTGCCGGCCACCGCATGAAAGCGGGCCCCCGCGAAAAAATTGGCGCGCCGGTGCTGTGCGTCGGCAATCTGACGGTTGGCGGCACTGGCAAGACGCCTGTGGCGATTGCGTTGGCGAAACGCGCACGTCGCATGAACCTCAAGCCGGGCTTTCTGTCACGCGGTCATGGCGGCAGCTTTGGCGAGCCGCACATCGTGGACGCGGCACATGACAGCGCCAGGCATGTCGGCGACGAACCGCTGCTGCTTGCAGCCCATGCGCCGGTCGCCGTCACGCCCAACAGGGCGGCGGGGGCTCGCCTGCTTCTGGAAAAGCAGGGTTGCGATTTCCTCATCATGGACGACGGCTTCCAGAGCGCGCGGATCCATATCGACTATGCGCTGGTGGTGGTCGACGCCCGCTACGGCCTGGGCAACGGGCATGTCATCCCTGGCGGGCCATTGCGGGCCAGCGTTTCGAACCAGCTTCTGTTCACCGATGCGGTTCTGAAAATGGGGGACGGGCAAGCGGCCGATGCGCTGGTGCGCCGGGCGGCGCGTGGCGGGAAGCCCATTTTCGAGGCTCGCACCAGACCGCTTGGCAAGAAGGCATTTGCCGGAAAAAGGCTGCTCGCTTTTGCCGGCATTGGCCATCCGGAAAAATTCTTCGCTACCCTAGCGGAAGCCGGCGGTATCGTTGAACAGACGCGCTTCTTCCCGGACCACCATTTCTATCTCGAGGATGAACTGGCGGATCTGGAGGCGGAAGCGAAAAAGACCGGTCTCGAACTTGTCACGACGGCAAAGGATGCCGTGCGCCTGCATCACGACGCCCCGCAGGGTTTTATCGATCAACTCGCGGTCATGGAGATCGAGACCGTGTTCGACCCGGAACAGGCGCCCGAAAGGATCATCGGCGAGACGCTCGATGCCTGGCAGCGCCGCCGGCTGGCGGGCTGAAGTCAGTGGCGGCTACGCAATTCCGGGTGGCTGGCTAGCTCTCGCTCAAGTGCTGCTGTCGCGGTAGCATAGGGTTCCTGCCGCGCCACGCTCCAGTATTTCAGCTCGTCAAGCGGGATGGATTCACCGGTTACCGCGCAGCGGACGAACGCGCCGGCGCTGATGACCTGGAAATCGCCATCGAGATAGCGGACGCGGGCTTCCTTGCTGCCGGGGCCTTCGAAACGGTTCATCATTGTGCCATACCTGACGTTATCGGTGTGTCATCACCATAAATCCATTCCAGGTCAAGCATCACGATTTTTGCGGCATGGCGATAATTGGCCTCGGGCTGGCAGCGTGGCGTCGAAGTCTTCCGCCCGGAATCGGGTGTCTGCCAAGCTGGAAAGGCGATAGCACCGAAGTCCTTGCGTAGGAGCGACCTGTGAACCCCACCCTGAGCGCCGAAAAAAAGCTTCCGATGGACATGGTCGCGTTCATTGCCATTTTCGTCACCGTGGTGGGCTGGGCCTCGTCGTTCCCGGCGATTCGCGCGGGGCTTCATGCTTTTGGCCCTATCGAACTGGGTTCGCTGCGTTTCACCATCGCTGCGGTGCCGGCAGCGGTCTTTCTGGCACTCAAGCGGCCGCCCATGCCCCGGCCCAGCGAATGGTGGCGCTTTGCCTGCGGCGGCATCGTCTTCGTCGCGCTCTATACCGTCATGCTCAATATCGGCGAGCAGACCGTGTCGGCCGGGGCCGCCAGCTTCATCATCAATGTCGCGCCGATCCTGACTGCCATCATGGCCATGCCGCTGCTTGGCGAGCGCTTTTCACTGCTTGCCTGGATAGGCACGTTCCTCTCCTTTGTCGGCATCGGCATCATTGCGCTTGGCGAAGGTCAGGGCCTGGTCTTCGATCACGGCGCGGTGCTGATTCTCGGCTCCGCCTTTTGCACGGCGGTCAATACGATCGTGCAGAAACCGCTTTTCGCGCGCCATCAGCCGCTGACCGTGGCCGCCGGCAATATGGTAATCGGGGCGCTCTGTCTTTCGCCGTTCCTGGCGAGCGGACTGGCGCAGGCTGCCGTCGCAAACACCGCCGACCTGGCGGCTGTGCTTTATCTGGGCATCGTGCCGAGCCTGATCGCCTATGCGACCTGGGCCATAGCCCTGTCCCGGCTGCCGGCCGGGCGCGCCTCGAACTTTCTCTACTGCGTGCCGCCGGTGGCGACGCTCATCGGTTTCGTCTGGTTGGGCGAGGTGCCGACGGCGCTGGGCATCGTTGGCGGCGTTCTGGCGCTGGGCGGCGTCGTGGTGGTCAATCTGAAGCGGTGAGCCGCTCTATCTTCTTGTTTGAGCATCGGATTTTCCGAAAACCGGTACCCACTTTTCGGTCCGATACTCTAACGCCGCCCGAACAGGCGCTCGATGTCCGCCAGCTTCAGTTCGATGTAGGTTGGACGGCCGTGGTTGCAGGTGCCGGACCCCGGCGTTGCTTCCATCTGGCGCAGCAGGGCGTTCATCTCATCGGGCTTGAGCAGGCGACCTGAGCGCACGGAACCGTGGCAGGCCATGGTCGAGGCGATGCGGTCCAGCCGCTCGGTCAGCGTATCCGTCGTGTCGTTGTCCGCGATTTCATCGGCAAGATCGCGGACCAGTTGCTGGACGTTGGTTTCGCCCAGCATCGACGGCGTTTCGCGCACGGCGACCGCTCCCGGACCGAAACGCTCAAGGCGAAGGCCGAACCGGGCCAGCGTTTCCGAATGCATGGCCAGCCGTTCGGCATCGTCTTCCGGCAGATCGACGATTTCCGGCAACAGCAACATCTGCGACGGCACGGGGCGGGCATAAAGCGCGTTTTTCAACGCCTCATAGACCAGTCGTTCATGCGCGGCATGTTGGTCGACGATAATCAGCGAATCGTTGGTTTGGGCCACGATATAGTTCTCGTGCACCTGCGCGCGGGCCGCACCCAACTCCCTGGAGAGCAAGGCTTCCGCCGGCTCGCTCAAGCCGGCGCGGCTATCCGCGCTGAAGGCAGACTGGAGGTTTTCTCCAAACCCCGCCACGAGGGGGCGGTGCGGCGAAGTGGAAAGATCGAAGCCCGAAAAGCTGGATGCCCTGTGCGCTGCGTCATAGCTGCGATGGTCGGCAGCGGCGGCTGGATGCGCGTAAGGTGCCGCACCCTGCCGAAACGCGGCCATCATGCCGGCAGCGCCCGTCGTGGCGGCGCGGATGCCTGCCCCTTCAAGCGCTTGCCGGATAGATCCCACGATCAGCCCGCGAACCAGTCCGGGATCGCGGAAACGCACATCCGCCTTGGCGGGGTGGACATTGACGTCGACCGTCCCCGGATCAAGGGTCAGGAACAGGACCGTCACCGCGTTTCGGTCGCGCGGCAACACGTCCGCAAACGCGCCACGAATGGCGCCCGCGATCAGCTTGTCGCGTACTGGGCGGCCGTTGACATAGGCATATTGCTGCAAGGCGTTGGCGCGACTGAAGGAGGGAATGGAGACGTAGCCGGTCAGCCGGACACCCTCGCGCATCGCATCGATGAGAAGTGAATTTTCGGGAAAGTCCTTGCCCATCACCTGCGCGATGCGCCGCAATTGACCCTCCGGCGTGTCGTTGGTCGCCGGCAGTTCGAGCGTCGAACGGTCCGGTCCGGCCAGCGTGAAGCGCACCGAAGGGAAGGCGATGGCAATGCGCTTGACCACGTCTGCGGTGGCGGTGCTTTCGGCACGCTCGCCCTTCATGAATTTCAGCCGGGCCGGGGTGGCGAAGAAAAGGTCGCGCACCTCCACCGTGGTGCCCCGGTTGGCTGCGGCCGGCCGGATCGGCAGGATATGGCCGCCTTCGATGCCGATTTCGGCGGCATTCTCGCTTGATGCCGTCCGCGACCGGATGGACAGCTTTGCGATCGACCCGATCGACGGCAGCGCCTCGCCACGAAAGCCCAGCGAGCGGATATCGTGGATGTCGTTTGAAAGTTTGGAGGTGCAGTGACGGGCAATTGCCAGCGCCAGTTCGCCCTGCGAAATACCCGCGCCGTCGTCGGTAACGCGGATGAGCGACAGGCCGCCGCCGGCGGTGGCGATGTCGACCCGGCTGGCGCCTGCGTCCAGCGCGTTCTCGACCAGTTCCTTGACGACGCTGGCAGGTCTTTCAATGACCTCGCCGGCCGCGATCTGGTTGATCATCGTTTCGGAAAGCTGGTGAATTGGCATAAGTGGATTATAGGCAGATTCGCCCGGAGACGATACAAGCCACATATTTCTGGTGGCCGAACTTATGCCAATCCCCGCGCGACAGGCAGACATCGGGCTTGCATCGTTTTACGGTGGATTTTTCGCTGGAGCAGCGCAACAGTTTCCAGACCAAAAGGGCGGCCATGACCACGACATTTCTTTCCCATCTTGAAAGCGAACTGGACGGCTTGAAAGCGGCTGGCCTCTATAAGGCGGAGCGCGTGATTACTTCCACGCAAAGCGCCGAGATCGAAGTCGGCGGCGACAAGGTGCTGAACTTCTGCGCCAATAATTATCTCGGCCTTGCCGACAATGCGGAACTGCGCAACGCGGCGAAAAAGGCGCTCGACCGCTATGGCTACGGCATGGCCTCCGTGCGCTTCATCTGCGGTACGCAAGAAGAACACAAGCAGTTGGAGGCGCGGATTTCCAGCTTCCTCGGCCTGGAAGACACAATCCTCTACGGCTCGTGCTTCGACGCCAATGGCGGCCTGTTCGAAACGCTGCTCGGGGAAGAGGACGCGGTCATCTCCGACGCGCTCAACCACGCCTCGATCATCGATGGCGTGCGGCTTTCGAAGGCAAAGCGTTTTCGCTATGCAAACAACGACATGGCTGCGCTGGAAGAAGAGTTGAAGAAGGCCGATGGAAGCCGCTTCAAGCTTATCGCCACGGATGGCGTGTTCTCCATGGACGGCATCATCGCCGATCTGGGTGGTGTCTGCGACCTTGCCGAAAAATACGGCGCCATGGTGATGGTGGACGACAGCCATGCGGTCGGCTTTGTCGGCAAGCACGGGCGCGGTTCGGCCGAGCATTGCGGTGTCGAGGGCAGGGTGGACATCATTACCGGTACGCTCGGCAAGGCTCTCGGCGGCGCTTCCGGCGGCTACACGTCGGGCAAGCGACCGGTCGTCGACTGGCTGCGTCAGCGTTCGCGCCCGTATTTGTTTTCAAATACGCTGATGCCGGCGATTGCCGCCGCTTCGCTCCAGGTATTCGACATCATCGACAATGGCGATGCGCTTCGCCGCCATCTCTATGCCAATGCGAAGCAGTTTCGCGACGGCATGACCAAGCTTGGTTTCACGCTGGCTGGAGCCGATCACCCGATCATTCCCGTCATGCTGGGCGATGCGGCGCTGGCGCAGGAAATGGCGTCGCGGATGTTGAAGCGCGGCATCTACGTTATCGGCTTTGCTTTCCCGGTCGTGCCGAAAGGCCAGGCGCGCATTCGCACGCAGATGTCCGCCGCGCACTCGACGGTCGACATCGACCGCGCGGTGGAAGCGTTCGGCGAAGTCGGCCGTGAACTGGGGGTGATCTGATGTCGAACATGATGCGCGCGCTCGTCAAGGCCAAGGCCGAGCCGGGCATATGGATGGAACAGGTGCCGATCCCGGAAATCGGCCCCAACGATGTGCTGATCAAGATCAAGAAGACCGCGATCTGCGGCACTGATGTCCATATCTACAATTGGGACCAGTGGGCGCAAAAGACCGTGCCCGTGCCGATGGTGACCGGTCATGAATTCGTCGGCACGGTCGCGGATTTCGGCGCGGCGGTGACTGAATACAAGGTCGGCCAGCGGGTTTCGGGCGAAGGGCATATCGTTTGCGGCCATTGCCGCAACTGCCGGGCGGGAAGGGGGCATCTGTGCCGCAATACGCTTGGCGTCGGCGTCAACCGGCCCGGCGCGTTCGGCGAATATCTATCCATTCCCCAGCACAATGTGGTGCCGATCCCGGACGACGTGCCGGACGAGATCGCCGCGATTTTCGATCCGCTCGGCAATGCGGTTCACACCGCTTTGTCGTTCGACCTTGTCGGCGAGGACGTGCTGGTGACGGGTGCCGGACCGATCGGCATCATGGGCGCGCTGGTGGCGCAATGCGTCGGCGCGCGCAAGGTGGTCATCACCGACATCAATCCGGTGCGGCTGGCGCTGGCAAAAAAGCTTGGCATCCAGCATGTGGTGGATGCATCCAAGGAAAAGCTCCGCGAAATCATGCCCAGCCTCGGCATGACGGAAGGGTTCGACGTCGGCCTCGAAATGTCGGGTGCCGCACCCGCCTTCCGCGACATGATCGACGCCATGAACAATGGCGGCAAGATCGCCATACTTGGCATCGCGCCGACCGGATTCGAGATCGACTGGAACAAGGTCATCTTCAAGATGCTGACATTGAAGGGCATCTACGGCCGCGAGATGTTCGAAACCTGGTACAAGATGATTGCGTTGGTGCAGGGGCCGCTTGACGTAAGCGGTCTGATAACGCACCGCATCGGCATCGATGACTACATTTCAGGCTTCGAGGCGATGAAGAGCGGCAGTTCCGGAAAAGTGGTGTTGGATTGGTGAGGGCCCGCCCTTGATAGGATGCGCGGTTTGATGCACACGGCATGCCGATGACCCAGACCTTGCCCGAGTTCCCTCATCCGCTCGACCATCTCGTGCTGCCGACGGCGGACCTTGCGGTCGCCCGCACGCGGCTGACAGCACTTGGCTTTACCGTTGCGCCGCGCGGCATCCACCCCTTCGGAACCGAAAATTGCTGCGTCTATTTTTCGGGCGGGACTTTTATGGAGCCTCTCGCGGTCGGCGATGCGAACGCGGCGAGGAAGGCGATTGGCGAAGGCAACGTCTTCGTGGCACGGGATCGCACCTATCGTGATTGCCTGGGCGATGAAGGTTTTTCGGCCGTGGTGTTCGGCACGGCTAATGCCGACGCCGACCATGCACGTTACGTCGCGGCGGGCGTTTCGGCCGGCGACCGGCTCGATTTCTCACGCCCGTTCGTCGATACGTCCGGGAAAAGCGACATGGCATCTTTCCGGCTGGCATTCGCCACCGCCAAGGCTGCGCCCGAATCCTTCCTGTTCTCCTGCGAGCGGGTCAACGCGCCGAATGTGGATCGTTCCGCGCTTCAAGCCCATGCCAACGGCGTCAGCGGCATCGCCGAGATTGTGGCGGTCAGCCTCGATCCTGCCGGGCAACGCGACCTGCTGCGCATAGCCGCCGGCGCCGATGACGGGGTTCCCGGAAATACGCTGGACCTGCCCAACGCGACGCTCACCGTGCTTGATGGTGACGCTTTCGAGAAACGCTTCGGTGTTGCGCCCAATGCGGCTTCCAATTTGCGCTTCGCGGCGGTCGTATTTTCCGTCGACAGCCTGAAAGCCGTCGGCGAACTGCTTGCGGCCAACCCTGTCGCGCACCATTTGCGCGGTGACGCCATCGTCGTTTCGCCAGTGCCAGGACAGGGCGCAATTTTCGTTTTCAGAGAGATCGCATGACCAAGCCAAACGCATCCGTGACAGCCGGCAAGGTTGTTTTCGACAATCATGGGCCATTGTCGCTGATCGCCGGTCCGTGCCAGCTGGAATCGCGGCAGCACGCCTTCGACATGGCTGGCGCGCTGAAGGAGATGTGCACGAAGCTTGGCATCGGCCTCGTCTACAAGAGCAGTTACGACAAGGCCAACCGTACGTCGCTTGGCGGCACACGTGGAGCCGGGCTCGATGCCGCGTTGCCGGTGTTCGACGATTTGCGCCGGGAGTTCTCGCTGCCGGTTTTGACCGACGTTCACACTGAAGAGCAATGCGCCATCGTCGCGCCGCATGTCGACATCCTGCAAATCCCGGCCTTCCTGTCGCGTCAGACCGATCTTTTGATCGCGGCGGCGAAGACCGGCAAGATCGTCAACGTCAAGAAGGGCCAGTTCCTGGCGCCCTGGGACATGAAAAACGTCGTGGCCAAGGTCATCGGTTCCGGCAACGCCAATGTGCTGGTCACCGAGCGCGGCGCTTCCTTCGGCTACAATACGCTGGTTTCCGACATGCGCTCCTTGCCGATCATGGCCGAGATGGGCGCGCCGGTCATTTTTGATGCCACCCATTCCGTGCAGCAGCCGGGCGGGCAGGGCGGTTCGACGGGCGGCGAGCGCCGCTTTGTCGAAACGCTGGCGCGCGCGGCGGTCGCTGTCGGTGTCGCCGGCGTCTTCATCGAAACGCATCAGGACCCCGACAACGCGCCCTCCGATGGCCCGAACATGGTGCCTCTGAAGGATTTGTCGGCGCTGCTTGAACGGCTGATGGCGTTCGACCGCATCGCCAAGGCGGCATAACTGGACGAGTTATCAAACAGCCTCTAAGACGTTCGCAAACTCCGATCTTATAAAATAGGGACGTATAATGACCGCCATCATCGATATCGTCGGCCGTGAAATCCTCGACAGCCGCGGCAATCCGACCGTCGAGGTCGATGTGTTCCTCGAAGACGGCTCGATGGGCCGCGCTGCCGTTCCTTCGGGCGCGTCCACCGGCGCGCACGAGGCGGTCGAGTTGCGCGACGGCGGCTCGCGCTATCTCGGCAAGGGCGTCGAGCGCGCGGTCGAGGCGGTCAATGGCGAATTGTTCGAGGCCATTGGCGGCATGGAAGCCGAAAACCAGATCCATATCGACCAGACTATGATCGAACTGGACGGGACGCCCAACAAGAGCCGGCTCGGCGCCAATGCGATCCTCGGTGTGTCGCTGGCGGTGGCCAAGGCTGCGGCGGACGCTGCCGCTCTGCCGCTCTACCGCTATGTCGGCGGGGCGAATTCGCATGTCCTGCCGGTGCCGATGATGAACATCATCAATGGCGGCATGCATGCCGACAACCCGATCGATTTCCAGGAATTCATGGTGCTTCCGGTCGGCGCTCCGTCTATCCGCGAGGCCGTACGCTGGGGCTCGGAAATTTTCCACACGTTGAAGAAGCGGTTGAAGGATGCCGGCCACAACACCAATGTCGGCGATGAGGGCGGCTTTGCGCCAAACCTGAAGAGCGCGCAGGCAGCACTCGATTTCATCATGGAATCCATCGAGCAGGCCGGGTTCAAGCCGGGCGAGGAAGTGGCGCTCGGCCTCGACTGCGCCGCGACCGAATTCTTCAAGGACGGCAATTATGTCTATGAAGGCGAGCGCAAGACGCGCGACCCGAAGACCCAGGCCAAATACCTGGCCAAGCTCGCCGCCGACTACCCGATCATCACGATCGAGGACGGCATGGCTGAGGACGACTGGGAAGGCTGGAAGCACCTCACCGACCTGTGCGGCAAGAAGGTTCAACTTGTCGGCGACGATCTGTTCGTCACCAATACGGCGCGCCTGAGGGACGGCATCCGCATGGGCGTCGCCAATTCCATCCTCGTCAAGGTCAACCAGATCGGCACGCTGAGCGAGACGCTCGATGCGGTCGAAACCGCGCACAAGGCCGGCTACACGGCAGTGATGTCGCATCGCTCCGGCGAGACGGAAGATTCCACCATTGCCGACCTCGCGGTCGCTACCAATTGCGGGCAGATCAAGACCGGTTCGCTGGCGCGCTCGGACCGCACCGCGAAATACAACCAGTTGATCCGCATCGAGCAGGAACTCGGCAAGCAGGCGCGCTATGCAGGCAAATCTATCCTCAAAGCATAGGCTTTGAAGCAATCGGCATGAAAAGGCGGGGAATTCCTCGCCTTTTTTGTTGCCCGCCCTGCCGCAATGGTGCTCCGTAACCGTCCATTAAGCACAATCGGCGACAAGGAACGGATAAGGATTCGGGCCATGTGGACACGCCAGCACAAGCAGAGAAATACCGGGCGGTTGATCATTCCCCTGCTTTGCGCGGTGTTCGTTGCCTATTTCGGCTATCATGCGTATCATGGTGAATTCGGCATCACCTCAAGATCCCGCCTTCAGGCTGAAACGGCGGGGCTTCAGGCGCAACTCGATGCCGTCAGAACGCGGCGCGTCGATCTGGAGAGACGCGTCCGGCTTTTGCATGATGGCACCATCGAGAAGGACATGCTGGACGAACAGGCGCGCAGCGCCCTCAATTTGTCTCGCGAGGACGAGATCACCATCATGTTGCCTTCCGCATCGAATTAACCGGAATTCGGTTAATCGGCGATATTATCAATGATTTTAATCGCTTAGATGCATGCCAGCCATGCGTTTTTCCACATGGCGAAAGCTGGATTTGCGTGTTAGCCTTTTCCCTACCGGTTGGGAGAACGGTCTCCCTCAATGTCCGTAAAGAGACGCCATCAGGGAGTGATGCATGGCTACCGCCGCCAAGAAAGCGCCTGCCAAATCCAGCAGCAAATCGCCGGGTCTTTCCACGCCCAAGCCCGCGGAATTCTCCAAGGACGATGAACTCGCCGCCTATCGGCATATGCTGCTCATCCGCCGTTTCGAGGAAAAGGCCGGGCAGTTGTACGGCATGGGCTTCATCGGCGGCTTCTGCCATCTCTATATCGGCCAGGAAGCCGTCGTTACCGGCATGCGGATGGCTCTGATCGAAGGTGATCAGATGATTACGGCCTACCGCGATCATGCCCATATGCTGGCGATGGAACTGTCGCCGCGCGGCATCATGGCCGAACTGACCGGGCGCCGAAGTGGCCTTTCCCACGGCAAGGGCGGCTCCATGCACATGTTCTCCAAGGAGAAGCATTTTTACGGCGGTCACGGCATCGTCGGGGCGCAGGTGTCGCTTGGTACCGGGCTAGCCTTCGCCAATCGCTATCGCGGCAACAAGAATGTGTCGCTGACCTATTTCGGCGACGGGGCGGCCAATCAGGGGCAGGTCTACGAGAGCTTCAACATGGCCTCGCTATGGAAGCTGCCGGTGATCTACATCATTGAAAACAACCGCTACGCCATGGGCACAGCCGTGACCCGCTCGTCGGCGGAAACGAATTTCTCGCATCGCGGCGCTTCCTTCCGCATTCCCGGCATCCAGGTCGACGGCATGGATGTGCGGGCGGTGAAATCCGCCGCCGACATGGCGACCGAATGGTGCCGTTCGGGCAATGGCCCCATCATTCTCGAGATGGAAACCTACCGCTACCGCGGCCACTCCATGTCCGATCCCGCAAAATACCGCACCAAGGAAGAAGTGCAGAAAATGCGCTCCGACCATGATCCGATCGAGCAGGTCAAGGCGCGGCTGATCGGCAAGAAGTGGGCCAGCGAAGACGAACTCAAGACCATCGACAAGGAAGTTCGCGACATTGTCGCGGATGCAGCCGAGTTCGCGCAAGCCGATCCAGAGCCGGATGCGTCCGAACTCTGGACCGATATCGTACTCTGAGGGGAGCAGGACATGCCCATCGAAATTCTCATGCCTGCCCTCTCGCCAACCATGGAAGAGGGCAACCTTTCAAAATGGCTGAAAAACGAAGGCGACAAGGTCGCGGCTGGCGATATTCTGGCTGAAATCGAGACCGACAAGGCAACGATGGAAGTCGAGGCCGTCGATGAGGGCACGATCGGAAAGATCCTGATCGCGGCCGGCACCGAAGGCGTCAAGGTCAATACGCCGATTGCGGTGCTGCTGCAGGATGGCGAAAGCGCCGGCGATCTGGACAAGGCAGCCGCGCCTGCGAAGGCCGAAGCGACCGCATCGGAGGAAAAAACGCCGGACACCAAGCCGGCGGCCGCACCGGTCGCCGCTGCGCCGAAGATGGAGATTGCCGCCGATCCCGACATTCCCGCCGGCACCGAAATGGTATCGACGACGGTGCGTGAAGCGCTACGTGACGCGATGGCAGAAGAAATGCGGCGCGACCCGGACGTGTTCGTCATGGGTGAGGAAGTCGCCGAGTACCAGGGCGCCTACAAGATCACGCAAGGCCTGCTCCAGGAGTTTGGCGACAAGCGCGTCGTCGACACGCCGATCACCGAGCACGGCTTTACCGGCGTAGGCGTCGGCGCGGCCATGGCCGGCCTGAAGCCGATCGTGGAATTCATGACCTTCAACTTCGCCATGCAGGCGATCGACCAGATCGTCAACTCGGCCGCCAAGACGCTTTACATGTCGGGCGGCCAGATGGGCGCGCCGATCGTGTTTCGTGGCCCGAACGGGGCCGCCGCGCGCGTCGGTGCCCAGCATTCGCAATGCTATGCCGCCTGGTACAGCCATATTCCCGGCCTGAAAGTGGTGATGCCCTACACGGCAGCCGACGCCAAGGGTCTGCTCAAGGCGGCGATCCGCGATCCAAACCCGGTGATCTTTCTCGAAAACGAAATCCTGTATGGACAGCATTTCGACGTGCCGAAGCTTGATGATTTCGTCCTGCCCATCGGCAAGGCGCGCATCCACAAGCAGGGCAAGGACGTCACCATCGTCTCCTTCGGCATCGGCATGAGCTATGTCGTGAAGGCGGAAGCCGAACTGGCCGCACTGGGCATCGATGCCGAGATCATCGATCTGCGGACGATCCGTCCGCTCGACCTGGACACCATTCTTGCCTCGGTGAAGAAGACCAACCGCCTGGTCGTCGTGGAAGAAGGCTTTCCGCAATCCTCGGTCGGCGATCACATCGCCAGCCAGGTCATGCAGCGCGCTTTCGATTTCCTGGACGCGCCGGTCATCACGATTGCCGGCAAGGACGTTCCGATGCCCTATGCGGCCAATCTGGAAAAGCTGGCACTGCCCAATGTCGGCGAAGTCGTCGAGGCGGTCAAAGCCGTCACGTATCGCTGAGCGCCGGGGGAGGACAACATGCCGATCAACATTACCATGCCGGCCCTTTCGCCCACGATGGAAGAGGGCAATCTCGCCAAATGGCTCGTGAAAGAAGGCGACAAGGTTTCGCCGGGCGATGTCATCGCCGAGATCGAGACTGATAAGGCGACCATGGAAGTGGAAGCCGTGGATGAAGGCACCGTTGCCAAGCTGGTCGTTCCGGCTGGTACGGAAGGCGTCAAGGTCAACGCGTTGATCGCAATTCTGGCGGCCGAGGGCGAGGATGCCGGCGCTGCCGCGAAGAGCGGTGGTGACGCTGCACCAGCGAAGGCAGAAGCGCCGAAGGAGGAAACTCCCAAGGTGGAAGCGCCTAAATCGGATGCCGTGGTTGCGCCAACCCCTGCGGCGGCTCCTGCTCCAAAAGCTGAGGCCAGCGGTGAACGCAGCTTCGCGTCGCCTCTGGCGCGGCGGATCGCCAAGGATGCCAGCGTCGATGTTGCATCGGTGACCGGCACCGGCCCGCGCGGCCGCGTGGTCAAGGCGGATGTCGAGGCGGCGATTGCCGGCGGCGGCGCGAAAGCGGCCCCTGCTGCAAGTGCGGCACCGGCTGGAGCGGCCGCACCCGCACCCAAGGCGATGTCCGACGAGCAGGTCCTAAAACTGTTCGACAAGGATTCCTACGAACTCGTCCCGCACGACAACATGCGCAAGACGATTGCGCGGCGTCTGGTCGAAGCGAAAAGCACCATCCCGCATTTCTACCTGACGCTCGATTGCGAACTCGACGCCCTCCTGGCGCTGCGCTCGCAACTGAACGCGGCGGCTCCCGTCAAGAAGACGGAAAAGGGCGAGATTCCCGCCTACAAACTATCCGTCAACGATATGATCATCAAGGCCATGGGCCTGGCGCTCAAGGCCGTGCCGGATGCGAATGCGTCCTGGACCGATACGGCGATGGTCAAGCACAAGCACGCCGATGTCGGCGTCGCCGTGTCCATCCCCGGCGGGCTGATCACGCCGATCATTCGCAGGGCCGAGGAAAAGACGCTGTCGGTCATCTCTAACGAGATGAAGGATCTGGCCGCCCGCGCCCGGACGCGCAAGCTCAAGCCGGAAGAATACCAGGGCGGCACCACGGCGGTGTCGAATTTGGGCATGTTCGGCATCAAGGACTTTGCGGCCGTCATCAACCCGCCGCATGCGACCATCCTGGCGGTCGGGGCAGGTGAGGCTCGGCCGGTGGTGAAGGATGGCGAGATCAAGGTCGCGACCGTCATGTCGGTGACGCTGTCGACCGACCATCGCGCTGTCGACGGTGCGCTCGGGGCCGAACTGCTGGTGGCGTTCAAGCGGTTGATCGAAAGCCCGATGAGCATGCTGGTTTAGCATCGGCTTATGAAAGCATTCCCTTGCTGCGGTTACGCTGACTTGTGACTGCGACGCGGGGCGTAACGGGAGAAAATACCGTGGCTGAGAATTACGACGTCATCATCATCGGCTCCGGCCCCGGCGGCTATGTCACGGCCGTTCGCGCAGCGCAGCTTGGCTTCAAGACAGCCATCGTCGAACGCGAGCATCTGGGCGGCATCTGCCTGAACTGGGGCTGTATCCCGACGAAGGCGCTGCTGCGCTCGGCCGAAATCATGCATTACGCCGACAATCTGAAGGATTACGGCCTGAAGATCGACGGCAAGGTCACCGCCGACACGGCAGCCATCGTCGATCGCTCGCGAAAGGTTTCGCTGCGGCTGAACGGCGGCGTCGGATTCCTGATGAAGAAGAACAAGGTCGACGTGATCTGGGGCGAAGCCAAGTTTACCAAGCCAGGTGAAATTGTCGTGTCCAAATCGGCCAAGAAGCCGATGGAGCCGCAGCCGCCAGCGCCGAAAGGCACGAAAGGCGAGGGCACCTACACCGCCAAGCACATCATCGTCGCGACCGGTGCGCGTCCGCGCGTGCTGCCCGGCATCGAGCCTGACGGCAAGCTGATCTGGACCTATTTCGAGGCGATGGTGCCGCCGGAAATGCCGAAATCGCTGCTGGTTATGGGATCGGGCGCTATCGGTATCGAATTCGCCTCATTCTACCGCACCATGGGCGTCGATGTGACCGTGGTGGAATTGATGTCTGCGGTCATGCCGGTCGAGGATGCGGAAGTTTCGAAATTCGCGCAGAAGCAATTCGAGAAGCAGGGCATGAAGATCATCCTCGAAGCCAAGGTGACCAAGGTCGAGAAGGGCGCGAACTCGGTCACCGCGCATATCGAGATGAAGGACGGAAAGGTCGAGAAGATCACGGCCGACCGGATGATTTCCGCTGTCGGCGTCCAAGGCAATATCGAGAATCTCGGACTGGAAGCGCTTGGCGTGAAAACTGATCGCGGCTGCGTGGTGGTCGACGGTTTCGGCAAGACCAACGTTGCCGGCATCTATGCCATCGGCGACGTCGCCGGCCCACCGATGCTGGCGCACAAGGCCGAGCATGAAGGCGTCATCTGCATCGAGAAGATTGCAAATGTGCCGGGAGTGCACGGGATCGACAAATCGAAGATACCGGGCTGCACCTACTGCAACCCGCAGGTAGCGTCAGTCGGTTTGACGGAAGCAAAAGCGAAGGCCGAGGGGAAGGAAATTCGGGTCGGCCGCTTCCAGTTCGCCGCCAACGGCAAGGCGATCGCGCTTGGCGAAGATCAGGGTTTTATCAAGACAATCTTCGACAAGAAGACTGGTCAGTTGCTCGGCGCGCATATGGTCGGCGCGGAAGTGACCGAACTGATCCAGGGCTTCGTCGTGGCAATGAACCTCGAGACCACCGAAGAAGAACTGATGCATACCGTGTTCCCGCATCCGACGCTTTCGGAAATGATGAAGGAAAGCGTGCTCGACGCCTATGGGCGGGCGTTGAACGCATAGTGCGGGCCTTGCGGGAACCAAATCGCGGATTGGTGCGTTTCTAGATGCTTTTGTGTGCATCATATGAGGAGAGGGTGAATGGACGTAAACGGCGTAGGCTGGATAGGAGCTATTATAATTGGCGGTTTGGCCGGTTGGCTGGCCGAAATGTTTATGAAGAGCAATACGGGCGTCTTCATGAATATCATTCTGGGTATCATCGGCGCTGTGGTGCTCAACGCCATTTTGCAGGCGTTGAACTTCAGCAGCTTCGGTGTGGGCTGGCTGGCTTATCTGATTACGGGCTTTATCGGAGCCTGCATCCTGATTGCCGTTGGACGCATGATACGCCGTTAAACCGGCATACTACTCGCTATGCGAAAAAGGCTGTTGCGGCATGCGCCGCAGCGGCCTTTTTTCTTCTGCCGAAAAGCCTTAGATGTCTTTGTGAAAGCAGGAGCTACAGAGTGCCTGCGCATGAACTGGATTTCAGATGGTCACCGTTCTAGATTCGCTCGCCAACCCGCCCCGAGTACGGCATCCTGAAAAGGCCCATCGGCCCGATCAGGAAGTCTTGCGCAAACCCGACTGGATTCGGGTCCGGGCGCCGGTTTCCAAAGGCTATGCCGAGACGCGCGAGATCGTGAAATCGAACAAGCTGGTTACGGTGTGCGAAGAGGCCGGGTGCCCCAATATCGGTGAGTGCTGGGACAAGAAGCACGCCACCTTCATGATCATGGGCGAGATTTGCACGCGCGCTTGTGCTTTCTGCAACGTTGCCACCGGTATCCCCACCGCGCTCGACGCGGACGAGCCCGCGCGCGTGGCACATGCCGTCAAGCAGATGGGGCTGGCGCATGTCGTCATCACCTCCGTCGACCGCGACGATCTCGACGATGGCGGCGCGCAGCATTTTGCCGAGGTAATCCGCGCCATTCGCGCAGCCACGCCTTTGACCACGATTGAAATCCTGACGCCCGATTTCCTGCGCAAGGATGGCGCATTGGAGATCGTGGTTGCCGCCAAGCCGGATGTGTTCAACCACAATCTGGAAACCGTGCCGTCGAACTACCTGACCGTTCGGCCCGGCGCGCGCTATTTCCATTCGATCCGGCTGCTTCAGCGCGTGAAGGAACTGGACCCGACCATCTTCACTAAATCGGGCATCATGGTCGGCCTCGGCGAGGAACGGCACGAAGTCCTGCAATTGATGGACGATCTGCGTTCGGCAAACGTCGATTTCATGACCATCGGCCAGTATCTGCAGCCGTCGAAGAAGCATCACCCGGTGATCCGCTTCGTCACGCCGGAGGAGTTCACGTCCTTTGCCACCATCGGCAAGACCAAGGGCTTCCTGCTGGTGGCTTCAAGCCCGCTGACGCGGTCGTCGCATCATGCCGGCGATGACTTTGCCCGCCTGCGAGCTGCGCGCGAAGCGTCCATCAAGAAAATTGCATAAACGTCTGCCTGCATGCCGAAATTCGAAGCAAAACGCCGCGTCGCCCATACGCCAGACCAGATGTTTGCGCTGGTTGCGGACATCGAAAAATATCCGCAGTTCCTGCCTTTGTGCGAATCGCTCACCGTGCGCTCGCGCAAGGAGCGCGATGGCCGGACCATGCTCGTTGCCGACATGAGCATCGGCTACAAGGCCATACGCGAAACCTTTACGACGCAGGTTCTGCTCAAGCCGGACGAGAAGACGATCGACGTGAAATATATCGACGGGCCGTTCAAATACCTGACCAATATCTGGCGTTTCGAAGCGTCCGGTGACGGTTGCGACGTGTGCTTCTTCATCGACTACGAATTCAAGAGCCGTATCCTCGGCGCTATCATGGGAACGATGTTCGACCGGGCATTCCGCATGTTTTCGGAAAGCTTTGAAAAGCGCGCCGATGCAATCTACGGAGCGGCTCAGTCGGCCTGATCGTCGGCGAGCGCCCGCAGGCCCATCTCAAGCGCATGCCGGACCGTTTCGCGGCGGATGAAATCACGCCCACGGTTCTCGAATAGCCGCTTTTCCGCAAACACCGGCTTGCCCTTCAACGCCAAGCCGAACCAGACCAACCCGACCGGCTTTTCCGCACTACCACCGTCCGGCCCGGCAATTCCGGTGACCGAGAGCGCGATGCCGGCATGGGAGCGCGCCAGCGCGCCGGCCGCCATTTCCTGTGCCGTCTGGAGCGAAACCGCGCCATGCGCATCGAGCGTGGCGGCGGCAACGCCGATCATCTCCATTTTGGCGTCGTTGGAATAGGTGACGAAGCCGCGATCGACCATCGAGGACGAACCGGGAATATCCGTCAGCCTGGAAATGATCATGCCGCCCGTGCAGCTTTCCGCCGTTGCGACCAAGATCTTGTGGCGCGCGCATGCTTTCAGGAAGCGATCCGCGAGGTCGTCCAGTCCGCTCATGCCGGGATTTCTCCTGGAAAGGCCACGGTGGCCGTTGCAATTGCCGCGATGCCTTCTTCCCGCCCGAGGAAGCCGAGCTTTTCGTTGGTGGTCGCCTTGACCGAGATGCGGTCCGGGGAGAGGCCGAGGATGGCCGACAGCTCGGCCGTCATTGCGGGGCGATGCGGCCCGATTTTCGGAGCCTCGCAGATCAGCGTGATATCGACATTGGCGATGCGCCCATCGTGTTCGCGCACCAGCTTTGCCGCATGCTCAAGGAAGATATGCGACGCGGCACCTTTCCATTGCGGATCGGAGGGCGGGAAATGCGTACCGATGTCACCGGCCCCGCAGGTGGCGAGTAGCGCATCCGTCAATGCATGGAGGCCGACATCGGCATCCGAATGGCCGGAAAGTTTTTTGCCATGCGGGATCGCGACGCCACAGAGCATGACGTGGTCGCCCGCTTCGAAAGCATGGACGTCGTAACCGTTGCCCGTGCGGATATCGGGGAAATTTGTCGCTGAAAAACGTTGATCGGCCATGGAAATGTCCCGCGCCCAGGTAAGTTTCGTATTCTCTGGCGAGCCGGCGACGAGTTTCACCGGCAGCTGCGCCCATTCGGCAATCGAGGCGTCGTCGGTGAAATCCGCCTTGCCCTGCTGATGCGCCTTTTCGTGTGCGGCAAGGATTGGCTCGAAGGGGAACCCTTGCGGTGTCTGGGCGGCATACAGGCCCAGACGCTGCACCGTCTCGCGGATCATGCCATTTTCTTCGCGCTTCAGCGTATCCGAAACCGGCAGCGTCGGCAGCGCGCCCTGATGCTCGCCGATGGCGTCGATCGTGCGGTTGATGAGATCGGCGTCCAGAAATGGGCGCACGGCATCGTGGATGAGCACCCGTTTCGGCGCGACGGTGCGAAGGGCCAGCAGGCCAAGCCGCACGGAATCTTGCCGCGATGGTCCGCCTGTCACGGCGGTAACGCTATCTGCATCAGCGCCCGCCGCTTCCCGGAACAGGCGGTAATCGTCCGGGTGGATGACCACGGCGACCGGGCCGGTGCGGGGATGGGCCAGAAATACGTCAAGTGTGCGGGCGATAACGGCGCGGCCGCCGATTTTCCGGTACTGCTTCGGTCCATCGCCCTGGCCTGCGCGCTCGCCTCGGCCGGCGGCGACGATGACCACGGCGACCTTTTCATCTGTTGTCACGGATAATAGACCCTGTCTGCCTCGCTTGCAGCAAGAGGCTTACAAGCGGCTGTCGTGGATGGCCAGTGGATTCCCAAAACCGCCTTGTTGTCTGCCTATGCGTTGCGCAACGAAGCCGTTCTGTCTAATGAATAGGCAGATAATCAAATTGCATGGTTTTTGTGCATGAACTCTTTGAGCAACCTGGCTGAGCCACTCGACCTTGGCGGCGTGACAATCCGCAACCGCGTGTTTCTCGCGCCTATGTCGGGAATTACGGACGAACCGTTTCGCCGCCGCGCTTATGCGCACGGGGCCGGGTTGGTCGTGTCCGAAATGGTGGCGAGCGGCGAGCTTGCCAAAGGAAGGGCCGGGCACAATCTGCGCATCCGCCACAGCGGCTTGCCGGTTCATATGGTCCAGCTTGCCGGGCGGGAGGCTTCCCATATGGCCGAGGGAGCGCGGATCGCAGTGGGCGAGGGCGCAGACATCGTCGACATCAACATGGGTTGCCCCGCAAAAAAGGTGACCGGCGGTTATGCCGGGTCGGCGCTGATGCGCGACCTCGACCATGCCTTGACCCTGATCGAAGCGGTTGTCGGGGCGGTGAAAGTGCCGGTGACGCTCAAAATGCGGTTGGGCTGGGACGACGACACCCTCAATGCGCCATTGCTGGCGAAGCGGGCCGAGAATGCCGGCATCGCGATGGTGACGGTGCATGGCCGCACCCGTTGCCAATTCTATCAGGGCAAGGCCGACTGGCCGGCGATTGCCAGCGTCAAGCAGGCGGTTTCCATTCCCGTCGTCGCCAATGGCGACGTTTCCACCCCGGCCGAGGCGTTGGTGATACTCGAACAGTCGGGTGCTGATGCGGTGATGATCGGCCGAGCCCATTACGGCGCGCCATGGCTGGCCGGCACGATCGTAGCCGCTGCTGCCAGCCATACTGTGCCCGAAGGGGGCCAGGCGCTCGCCAGCTATGTCGGCGCGCATTACGAAGACATGCTGGCGCTCTACGGCATCGAGAGCGGCTTGCGGCAGGCACGAAAGCATCTTGGCTGGTATCTGGACCGTCATGCGGCGGGGCTTCCCACCGCACAGCGAAAGGCGATCCTGACGTCTTGCGACCCAGTGCAGGTTCTGTCTCTTTTGCGCAGCGCTTTCGAAACGGAGGCGCAAGACATGCGCAGCGCGGCATGAGCGGGTCTGCCGTCCAAATGCCCGGCATGGCGAGTGCGGCCGAAATCGTCCTCAACACGATCCGCCGCCCGGTCATCATGGTCGATGGGCAGGGAATTGTCAGTTACGCCAATGCCGACGCGGAGGACTTTTTCCGGTCGAGTTCGGCAATGCTCGCCCGAAATTCGCTGTCCCAACTGATTCCTTTCGGAAGCCCGTTGCTGTCGCTGGTCGATCAGGTGCGGGAACGCGCGGTGCCGGTCAACGAATATCGCGTCGATGTCTCGTCGCCGCGGCTCGGTATCGAAAAGATGGTCGACCTCTACGTCGCGCCGGTGCCTGAATTTCCGGGCTCCGTCGTGGTGATGTTTCAGGAACGCTCGATGGCCGACAAGATCGACCGCCAGATGACGCATCGCGGGGCCGCACGCTCCGTCACCGGCCTGGCGGCGATGCTGGCGCACGAGATCAAGAACCCGCTTTCAGGCATCCGGGGGGCGGCCCAACTGCTGGAGCTTTCCGCATCCGACGAAGACCGTGCGTTGACGCGGCTAATCACCGAGGAAACCGACCGGATCGTCTCGCTGGTGGATCGCATGGAGGTCTTTTCAGATGAACGGCCGATCGACCGTTATCCCGTCAACATCCACGTCGTCCTCGATCATGTGAAGGCAATAGCCCGGAACGGATTTGCTAGGAATATCAATATCCTAGAGGAGTACGATCCATCGTTGCCTCCGGTCTTCGCGAACAGGGACCAGTTGATCCAGGTGTTTCTCAACCTCATAAAGAATGCGGCGGAAGCCGTTGGCGGCGATCCGCGTGGCGAAATCACGTTGTCCACCGCCTTCCGTCCGGGCATTCGCGTTTCTGTTCCGGGCACGCAGGATCGTGTTTCGCTGCCATTGGAGTTTTGCGTGCGCGACAACGGATCGGGCGTGCCGGAAGACATTTTGCCGATCCTGTTCGACCCGTTCATCACAACCAAGCTGAACGGTTCTGGGCTGGGCCTTGCGCTGGTTGCCAAGATCGTCGGCGAGCATGGCGGGATCGTGGAGTGCGATGCGACGCCCAAGGGCACGACCTTCAGGGTTCTAATGCCGGCCTGGAAGGAACCACTGCAAAGTGACAATCAGGAAAATGGGGAGATCGTCGCATGAGCGAGCGTGGCACCATTTTCGTTGCCGACGACGACGCTGCGATCCGCACGGTGTTGAACCAGGCGCTTTCGCGGGCAGGCCACGATGTGCGCGTCACATCCAATGCGTCGACGCTGTGGCGCTGGATCGCGGCCGGCGAAGGCGATCTTGTCATAACCGACGTCGTCATGCCCGATGAGAACGCCTTCGATATGATGCCGCGCATCAAGAAGGCGCGGCCGGAATTGCCAATCATCGTCATGAGCGCCCAAAACACGTTCATGACGGCCATCCGTGCTTCCGAAGCCGGGGCTTATGAATATTTGCCAAAGCCCTTCGACCTGACCGAACTGCTTGCCGTAGTCAGCCGCGCTCTTTCGGAACCGCGCCGCCCAAAGATCGAGCAACGCACAGAAGACCAGATCGAGGCGATGCCGCTCATCGGCCGGTCCGCATCGATGCAGGACATATACCGGATGCTGGCGCGCATGATGCAGACGGATCTGACGGTGATGATCAGTGGCGAATCCGGGACCGGCAAGGAATTGGTGGCGCGCGCGCTGCATGAATATGGACGCCGGCGCGTGGGGCCGTTCGTGGCGATCAACATGGCGGCAATTCCGCGTGACCTGATCGAATCGGAACTGTTCGGGCATGAGAAGGGTGCTTTTACCGGCGCCCAGAACCGCTCCATCGGCCGTTTCGAGCAGGCAGAAGGCGGCACGCTGTTCCTGGACGAGATCGGCGACATGCCGATGGAAGCGCAGACACGGTTGCTGCGGGTGCTGCAGCAGGGCGAATATACGACCGTCGGCGGCCGCACGGCGATCAAGACGGACGTGCGCATCGTTGCCGCCACCAACAAGGATCTGCGAACGCTTATCAACGAAGGCCTGTTTCGCGAGGATCTGTTCTACCGGCTGAATGTCGTGCCGCTGCGGCTTCCGCCGCTGCGCGAGCGGTCTGAGGACATTCCCGACCTCGTGCGGCATTTCTTCAAGGCCGGCGTGAAGGAGGGGTTGCAGGCAAAGCATATTTCCGCCGGCGGCTTGGAAACGATGAAGCGCTATGGCTGGCCGGGCAATGTTCGCGAACTGGAAAATCTCGTCCGCCGCCTTGCCGCGCTTTATCCGCAGGACGAAATTTCGAACGAAATCATAGATATAGAGTTAAGTTCCGCCCAACGGTCGCCGGAACAGGACGGCAGTGGACGCTTTTCCGAAGAGTTTACGATCGGCCAGGCGGCTGAGCAGTATTTGCAGCGCTATTTCAAGGCATTCGGCGACCAACTTCCGCCTGCCGGCCTCTACCAGCGCATTCTGGAGGAAGTCGAGCACCCCCTGATCCTGGCATCGATGACCGCCACGCGCGGCAACCAGATCAAGGCTGCCGAATTGCTCGGTCTCAACCGCAATACGCTGCGCAAGAAAATCCGCGAACTTGGCGTCAACGTCTACAGGGCGTCCAAGCCGGATTAGCACCAGAATTCCAGCCGCCGGATCGAATAGCTGGGTACTACCGAGGCCATCCACGCTGAAAGATTTCCGTCCGGCGTGGAATTGTTGCATAATCGCCACAATGCGCTGCATACATCCGGTTTGATTTCCGGTTCCCGATGGCAATATGGCGATACAGATACCGACAATGAAAGCGCCACTTTTCAGCGAGACCTCCGCTCGAGAGGGGCGACGGCTGCTTGCGCTGCCCGGCGTGGTGACGATTGTCGGCGCGCTGATTGCGGCTGGCGTATCTTTCGCCATTCTTGTCGGCGCAACCCCGATAGCGCCTGATGCGACGGCAACGCTGACGTTGATTGCGCTCAATGCAGCCTTCATCCTGCTTCTCATCGCGCTGGTCAGCCGCGAGGTCCATCGGATCGTGATGGCGAGGCGCAGGGGCAGGGCGGCCTCCAAGCTGCATGTGCGCATCGTTACGATGTTCGCGCTGGTCGCGGCGATCCCGGCCATCATGGTCGCGATTGTCGCGTCGATAACGCTCGATATCGGGCTGGACCGCTGGTTTCAGATACGCACCAAGACGATCGTCAACTCCTCTCTGGCCATAGCCGACGCCTATGTGCAGGAAAACGCGAGGAACCTTCAGGGTACGACATTGTCGATGGCATACGACCTCGACAGCGCCCGCACGCTTTACGGCCTCGACCGCACCGGGTTCCTCGATTTGTTGAGCAAGGAGGCGACCGGGCGTGGGCTTGCGCATGCCGCTCTCGTCAAGCCGGACGGCTCTTTCGTCATGAGCGCAAAGACCGATGCGGATTTTGGCATGCCGGAACCGCCGGAAGGGGCTATGTCCACAGCCGCCAACGGCCAGCCGCTGCTGATTGAGCCCAAGACGCGCAACATCATGGGCGCCATCATCAAGCTGCGCGACATAGAAGGACTCTACCTCTACACGATTCGGCTGGTCGATCCGGAAGTCATCAAGGCGCGCCAGATCGTCCGGTCCAATACGGACGAATACAAGGGGCTGGAGGCCAACCGGCGAACGT
This sequence comes from Mesorhizobium sp. A556, assembly GCF_054489545.1. Taxonomy (NCBI): domain Bacteria; kingdom Pseudomonadati; phylum Pseudomonadota; class Alphaproteobacteria; order Hyphomicrobiales; family Phyllobacteriaceae; genus Mesorhizobium; species Mesorhizobium sp. A556. The sequence goes on from NZ_JBTMXA010000001.1 coordinate 670,448, forward strand.
CGCAGGTGGCGTTCGCGCTGCCTTATCTGTCGTTGACGTTGATTATCATCCTGTCGGCCATCTGGACCGGCATCGCCGTCGCGGACCGGCTGGTTCGGCCTATTCGCCAGCTTATCGGCGCGGCTGATGAGGTGGCGACGGGCAATCTGGATGTATCCGTGCCCGTGAGGCAGTCGGACGGAGATGTCGCATCGCTCGGCGACACCTTCAACACGATGCTGCTCGAACTGAAATCGCAACGTAACGAGATACTCTCGGCCAAGGACCTGATCGACGAGCGCAGGCGGTTTTCGGAAGCCGTTCTGGCTGGCGTGACCGCCGGTGTCATCGGCGTGGATTCCGATGGCATCGTCACCATCGTCAACCGCTCCGCCGAAACCATGCTCGGGATTTCCGCGCAGGCGGCCGTCGGGCAAAACCTTTCCACGCTGATGCCCCATGTCGGGCGCGTCTTCGAGATCGGGCGCAATTCCGGCAAGCCGGTCTATCGCGAGCAGGTGACTTTCTACCGGGCCGGAGCCGAACGCACCCTAAGCGTCCAGATCACCATCGAGGAGGAGGAGGTCGAGGAAGAAGGCAAATCCTACGTCGTCACCGTCGATGACATTACCGATCTCGTCCAGGCACAGCGCACGTCCGCGTGGGCAGACGTCGCGCGGCGCATCGCCCATGAGATCAAGAACCCGCTGACGCCGATCCAGCTTTCGGCCGAGCGCATCAAGCGGCGCTACGGCAAGGTCATCACCGAGGATCGCGAGGTCTTCGATCAATGCACCGACACGATTATCCGACAGGTCGAGGATATCGGCCGCATGGTCGACGAATTCTCTTCCTTCGCGCGCATGCCCAAGCCGGAGATGAAAGTCATAGACCTTCGCGAACCGCTTCGAGAAGCGTCGTTCCTTGTCGAGGTCAGCCGTGCCGATATCTCCTTCGAGCGCGTTTTCGGCGACGAGGCGCTGAAAGGCACGTTCGACAGTCGGCTACTGTCGCAGGCGTTCGGCAACATCATCAAGAATGCGGCCGAAGCGATCGACGGCCGCGAGGACGACGACACGCGCGGCGTCATCCGCATCAAGGCCGGGCACGAAAACGGCGCTATGCGGGTCGACGTGATGGACAATGGCAAGGGGTTGCCGCGCGAGAATCGTCAAAGGCTGCTCGAGCCCTATATGACAACGCGCGAGAAGGGCACCGGCCTTGGCCTCGCCATCGTCAAGAAGATCGTGGAGGACCATGGCGGCAAACTTGAACTCCACGATGCGCCAGAGAGTTTTTACGGAGGGCGGGGCGCGATGATCAGCGTGATCCTGCCTCCTGCCGCGGCGGCGCGCGGCGCATCCGTTCCGGCACGCGAACGAGAAACTGAAAAGGTCGATAATGGCGTCTGATATTCTTATCGTCGACGACGAGGAAGACATTCGTGAACTCGTCGCCGGTATCCTGAGCGACGAAGGACACGAAACCCGCACGGCATTCGGTGCCGACAGCGCGCTGGCGGCCATTGCCGACCGGGCGCCGCGGCTCATTTTCCTCGATATCTGGTTGCAAGGCTCGCGGCTGGATGGGCTGGCCCTGCTCGACGAGATCAAGGTCATGCATCCCAATCTGCCGGTGGTGATGATTTCCGGGCATGGCAACATCGAGACGGCGGTATCGGCGATTCGCCGTGGCGCCTATGACTTCATCGAAAAGCCGTTCAAGGCCGACCGGCTGATCCTAATCGCCGAGCGTGCGCTCGAAACGTCGAAGCTCAGGCGCGAGGTATCCGACCTCAAGATGCGCAGCGGCGAAACGTTCGACCTGATCGGCATGTCGTCGGCCATGAGCCAGTTGCGCCAGACCATCGAGCGCGTCGCGCCGACCAATAGCCGGGTGATGATCCTTGGACCGTCCGGTTCGGGGAAAGAACTGGCCGCGCGCGCCATTCACGCCCTTTCTGCGCGCAAGAGCGGGCCATTCGTGGCGGTCAACGCCGCCAATATTACGCCGGAGCGCATGGAAATAGAACTGTTCGGAACCGAATCCAACGGCACCGAACGCAAGGTGGGCGCGCTCGAGGAAGCGCATCGCGGTATTCTCTACATCGATGAAGTGGCCGACATGCCGCGCGAGACGCAAAACAAGATTTTGCGCGTGCTGGTGGAACAGCAGTTCGAGCGGGTAGGGGGCACCAAGCGGGTTAAGGTCGATGTCCGCATCATTTCCTCGACCTCGCAAAATCTGGAAGCGATGATCGCGGACGGGCGGTTCCGCGAGGATCTCTACCACCGCTTGGCGGTTGTCCCCGTAATGGTGCCGGGCCTTGCCGAGCGCCGCGAGGACATTCCTTATCTGGTCGATAATTTCATGAAGCAGATCGCCCGCCAGTCCGGCATCAAGCCGCGGCGCATCGGCGACGACGCGCTGGCCGTGCTGCAGGCGCACAACTGGCCCGGCAACGTCCGCCAATTGCGCAACAACATCGAGCGCTTGATGATTCTGGCGCGCGGCGACGATGTCGATTCGCCGATCACCGCCGATCTGCTGCCGGCTGAAATCGGCGATGTGATGCCGCGCACGCCCAGCCAGTCCGACCAGCACATCATGGCGCTGCCATTGCGCGAGGCGCGGGAACAGTTTGAAAAGGACTATCTCGTCGCCCAGATCAACCGCTTTGGCGGGAATATCTCCAAGACGGCGGAATTCATCGGAATGGAGCGGTCGGCCCTGCATCGGAAGCTGAAATCGCTGGGGGTGTAAGAGCGCCGGCAGACCGGCTGGCCCATGCATTTCTTCGTTACGACGATGGCGGAATCACGTAGAAGAGCCTGATTCTCCGGGGATGAAGCCATGCCGCGCATTGCCTATGTCAACGGGCGCTATGTCGCCCACGCCGATGCTGCCGTGCACATCGAGGACCGCGGATATCAATTCGGCGATGGCGTCTATGAGGTGTGCGAAATATCGCGCGGCTTCATCATCGACATGACCCGGCACCTCGACCGGCTGAATCGTTCGCTCTCCGAACTGGCCATCGAATGGCCCATGGCGCGGGCAGCGCTGGTCGTGGTCATGCGTGAAGTGATCCGCCGGAACCGTGTCGAGAACGGCCTTGTCTATCTTCAGGTAACGCGGGGCGTGGCGAGCAGGGATCATTTCTTTCCATCGCCCGACATCCGGTCGGCCCTGGTGGTCACCGCCAGGAAGATCGATCCGGCATCTTATGTTCGCAAAGCCGAAGCTGGGCTGAAAGTCATCACCGTGCCGGAAAACCGGTGGGACCGGGTCGACATCAAGAGCGTTGGCCTGCTGCCCAATGTGCTGGCCAAACAACAGGCCAAGGAAGCCGGCGCCTACGAGGCCTGGTTTGTCGACAAGCAGGGCATGGTGACGGAAGGCGCTTCGACCAATGCCTGGATCGTCACCAGGGACGGCACTCTGGTCACGCGCCCGGCCGAACATGGAATTCTCCGGGGAATTACGCGCACCACCCTTTTCGACGTGGCAGCCAAGCTCGGACTGAAGATCGAGGAGCGCGGTTTCACGGTGACCGAGGCCAAGGCGGCGCGCGAGGTATTTATCAGTTCCGCAACCACGCTGGCCATGCCGATCGTAGCGATTGACGGCGACCCGGTTGCCAACGGCCATCCGGGATCAATCACACATTCGCTCCGGCGGGCATTTTTTGACGTTGCGGAAAAAAGTCCAGCCTGATAACCGCAGGGATGGTATCGACGTTAATTTAACTCATTCTGCTGTCGTTTTTGAGAGCGGAGGAGTTTGCAGGATCCAGGACGCCGAATAAATTGGCGCACCGCCCTGCAAACTACGGGGATCGGGCGAAAGATAAGAAAAATGGCGGAACGATCGCAAAATCTTCAGGACCTGTTCCTGAACTCAGTTCGCAAGAGCAAAAACCCCCTCACGATATTTCTCATCAATGGCGTGAAATTGACGGGCGTTGTGACCTCGTTCGATAATTTCTGCGTATTGCTGCGCCGCGACGGCCACTCCCAGCTTGTCTACAAGCACGCCATTTCCACCATCATGCCGAGCCAGCCGGTTCAGATGTTCGATGGTGAAGAAGGCCAGGGCGCCTGATTGGCCCGCAAAAAGGACGGGGACCGTCAGGTCCGCGAAAAAGTTGACAACGCAGCGGGCGAGCGCGCCACGGGACCGACCCGTGCTGTCGTCATCGTGCCCGCGCTGACGCGCCACCAGCACCGCGACGAGGACACCAACCGTCCCCGGTTGATCCGCTCGTCCGAAGCCCGCCACGACGAGGCGGTCGGGCTTGCCCGCGCAATCGACCTCGATCCGGTCCATACGGCCATCGTTACCGTCAACGATCCGCGCCCGGCCACCTTGCTCGGCAGCGGCAAGGTCAAGGAATTTGCCGAGATCGTGAAAGAGACGCAGGCGGAACTGGTCATTGTCGACCATCCGCTGACGCCGGTGCAGCAGCGCAATCTCGAAAAGGAACTCGACGCCAAGGTGCTGGATCGCACCGGGCTGATTCTTGAAATCTTCGGCGCGCGCGCCCGCACCAAGGAAGGGACGCTGCAGGTCGAGCTTGCCCATCTCAACTACCAGAAGGGCCGGTTGGTGCGAAGCTGGACCCACCTTGAGCGGCAGCGCGGCGGCGCAGGTTTTCTGGGCGGTCCGGGCGAAACCCAGATCGAGGCGGACCGGCGCGCCCTCCAGGACAAGATCGTCAAGCTGAAGCACGAACTGGAGACGGTGCGGCGCACGCGCGACCTGCACCGGGCAAAGCGCAGGAAGGTGCCTTTCCCGGTCGTGGCCATCGTCGGCTATACCAATGCCGGCAAGTCGACGCTTTTCAACCGCCTAACCGGGGCGGAAGTGCTGGCCGAGGATATGCTTTTTGCGACGCTGGACCCCACATTGCGCCGGCTGCGATTACCGCACGGCACGCCGGTGATCCTGTCCGACACGGTGGGCTTCATATCCGATCTGCCAACGCATCTCATCGCCGCGTTCCGCGCCACGCTGGAAGAGGTCGTGGAAGCCGACATCATCTTGCACCTGCGTGATATTTCCGACCCGGATACCGCGGCCCAAGCCGAAGATGTGGAGCATATCCTGACCGATCTCGGCGTCGATCCCGCCGATCCGAAACGTGTAATCGAGGTCTGGAACAAGATCGACCGGCTCGACGACGGCAATCGGGAGCGGCTGCTGGCCGGGGGCGAACTTGCCGCGCCTTCACCGCCAATCGCCATATCGGCGGTAACCGGCGAGGGGCTGGAAGCGCTCAAGGCTGCCATCGAGGAAAAGGTTTCGGGCGAACTGCAACCGGTAACGGTGACGCTGGCGCCGGCCGAACTGGGGCTTGTCGACTGGCTCTATCGCAACGGCGAAATTGTTTCCCGAACCGACAACGAGGATGGCAGCGTCACGATCGCGCTCAATGCGACGCAAAGCGCCCGGGAAGAAATTACAGCCAGATTACATCGTAAAAACAAAGGGTAAGGTCTTTTATTTAAAGCGCTTTGCCTGTTGCCACAGCTCTTCCATTTCTTCCAGCGAAGCGTTTTCGAGCGACCTTCCCGATGCTTCGAGCGCCTCCTCTACATAATGGAAACGCGCGAGAAATTTGTCGTTGGTGCCACTGAGCGCCGCTTCTGAATCGAGCTTCAGGTGCCGCCCGAGATTGACGAGCGCAAAGAGCGTGTCGCCGAACTCGTCCTTGATCGATGCCTGGTCGCCTTTGGCCAGGGCTTCGCGTAACTCGCCGATTTCTTCCTCGATCTTGTCGAGAATCGGTTCCGCTTCGCTCCAGTCGAAGCCGACGCGCGCTGCCTTTTCCTGCAGCTTCAGGGCGCGGGTCAGTGCGGGCAGGGCTACCGGCACGCTGTCCAAAAAACCCTTGCCATTGTCTTCCGGGTCAAGGCCGCGCGCCAGGCGTAGGGCGCGCTTTTCGGCCTTTTCTTCTGCCTTGATCCTCTCCCACATGCCTTTCGCCATGCCGGCGCTGCGCGCTTTCTCGTCGCCAAAGACATGCGGATGGCGTCGGATCATCTTGGTGGTGATGGCCTGAACGACATCCGGGAACGCGAACTCGCCGGCTTCCTCAGCCATGCGCGCGTGATAAACCACCTGCAACAGCAGATCGCCCAACTCGTCGCGCAGGTCGTCAAGGTCGCCACGCGCAATCGCATCGGCGACTTCGTAGGCTTCCTCGATCGTATAGGGCGCGATGGTCGAAAAATTCTGCTCGACGTCCCACGGACAGCCGGTGTCCGGCGCGCGCAACGCCGCCATGATCTCGATCAGACGGGAAATCTCAGTGGAGGGTTTCATGGCCGGGATGCTACTGCGCCAAGTGGGCCAGCGCCAATGCCGTCAGCGCGAGCACTCAGCTTGTCCACAAGCCTGAAAGAGACATCTTACTCTGTCCATACGAAAGTCGCATAAGATAGATTATGGAACTGAACGATGTTTGATGAATGCAGAAGTAGCCCGGCTTTTGGGCCCTGATCGCCGAATTTGGTCGGCGTTCCTCGATAACTTCAATAGTCGCCTGAAGCGCTGGCGTTCGATCTATCAGGCAACCCTGTCGATAAGCCGTCAAGCGTCGCGGTATGGAAGCTCGATAGTCATGCCATCATAAGCCGGCTCGACGTGGCTCGGCGTGTCCGCCGCGACAGCCGAATAATCGAGCGGTACGTGCATGTGTGTAAGCACCGCCTTTTTCGGTTTCAGCCTGTCGATCCAGTCAAGAGCCTCATCAAGCGACAGATGGCTGGGATGCGGCTGAAGTTGCAGCGCATCGATTATCAGAACGTCCAGTTCATGCAGGCGTTCGACCGTTGCATCGGGGAAATCGCTGACGTCGGGGCAATAAGCTAGTGAGCCAATACGGAAACCCAAGGAGATTATGTCGCCGTGAACCTGCGGTAGCGGTTCAAGGGTGAGGGTGCCGCCCTCGCCTTCGATGCGTACCGGTTTGGCGTGATCTATACGGTGCGGCTTGAGTATCGGCGGGTATGAACTGCCGGGAGGCGTCTCGAAACAATAGCCGAACGCGGCATACAACCGTTCCATGGTGGAATCGTCGGCATGGATGTCGATGCGGTGGCGCTGCTGCAGAACGTAGCCGCGCAAATCGTCGATGCCGTGAATGTGGTCGGCATGCGGATGCGTATAGACGACGGCATCGATGCGCTCGGCCGCCGCCATCAGCATTTGCGGGCGGAAATCGGGGCCGGTATCGATAACAACGACCGTCTTGCCGCCTGTCGGGGAAATGCGCTCGACAAGGGCTGCCGCCCGCATGCGCCGGTTCTTCGGGTTAGCTGGATCGCAAGCGCCCCAATCGCCGGTGATGCGCGGCACGCCCGGAGATGAGCCGCAACCGAGGATGGTGAGGCGCAGGAGGTCGCTCACGGAGCGGAGTTCCGGGCGTCGGGACGCGGCATTTTGGTGAACAGCCGAAAGAAATTATCGGTGGTGATTTCAGCGATTTCGAGGTCGCTGACACCAATCGTTTGCGCCAGTACCGTGGCCGTCTGCGCGACGAAGGAAGGTTCGTTGCGCTTGCCGCGGAACGGGACCGGGGCCAGATAAGGCGCGTCGGTTTCCACTAGCAGCCTGTCACGCGGCACGTCTGCCGCGATGGCGCGCAGTTCGGCCGAATTCTTGAAGGTCAAAATGCCGGAAAAAGAGACGTAGCCGCCGAGCGAAACGCCCACCTCGGCCAGCCGGCGGCCCGACGAAAAGCAGTGCAGAATGAAGGGGAACGCGCCCTTCCCTGTTTCTTCCTCGAGGATGGCGGCCATGTCGTCATCGGCGGCACGGGCATGGATCACCAATGGCAAACCGGTCATGCGAGCGGCGGCGATATGGGTGCGCAAGCCCTGCGCCTGCGCCTCGCGCGGTGCCTTGTCGTAGTGAAAATCGAGGCCGGCCTCGCCGATCGCCACGACTTTCAGGTGCTCTGCCAGCCGCACCAATTCGTCGGCGGTTACGTCCAGTTCCTCGTCCGCATTATGCGGGTGCGTGCCGACGGAGCAGTAAACCTCATTGAATTGCTCTGCAATTTCAAGGAGCTGCGGAAATTTCTTGACCCACGTCGAGATCGTCACCATGCGTCCAATCCCGGCCGCGAGCGCGCGTGCGACGATGGCCTCGCGCTCGTCGGCGAAGTCCGGGAAATCCAGATGGCAATGGCTGTCGACCAGCATCATCAAGCTTCTGCGGCGGGTTCAACATAGCGCGGAAACACCGGCGTCGGTGCCGGCAGCGGCACGCCCGAGGCCAGCGCGCGAACCTCCCCGACGTCCGCCATATTGCGGCACTCGGCAGGTACGGCAAGCAGGTCGAGCAGCTTTGCAGCCGATGCCGGAATGAATGGCTGGCACAGGATGGCCACACGCCGGATCGTCTCGGCCGTTGTCCAGAGCACCGTTTCCATGCGAGCCGGATCGGTCTTCTTCAACGCCCATGGCTCCTGCGCCGCGAAATAGCGATTAGCCTCGGCAACGACGGCAAAGATCGCGGCCAGCGCCAGATGGATCCCCTGCTCCGCCATTGCCTTGCGCGCGGTGGCGAGCGCGGCGGTCGCCTGATCGAGAATGGCCTTGTCGGCCTCCGCCAGTTCGCCGCGTTTTGGAACGACGGCACCGCAGTTCTTGGCGATCATCGACAGCGACCGCTGTGCGAGGTTGCCGAGATCGTTGGCAAGATCGGCATTTGTGCGGTTGACGATGGCCTCATGGCTATAGCTGCCATCCTGCCCGAACGGCACCTCGCGCAGGAAGAAATAGCGTACCTGGTCGAGGCCGTAGTGCTCGACCATCGTGAAAGGATCGATGACGTTGCCGAGCGACTTCGACATCTTCTCGCCGCGGTTGAACAGGAAGCCGTGGCCGAAAACGCGCTTCGGCAATTCGATGCCGGCCGACATCAGGAAGGCTGGCCAGTAGACTGCGTGGAACCGCACGATGTCCTTGCCGATGATATGCGCATCGGCTGGCCAAAAGCCCCATTTCTCATCATTTTCATCGGGATAACCGATTGCGGTGATGTAGTTCGTCAGAGCATCCACCCAGACATACATGACGTGCTTTTCATCGCCTGGAACCGGCACACCCCAGTCAAAGGTGGTGCGTGAGATCGAAAGATCCTTCAATCCGGATTTGACGAAGCTCATGACCTCGTTGCGCCGCTCCGATGGCCCGATGAAGCCGGGTTGATCCTCGTAGAGCGCCAGAAGCCGGTCCTGATAGGCGGAAAGGCGGAAGAAGTAGCTTTCCTCTTCGACCCACTCGACCGGCGTTCCCTGCGGGCCATAGCGGACCTTGTCGGCGCGAACCTCGGTTTCGTCCTCGCCGTAATAGGCTTCGTCGCGCACCGAATACCAGCCGGCGTAGCCGCCCTTGTAGATGTCGCCGTTCGCAGCCATGGCCTTCCAGATGGCCTGGGAGGCGCGGTAGTGGCGCTCTTCCGTCGTGCGGATGAAATCGTCGTTCGACGCACCAAGCACCTTTGCCATCTGCTGGAACTCGGCGGTGTTGCGGTCGGCCAGTTCGCGTGGGGAAATGCCTTCCTTCTTGGCCGTTTGCAGCATCTTGATGCCGTGCTCGTCGGTTCCGGTCAGGAAGAAAACGTCCTTACCCTCCAGCCGCTGGAAGCGGGCAAGGGCATCAGTTGCGATCAATTCATAGGCATGACCGATATGCGGCTTGCCGTTGGGATAGGAAATCGCCGTGGTGATATAATATTTTTCGCGTGACATGATCGAACCGTTTTGAATGCCGGATGAAAGAAGGTCGCGGTGGGATAGCGTATCGGAATTGCCGGCGCTACCCGAGAGGCAGTTGCGATCACATTCGCATCGCGGTGTTCAGGCGGTCAATCATCATCAATGCGTGCTGCTTCTTGTCGAGATTATACGTCTCGGTCTCGGATATCGCGTTCAACGCTTCCTGCCAAGTATCCGCCAGCGCTTTGGCGCGGCCGATGGACCCTGCTTGCGCCGCCGTTCTCGCCGCGTCCGACAACAGGTCGAGGGCCCGGCGGTTGAAGATGTCGAAGGCGATTGCGCCGTCGCGGCCCGACACGCCTTCGGCAATGCGATAGGCGCCGGTCATGTCGAGCTTCCGAGCCGCGAGCAGACCGTCCAGCGCTTCGGCGATTTCGATCCCGCCATATTGCGCCAATAGAATCGCCGTTCGCACGCTGCCCCCTGCCCGCCTGGCCAGCGCCTCCTGTGCGGCAAGATCGGCCGGCAGCGGTTGGCCTGTGGCATCCAGCACCTGCATCAGTTCATCGGGGGCAAGCGGGGCCAGCCGCACAAGTTGGCAGCGGGACCGGATGGTTGGAAGCAGGCTTCCGGGTGCATGCACCACCAGAATGAAAAGCGTGCGCACCGGCGGCTCTTCAAGATTCTTCAGTAACGCATTGGCCGCATTGGTGTTCATGTCATCGGCGGGATCGATGATTACCACCCGGTAGCCGCCGTCATGCGAAGTCATCGACAAAAAGCGATTGACCTTGCGGATTTCGTCGACCGTTACGACCGTCTTGAAGGACTTGCTTTTTTCGTTCATCGGCCGGGTCAGGTGCAGAACCGCCGAATGCGAACCGGTGGCGATCTGCCGGAACAGGGAAGACGACGGATCGGGAACGGCCAGTGTCTCGGGCGCTGCTTCGGCGTTAGGGTATTTCAGCAGATGATGCGCCAGATGAAAGGCGAACGTCGCCTTGCCGATGCCGACCGGTCCGGCGATGAGCAGGGCATGCGGCAGTTTGCCGGCCCTGTACGCCGCAGTCAGCATGGCAGCCGCTTGTGCATGCCCGACCAGCAGGGCCGTCTCGGACGGTTCCGGCACACCGTCCAGCGTATCGTGCTGCTCCGGGGCTATCCGCTCGAAACTCATGCCAGCGCCTGTCCTTGCGGCTGCGCAAGCAGGTGCCGTTCAAGTGCGGCGAAAGCTGCTGCCGTGACCTCATTGTCCACGATCTCGGGGGCTGCCGCCGCATCGATGACGACGCAGCGCTCCGGCTCGGCTTCGGCGATGGCCAAAAATGCCTCGCGCCGCCGCTGATGGATCGAGAGCGTCTCTTTTTCGAAGCGGTCGGCGACGGCTTCCTCGCCTCGCCTGGCGGTCGCTCGCGCCAGCCCTTCCGCCGGGTCGATGTCGAGAATAAGCGTCAGATCGGGCACGGTTCCATGTACCGCCACGCGCTCCAGGGCGTCCATGAAGCCGGCATCCAGACCGCCGGTTACCCCTTGATAGACGCGTGATGAATCCATGAAACGGTCGCACAGCACGATTGCACCGCGTGCGAGCGCCGGCCGTATGAGTTGCTCGACATGGTCGGAGCGCGCCGCCGCAAAAAGCAACGCCTCCATCTCAGGTCCGAGCGGTTCGGCGGCGCCGGACAAGATTACATGGCGAACTGCCTCGGCACCCGGCGAGCCGCCCGGCTCACGGGTTACGACGACATCATATTTCTTGGCGCGAAGCTTCTTCGCCAGCAGATCGATCTGAGTCGATTTGCCGGCCCCTTCCCCGCCCTCGAATGTGATGAAAACGCCTTTTGCCAAGCGAACAACCCTATTGCGGAGACCGTCATAGTCCGCGTCGCCCGAAAGGTCCACGGCGGTTGTTTCTATCGAAGCCAGCCGATTGCCAGTTCTTTCGCGGCATCGAGAGCGCGGCTTGGCAGCGATCCGACATTGACGGTTTCGCCTGCGAAAAGCGGCGTTTCCTGGCTTAGCGTATCGCCGATCCATACGCGCAGCGACCCGACGGGCTGCCCCTGCTCGACCGGCGCGGTCAAGGGACCATTATAGACGATGCGCGCCGTCATCTTGTCGCGATTGGTGATCGGCAAAAAGATATCGATCGGCCCCTTCGCTTTCAAGGGCACAGTGGATCGAGTCCCGCCGAACACTTCGGCTTCCCCTACCACTTCATCCTTGGCGAATATCTCGGTCTTCTCGAACGAACGCAGCCCCCATTCCAGCAGCTTGCGGGCTTCCTCCGCACGTTCCTTGTCGTTGGCAAGCCCGCTCATCGCGGCGATCACCCGCTTGCCGCGTTGACTGGCGGAGCCGACGATACCGAATCCGGATTGCTCGCTGGCGCCGACGGCCAAGCCGTCCGCGCCGATGTCCATGGCCAGAAGCGGATTGCGGTTCCTCTGGAAAATCTTGTTCCAGGTAAAATCCTTCTGCCCGAAATATCGGTAGAGATCGGGGTATTCGCGCCAGATATGCAGCGCGAGAAGGGTGAGATCCCTCACGGTCGTCTGCTGTGCGTCCGCCGGCAGTCCGGTCGAATTGGCAAAGACTGAGTTCTGCAACCCGATTTTGCGCGCGCGCTCTGTCATCTGACGCGCGAAATTGTCTTCGGAACCAGCGATCCCCTCGGCGATGACGATGCAGCCGTCATTGGCTGCCTGCACCGCTACGCCCTGGATCAAATCCTCCAGCCGGATGGTAGACTTGATCTTCGCAAACATGGTGGACGTGCCCGAAGGGGCGCCGCCCGTTCGCCACGCATTTTCGCTGACGACGAAGGTATCGTCGAGCTTCAGCCGGCCTGCCTTGATAGCGTCGAATGTCACCTCCATCGTCATCAGTTTGGCGAGCGACGCCGGCTGGATGATCTTGTCGGCGTCCTTGGAGAAAAGCACGGTGCCGGTTTCGGCGTCGATCATGAAAGCCTGGGCGGCCTTCGTCTCGAAGAGCTGGGCCGAGGCCGGCCCGGCTGACAGGCAAGACAGCAAGAGGCAAAGAAGGGCAACAGGGGCTAGAGCCTTGGACCGAAAGGCGGAATCGGCTTTCCGGTTATTCCAATGCTTGAAGCCGCCGAAGCCCAAAGGTCAATCGCGCACGGCAAGAGCGTCGGGCGCACCATGCGACCATGCCGCCTGCAGCAAGTCATCAACGGTGCCGTGACCGTCGGCATAGAGGTTCACCGAATACCAGATTTTGCCGTCGTGCTGCAGCCGCTGCACTTCGGTCTTGCCGAAGCCGGCAAGCTGCGAGGCGATGTTCGCGGCTTCAAGCGCGTCGTCATAGGAGCCTGCCGCCACATAGTCGCCAGATCTGGCGCTGTCGGCGAGCGTCGCTTTTCTCCAATCGGGTTGCCCACCCTGGTCCAGGGCGGCGAACGCGCTTGCCGCCTGCGGCTTGCTCTCCTCGGCATAGGACAATGAGGCCACGGCGAACGGTACCGTGGGCACCAGTGCGGGCCGCTGCGGCACGATCGGACCGAAGTCGGGCAGCGGCGCGAAGCCGAATGCCTGTGCGGCCATGACCGGCCCGTCCGAAAAAGCCGGCTGCGAATTCGTCAACTGGCCCGGAAATGGCGCTGCCGGTGCATTTGCCGCGCCACTCGGCGTCGAGCCGTTCATGGCAATCATCACGCCGGTCGGCAGACCGTCGGACGGATCGGGAGCCCTGCTTCCGGGATGGTACGACGCCATCAGATACTGATCGTCATGGCCGTCGAGCGGTGCGCGGCCGACATATTCGACCTTAACTTTGGTCGTACCGGAATGCGCATAATCGAGCATGTCTGCGGCTCGTTCCGACAGGTCGATGATCCGCCCGTGTGCATAAGGGCCGCGATCGTTGACGCGTACGATGACGGAGCTTCCGTTCTTCAAATTGGTTACCCGCGCGTAGCTGGGCAAGGGCATTGTCGGATGCGCAGCCGTCAAATGGGTCATGTCGTAGACTTCGCCATTGGCGGTCAGCCGGCCGTGGAACGCATCGCCATACCAGGAGGCCGCGCCGATCTTGGTGTAGCCTTTATCTTCCTTGGGATAGTACCATTTGCCGCGTACCTGATAGGGCTTGCCAGTCTGATCGCGGCCACCGCCGCGTCTCACATCGGTCTTGCTCAAGGTCACGCGCGGGCTGGCTTTGACGCCATATTCGGACTCGGCGAAATATTCTTTCGAGTGCGTCTTTTTGTTGACCGCCACTTGCGGTTGCTGGCTGGCGCAGGCGACCAGCAAAGCCGCCGACCCGGCAAGCAACGCAAAAACGGAAACGCGGCGGAGATGCAGGCGCGCCGATGTCTGCATGTTCTGATTGTCCCCTGCCCGTCGTAAATGCCTGTCGACGCCAAAAACCGCAACTCAGACATTCCCGCAGGATGTTTGAGCAGCGTGCGCCCCATTCCTTCTATACAGGAAGTTCTTATGACGCCCTTAACCGACTATGTCCGGAAGCGGGCAAGATTGTGGCAGGCGCTTGGCGTGGCGAGCGCCGGTAAACCGGAGGCGTTCGCCGATGGTCCCACCTATTGCACAATACGACCAGAGGCTTCGCGATCGCGCTCATAACGCCGCGCAAGCGGAAACGGCGGCAGCCATGTTTCGCGGCGGATGGTCCACAGTTCGTATGTCGGCGCGAACTGGTCAGGGGCGTCCAGAGATCCCAGGCTCACCTCGATTTCATCGTCCGTGCGTGCGTAAACGGACGAGCCGCAACGAGGACAGAAAAACCGCCCGGCATAGTCGCGTGTTTCACCCTCGATTGTCACCGCGTCCTGAGGGAATATCGCGGAAGCGTGGAAAAGCGCGCCGTGGTGCTTGCGGCAGTCGAGACAGTGACAGAGGCCGACCCGATACGGACGCCCCGACGCCACAATTCGAACGTCACCGCACAGACAACCGCCCGTGATCCGGTCCATGCTGCATATCCTCCTTGCAAATTCCTGTCGTGCGCGATGATAGGGCCGACTGGCACTTTTGACACCTCGTTGTGTGGGACCAACCCGGAGATTGGGGAGTCGCCGATTACGCTGGTCGCGTCAGGTGGCGTGCCGGATACGGAATAGCCAAAGTCGATTTGGTGAAGAGAGTAAATCGGGATTTTCGGGGAGACGAATGGCGGGGGCCGAATAATGGACATCCAGCTTAACGGCCACCCGTCCTGTCCTGGCAGAATTTTATGCGGGCTGGAATGCAGGATGTGAGTAACTATTTGAAGAACTCCTTCTAGCTCACTCCAAGAATCTAAACTCATTGATGATGTTTTATTTTTAGAATGTTGGATTATTGATTTTAGAATTTATTCTTGAATCTAAATCACAATAAATCAAGCATTTTAGACGATCCTCCAGTAATGGAGTTCTTATCCTATCAATTTTTCGTGCTTCATTCCCTACTTGCTGGCTGGTTAATCTTTCAGTAGAAATTCTCGGCCGGGGGGCGCATTCTTCTTTTCAATGGCGAGTAATCCTGCGGGGTCTTTACCCCAGGCTCTTCGGGCAGACCACCGGCAACGGCGATCTGCAAGGGCTTGAACTGTCCCGCGCCGGACAACGGCTCGGCGTCTGCTTGCACGCACAATAACCATTGGACAAAAGGGTCGCCCACGATGGCAACCAATGCCGAACTCATCGCCCAGATATAGGTTTCTATGATCGTGCTCCAGACCCGGTTGGGCTGCAGTATTGGATTGGCCGTCTCGAGGCGGGCGTCTCCATCCAGGACATCGGCGATTCCTTCGCTGCTTCGCCCGAAGCTTCCGATACCTACCCCTATTTCGGCTCTTCCGGCCTGTTGGGGCCTGATGATTTTCTGGCGCAGGTCTACCAGAAGGTTTTCGGCCGCGCGATCGACGCCGATGGCCTGGCCTATCTGCAAAACAAGGTCGACGCCGGTCTTCATTGGTCGATGGAAGCGGCGGCGACGGATATCGGTATCTATCAGGGAAACGGCCGCTTGACGGATCTGGCGGACGCATCGGCTCATGGCGTCATCGACGGCATCACCACTGACCCGGTGACGATCGGCGCGGCCAATGCGGAGTCGGACGCTTACTTTGGCGGTGACGGCCGATGAGGTGGAGGTGGCGAGATGGCGGAGGTGGCGTAAGCCATGCCTTCACGCTCACTGAGGCTGTGGGTGAGAATGTTTGTTGGCACCCAGGGTAGTGACACGTTTATTGGCGTTCTCGACAACGCTGGCGGGACCGATGGCGGTACGTTCAACGTCGGTGACGCGGTCGATGGTGCTGGTGGCATCGATACGCTCAATCTAATCGTCGCTGGCGCCAGTTAGCTCCCGGCGGGTGCAGGCATTTCGAGCATTGAGATCATCAATTTCAATCTGACCAGCGGCGCCAGCTTGGCAGCGCCCCTCGATTCCTCGATTTTCGCTGGTGTCCAGCAACTCTGGCAGCGGCTGGAGACCTGACTTCCGTTTCGGTATCAGGTTCCGTTGCTGCCACGGCAGGCAGCCCGGCCATTCCCGGTGTTGATCTTGATTTCGGTGGTGACTTCACCGGCCCTGGCGATACGCCTCCTGCCCCCCCCCCGGTTCCGCCCAGCATTCTCACGCTGACTGCTACTGCTACGGATGTCGAGGCTTTGCACGTATCGCTGTCTTCGGATACCACGGTGACCCTCAGCAATTTCCACGATCTCGACACCTTTGACGCTTCCGGCTCGACAGGGGGCTTGACGATTGACTTGGGCATACTGGACGGGCTGGCTTCGGCCACGTTTGGCAGCGGCAACGACACGCTGAACATCGATGCGCCAGACGACACGTAAACCCAACACGATTGTTAACACCCATCGTGAATGTGGGATGAAACGGGACGCGCACCTATTTCTTCGACAAATATCTCTTATTATTCAATGATATCGTTAGGTATTTGGCGGAGGGAGTGGGATTCGAACCCACGGTGAGCTTGCACCCACGCCGGTTTTCAAGACCGGTGCCTTAAACCGCTCGGCCATCCCTCCAGTATCGATCTCGTCGGTTTTTCTGATCCTGCTGCAACCGCTTAGAGCATCGGATCGAAAAGTGGAATCGGTTTTCGGATTATTCCGATGCTCGATCAAGCTGCTGGAGCCTCCTTTGTGCGTCCAATTGGACGCACGGCGCTCTAGTGGTCTGCTGCTCCCATTTTGCTACCGATGACCTTTTACGTCTTCGCCTTTACCGCGCGCTGGATCGCAGCGTCAACCTGTTCGGCTGCATCTGTCTGTATCCCCCGGCATTGCGTGGCTATGGAGATCAAGCGTGGTCCCGATCAGTGCCCAGCCCAATTCACGGTAACCCACACAAGCCATCAAAGAAAAACCCCGCCAGGTGAGGCCAGCAGGGTCGATTGTTGGATCACTCTCAGGTGAGAGAGTGATTAGGCGAAGACGATGTCCGCAGCAGTAATGGGGACACCACCGACGATATGAACAACAAGATCATTGGCGGCGTTGAAGTTGCCGTCATTATCAAGGTCGGCAAGTACGTAGGTGTTGCCGGCCTCCGTGAACGTCGCGACCGCCAGGGTGACGCCGCCGACGTCGAAGAAGTCCGTAGCGCCGCCCGCAAGGCCAGCGATTGTCGTCTGGGTGGTGTTGCCAGCAGCGACGGTGCCCGTCTCGCCGGTGAGATCGAACGCCGACAGGTCAATCGTGTCCGTACCCGCTGTGCCAAACGTATTAATCGTGTCGAAGTTCACATAGGTCGAGTCAGCCTGTGCGGTGTAAATGACATTCTCATCGCCATTACCCAGATCGATCCCGTCGCCGCCAGCACCGGCATTGATCGTGAGTTCGTTACCGGCACCGGTTATGCTCGCGTCAATATAGTCGGAGCCAGCACCGGTGTTTACGACCGCACCGTCGGAAGCCGCGCCAAGGAATACCTGATCATCGCCAGCACCCGTGTTGATCACGGCATCTTCGGCGTCAAACGCGACGGTATCGTTTCCCGAGCCCGTCGTTGCCGTTTCGAGATCGGGAGATGTGATCAAGGAGAGGCCTACGTCCCCGGTCGCTGCCGAAGCGTCGACCGTCTCAAGCGCAGTCGAAGAAGTGATGATCATGACATCCCCTGCACCGGTTACGGTCAAGCTTTCAAGACCGGTAAACGGAAAAAGAGTGACGATATCCGGCGAAGGTATGGGCCGCTGCATCCCCGTTAGCTTCTAGGATGATGTGCTCAATGTCGGCCGAATTGGGAAGGGTAAAGTCCCCACTCGCGGTCGCGAACGCTACGGTGTTGACATTGTCGGCGACAGCCAGATGAAGCGTGTCGTTGGTTCCTGCGAGGCTTGCATCGATGCCAATCAGGACTTGGGCGGCGCCCGTGGCCCCAAAAATGGTGGCGAGCGAGGCATGGGAATAGACAGCATCGGCAGAGGAATTTATCTGCTTTACGCCCGTGACGTTGCTGAGGTCCAGAGGAGTTAACACAGTGCTGTTATTGTTGATGGTCTCGACATTCGAGATGACGGGAGCCGCACCGGGGACAAGACCGCCAGCGCTGATGTTCAACACGTCGTTGCCAGAACCACCGTCGATGACGTCCGTGCTGTCGAGGGAGTTCGCAAGAATAGCACGGATAGTATCGGCACCATCCGCACCGTGGATGACGTCAACGCCGCTGGTTTGAACGTCCGTATTATTGGTGAGCGTGAAGATGGCACCAGGAGCGTCGCCGCCAAAGTAGCCATCGGTTTCCGCGTTGGCCGCTTCAACCGTCGCCGGGTCGGCGGTGATGCCGTCGAGGACGCCATGCGCCGCATCACTGGCCTGGTCCGTCAGGCGGCCGTTTTCCTGATAGATGGCGGCATTCGTTGCCGCTGCCTCAAGCGCCCAATGAAGGCCGGCATCGACCTTGTTCTGCAGAAAGGCCTGATCGTAGCTGCCTTCGTTGGTGGCGGCGTTGCCGAGGATCGAGGCGACCACACTGCCAGCCGATTCGCCGGCCTCCATGCGGGCGCTATAATAGGCCAGGCCATCGGTGTCGATCGCGCGGCCGAACACGTTCTGATAGACCTGCGCCAGGAAATCATCGGGGGTCAGCAGGTCGGGAAACTGGAAATAGGGATAGGTATCGGAAGCTTCGGGCGAGGCCGCGAAAGAATTGCCGATATCCTCAAGGGAGACGCCTGCCTCTAGTCGGCCAACCCAATACTGCAGGCCAACCGGGTCTGGAGCACGATCGTAGAAACCAATATAAATTTGGGCGATGAGTTCGGCATTGGTTGCCATCGTTGGCGATCCTTTTTTTCCAATGGTATTGTGCATGCAAGCAGACGCCGAGCCATTGTCCGGCACGGGATAGTTCAAGCCTTGCAGATCGCCGCCGCCGGTGGTCTGTCCGAAGATAGTGGGGAAAAAACCCGGTGAATACTCGCCATTGAAAAGAAAAATACGATCCCCAGCCGGGAAATTTCTATTTAAAGATTCGTCGACCAGCAAGCGGGAACTGCGGCACGACATAGGCCGGTATAGCGTCCAGCCCTCCCAAAGCGCAGGCGATAAAACTCAGTCGCGCTCGACATAGACGTTGATGAAGTGTCGGTATATCTCGACGTGGATCAGGGGCGTTCCATTCAGGATCGCTCGCTTCGCAGAGGCGGCAAAAGTCCCGCTGTTCAGCATCCTTTCAAGGCGAGCCCTATTGGCTTTGTCGTTGAAGAAAGAATCCGACTCGTCTTCAGGGTCGTTGGAGCCGTAGACATAGAAATTCGCCCGGTCCTGCCGGATGATTGCGGCGGCACTGGCGAGGCGCGCGCCGTTGGAATTGAAATGATCGGCAGCGCTTAGCCGCGCCGTGTAACTGTCGAGCATTTGCTGGGCAGATGCCGTGGCAGACGCGCCCAACAGGACGGCTGCGGTCAAATACAAGATCTTCATAAATCCCCCCACAAAGATGGAGTGTAACCTTGCGCCGCTTCGCCGTCACTCCATATCCGTTGCGGCCGCCCGCGACGAACCGCGTAATCGGCGGTCCATAGTCGCCAATGCCGGGAAGAACCTCGCGGCTCGAGCCGATCGCGCGGCGTGCTTGCTGGTCAGCGAGCGGGCGTTCGCCATGCCATGGTTCTCGCCGGAAGGCAGCGAACCGTTCACGAACGGTCGGTTGGCCTTGATTTTCGCGGCATACTATGATGATTTCCCGCGCCATGAGGACATTTTGCCTTGCAACCCTCGCTTTGCTGACCTTGGGCCTGCCTGCCCACGCGATGGACACGCGGCTGCGCGCCGGCTTGCTGAAGCTCGATCCACAGACGCGGCTTGAGCAGCGCTGCGACGCGGAAGTGCTCGACCGAATCACCCACGACAAGACTGGCTATGCGGCGGATCGGGTCGTGGCCTATGCCTTCGCCACGCCGGAGATGGGCGATAATTCGATCAAGAGTCCGGGCGCGGCGTTTCGCAGTAAAGGTCAGTGGTACAGGCTGAAATTCAAATGCCAGACGGCTCCCGACCATATGAAAATCGTACAATTTCGCTATCGCATCGGGGATCAGATTCCGCTTAGCGACTGGTCGAAATATAATTTGTATCCATAGATCCTGATCCAAGGCCTACGTCGCCGCTCTCCCTGAAAATTGCTGGCAATCCTTGGCCGACTTGTGCAAATAACCCATGGCGTCTTGCTCGGCTGATGGTCCGTCCAACGCTTGAACGTGTGGTCGTGCAGGCATTACCGCGGCACTTCACGGATCAATGAACTGACGGAAGGCAATCGGGCGATGGAGATTTTCACAGCGGCGGGTTTTACGGCATTGCTGCAAGTCATTGCCATCGATCTCGTGCTGGCTGGAGACAATGCCATCGTTATCGGCCTCGCCGCTGCGGGCTTGCCGGCCGAACAGCGAAAGAAAGCCATCCTTATCGGCGTGCTGGCGGCGACTGTGCTGCGGATCGGGTTCGCTGCCGTCACCGTCAAGCTGTTGGCTGTCGTCGGGTTGCTGCTTGCCGGCGGCATCCTGCTTTTGTGGGTTTGCTGGAAGATGTGGCGCGAATTGCGCACCTCGCACGCCGACGAGCAGGAAGCCACGGAGGCTCTGTCCAATTCCGGCACGGGCAACGGTCGGTCGGCCGCGGGCAAGCCGCGCAAGACGTTGATGCAGGCGGCAATGCAGATCGTCATTGCCGATGTCTCCATGTCTCTGGACAATGTGCTGGCGGTTGCCGGTGCTGCCCGCGACCACCTCTCGGTGCTGGTTATTGGCCTGGTCCTGTCGATCGGTCTGATGGGACTTGCGGCGAGTTTCATTGCCAAGCTTCTGCATCGCCATCGCTGGATCGCCTATATCGGCCTGCTGATCATCCTCTATGTGGCGCTCGACATGGTGTATCGGGGCGTCGTGGAAGTATGGCCGCACGTTAACGGCGTGGTCGGCTGACCCGCTGACCTGTGCGGGCGTCGCTCAGGCGAGCGCCGCGTCGACGATACGGAATTGCACCGTCTTGTTGCCGTTCCAGTAGTTGCCGGACAGCGAGCCGGCAACGTGGACAGTCTTGCCGCGATTGTTGAGCAGGAAATCGCCAAGCGCCGTATCCACCGCGCGAAAGGCCATGGCCTGCACCCGCCCGCCGCTGGCTGATTGCAGTTCGACACGAATGTGATTGGTGCCGACCAGCCGCGCATCGGCCACCCTATGACGAGGCAGGACAAATACCGGCGAAACATGCCCGGCACCGAACGGTCCCGCCCTTTCGAGCGCATCCAGCAGAGCAAGCGTTGCGCCTTCCGCGGCAAGGGCGGCATCAATGTGCAGCGCCTCCTCATCCTGTAGACGGAACACGTCGGCCGCCGCCTGCTCTTCGAAAAAGGCCCTGAGCGCACCGAGTTTCTCTCGTTCGACCGTAATGCCGGCAGCCATGGCGTGGCCCCCACCCTTGACGATCAGCCCGGCATCCGCCGCTGCCCGCACCAGACGGCCGAGGTCGAAGCCGGCGACCGAACGGCCCGAGCCCGTTCCCGTGCCGCTCCCGTTGAACGCGATAGCAAAGGCCGGGCGGCGGGCATGGTCTTTCAGGCGCGACGCGAGCAGGCCGACAATGCCTGGATGCCAGGCGTCGCTGGCGGTGACGACAACCGCCGGTCCATTGCCGCCGGCAAGCTCGGCATCGGCCTCGGCGCGGGCTTGCGCCAGCATCTCCTGTTCCATTGCCTGCCGCTCCTGGTTGAGACGGTCGAGTGTTTCGGCAATGGTTTGCGCCTCCACCGGATCGTCGGTGGCAAGCAGCCGGCTGCCGAGTGCTGCGTCACCAATACGTCCCCCGGCATTGATGCGAGGCCCGATCAGGAAGGCCAGGTGAAACGGGCCTATCGGCTCGCCGATGCGCGCGACCCGCGCCAGGGCCACCAATCCGGCGTTCTTTTGCTGGCGTATGACCTGCTGTCCCTTGACGACAAAGGCACGATTGACACCGGTGAGAGGCACCACGTCGCAGACGGTTGCCAACGACACCAGATCGAGCAGGCCCAGAATATCCGGCTGCGCCGCGTCGGGAAGACTGGTGCGCAGGACCTTAGCCGTCTGCACCAAAGCGAGAAAAACGACGCCGGCCGCGCACAGATGCCCCTGCCCTGAAAGATCGTCCTCGCGGTTGGGATTGACCACGGCGCGCGCCGCCGGCAACGGTCCGCCGACCTGATGGTGGTCGAGCACGACGACATCAGCCCCGGCAGCGTTGGCGGCGTCGATGGAAGGGCCGCTGTTGGTGCCGCAATCGACGGTCACGATCAGGGTGGCGCCGCGCGAGACAAGATCGCGCATCGCTTCCGGGTTCGGGCCGTAGCCTTCGAAAATGCGGTCGGGGATGTAGATTTCCGACGGCACGTCGAAATGCGCGAGAAACCGCTTCAGCAGCGCCGACGAAGCAGCGCCATCGACGTCATAGTCGCCGAAGATCGCCACTTTTTCCCGCCGCACGATGGCTTGGGCGATCCGAGCCGCTGCCTTTTCCATGTCGGTCAGGGAGGCAGGGTCGGGCAGCAGTTCGCGGATCGTCGGATCAAGGAAGCGTGCCGCATCGGCAGCGCTGACGCCGCGTCCGGCCAGCACACGCGCGACGATATCGGGCACGCCCTGCCCCTGCGCTATCGCCAGCGCCACCATGTCCTGCCTTTCGGTCAGTCGGTGCTGCCAGGAAACACCGGTTGCCGAGCGCCGGACATCGAGAAAGAAACGCTTTTCGCCGGTCATGCGTGAGGTCGTCTGTGAATCGCCATGCTGCACAATAGGCGACACGCCAACGGGACGGTATCCGTATTCGACGCCTTTGCGCATCCGGAAAGAACAACGGCGCCACAAGGGCGCCGTTGGCAGGAAAAGCGAACCGGGCTCAATACCAGCGGCGGCTGCTGGAACCCGAAGATTGCGCGACAAGCATGCCGAGAACAAACCCGATAGCGCCGCCAAGCGCCAAAGCCGTCGAGACCGTGCCGGGGTTTTCCTGAACCGTCTCGGAAACCGTCTGGGCCTTGGCCCGCAACTGGCTGGCGGCGCGCGACGCGCCATCGGATGCGCTGTCGTACCAGCCCGAGGCCTGTTCCGCGACGTCTTCGGCACGCGCTGCCAGCGTCTTGTTGATCTTGTTCATCTCGCGGCGAAGATCGGCAATCTGCTTCTTCATCGCGTCCTGGATGTCTTCTGCCTTGGGAGTATCAGCCATGGGTAATTCCTTATGTATGAGATTGTGGCAGACATAATGCTGCTATGCCCGCGATCCGCTGTCCGAAGGCCTAGAAAACAGAGAGGTATTTCAGCAGCGAAATGATGCCGATGATGATGATGACCACCTGCACGATCTGGCGCGTGCGCCCGTCGAGAGGCAGTCTCTGGACGAGATAGAGTACGAGAACGATTACAAGAAACGTAATGAGAATACTGATCAGAAGACTTGCAGCCATGTGTCCCTCCTTGATGGTGTTTCAATCAAGGCGGGTAACGGCTGGGTCCGTCAAAAAGTTCCGAACGTGTTTCGCCGAAGCCTCAGCGGCCGGCGGTTCGTTGCAACGAGCCTAGCCGGCCCGCTCGATGCGGATGACCTGCGGCTTCGAGGTCAAGTGACCGTCCCTGGTGACACCGTCAACGGCCTTCCGCACCGCAGACTCCGTCGTTTCGTGGGTGACGAGGATGACGGTCTTTTGCTGCGGCGTCTGCAAACCCGTGGCGTGCTGGACGATGGATTCCAGCGAAATGTCGCTGTCGGCCATGCGCTTGGCGATTGCCGCGAAGACGCCGATGCGATCGTGCACCGTCAGCCGGATGAAATATCCGCCCGCGTGGGCCCGCATCTGCGCCTTTTTATACGGCGTCAATTCCTTTGCCGGACGGCCGAACACTGGCCCGTGCTGGAAGCCCGGGCGGCTTTTGGCAATATCGGCGATGTCGCCGATGACGGCCGATGCGGTGGCGTTTCCGCCGGCTCCCGGCCCCGATAGCAGCAGTTCGCCAAGAATGTCGGTCTCGATGGCGACCGCGTTGGTGACGCCGTTGACCTGCGCGATCACGGATGCGGTCGGCACCATGGTTGGATGGACACGCTGCTCGATACCGCTTTCCGTGCGCTGGGCGACGCCGAGCAGCTTTATCCGATAGCCCAGTTCGCCTGCCGCGCGGATATCGGCCTGGGTGATATTGGATATGCCCTCGAGATAGATGCTGTCGGCGGCAATCTTGGTGCCGAAGGCAAGACTGGTCAGGATGGCCAGCTTGTGCGCCGTGTCGTTCCCCTCGATGTCGAAGGTCGGATCGGATTCGGCATAGCCGAGCCGCTGCGCGTCTTTCAGGCAGTCCTCGAAGGACAGGCCTTCGGCCTCCATGCGCGTCAGGATATAGTTGCATGTGCCATTGAGGATGCCGAACACACGCGAGACGCTGTTGCCTGCCATTGCCTCGCGCATGGTCTTGATGACGGGAATTCCACCGGCGACGGCAGCTTCGTAGTTGAGCAGCACGCCTTTCTTTTCCGCAATTTCGGCTAGCGCCACACCATGCTTGGCAAGCAGCGCCTTGTTGGCGGTAACGACATGCCGGCCAGCTTCCAGCGCTGCCTTGACGCACGCACGCGCTGGTCCCTCTTCCCCGCCGATCAGTTCGACAAACACGTCGATATCGGCCTTTTCCGCCAATTCGACCGGATCGTCGAACCACTTGACGGCGCTGAGGTCCACGCCCCGGTCGCGCTTGGCGTCGCGGGCCGATACCGCCGAAATGACAATATCGCGGCCGCATTGACGCGTCAGTTCCGCCGCCTTGTCGCGCAGCACGCGCGCTACGGAGGCGCCAACAGTGCCCAGACCGGCAATTCCCACACGCAATGCTTCAGCCATGGTCTGCGGCGCCCCTCGAAATCAATTGATGCTATGCTTTACGATGCGACATTCAGCGATGGGCCGAAAGCGAAACGACGTTGTCCGGCTCGCCTGCCCTGGTCGACAGGAAACGCTTGATGCTTCGTGCGGCCTGCCGGATGCGGTGCTCGTTTTCGACCAGCGCCAGACGCACGAAGTCGTCGCCGTGCTCGCCGAAGCCGATGCCGGGTGCAACCGCGACATCGGCGTGCTCGATCAGCAGTTTCGAGAATTCCAGCGAGCCGAGATGACGGAACGCCTCGGGTATCGGCGCCCAGGCAAACATCGAAGCGACAGGCGCCGGAATGGTCCAGCCGGCGCGGCCGAACGCATCGACCATGACGTCACGGCGCTTGTGATAGACGGTGCGTACTTCCTCGATGTCGGCACCGTCACCATTGAGTGCCGCCGATGCGGCAACCTGAATCGGCGTAAACGCACCATAGTCCAGATAGGATTTGACGCGAGTAAGCGCGGAAATGAGGCGCTCGTTGCCGACCGCAAAACCCATCCGCCAACCCGGCATGGAAAAGGTCTTCGACATGGAGGTGAATTCGACCGCCACATCGACAGCGCCCGGCACCTGCAGCACGGAAGGCGGCGGATTGCCGTCGAAATAGATCTCCGAATAGGCGAGATCGGACAGGATGATGAGGTCGTTCTTCCTCGCGAACGCCACCACGTCCTTGTAGAAATCAAGCGAGGCAACCTGCGCCGTCGGGTTCGAAGGGTAGTTGAGGATGAGCGCCAAGGGTTTTGGGATGGAATGGCGCATGCCGCGCTCGAGCGCCGGGATGAAATTGTTGTCCGGCTCGACCTGCATCGACCGGATGACGCCGCCCGACATGATGAAACCGAAGGCATGGATCGGATAGGTCGGGTTCGGGCACAAGATCACGTCGCCCGGCGCGGTGATCGCCTGCGCCATGTTGGCGAATCCCTCTTTGGAGCCCAGTGTCGCGACGATTTGCGTGTCGGGGTCGAGTTTTACGCCGAAGCGCCGGGCATAATAGCCAGCCTGTGCACGACGCAGGCCCGGAATGCCCCGCGACGACGAATAGCGGTGCGTACGCGGATCGCGCACGACCTCGCATAATTTGTCGACAATGGCCTTTGGAGTCGGCAGGTCCGGATTGCCCATGCCGAGATCGATGATATCGGCGCCTTTGGCGCGGGCGCTCGCCTTCAGCCGGTTGACCTGCTCGAAGACGTAGGGCGGCAGGCGGCGAACCTTATGAAATTCTTCCATGGCAAATCCCGGCGAACGCAAGCGGCTTTTCGGTGCGCGCTATAAGCTTATTTGCATGTCGGGTCGAGTGCGGGGTCGCACTTCCCTTCGATTTGCTTCAGCGTATCGGTCCCATGGGTTGCGGCCAGATGGTCGAGTGTCGCAGCATCTGACGCTTCGGTGGTCGTTCCGGGAAGGGCCGCCGCATTCGCCCGATCTGCCTGCAACTGGCTGAGCTTGGCCGTCTTTTCGGCATCGGTGAATTGCTGTGCCGCGACCTCCGGCTTGATGTTCAAATTGGGATAGGTGCCCGTGTCGCGTGCGCCCTGAGAAATTGGAGCGGCACTTTCGACGGGCGAACTGGTGCCGCAGCCGCCCAGCGCCAGCAGCGCTGCCATCATGGCAACGATGCAAACGCCCGAAGCGCCGGAAAAACCGGATTGCGCGATAGTATTTGTCATATTCGTTCCTTGGCGATCGAGCTAAAGCGCATTGGACCGGGGCATTCGTCTCGTGATAATATGTCAGCAAAATGCCTCGGGAGGAACTGCTCAAGCCTATGGCCAAAGCAAACGAGCCGCACAAGACGACCGAAACCGAGACATCGCCCGTCGAGCAGTATCTGGTCAAGGACCCGGAGCGCTTTGCGCTGAACATGGCGCGTATGATCGAGCAGGCCGGAAAGGCCGCCGCCGCTTGGGCCGAACCGCGTGAAAAAGGAGAGGTGCGCGACCAGGGGGCCGAGCCTGCGGTCGATATGATCAAGACCTTTTCCAAGCTTAGCGAATACTGGCTGTCCGACCCGCAACGCGCCCTGGAAGCACAAACGCGTCTTTTTGCCGGCTACATGAACGTCTGGGCGAATGCAGTCCAGCGCGCCAGTTCCGGCGAAGAGGATCAAGGCGCGGAGATACAGCCCGATCGGGGAGACAAGCGATTCCAGGACCCCGAATGGGGCCGCAACGCGTTCTTCGATTTTCTCAAGCAGGCTTATCTCGTCACCTCGCGTTGGGCGGCAGATCTCGTCGAGCATGCCGACGGCCTCGACGAACATGCGCGCCACAAGGCTGGCTTCTACGTCAAGCAACTTACCAACGCCATCTCGCCGTCGAATTTCATCCTCACCAATCCCGAACTGTTTCGCGAGACCGTGGCGTCGAACGGCGCAAACCTGGTCCGCGGTATGAAGATGCTGGCCGAGGACATAGCCGCAGGCAAAGGCGACTTAAAACTGCGGCAGGCGGACGATTCGACCTTCGAAATCGGCCGGAACCTGGCGATGACACCCGGCAAGGTGGTAGGCCGCAGCGACGTGGCCGAGATCATCCAGTATACGCCCTCCACCGAAACCGTGCTCAAGCGTCCGCTACTGATCTGCCCGCCCTGGATCAACAAATTCTATATTCTCGATCTCAACCCGCAAAAATCCTTCATCCGCTGGGCGATCGAGCAGGGCCACACCGTATTCGTCGTCTCCTGGATCAACCCGGACGAGCGCCACGGCGCCAAGGACTGGGAGGCCTACATTCGCGAGGGGCTTCAGTACGGCCTCGATATTGTGGAGAAAGCGACGGGTGAGCGGGAGGTCAATGCCATCGGCTATTGCGTCGGCGGCACGCTGCTGGCGGCGGCGCTGGCGCTTCTGGCGGAGGAAGGCGATCACCGTATCCGTTCCGCCACCCTGTTTACCACGCAAGTCGACTTCACCTATGCGGGCGACCTCAAGGTGTTCGTCGACGAGGACCAGGTGGCCGCGGTCGAACGTTCGATGAACGAGAAGGGCTATCTCGACGGCACCAAGATGGCCACGGCGTTCAACATGCTGCGCTCCGGCGACCTGATCTGGCCCTATGTCGTCAACAACTACATGCGCGGCAAGGAGCCCCTGCCCTTCGACCTGCTTTACTGGAATGCGGATTCGACGCGTATGGCGGCGGCCAATCACTCCTTCTACCTGCGCAATTGCTATCTCGAAAACAACCTGTCGCAGGATCGGATGGAGTTGGCGGGGCACATGGTTTCACTCTCGAACGTCACCATTCCGATCTACAATCTGGCTGCCAAAGAAGATCATATCGCGCCGGCGCGTTCGGTCTTTCTCGGGTGCCAGTATTTTGGTGGAGACGTCGAATATGTGATGGCTGGCTCAGGCCACATTGCCGGGGTCATCAACCCGCCTGCGGCCAACAAGTACCAGCATTTCGTCGGCGGCAAGCCGGTTGGCGATTTCGATGAATGGGTCGCAAAAGTCACGGAAATCCCCGGTTCGTGGTGGCCGCACTGGCAAAAATGGATCGAAGAGAAAGAAAATACGCGTGTTCCGGCGCGCGCGCCCGGCCAGAATGTCCCGACGCTGGGCGACGCACCCGGCACCTATGTCCGGGTGCGCGTGTAACACACTGTAATGTGCGGTGAGTTGACGGCTGGCCAAAAGCTGTCGAAATGGGCACGTCAACTGGCAAATACCCCAATCGGGTCGTCCGGCATCAATAATTTTCCGGGGTTGCTAATTTGGCACAGAAGCTCTCTCAAGCTTCGCCGTTCAATTGCGTGGGAACTTCGCTTCAATAGTTGAGCACGCGCCGCAAAGCGGCACCGAGTGGGGAATTATGGTTTGAAATCATGTGGATCGCACATTGCGAGGAAAGGCGCTTATGCCCTCGCGGCCGCGCTGTTTTCCGCTTTCCTGGCGTCCTGCACTTCTGCCGGAGATCCCTCCGCTTCGTTTACCATGCCCGGATACGCGGAAGGCGTTGCCGGTTCTGTCGATCCGTCGGGCGTAACGGCCGATTCGGCTGCAACGCAGACCCTTAGCCCGCAGACGCTCATGACTGCCGAGGGCGATGCCGAATTACCCGCCCAGGTCGCTTATCTGCCGACCACGAACCCCAGCGCCGGGTTCCCGGTAGTCGCACCGGCGAGCGCGGTGGAGATCGCGGGGAGCACGCCGCAGGCGTTGGAAGCCGACGCCAAGGCCCCCGCCGCAACGACGAGCGCAGACATTGCCGCCTCGCAACCCGTGCCGCAAGAGTCAAAGCCTGCTGCGGCGACGGACGATCCGGTCTATGCAACAGCAAGCGAGATGCCCAAGCCGGAAACTTCAGCGCCGAAGAAGAAAGGGTTTTTCGCATCGCTGTTTGGTACTTCGCAAGCGCATGCCAAGCCGGCACCGATCGTCGAAACGAGCCCTGCTCGAGAAGCCGTCAAGCCGGTCATCACGCTGGCCTCGGCCGATGCCGGCGACGAGCCAATCGTGAACACCAATGAAATCGTTCACGCTTCCATGAACGGCGCCCTGCCCGGCGTGCGTCAAACCGCGCTGTTCGAGATAAAGCGCAAATCGGGCATCGACGATGAAAGCGACGTTGACCTCAATGAAGACGAGGGCACCGGCCTGTACCATCTGGCGTCTGCAGCCGGCTTGGCGCGCCTGGCGCCGAATGGCCTTCTGAAGCAGACGGAGGGCGTCGACGTCGCGTGTCTCAAGCCATCGCTGGTGCGCGTCCTGAAAACGATCGAACGCCACTACGGCAAGAAGATGATCGTTACTTCGGGCTATCGCGATCCGAGCAGGAATCGCCGAGCCAATGGCGCCAGAAACTCCCTGCACATGTATTGCGCGGCAGCGGATATCCAGATTCCGGGCGTCAGCAAGTGGGAACTAGCCAATTATGCGCGTGCCATGCCCGGTCGCGGCGGCGTCGGAACCTATTGCCACACCAAATCGGTGCATGTGGATGTCGGCCCGGAGCGCGACTGGAACTGGCGCTGCCGTCGCCGCAACTAGGCGGGGTAATGCTGTTTCGTCGGATTCGGCCTACACGGCCGAAGGCAATTGGCCGAAATCGTTCCGTCATTTCGCCGGGCATCTCGGCGATGAAGAAAAAAATCCATTCAAGCTTGCCTGATGGCTTGCCCGTTTGCATTCACGTCACTATAAGCCGATCTCAACTGAGCGCGCCCATCGTCTAGCGGTCAGGACACCGCCCTTTCACGGCGGTAACAGGGGTTCGATTCCCCTTGGGCGTACCAGTTCTTTCCAAGCACATCGAGACCTGATCAATCAGCGCGGCTGAGGCGTGTCGCCCGCAAGCGGTAACCGGTTTCGCTGCAATGGCGAGCATCACACAGCGGTTTAGATCACACCGTGTGAAGAGCCGTTCAAATCGTGCAGCGCACTTCTATGTGGAAGGCGGCTTGTATCGGTCTCATGTCGCATTATCCCCGTGCGGTCGCCCCTGACCTCAAGTCACCACCTTGAGAGCGATTATCTCCGCCCAACAAAAAGGGCGCCGTTGAGCGCCCTTTTCATCTTTGTGCTCAGGCGTGCCGCTTATTGCGGAAGCTTGTCGTCGACGCCCTTGACGTAGAAATTCATGCCGAGCAGCGTGGCATCGTCGGCAACTTCGCCGTCCTTCAGCCACGGCGTGCCGTCCTGCTTGGCAATCGGGCCGGTGAAGGGGTTCCAGCCGTCGGCGATCTTCTTTTCGGTCGCCACCGCCATTGCCTTCGTCTCGTCGGACATGTTGGTGAACGGGGAAAGATGGACGGCGTCGTCCTTGATGCCCAGCCAGACATTATCCGACTTCCAGGTGCCATCCAGAACAGCCTTGACGCGCGAGACGTAGTACGGCCCCCAATTGTCCGTGTTGGCGGTAAGCTGTGCTTTCGGCGCGAACTTGATCATGTCGGACGACTGGCCGAAGCCATGCAGGCCGCGTTCTTCCGCGACCTGAAGGGCTGCGGTCGAATCGGTGTGCTGGGTGATGATGTCGGCACCCTGGTCGAACAGCGCCTTGGCGGCATCGGCTTCCTTGCCCGGATCGAACCAGGAGTTCACCCACACGATCTTCGCCTTGAATTCTGGATTGATGGAGTGCGCACCGAGCATGAAAGCATTGATGCCCATCACCACTTCGGGGATCGGGAAGGACACGATGTAACCGGCAACACCGGTTTTCGATTCCTTGGCCGCGATCTGGCCCATCACGTAGCGGCCTTCATAGAAACGGGCGTTGTAGATACCGAGATTGTCGGCGGTCTTGTAGCCGGTGGCGTGCTCGAACTTGATGTCGGGGAACTTCTTGGCAACCTTCACTTCCGGGTCCATGAAGCCGAAGGAGGTGCCGAAGATGATCTTGCAACCCTCGCGAGCCAGACGCTCGAAGGCGCGTTCGGCGTCCGGACCTTCCGCGACGTTTTCCAGATAGGCCGTCTCGACCTTGTCACCCAGTTCCTTCTCCACCTCGAGACGCCCCTGATCGTGCTGGTAGGAATAGCCGAAGTCGCCGATCGGGCCGACATAGACCCAGCAGGCTTTCAGCTTTTCCTGGGCTTGTGCGCTCACCGCCATTGAAACGGCAGCGGTGGTCGTCATCAACGCAACGAGTAGTTTTTTCATTAGGTTACCTCTCCGTATTAATCTCTACGCCTGTGGTTCGTCTATCGTCGTCAGCGGTCCGGGACGAATGGCTGCCCTAGCGAAGCAGGCGTGTTCATCATCGTCAGGCGCTTGTTACGCGAGATTAGAACGAGAACCACCACGGTTGCCAGATAGGGCAGCGAAGAAAGAAGCTGCGGGGGGAAGGATTTTATGATTTCCATCAACTTGTAGGCGATCCAGGGCGCGCCGACAAAGTCGGCAAGGTCGATTGCCTGGATATGCAATTGGCCGATCCAGATGGCGCCGAAAATATAGGCGCCGGCCAGAACCCGCCAAGGCCGCCAGGAGGCGAAAACCACCAGCGCCAAAGCGATCCAGCCGCGTCCCGAACTCATGTTTTCCACCCATTGCGGCGTGTACACCAGCGACAGATGGCCACCAGCCAATCCGGCGCATGCGCCACCAAAGATGACGGCCAGATAGCGGTAGCGGATAACCTTGATACCAAGCGCATGGGCGGAGCCGTGGCTGTCGCCGATGGAACGCAAGGTCAGGCCGCTGCGCGTGCGAAACAGGAACCACATGACGGCTGCGGTCAGCGCGATCGAGATGTAGAAGATCGGGTCCTGGCCGAACAGCAGCCGGCCGATGACGGGGATCGAGGTCAGGCCAGGAATGTCGAGATTGGGCAGCCTTTCTCCGGGCAGGCCGACAAAGCCCGTTCCCATCATGCCGGAGAGGCCGAGGCCAAGAATGGTCAGCGACAGGCCGGTTGCCACCTGATTGGTTGCAAGCGTCAGTGTCATCACGGCAAAAAGCAGCGAGAATGCTGCACCCAAGGCAATGGCGGCCAGCATGCCGATCCAGGGCGATCCGGTGTAGTAGGCCGCACCGAAGCCGCCGACGGCCCCCATGATCATCATACCCTCGACGCCGAGATTGAGGACGCCGGAGCGCTCGACCACCAGTTCGCCGATTGCCGCGATCAACAGCGGCGTGGCTGCGGTGACAATGGTCATCAAGATGTTGACGGTGATGTCCATCAGCGTGCCTCCTCAACGGTTGGTGAAGCCGTCAGGCCAACCAGCCGAATGCGATAATGGATGAGTGTGTCGCAGCCCAGAACAAAGAACAAAAGCATGCCCTGGAATACGCGCGCCACCTTGTCGGAAACGCCCAAGGCGGTCTGTGCGGCTTCACCGCCGAGATAGGTCAGCCCCAGCACCAGACCAGCCGCCACGATGCCGAGCGGATTAAGGCGGCCAAGGAACGCCACGATGATTGCGGCAAAGCCATATCCGGGTGAAATCGAAGGCTGCAACTGACCGATCGCGCCGGAAACTTCGGAAATTCCGGCCAGACCTGCCAATGCGCCTGAGAGCATGAAGGCGAAAAACACCATCTTGTTGAAGCCGAAGCCGGCGAAGCGCCCTGCCCTGGGGCTCGACCCAAGCACGCGAATTTCAAAGCCCTTGAGCGTCTTGCTCATCAGGATCCACACCAGCACGGCTGCCACCAGAGCGAAGACGAAGCCCCAATTGGCGCGGCCGGCGGCCGGGAAAATCTCCGGCAAGGTCGCGGAATCGCTGAACAGCACGGTCTGGGGGAAGTTGAAGCCCTTCGGATCGCGCCACGGCCCACGCACCATCCAGTCAAGCAAAAGCTGTGCGACATAGACCAGCATGAGGCTGGTCAGGATTTCGTTGGTGTTGAAGCGAGCTTTCAGGAAGGCCGGGATCGCGGCATAGGCGGCACCGCCTACCATACCGAGCAGCAACATCAGCGGCAGGACCAGCGGGCCTTGGAAATCGGGGTACATCACCGGGATGATCGATCCGACAATGCCGCCAAGGATGAACTGGCCTTCGGCGCCGATGTTCCAGATATTGGCCTTGTAGCAGACGGACAGGCCGACCGCGATCAGGATCAGCGGAGCCGCCTTGATGGCCAGTTCATGCAACTGCCAGACTTCCGTTACCGGCGAGATGAAGTAGGTGTACAGCCCCTTGACGGGGTTGACGCCGAGAAATGCGAACAGGATGGCGCCAACTGTCATCGTCAGCAAAAAGGCGATGAATGGCGACAGCATTGAAAACAGCATCGAGCGCTGCGGGCGTTTGACGAGTTCGAGGCGCATCATGCCGTCTCCAGCGCGTGTTCGGAATGGCCAGGTTCGGCACCGCCCATCAGCAACCCGATTTTCTCGAAGGTCGCTTCGGCAACCGGCATCGGCTTCGACAGGGAGCCGTCGTGCATGACGGCGATGGCATCGGAAATCTCGAACAATTCATCGAGGTCCTGGCTGATGACCAGTACGGCCGATCCTTTTCGCGCCAGTTCGATCAGCGCCTGCCTTATATGAGCGGCAGCACCGGCATCAACGCCCCATGTCGGCTGGTTCACCACCATGACAGCGGGGGCGCGGTCGAGTTCGCGCCCGACGATGAATTTTTGCAGATTGCCGCCGGACAGGGCTGCCGCTTCAGGATCCGGCGCGCTCTTGCGCACGTCCATTTCCTTGATGATGCGCTGCGCCGATCCATAGACCGCGTCCGCCTTGATCAATCCGGCAGCGCCGACGAAAGCCTTTGCGTCTGTGGCATGGCGCGACAGGAGAAGGTTATCGGAGAGCTTCATGTTGGGGGCCGTGCCATGCCCCAGCCGTTCCTCCGGCACGAAAGCCGCACCCAGAAGGCGCCGGCCCGTGATGTTCAGGTCGCCGGCGTCCTTGCCCCGAATGCGCACTGAAGCGCGATCCTGCTGCCGCACCTCGCCAGAGATCGTTTCGAAAAATTCGCCTTGGCCGTTGCCGGCGACGCCCGCGATGCCGATCACCTCGCCTGCGCGGACACTCAGGTTGATGTTACGCAAGGGAATGGAAAAAGGCGTTGCCGGCTTGCGGCTGAGATTTTTGATTTCCAACAGGGTTTGCGCCTGTTCAATCCCTTCGGCGGGCGCACGCACGATCGCCTGCACCTCGTTGCCGACCATCATGCGCGCCAGGGACGATGCCGTTTCCTCACGCGGATTACAGTGACCGACCACCTTGCCGTGGCGTAGCACGGTGGCGCGGTCGCATATGCGCTTCACCTCTTCCAGCCGGTGCGAAATGTAGAGGATCGACTTGCCCTCAGCCCGCAGACGCTCGAGCGTTTCGAACAATTTGTCCGCTTCCTGCGGCGTCAGCACCGAGGTCGGTTCATCGAGAATGATGAGTTGCGGCGTCTGCAAAAGGCAACGGATGATCTCGATGCGCTGGCGCTCGCCAACCGAGAGGTCGCCAACCAGCGAGTCTGGGTCGAGCGGCAGGCCATAGCTGTAGGAAAGCGCCCTCGCCTTGGCCGCGATACTGCCGATGGGCGAGCCGTCATCCAGTGATAGCGCGATGTTCTCGGCAGCCGTCAGCGCTTCGAACAGCGAAAAATGCTGGAACACCATGCCGATGCCCAGTTTTTTCGCAGCGCCGGGGTTGGCGATCCGCACCGCTTCGCCGTTCCAGAATATCTCGCCGGAATGAGGTTCGAGCGATCCGAACAGCATTTTGACAAGCGTGGACTTGCCGGCGCCGTTCTCGCCGAGAAGCGCGTGAATCTCACCTTTGGCGATGTCGAGATTGATATGGTCGCAAGCGGTAAGCGTACCGAATATCTTCGTCAGCCCGCGAACCTCAAGCAGGTTGGCGGCGTCATGTTGTGCACTCACAGTGCCTCCCATCTGTTACCAGACATGTTCTGCGTTCCCGGAAGCATCGTAGGCGCGGCTTTGCATTTAGGCAAAGTGGGGCACGGGTTGAAAGAGCTTCAAGATTTTCAGCGAAAACTCAAGCGTCAGGGACAGTGTTCCGCCGCTGTTTTCACGGTGAAGCCGCGTTCAGGTTTTTTTGGCGCCGAGGTTCGGGAAAAACTGCATGACGCCGCCGATGCAGAATAGGTAAAGGCCCGTTGCGGCTATCCCTATCTTCGTGAAAAGGCTGACGTTTTCTGCAAGCACGCCGATCTGGCTGTAAAATTGCGCCAGCGCCGATTCTGCCAGCGCCAGGACA
Source organism: Mesorhizobium sp. A556 (assembly GCF_054489545.1). Lineage (NCBI taxonomy): Bacteria > Pseudomonadati > Pseudomonadota > Alphaproteobacteria > Hyphomicrobiales > Phyllobacteriaceae > Mesorhizobium > Mesorhizobium sp. A556. The sequence continues at coordinate 706,193 of NZ_JBTMXA010000001.1, forward strand.
CCGAACCCGCACCAGAGCAGGGTGATGGTCAGGTTGACCGGCCGCAGCCGCTTGACCCGGACCGGGTGCAGGAAGTTGATCGGAACGAACGTCAAGAGACCGGCGATCACCACCACGGCGAAGGAAGGCCATTCGCCCGGCCCGATGACAAAGAGCGTAAACACAACCATGTTCCAGACCACGGGGAAGCCCTTGAAGAAGTTCTCCTTGGTCTTCATGCCGGTATCGGCATAGTAGATCGCGCTCGAGACGACGATGATCGCGGCGGACAGGAACGACAGTTTTTCGCCCATCAAGCCGAACTGGTAGAGCGCGAAAGCCGGGATGAGCACGTAGGTCACATAGTCGATGATGTTGTCGAGCAGTTCGCCCGACCAGGTCGGCAGGATCTCCTTCACCTCCAGCTTGCGCGCGATCGGCCCGTCGATGCCGTCGACGAACAGTGCAAGGCCAAGCCACCAGAACATGGCCGTCCAGCGCTCTTCGCTGGCCGCGACCAGCGACAGGAAAGCCAGAAACGAACCCGACGCGGTAAGAAGATGGACCGAAAAGGCCTTCGCCTGTGGCCATGTCACTTTCTTCTTGGGCCGAGGAATCCGGTCGGCGATCTTCTTGCTGCGTGTTGTCTTGCGCACGGTCACCGCCAATTTGCCTGTTCGTCCCATAGCAGGAAGACTAAACAGCAGCCCCCGTTCCCGGACAAGGGGAATAGCTCTCGCAAACCCGGTTAGGCACGGATCATTGCGCCAGATTTAACCGCCCGTCCACGTTGATCAAGCCTCGGCAAACACCCTATATGCAAAGGCATAGGGGTTCGGTGACCAGACCGTACCTGCAACGCAATGCGGATGATCGACCTTGGCCAGCCACAAGACAGCGCAAATTCTGGTTGCAGGGACCGGCCCGGCGGGCCTGATCGCCGCCCTTGGCCTGGCTCGCGCCGACTTTTCCGTCACGCTGATCGGCCCGGAAGCGGCTGTTGCCGATGGCCGCACGACCGCGCTGATGAACCCTGCAATTTCCGTACTCGATTCTATCGGCGTGCTCGATCAATTGGTCGATCGGGCAGCACCGCTGAAAATCATGCGGATTGTCGATGCGACCGGCAGGCTTATCCGCAGCCCCGTTGTCACTTTCCGGGCCAGCGAGATTGGTGAAGAACTGTTCGGGCTGAATTTGCCGAACAGCGCTCTTGTGCCCGCGCTGGCCGCCGCCGTATCCGCCCATCCTGCAATCCAATGGCGAAAGTCCCTCGTTGCCTCATGGCGTCTTGAAGCCGAGCAGGCCGTCGCCGTGCTGCCGGATGGCAGCGAGGTTTCCGCTCAACTGGCAGTCGCGGCGGATGGGCGACTTTCCCCGGCTCGCGAGGCCGCCGGCATCGGCACCTCGATCCGTGCCTATCCGCAGGCAGCGCTTGTGCTCAACTTCGGCCATGGCCGCGAGCACGCTTTCACCTCGACCGAATTCCATACCGAAACCGGCCCTTTCACCCAGGTTCCCTTACCCGGCAACCGCTCCAGCCTTGTCTGGGTCGTAGAGCCCGAGACAGCCAGCGATCTCGCCGCGCTCGACGATGCAACCCTTTCGGTTCGGGTCGAAGAGAAAATGCAGTCCATGCTCGGTCGCGTGACGATAGAGCCTAGACGGCAGATTTACCCGCTTTCGGCGGTCACACCCCGGAGCTTTGCACAAAACCGCGTGGCTCTGGTCGGCGAGGCCGCGCATGTGTTCCCCCCGATCGGCGCACAGGGCCTGAACCTTGGCATAAGAGACATCGACGATCTCATTGGGATTGCTTGTCAAAATCGTACCGACCCAGGTGCAGCCAAGGCACTTGCTTTCTACGACCGGAAGCGTCGCCCCGACATTCTGGCGCGTTCCAGCGCGGTCAACCTGCTCAACCGGTCGCTGCTGTCCGATATGCTGCCTGCCCAGTTGGCCCGCAGCGCCGGCCTCGGCGTTCTAGGTGCCCTGACGCCGCTTCGCGCTTTCTTCATGCGCGAAGGGTTGCGGCCAGGAAGCGGCTTTGCCGCCGTGACCGGCAGGCTACGGAAATAGGTCCGGCGGCAAGATGCCGTGCGTGATGGCGTAAAGCAGGCCTGTTACCGTTACGACCGACAAGCACGTCGTGATAAGCACGCTGGCGGAGGCACGCTGCTCCCAGACCTGATATTGCTGGGCCATCACAAAGACATTCGTCGCCGTCGGCAGCGCTGCCAGAAGCACCGCCGAAAACAGCCAGGTTTGCGAAAAATCGCCGATTGCGCTCAAAACGACGTAGCAAAGCAGCGGATGCACGACGAGTTTCAAAATGGCAATCGGGGCCATTTCGTGCGGCACCCGTTTCAGCGGCCTCAGCGCCAGCGTCACACCCATGGCAAACAGGGCACAGGGTGCTGCGGCGCTCGAAAGGTAAACGAGCAGGCGCTCGATCGCCACAGGCGGCTTGAGGGCGAAGAATGCCGCTGCAACGCCGAATGCGGTGGCTATGATAAAGGGGTGCAGCACTATCTTTTTCAGAACGGAGACCACCAGTTGCAGTGGCGTGCTCTTGTCGTCGCCGGACAGTGCCATCATCATCGGCAAAATGGTGAAGTGCATGATGTTTTCGAAGCAGAAGATCAGCGCAACCGGCACAGCTGCCGCGTCCCCGAATGCCAGAATTGCAAGCCCCGGCCCCATATAGCCGATATTACCATAGGCCGCGGCCAACCCCTTGATGGTCGATTCCGCTATTTCGCCTCGCGAAACCAGCAGCGAGCCGGCAAACATCATCATAAATATCGCAAAGGTGGAAAGGACCGAACCGGCGATGAAGCGCCATTCCGTCAATTGTTCGAACGGCGTCTTGGCGAGCAACTGGAAGAACAAGGCAGGCAGCGCCAGATAGATGACGAAGGTATTCATCCAGCCGAGCGCTTCCAGCGGCTGGCGCGTAATGCGTGCCACGATGAAGCCGAGGAAGATCAGGCCGAAGAACGGAAGAACGAGGCCGATGACTTCCGACATGGCGTTTCCTGTCAATGCGAGGTATCGCGGCTAACCCGAGGCTCGAACCCGCGTCAAGCCCGGACAGGATTGAAAAGCCGCGATGTCTGCGCCAAATAGAGTTGGTTAGTAGGATAAGTATGATGAAAACGGCCAAATTTTCGATCGGGCAGGTAGTGCGCCACCGGCTGTTTGCGTTTCGGGGCGTGGTTTTCGACGTCGACCCGGAGTTCGCGAACACGCAGGAATGGTACGACGCGATCCCCGCCGATGTTCGGCCGCGCAAGGATCAGCCTTTCTATCACCTGCTGGCCGAGAACTCGGAAACGGAATACGTCGCCTATGTTTCCGAACAGAACCTGCTGGAGGACGACACGGGCGAACCCGTGCGCCATCCGCAGATCAGGGAAATGTTCGAGAAGACGCCGGACGGCCGTTATGCGCCAAGAGGCCAGTTGCGGCACTGACCCAGCTTTCAGCGCCAGCATAGCCGGCGCGCTGAAAAAGATCAGGCTTCCTTCTTGGTGACAGCGACACGCAGCGAAAGATCGCGAAGCTGCTGCGGGGTTGCTTCCGACGGCGCGCTCATCAGCAGGTCGTAGGCTTGCTGGTTCATCGGGAACATGGTGATCTCGCGCAGGTTCTTTGCGCCCAGCAACAGCATGACCACCCGGTCCACGCCCGCCGCCATGCCACCATGTGGCGGCGCGCCATACTGGAAAGCGCGGTAGAGGCCGCCAAAACGATCCTCGACCGTCTGGCGATCCAGTCCGACAATTTCGAACGCCTTGACCATGGTTTCCGGCAGATGGTTGCGGATGCCGCCGGACGCGATCTCGAAACCGTTGCAGACCATGTCGTACTGGAATGCCTTCAGGCTGAGCGGGTCTTGCCCGTTCAACGCGTCGAGACCGCCCTGCGGCATCGAGAACGGGTTGTGGGCAAAGTCGACGCGCTTCTCGTCCTCGTTCCATTCGTAGAACGGGAAATCGATGATCCAGCACAGTTCGAAACGCTCACGGTCAACGAGGTTCAACTCCTCGCCGGCGCGCGTACGTGCGGCACCCGCGAATGCCACGAATTTTTTCGGATCGCCGGCAACGAAGAAGGCAGCGTCGCCTTCGGCCAGTCCAAGCTGCTGACGAATGGCTTCCGTGCGCTCTTCGCCGATGTTTTTGGCAAGCGGGCCGGCCCCTTCGATCTTCTCGCCTTCCTTGCGCCAGAAGATGTAGCCGAGCCCCGGCTGGCCTTCGCCCTGCGCCCAAGAATTCATGCGGTCGCAAAAGGCTCTGCTGCCGCCGGTCTTGGCCGGAATGGCCCATACTTCGGCCTTGGCGTCATTCGCCAGGATGTTTGCGAACACCTTGAACCCCGAGTCGCGAAAATGATCGGAAACGGCTTCCATCTCGATGGGGTTGCGCAAATCCGGCTTGTCGGAGCCGTATTTACGCATGGCAACGTCGTAAGGAATACGGCGGAAGGTCTGCGTCACCGGCTTGCCGTCCGCGAAAGCCTCGAACACGCCGCGCATCACCGGTTCCATCGTGCCTAGCACGTCGTCCTGCTCGACAAAGCTCATTTCGAGGTCGAGCTGGTAGAATTCACCCGGCAGGCGGTCGGCGCGCGGATCTTCGTCGCGGAAGCAGGGCGCGATCTGGAAATAGCGGTCGAAGCCCGACACCATGATCAACTGCTTGTACTGCTGCGGGGCCTGCGGCAGTGCGTAGAACGTGCCCGGATGGATACGCGACGGCACCAGGAAGTCGCGCGCGCCTTCCGGCGAGGATGCCGTCAGGATCGGTGTCGAGAATTCGGTGAAGCCGGCGCTTTCCATGCGCTTGCGCATTTCGGAGATGATCTTGGTGCGCTGGACGATATTTTTGTGCAGCGTATCGCGGCGCAGATCGATAAATCGGTACTTTAGGCGGATATCTTCCGGATAATCCGGTTCGCCGAATACCGGCAGCGGCAATTCCTTCGAAGCGGACAGCACTTCGATCTCGCGTGCGAAAATCTCGATCTGGCCGGTCGGCAGGTTGGCGTTGGCAGTTTCGGCAAGCCGCGCCTTAACCTCGCCATCGACACGGATCACCCATTCGCCGCGCACCGTCTCGGCGATCTTGAACGCTGGCGAGTCGGGATCGGCGACGATCTGCGTCAGGCCGTAATGGTCACGCAGATCGATGAACAGCAAGCCGCCATGATCGCGCACCCGGTGGACCCAGCCTGAAAGGCGAACGGACGAGCCGACATCTTCCTTTCTCAATTGAGCGCAGGTGTGACTACGGTAGCGATGCATTGTCATGGGGAAAAATCCGGGCGTTAAGTGCGAGCCATGGCCTTGCGGCGTGGTTCCAAATTGGGCGGAAAAGCGCATGAGAGACCTTATTTGTCAAGGTAATGCGGTCCGCTTGTCACCAGTATGGTCACAAAGCTTGACGAAAGCGCCATCGACTGAAATGGAAAGAGACCTCTCCATTATGAAAAAAGCGATTTGATGCACGTCATCACTACACAAAGAGAGCTGGAAACCGTTCTCTCCGCGTTCGAGAAATCCGAATTCGTTACAGTCGATACCGAATTCATTCGCGAAACCACATTCTGGCCGATTCTGTGCCTGATCCAGATGGCCGCGCCCGGCGTCACCGCCCTTATCGATCCGCTGTCGCCCGAGATCGACCTAAAACCGTTTTTCGAGCTGATGGCGAATGAAAAGGTCGTCAAGGTTTTCCATGCCGCAAGGCAGGACATCGAAATCATCGTCCATCTTGGCGACCTGGTTCCCCATCCGGTCTTCGACACGCAGGTCGCGGCCATGGTCTGTGGTTTCGGCGATAGCGTTTCCTACGACCAGCTTGTCCATAAAATCACCAAGACGCAGCTCGACAAGTCGTCGCGCTTCACCGACTGGCGTCATCGGCCCCTGTCCGAAAAGCAACTGGATTATGCGCTGGCCGATGTCACGCATCTGATCGACGTCTACCAGCACTTGATCGCCCAGCTGGAGCGCGAGGACCGCGCGCATTGGCTGAACGAGGAGATGGTGGTGCTGACCTCGCGCGATACCTACGATCCCAAGCCCGAGGATGCCTGGAAGCGGCTGAAGATGCGCCTGCGCAAGCCGCAGGAATTGGCGGTGGTGCAGGCCGTTGCCGCATGGCGCGAGCGCGAGGCGCGCGAACGCGACGTGCCGCGCGGGCGCGTGCTGAAGGACGACGCCATCTACGAAATCGCGCAGCAGGGGCCGCGTGATGTCACCGCGCTTGCCAGGCTTCGCACCATCCCCAAAGGCTGGGAGCGGTCGTCTACAGCGGCGGCTCTGCTTGAGGCCGTCAATTCAGCGCTCGACCTGCCCAAGGAAGAGATGCCGAAGCTGCCGAAGCCCTTCCAGCCACCGGAAGGCTCCAACGCCGCTGCCGAGTTGCTCAAGGTGCTGTTGCGTCTCATCGCCGACAAGGAGGGCGTCGCGGCCAAGGTTCTGGCCAGCAGCGACGACATCGATCATATCGCAGCCGAAGGTGAAAAGGCCGACGTGCCAGCTCTGCAGGGCTGGCGACGCGCCGTTTTCGGCGAGGCAGCGTTGCGGTTGGTGCGCGGCGAGGTCGGCATCAAGTTCGACAACCGCAAGATCGCGGTGTTCGATCTCTGACGGCTCAGACTGCACCGGCCAGGTGCAGCGCAAACCACAGCCACATAGCGGCCAGGATCAGGAACCCGGCGGCAAAAGCCGGGCTGCGGTAGCGTAGATTGTTGCTGCCGACGTGGATGAACGCATGGACATAGCGCGCCACCACGAACAGCCAGGCGAGCGTGACTGCCACGTAGGAAACGCCGTTGGTCGCAAAGAAGGCCAGGCACGCGACATGAAACAGCACCGGCAATTCGAACTGGTTCATCAAATTGGCCGCGACTGTCGCGCTGATGTCCGGCTCGCTTGAACGCGTCTTGAACTGCCCTGCCCGCACCGCACCGCTGACGATCGCAATGCGCCGCCGCCAGCCGAGCAGGCAATAGACCAGGCAAACCAGAAGGACATGCGCGACCATTGGCCAGAAAATAGCTATCGGGTTCATCCGCGCCGCTCCTGTCGGGTCTTACTCACATGCCGCCGGGGTAATTGGGGCTTTCGCGCGTGATCGTAACATCATGCGTATGGCTCTCGCGCAGACCTGCATTCGTTATGCGAACGAAGGTGGCGCGCTCGCGGAAATCGGCAAGGTCATGACCGCCGACATAGCCCATCGCCGCCTTGAGACCACCGGCCAGTTGGTGCAGCACGCCCGACACCGGCCCCTTGTAAGGCACCTGCCCTTCGATGCCTTCCGGCACCAGTTTCAGCGTGTCGCGGACCTCGGCCTGGAAATAGCGATCAGCCGAGCCGCGCGCCATGGCGCCGACGGAACCCATGCCGCGATAGGCCTTGAACGAGCGACCCTGGTGCAGATAGACCTCGCCGGGCGTTTCGTCGGTTCCGGCGAGCAGCGAGCCGATCATGGCGGCACTCGCGCCGGCAGCAAGCGCCTTGGCAAGATCGCCGGAAAACTTCATGCCCCCATCGGCAATGACGGAAATATCGGATTTCTGGGCGACTTCCACCGCCGACATGATCGCCGACAATTGTGGCACGCCGACACCGGCGACGATGCGAGTCGTGCAGATCGATCCCGGACCGATGCCGACCTTGACGGCGTCCGCGCCGGCATCGATGAGCGCCTGCGCGCCTTCGGCGGTGGCGATGTTGCCAGCCAGGATGCGTACGGAGTTGGAGATCTTTTTCGCCCGCGTTACCGCTTCCAGAACACGCTGCGAGTGCCCATGTGCGGTGTCGATGACCAGAAGGTCCACGCCCGCGTCGATCAGGCGCTCGGCACGCTCAAAGCCATCGTCGCCGACGCTGGTGGCCGCTGCGGCGCGCAGGCGTCCCTGCGCATCCTTGCTGGCGTTGGGATTGAGCTGCGATTTCTCGATGTCCTTGACGGTGATGAGACCGACGCAATTGCCTTGCTTGTCGACCACCACCAGCTTTTCGATGCGGTGCTGGTGCAACAGGCGCTTGGCTTCGTCCTGATCGACGTTCTCCTTGACCGTGATCAGGTTCTCGCGGGTCATCAGTTCGTAGACTTTTTGCGCCGGATCCGACGCGAAGCGCACGTCGCGGTTGGTTAGGATGCCGACGAGGCGGCCCGATTTGTGACCGCCGGTGCCGCCGTTCTCGACCACAGGAATGCCCGAAATGCTGTAGCTACGCATCAGGCCAAGCGCATCGGCCAGGGTCGCGTCCGGTCCGATGGTCACCGGGTTTATGACCATGCCCGATTCGAACTTCTTAACCTGGCGAACCTGTTCGGCCTGCTCTTCCGGCGTAAAGTTGCGGTGAATGACGCCAATGCCACCAGCCTGCGCCATGGCGATGGCGAGGCGCGATTCGGTCACCGTATCCATGGCGGCGGACAGGATCGGGATGTTGAGATCGATATCGCGGGCGATGCGCGTGCTGATATTGGTCTCGCCGGGCATCACTTCGGAATGGCCGGGCTGCAAGAGCACATCGTCAAAGGTAAGCGCCAGCGCGCCGGTGGACGTTTCAATGATTTTTGCCATGGCCAGTCCCAATGCACGAAACGCGCTGCAACCAGAATTACAGCGCCGACTCGTCGTTTTTCCCTATCAGGGTTGGCGCTGGCTGGTACCACTTCTTTCCGGCGATGAAAAGCGATCACCGTGCCAAGAAGTCAATCGCGGCAACATTCATTTTCGCGCGTTCGACCGGCGCGTGCGATCGTGCCCTCGCGCAAAATACCTCAATCGAAGCATTTCAAAGACTTAAGTGGAGTGGTTGCAGGATGTCTGCAGTCGCTGCAATACGCCGGAAAATCAGGCGCCGCGGGCCACGCGCTCGATTTCTTCCCGCACCAGCCGTTCGACAAGCGTTGGAAGATTGTTATCGAGCCAATCCTGCAGCATGGGCCGCAACATCTCTTCGGCCATTTCATCGAAGGATTTCTTGCTGCGGCTGGCAAAGGCTTCGGAAAGCTCGCCAAAAGCGGCGGCAACCTGACGGCCGGTATGTTCCGAAACGATCGCCGGCCGTGCCGTTGCCTCGACCTTGACCGGCATGTCGTCCGACGCCTCATCGGACGATTGTGACAGCAGCGAAAAATCGTCTGCCAGTTCGCCTTCGAAAATTTCGACTTCCGGTTCTGGATACGCCGCCTCGGGATTTTGCACCGGCTGGCCGGCCGTGGCGATGTCGCGGCGCCAGTCTGCTACCAGCACATCCGCGCTTTTGGTGTCAGGCACGGTGCTGGCGGCCGAGGCCTCGACATGCGCGCCCCCGCTTGCCTCCGCTTCGACGGACGCCAAGGAAGCGCTGTCCGTGGACCCGGTCTGTTCAGAAGCATGCGCTTCAGCCGTCATCCTGGCTTGCACGTCTGCCAGGGTGAAAGGCTTCCGGGCCTCCGACCCGGCCCTGAGTTCGACGCGGAATGACGTGATTTCGGCTTCCGCTCGCTCCCCGGCGACCGGCTCGAAATCCTGTTTCAACTCAGCGCCATCTTCAGTCTGCTTCCGGCCGGGGTCGCTATCCTCGATGATCCTGCGAATGGAAGCCAGTATTTCTTCCATCGAAGGTTCGCGCTGTGCGCTGCTTGCCGTTGCCATTGTCACGTTTGTCGCCCTTGTGACCATTTTCACGCTCGCAGTGCAGGGCGAACGCGTTCGAATCATCTACGCGAGCGTACTCGACAGACGGCGATACGAGAATCCCCAATCTGGATTCATGGCGGATTTCAACAGATTGGGGTTTTGGTTCGGCAAGCCGTCAGCAAGCTACCGCGTACGCCGCCTGCGGATTGCCATCGATCTTCATGAGGCAAACAGGCCGCGCGTCAGCGACCGTCAGGCGTACGCAGGCCGATCCATTTGTCCTTGACGGCGTTGTAGTGTTCCTCGGGCTTGTACTTCGCCACCTGCAGGCCGAGCCTTTCCGTCGAAAGGCGACCGGTCGCCGACAGGATCGCGTAACTGGCCACCACCACGTCGCGTTCGGAACTGACCAGATTGATCTGGGCGGAGATGACGGTGTTTTGCGCATTGAGCACGTCAAGCGTGGTGCGCTGGCCGACATTGCGCTCTTCGACGACGCCGTCGAGGGCTAGCTGCGCCGCCGCCACCAGCGCGCGGTTGGCGTCAACGCCTTCCCTGGCCGCAGTGTACTGCGTCCAGGCCGACGTAACCGCCGCGCGGACATTGTCGCGGCTCACATCAACCTCGATCCGGGCCTGGCCGAGTTGCTCCTTGGACTGGCGTACCTGTGCCGATGCGCGGCCGCCCTGATAGATCGGAACCGTCAGCGTCGCGCCGATGCTGGCGGAATTCGTGTAGCCATCGGAAGTGCCGGCAAGCGTCGAACCCTCCGTATTGCGATAGTCGCGCGAAACGCCAGCCGAGGCGGACAGTTGCGGCAACAGGGCGCCCTCTGCCGATTTGACCGAGAAGGAGGCCGCGTCAACGAGATGCTCCGTCGCCAGGATCGCCGGATGCTCGTTGGAGGCGATCGCGATTGCCGAAGTGAGGCTGGACGGCAGCAATTTGCTTACCGGAGAGGCGGCCTTGAGCTTGCCCGGCTCCTCGCCGACGATCTGGTGGTAGATCGCGGCGCTGGACAGTGCCTGTGCGCGCGCGGCACTCAGATTGGCAATGGCGGATGAACGCGAAGCGTCTGCCTGGGCGACGTCTGTCCGTGTCCCCTCGCCGACCTCGAAGCGCGAACGGGCGGCCCGGACCTGCTCGGTCAGGAATTTCAGGTTCTGCTCGGTCAGAACAGCGATCTTGCGATCCTTGATGACGTCCATATAGGAAGTCGCTGCATTCAGCAGGATATTTTCCTCGGTGTTACGCAGGCTTTCAACCGAGGCCGACACGCGCGCGTCAGCTGCCGCCACGTTGTTCTTGGTCTGAAAACCGTCGAACAGGGTCTGGTTGATCTGCACACCGAAGCCGCCCGTCGTCAGGCGCGTGCTGGCGTTATTGCGCGATGCACTCGAATAACCGATATCGGCCGTTCCATTGATCCTTGGACGGTAGCCCGATTTCGCGATGGCCACGCCTTCGTCCGTGACGCGCACACCGGCGCGGGCCGAATTCAGTTGGGAGTTGTTCTGATAGGCCTTGGACAATGCCCCGAGAATGCTTTCGGCCGAAGCTGAAATCGGAGACAGGGCGGTTGCCGACGCCAGAAAGACGCCAAGTGCTATTTTGCTTATACGCGACACAACGTATCCCTCATTCATTTCCACGGGAACCACGCCACGACCGCTGCCCAACTACAGTCGACGCGACATTTTTTCCCTGCTGTTTACGCACGGCCCCCGACGTCTGGATCAGGCAATGATTCCAAAAGATAAGGCCAACACGCCAACGCGCTGGCCGCAAGAAGAAACCATTCAGAAATTAAACGCTTGCGCACGTTCGAAACCGGGTAGTGGCTTTATTGCCGCATTAAATGTGCGCCTGCCGGTAACGACGCCGTCTGTTTTTAGGAATAACCGGGCAAGCCCGGCATTGCCCCTGCCCTCCACCGCAACCAGCCGACCGCCCTCACCGAGTTGTTCAGTCAGGCCTTCGGGCACCTCGTCTATGCTGCCGTCCAGGAAAATGACGTTGTAGGGAGACTTGGCGGCGTAACCCTCGCGAAGCGGCCCTTTCACCACGGTAACATTCTCATAGCCCAGGCCCGACAGGGTGGACGCCGCCGATTCCGCCAGGCCAGGATCACTCTCCAGCGCCACGACCGACATTGCCAGGCTGGACAGGATGGCGGCCGTATAGCCGGTCGCGCAGCCGATCACCAGGACATGGTCGGTCTGCGAAACATCGGCAATTTGCAAAAGCTTGGCCAGCGGCGACGGTTCCATCAGATAGCGCGTGCCTTCTGGCCCGTCGGCGACGCGGATGTCTTCGTCGATATAGGCGATGGCGCGCTGGCTCTCGGGCACGAACGCTTCGCGCGGGACCGACAGCAGCGCTGCCAGCAATGGGGCACTGGTAACGTCTGTCGTGCGAATCTGGCCGTCGACCATTTTTGTACGAAGTTCGGAGAAATCAGCGTTCATGATGCCGTCCCGCGCCCGGCGCCGAGACGCTCGGTTTCTTTTCCCATGGACCCCGCTCCCGCGCATTCGCGCGGGAGGCCGGGGATTGGAGGCCTCGCCCGGAATCGAACCGGGGTGCAAGGATTTGCAGTCCTCTGCGTAACCACTCCGCCACGAGGCCTCATCACTCCGGCGTTCCGTCCGGTTCCAATAGGTTGCCCGAAATTTTGCGTCAAGCCATGCAGCTTCATTGTGAACGCTTTCCCGCCCGCCGTCTTTCCCACCAGACGACGAAACGGCGTCTGGCGCGGCGCACGTAAGCAAACTCATAGGACAAAATGAGCAGCCCGAGCGGGACCATCCAGAAACCGAGAATCGGAAGGAAGCCGAAAATTCCCAGGATCACCAGCACCGTGCCGATGGCGATTCGCGCGCCGCGCGATCGTGGCATCCTGAAGTCCCGCCCAAAGACCGAAATCTTGCGGATCGGTGGGGCTGGGTTATCGCCATCTGCGGCCATGGTGAACTTGTTGTCCGTCTTGCGTGTGGGTTGCGCTTGATGCCGCAGTCCGCGGCAGAGTGCCTATATAGGGCGTGTCAAATGGGGATTACGACAGCGGCGAGGCAAAAGAGCGAGAAAAATGCGAAATGCTTCTTTGCAAAGCTGAAAAGGGTTTGCTATAGGCTGCCCCGGTCACATAGAGAGCCCCCGTTCCCCGGTAGCTCAGTGGTAGAGCAACCGGCTGTTAACCGGTTGGTCGCTGGTTCGAATCCGGCCCGGGGAGCCATTTCACCATGAAAAGCCTTGAAACCCAACGTTTGTAAGGGTTACAGCTTCCCCAGAGATACACCGCGCGATACAATGCGGGGTACACTGGGAATGATGATTGACGTGAAACACGTACAGAAACGCGGCAAGGCTGGGTGGCGCTATAGGCGCAAAATCCCCGACGAATTGCGGGCCATGATGGGCAAGCGGGAGATACTGGTCCCGCTCGGCAGCACCGAGGCCGAAGCCCTCAAGAAATGGCCGAAAGTCCACGCCGAAGTCGAGAGGCTATTGGCAGAAGCGACGAACCGCGCCAACGGGCCGGAACCGACAGAGTACGGCTATTTCCGCGAGGGATTGGCAGCGGCGCGCAAGCTAGGCTTTCGCCAAGACCGCGATTTCCCTTCTCCCCGTGACATCGAGAATGACCCCGACTGGCAAGAGCGCATGAAAGCTGTTGAGAAGCTTGCCCGCAAGTATGTGCCGGATTTAGACGATCTGGACGACGATGACGACGCGCCCCTACCCGACTTTGTGCCCTCGGAAGCTGATACGGCATTGGCACACGCGATCTTTCTCAACCCGGAGGGAACCCCAAGGGCAACATTGGAGGACGCGCGGCGGCTTTATCTCGCCGACCGGGTTGGCGACGACAAGACCAAGACGATGGAGTTGGACCGCATCTTCAAGCTGGTGCGTGAGGCGTTAGGCAAAGATAGAATGCTGGTAACGGTGAAGCGGGCCGACGCCCGTGAAGTTCGCGACCACATGGCCGATGGTCGCAAAGCGTCGTCAGTCGACCGCTATCTCAACGTGGTCCGTGCCGTCATCAATTACGCAATCCGCGAGTTTGACCTAACGGATTACATGAACCCCTTCATGAACCTTGAGGCTGCCTCCAAGGATAAGGCCGAGCCTGACCGGGACAAGAGACGACCGTTCACCCCCGAGGAACTGAAGGAGGTCAATGGGCGTATGGCCCTTTTGGCCCGTCCCGACCTTCGAACCTTGTGGCGAATGTTGGAGGGCACCGGGTGCCGGTTGGCCGAAGTGGCTGGCCTACGGGTGTCCGATGTCCACCTTGACCACACCATCCCTTATCTCGGGGTCGAGTGGCACGACACGCGGCGCATCAAGAATAAGGTGTCCCGGCGCAATGTGCCCCTCCTCGGAGACGCTCTAACGGCGGCAAAAGAAGCTGTAGGAGCCGCCAAGGGGGAAGCGATGCTGTTTCCTGCGTATGGCCGGAAGGGTGGCCCTGCGTCCGCCTCCGCTGCCCTTGGTAAGCATGTTCGGGCATGTGTGACGGACCCTAAGGTAACGACGCATTCCCTGCGGCACCTCATGAAAGACCGAATGCGCTTGGCGGGTGTCAGCAAGACAGACCAAGACATTGTCCTTGGGCACTCCTCGGGGAGCGTTGGGGAGGACTATGGCGGTGATGAGGCGCGGCTTGAGATGGCTAGGCGGGCGCTTGAGAAGGCGCTGGGGACACCCTAGGGGAAGGCTGTCCGAAGGAAATTCAAGACAAGCCCGGGGTGGAGTATGTGGAAAAAATCCCCGCCACCTCGGATGATGATACCCGAGAAGTAAGCGCTGAACCTTGCCCCCTCGCGACAGATGACAAATGCGGAGCCCCCGCTCATCCCGTCCGGATTAACTGTCATTGGGGATGCCGCGCGCACCTTGCACAATGCTGGATCGGCAGACAGGCTGTCTGGTAGGCAGGCTGGCATCGCGTGACGGCAGCACGGTCCCTTGGCAAGACCTTCATTGAGGCTGAACAGGTCTTCATGGAGAAGCCGGGCGATGTCGATGAGATGTGTTGGCTGGCCCTTAAGGCGAACCTGACGCCGGGCCTGAGGCTGACCAATGCGGAGAAGGCGGCATCGCTTCGGCATTACGTGAAGGCGCTCCAGCATCGACATCCGGGTCCCCGTGGGGGTCGCGCTAATGGCCCCTTCAAGACCCTCAGAGAAATTGGCAGGGACCTTGGCGGGATGCACCATGAGACCGTCAGTCGTCACCTTGCGAAACATGCTCCGAACACCCTCAGGGCCATATTGGAGGCCGACCTAACGGCATCTGAAGATGAACCGGCAGAGCCGATCAAGGGTCAGTTCAACGTGGACACGATGCGGGGACGGAAGGCGGCTGAAGCGGTCGCTGACCCTAGCGCGCCAGTTCGGGTCACCCGAGGGGGAATGCCGGTTTGGAAGAAGGACCGCACCATCGGCGCGTGGGCGGGCATTGACGTGGTGGAGAATGACGTGACGGGATTAAGGGCGGTGAAACATCGACCGTTTCCCGCGAGGCTATAGGCCCATAAGGCTGCGCGGTAGCGGGGCAGGAGAGGCGTTCGGGGGTTGGTAGTGTAAGGACACCGGAGAACCTTCGAAGCGCTCTATGAGGCGCTCTACATTCACCACAACGTGAACGCCGGCTGAGGACTTCCCCGAGGGGGTCAGGTCGCAACCCAGCGAACCCTCACCAATCCGCCCCTAATATTCCGGCCTCCGTCTCGCTAAGACTGTAGTGTAGACGCTGTCCCTGCGTATGTCGGTCTCGAAGCCACTGACTTCGATGACATCGAAAGTCTTTGCCATCAACGTCTCTACCATGGTGGGGGTTAGCAGCCATAAATGCTGGCAGGTTCGATTGGCGCGTTGCCAATCGAGGCGGTGCGGCAAAACATGCTCGGGTACGGGGTCGCTGAAGGTTCGAGCGTCGGGGACCGTGAGATAAATGAGTCCACCGGGAGCGAGCGCGCCAGCTATCAATCCCAGCACATCCTCAGGGCTGATAACATGCTCCATTACGTCCGTCAGCACCATCAGATCGGCTTTGGGTATATCGTCGGTTGGGTTTTTCAGGAATGGTTCGATGTATTGGGGTACGAAGCGCACGTTTGCCAAGGACCCGTAAAATTTGGCTTCCACCTTGGCATCACCTTCAATGGCGAATACACGGCTTTCAGGGAGCCTCGTGGCAAAAACGTGAGAAAAGCAGCCCTCCCCTGCGCCAAGGTCATAAAGAACGGCGTTTGCGGCCATCTGACCATGGCTTAGCACCCAGTCAAAGCGTGCCTCATTAAGCGCCTGCTTCTTGGTATCGATGAACATAGCGCCCACATCGTGCTCGACATATTTTTCGACCGGGAAGTACAGGTTGACCGCAGAATAGGAGCTGCATTCAGGGCATCGAAACATAAATTCGGGATAGATCAGATCGGACGTTTTGTTCGTTACTCGCCAAACTTGATTTTGCACTTTCTGGCGCGTTGTCCCGCATACGCAGTTCTCACGCTCGTTGTGAGCGGCGTAGCGTCCGCCCCCAATCCAATTCCTGAAAGCATCACTCAATTGCTTTGCGGATGTAACCATATGGCCACTAGGTTCCTTTGGTTGCCTGATGGAAGCCCAACGGCATGTCAGATTTCTACCCCACTCTATTCGCAGCAATCAAGAGCGTTGCCGAAACCCAGGCTTCCATTCCTGACCGTCCTCCTCCAGATCGGCCTCGCCGTCGATTTCGTCCAGCAATAACAGCTAGGCTTCGATGACGTTCTCGATAAGACCACGCATGCCAACGTCACGCTGATCGCGCCGTGGAGAGGCTTTGGGCCCCTACGCTGGGGGACCAGCGGGCACCATCATAGGGGCTGATCGGTCCCCATCAAGAGACGAAACGCGGGCTGTGCGATACACCACATTGTCTGGCAAACGGGCTTGACCAAGAGATACACCGCTGGTACCCCTCGAGATACACCAAGGCGGCAGGTGCTTTGGGAAAGTTGCCTCTATACCACGTTGAATTTACAAGCTTTTCTGGTGCTTTTTTCCACGGTTCGATTTACCAAAGTACACCGGCCCGGGGAGCCAATTTTTTCAAATATTTAGCGAAAACTCGGATTGCGGAACGGTCTGATCGGCCTTCGGCCATCAGAACGCGCGATAGCGGCTCGTTTTTGGCGAGGCGACGCGCTGCGGATTGATCAACCGAATCTCGGCAGCTCGCACGCCTGCGGCGCGCGGCGCGGCGAATCAGATGTCGGCCTTGATGTCGGCTGAAAACCGCAGCTCGCGCATCGGCTTAACCTTTGCAGTCGTGTCGGCATAAAGGGGATGCGCCTTGAAAGCGGCAAGCGCGGCCTCGTCCTCGAATTCGGCATAGACGACGAGGTCAATCTGATCGCAGAAAGGGTCTACCTTGGTGTTGTAGGCAACATCGAAGTGGCTCGAATGTGGAATCTTGCCCAGCGACATCAGGCCGGATCGTACCGCCTCGATTTCATCTTTCCGTTTCACGCTGAAGAAAACGATGTGGCGAATCAATGCAGTCTCCTTTGCCAGAGCATCGGGTCGAAAAACGGCTGCCGACTTCCGGATTATTCCGCCGCTCAATCAAAATGTCTGAGCGTCCTTTGCGCCCAGTTGGACGCACGGCGCTCAAACTGGCGCGTGACGGAAATCCGATGAGCAGGAGGTCTTTTGTTTCAGCAATCCCGCCACGTCAATCGGCAGGATGTCGCGCCGGCGAGCCCCACGCTTCGAGAGGCAATCGCGTTCAGCCGGTGATGGTGCGGACGACGGCCGTAACTCCCTTGACCGAATGATCAAGGTAGCGGCCGCCATTGTACAGCCCGTCCCAGATAATGAACGCCGCGATGCTGGCGATGATGATGACATAGCGCATGGCCGATCATGCCATGCCTGTCGGGTTTGTCATAGGCGATCGACGCCCGCGGACCGTGTGCCCCCAGGAATTTTAACGTACAGGGCGTCGAAACGGAACTGGCGGCAAAAAATTACGCCATTTCCGACTTCAGCCCCATGGCCGTCCGATCGACGATCTCGCGCAAAGCGAAGGACGAGTTGATCTTGGTGACATGCGGCATAGCCGACAGCCATTCCTTGTGGATGCGTTCGTAGTCGGCGAGATCCCGCGACGCGATACGCAGCACATAGTCGTATTCGCCCGACATGAGATGACACGACAGCACGTTGGGGCATCGCTTGATCGCCGCTTCGAAATCCGACAGCGTTTTTTCGAACTGGCCCGACAGCGATATGTGGACGATCGCCGTCATCTGATGACCAAGTGCGGCGTTCGACAGGCGGGCATGATAGCCGCGGATGGCACCGGATTTTTCCAGATTGTCCAGCCGTCGCGAACAGGCGGACTGCGACAGGCCGACCTTCTCGGCAAGCGCTGCGTTGGGCATGCGCCCATCCTTCTGAAGAGCATCCAAAATGGCGATATCGATCCTATCGAATGACATTCTTCGCGCTTTCTTCCAAAAAATGATGGTTCTGCGCAAATATTACCGATTGAAATCGCGCTCTACAAGCGCATTCGCAAATACATGCGCCGGAAATCGTGGTTGACTTCGTCGGTCGGGAACATGGCCATTCAGCCAACAGGAGAACACCGCAATGCGTGTCGGTTGCCCCAAGGAAATCAAGAATCATGAATACCGCGTCGGGCTGACACCCGGCTCCGTCCGCGAATATGTGGCGCATGGCCACGACGTGCTGGTGGAGGCGGGCTTGGGCGAAGGGATCGGCGCAGACGACAACGCCTATCGCGCCGCCGGCGCGACGATTGCCAAGACTGCTGCGGACGTGTTCGCCAAATCGGACATGATCGTCAAGGTCAAGGAGCCGCAACCCGGCGAATGGGGGCAGCTTCGCGAAGGCCAGATCCTCTACACCTACCTCCACCTTGCGCCGGACCCGGAGCAGACCAAAGGCCTGCTTGGATCGGGCGTTACGGCGATAGCCTACGAAACCGTGACCGACGACCGGGGCGGCCTGCCGCTGCTGGCGCCGATGTCCGAAGTTGCCGGACGCCTGTCGATCCAGGCCGGTGCGACCGCTTTGCAGAAGGCCAATGGTGGGCGCGGCTTGCTTCTCGGCGGCGTGCCGGGCGTGCTTCCCGGCAAGGTTACCGTTCTCGGCGGTGGCGTCGTTGGCCTGCATGCGGCCCGCATGGCGGTCGGGCTCGGTGCGGACGTCAGCATCATCGACCGGTCCATTCCGCGCCTGCGCCAGTTGGACGATCTCTTCAACGGGCGTGTTCACACCCGCTACTCGACGGTCGAAGCCCTGGAGGAAGAATGCTTCTCGGCCGATGTCGTCATCGGCGCGGTGCTCATTCCAGGGGCAACGGCTCCCAAGCTCGTTACCCGAGAAATGCTGTCCGGCATGAAGAAGGGGGCTGTGCTGGTCGATGTCGCCATCGACCAGGGCGGCTGTTTCGAGACCTCGCATGCCACGACCCATGCCGATCCGACCTATGTGGTCGATGGCGTCATCCATTATTGCGTCGCCAACATGCCCGGTGCCGTCCCGGTCACTTCGGCGCATGCGCTGAACAATGCGACGCTGCATTACGGCCTGCAACTCGCCGACAAGGGCCTGAAGGCATTGGTGGACGACCATCATTTACGCAACGGGCTCAATGTCCACAAGGGCAAGATCACCAATCGCGCGGTCGCCGATGCGCTGGGGTACGAGTTGACGGAGCCCAAGACAGTATTGGCGGCCTGAAAGACCGCCCTGCCGTCGCGAGCTTTCGAATGTCGGTTTGAATGGGGTTTTGATAACAAAAAAGCGGGGCAAAAACCCCGCTTCCTCGTCTGTCGCGACCTGCCGCCGGTACATCCGCGGTCGGTAAATCGTTCGACATGTGCCTGATACCGCGCCTATGCGACGGCTTCATGACGATATTCATCCATAGTGCGCGACCTTGGTTAATGAATGGTTAACCAAGGTCGCGGCGCTCGAAAGCCTAGCGGATGAATTCGTCGAAGCGGCGCAGCGTCACGCGGCGATTCTGCCAGTTCTCGTTTTGCGTTGGCACCAGCAAAAACTCTTCGCCATAGCCGACCGTCTCGAGCGAACGGCTGGGAACGCGGAATTCGCGGACCAAAGTCCGCTTCAAAGAGGCCGCCCGCTGCTCCGACAGCGCCTGATTGGCGCCGAACGAACCGATCGCGTCGGTGTGGCCTTCGATCAGCACGCGCGCACGCGGCTGCCGGCGCAGGATGCGGCGCAGGCCGTCGGCGATATTCTCGACCTTGTCATACTGCGAACGCGGGATATCAGCGGAACCGAAGGCAAAGTTGATCGACTGGATTTCGATCGCGGGGGCGGCACGGCGAAGATCGGGCCTGCGCTTGAATTCCTGCACCGTGACGCGCTGGTTCTTGTTCAACCGCATGCGGGGCGCCGCCTCAAGCTGACGCTCGATCTGAGCGCCGGAGGGCGTTCTTGCCTGAGCCAAGGCAAGGCTCGGCATGGCCAATGCGCCAATCAGTGCGACGGCGAAGGTACGGCGGGTGATCATGGGGGAAGGCTCCTGTCGGCGATTGATGTTGAGCGCACCATGCCAAAACGAAGCTGAAGGTTAAGTGAACGAGACGTTCAGGCTGACGGACTGGATCGTCGCCAAAGATTTCAGGGGCGCATCACGCTCGCCTGGCGCTCGCTGAAGGGCATCGGGCGAATGATCTCCTTCTTTTGCGCCACCGGCTGGAAACCAAGCTTTTGATAAAGCGGAAGGGCTGCCGGATGATCGAGCGTGCAGGTCTGCACCGTCACGCGCTTCGGGCCGTGCGACCAACAGGCTTCGATGGCCGCCCCCAGAAACCAGCGCCCCAGCCCCAGCCCCGTCGCGTGCTCCATCATGCCGAAATACGCCAGGTCCGCCTCGTCCGGCAAGTTCGGCCGGACGTCGAAAAAGCCGGCCGGCGCGCCATCAAGGTAGAGGATGCGGATGTCACGATCTTCTCGGTGCAGGCTGGCGAATAGTTCTTCATCGTTCAACCGCAACACGTTGACCCAGTGCCATTTGCGGCCGACCCGGTCCGTCAGATAGCGGTAGAAGTGCAAGGGAATATCCCGCGTCTTCAAAAGCGCGATCTGGCGATTATACGGCAAGGAGGGATAGTGCGGCGGCGGCGCAGCCATTTCGAGGAACGTGACCGTGACCTCGATGTCGTTTGCGGCACCGTTTTCCGACATGGTCATGCTTTGCCAGTCGAGACCGGTGTGTCGGTGAGGCCACCCCATTCCGTCCATGAGCCGTCGTAGAGCCGGTTGTCGGTATGACCGAGCGTCTCCAGCGCCAGTGTAATCACGGCAGCGGTGATGCCGGACCCGCATGACGTGACCACGGGCCTGTCGAGATCGATCCCGGCCTCGGCAATTGCCTTGCGCAACTGGTCCTTCGACAAAAACCTGCCGTTTTCGGAAAGCGCTGACGCCGGTACGTTCCTTGCGCCCGGCATATGGCCGGAACGGACGCCTGCCCTCGGCTCCGGTTCGCTGCCGGTAAACCGTCCGGGACCACGCGCGTCCGCGATCTGGCTCTCGTCAAAGCCAACGATGCGGCGCATATCGGCAAGGCTCGCGACTCGCTTGGCGTCAAAATCGGCATGAAAAATGCCCGGCGCGATCTTGGTCAGTTCCGCCGTTACATGCCGGCCGGCGGTCTTCCAGCCGTCGAAGCCGCCGTCGAGCACATAGACCTGGAAAACACCCATGACCCTGAACATCCACCACGCACGCGGCGCGGAGAAGAAGCCCGGCCCGTCATAGACGACGATCGTGTCGTCGGCGGATATGCCCATCGTGCCCACATATTGCGCAAAAGCCTGCGGCGACGGCAGCGTATGCGGCAGCGGCGACTCCTGATCCGAGATCAGGTCGTGATCGAAGAATACCGCGCCCGGAATATGGGCGGCTTCATATTCGGCGCGCGCGTCGCGATTTTGCGCCGGCAAGTACCAGGAAGCGTCGACGATCGTCAGGCCGGGTTGGCCGATCTTTTCCTGCAGCCAGTCGGCATCGACGATGAAGGGGCTGTCTTCGGCCATGTTTTTCTCCCTGAATTCAATGGGGATGCTGCGGTCAGACCGCAGGCGCTGGTCCGAACCTTATACGAAAACGCCGGTTCTCGCGGCCTTTCTTTTCGATCTTGCCGATATGGATCTCACCGACTTCGCCTGTGCTCTTCACATGGGTTCCGCCGCATGGCTGGCTGTCGATGCTGGCGTTCTCGCCAATGCAGACGAGGCGTATCTGGCCGGTTCCCGTCGGCGGGCGCACGTTCTTGGATTTCACCAGCGTCGGGTTGGCGGCCAGTTCATCCTCGGTGATCAGCCGGATGAAGATCGGGTGATCGGCATGCACCAGTTCCATCATCTTGGCGGTCACCTCTTCCTTGGTGACAACGTCCGGCATGTCGAAATCGACACGCGAATCGTCTTCGGCGACGGACGCGCCGGTGATCGGCGACGGGCAGACCACGGAAAGCAGGTGGCAAGCCACATGCATGCGCATCAGCAGATGCCGCCGCTCCCAGTCGATGACCAGCTTCAACTGCTCGCCAACGCCCGGTACGGGCTGCTCAAGCGCTGGAACGTGGATGATTTCTTCCTTCGTCTCACCGGTGATGGTCGTGGCGATGGCGATACGGATGCCGTCCGCCCGCTCCAGAAAACCGGCATCCCCCGGTTGCCCGCCCGACGTGGCATAGAAAATCGTCCGGTCGAGGATGATGCCGCCGCGCTCGTTGACGGCGACGACCGTGGCCGCCGCCTCTTTCAGGTAAGAATCATCGCGGAACAGCGTTTTGGTCTTATGCGCCATTATGCGACCGCTTCGTAGGGAACCGAGATTTCGCTTTTCTGCGCCATCCACTCGGGAATCGGCAGGTTCTTGGTTCGCAGGAACTCCGGATTGAACAGCTTCGACTGGTAGCGCGTGCCGAAGTCGCAAAGCACGGTGACGATGGTGTGACCCGGCCCCAATTCGCGCGCCAGCCGGATGGCGCCGGCGATGTTGATGCCGGTCGAGCCGCCGACGCACAGGCCCTCTTCCTGGATCAGGTCGAAGATGATCGGCAGCGCTTCCTCGTCCGGTATCTGGAAGGAAAAGTCCGGAGAAAACCCTTCGAGATTGGCGGTGATACGCCCCTGTCCGATGCCCTCGGTGATCGAACTGCCCTCGGATTTCAATTCGCCATTGGTGTAGAAATTATAGAGCGCTGCACCCAGCGGGTCGGCCAGCGCGACCTTCACATCCTTGCTGTGGGCGCGAAGTCCGGCGGCAATGCCGGCCAGCGTTCCACCCGAACCGACCGCTGAAACGAATCCGTCCACCTTGCCGCCGGTCTGCTCCCAGATTTCCTGTGCGGTCGTCTGGATATGGCCGTCGCGGTTGGCGACATTATCGAACTGGTTGGCCCAGATCGCGCCGTTTGGTTCCGTCTTGGCCATCTGGGCAGCCAGCCGGCCCGACAGTTTCACGTAGTTGTTCGGGTTCTTGTAGGCGACGGCGGGCACCTCGATCAATTCGGCACCGAGTATCTTGATGGTGTCTTTCTTTTCCTGGCTTTGCGTCTCGGGGATGACGATGACGGTGCGGTATCCCAGCGCCTTTGCCACTAGCGTCAGGCCGATGCCGGTATTGCCGGCCGTGCCCTCGACGATGACGCCGCCTGGCTTCAGCAGGCCGCGCTTTTCGGCATCGCGGATGATGAACAGGCCGGCCCGATCCTTGACCGACTGGCCCGGATTCATGAACTCGGCCTTCCCGAGGATCTCGCAGCCTGTTTCTTCCGACGCGCGCTTCAGCTTGATCAGTGGCGTATTGCCGATTGCGTCGATTACCGAACCAACCATGAGACTATCCTTCCAGTTTTCGGAAGGACCGTAGAAACGTCGAGGCGGCGTTTCAAGGCAGGAAATTGCCTGGACCAGCCGCATTTGGGACAAGCGGTTGCGGTTCCCGGCGCAAAACCGGATTGATCTCGCGTCTGTCAAAAGAAAAACGGCCGAGGCATTTAGCTCCGGCCGTTTCAATCTCAATGGAAAACCTGAAATAAATCAGGCTAAAAATTCAAGCAGCGCGCGCAGCGGGCCTTTTGCCGCCGAAGCGACGCTTGTTGTTGCCCTTTGCACCGTCAGGCTTGCCGCCGAAATGCTTCTTGGCGGGGCCATTCTGGTTGGCGCCGCCCGGACGCTTGACGCGGCGCGGGTCGACATATTCGCGCTCGTATTTTTCGGCCGGGTTGCGCACCGGGTCGGGGCTGGCAAGGTGATCCGCGATGATCGGCAGCTTGGCGCGGATGATGCGCTCGACCTGCCTCAGCTTGGCGTTTTCCGTCGGATCGCACAGCGTGATGGCGATGCCGTCCTTGCCGTTACGGCCGGTACGGCCGATGCGGTGGACATAGCTTTCTGCTTCGTCCGGCAGGTCGAAATTGACCACATGGCTGATGCCGGGCACGTCGATGCCGCGAGCGGCGATGTCGGTCGCCACCAGGATGCGCACCGAACCTTCGCGAAAATCGTTCAATGCCTTCTGGCGGGCGTTCTGCGACTTGTTGCCGTGGATGACGGCGGCCTTGAAGCCATCGCGCTCCAGATCCTTGGTGACGCGGTCCGCGCCGTGCTTGGTGCGCGAGAAGATGATGACGGACTTCATCGCCTCGTCGGCCAGCATGGTCGACAGGATCTGGCGCTTCTGCTTGGTGCGGGCAATGACGACGCCTTGAACGATCTCGGCGACCGTCGTGCTCTGCGGCGAAACCTCGACGCGGATAGGGTTCTTCAGCAGGCCCTTGGCCAGTTCGGCGATCTCGTCGGGCATGGTGGCCGAGAAAAGTGCGGTCTGACGATCCGGTGCTGTCGCACGGGCGATGCGCTTGACGTCGTTGATGAAGCCCATGTCGAGCATGCGGTCGCCTTCGTCGAGCACCAGCCATTTGGTGTCGGCAAGCACGAGGTCGCCCTCGCGAACGAGGTCGGTCAAGCGGCCGGGCGTCGCGACAAGCACGTCGATGCCGGGGGCGATCTTCTTGACCTGGCTGAAGCGCGAAACGCCGCCCAGCACCAGCGCCGTCGAGACATGCGCGCCTTTGGCGAGGATCTTGATCGTGTCTTCGATCTGCACAGCCAATTCACGCGTTGGCGCAAGGATGAGCGCACGGCAGGTTTTTGGGCGACGCTTGGTGCCAAGCGCCATGATCTTGGTCAGGATCGGCAGCGCGAAGGCGGCCGTCTTGCCGGAACCGGTCTGAGCGATGCCGAAAATATCGCGGCCTGCCAGCTGCGGCGGTATCGCCTGGACCTGGATCGGCTTCGGCTCGGCGTAGCCAGCGCCATGGGTGGCCTTGAGCAGCACGCCCGAAATTCCAAGCGCTGCGAAACCGGTAAGCTGGTCCGTATTTTGTTCAGCGGAAACAATCTGCTCCGCAGTGTTTTGAATATTCAAAATTGTCTTCTTTCATACGGCCCAGTGACCGCAAACATCTGGCGACAGGGCGCAACCTGCCGTCGAAAAATTGTAAGGAAACGACAAGGCGGCAGGCATAATGCCCGCGCGGCTGCGCTGTCGTGCCCGCAGGCATCTTGCCTATGGGGCTTTTTCACCACATTCCGTTGTCGGAAAGGGGAAAACAGACGCAACCAGTCTCACTTGTAGAGAAGGCCGGCAATTCCGGCCCAAGCGCCTATGACGCCGCATATGGGCTGGTTCGCCGGAAAAAGCAAGGGATATTATGTTGCGTTGCAACATCGCGCGCGCAACGCGCCGCTTGCGCTCGCCTGCCCGCATAAGTACCAAAGGGAAAATCCTGCCTTTTGGGGACATTGCATGAAAGACGTGCTGAAAGAACTCGAACGCCGCCGCGAAAGCGCGCGAGCCGGCGGTGGCCAGGGCCGCATCGATGCCCAGCACAAGAAAGGCAAGCTGACGGCGCGTGAACGGATCGAGATTTTTCTGGACGAAGGCTCGTTCGAGGAATTCGACATGTTCGTCGAACATCGCTCCACCGATTTCGGCATGGATAGCCAAAAGATCGCCGGCGACGGCGTCGTGACCGGATGGGGCACGATCAATGGCCGCCCGGTCTATCTGTTCGCCAAGGATTTCACTGTGTTCGGCGGGTCGTTGTCGGAAGCGCATGCCGAAAAGGTGCAGAAGGTGCAGGACATGGCGCTGCGCAACCGCGCGCCGATCATCGGGCTTTACGATGCGGGCGGCGCGCGGATCCAGGAAGGCGTGGCCGCCCTTGGCGGCTATGCCGAGATATTTCAGCGCAATGTGCTCGCATCCGGCGTCATTCCGCAGATTTCCGTCATCATGGGCCCTTGCGCCGGCGGCGACGTCTATTCGCCGGCGATGACAGACTTCATCTTCATGGTGCGCGATACGTCCTACATGTTCGTGACCGGGCCGGACGTGGTCAAAACCGTCACCAACGAGACGGTGACCGCCGAGAGCCTTGGCGGCGCATCCGTCCATACGACTAAGTCTTCGATTGCCGATGGCGCTTACGACAACGACGTCGAGACGCTGCTGCAGATGCGGCGGTTGGTCGATTTCCTGCCCGCTTCCAACACGGCGGAAATTCCGGAAATCGAGTGCTATCAATCGGTGACCGATCACGATCTTTCGCTCGACCGGCTGATTCCCGACAACGCCAACAAGCCCTACGACATCAAGGAACTGATCCTCAAAACCTGCGACGAGGGCGATTTCTTCGAAATCCAGCAGGCGTTCGCAAAAAACATCGTCACCGGCTTTGGCCGCGTCGAGGGGCGCACGGTCGGTTTCGTCGCCAACCAGCCGATGGTTCTGGCAGGCGTGCTGGACAGCGACGCCTCGCGCAAGGCGGCGCGCTTCGTGCGGTTCTGCGATTGCTTCAACATCCCGCTCGTCACCTTTGTCGACGTTCCGGGCTTTCTGCCGGGCACGAGCCAGGAATATGGCGGCTTGATCAAGCACGGCGCGAAACTGCTGTTCGCCTATGGTGAGGCGACAGTTCCGAAAATTACAATCATCACCCGCAAGGCCTATGGCGGCGCTTATGACGTGATGGCCTCAAAACACCTGCGCGGCGACATGAACTATGCCTGGCCGACGGCACAGATAGCGGTGATGGGGGCCAAGGGCGCGGTCGAAATCATCTATCGCAAGGATATCGGCGACGCGGAAAAGATCGCTGCGCATACAAAGGCTTATGAGGATCGTTTCCTGTCGCCTTTCGTTGCCGCGGAACGCGGTTATATCGACGAAGTGATCATGCCGCATTCCACGCGCCGCCGTGTGGCGCGCGCGCTGCGCATGCTGCGCAACAAGGATTTGCAGAACCCCTGGAAGAAGCACGACAACATCCCGCTGTGACGGGTGATTTATTCCCGTAGCTGCTGCAACAGTTCTGCGGTCAGGGCGCAAAACCCTGGCGGAATAATCTCCAGCCGCCGGGCTGCTACCAGAAAGCCGCTCCCTGCCTGGCCTCAAGCCGCCATGACGATTTCGTTGTAGGCGTCGAGGTCGACGTAGAAGACGCGGATAATTTCCGAAATCAGCTCGTCGTCGTCATATCCTTGGGACCTCAGGATGTTGACCGCAGTTAGTATGTCGACGCGCTCTGTAAGCCGCCGCTTCTGGTAGTCCTCGATAAAACGTTCCAACGGTAAGCCCCTCCCCGATTGTCAACGCACCACCAACGCTCAACTTCACGAGAGAGACGCTAAGGGGATTTGCTTGCGCGGAACTTGCCGGTTTCGCCGAAGCTTCCCAACGCTCTGTTCGGTTCCAACTGACGCGGAAGTGGCCGACTCACCGAGGCCGCAGAAAGCATACCATCGAGGCGTTTCGCGTTATACGATGAAGACGCCCTTGGTTTTTCGGAGGCTGCAAATGGCATTCTGGCGGCCCATTGTTCTCGGAGCGGCGTTACTCACGGCTGTGAATGGCGCGCAAGCCGCAATCGCCGACGGCAAGCTGCCGGATGGCTCTTACCATTGCGAAGTCTTCCTGCTCGGCATGTTCCTTCATCTCGGCGACATAAGTATCAAGGGACACGTCTATAGCGTGCCGTTGCTGCTCGGCAGCGCTCGACAGCATTATAATTACCAGTTGAGCGCGAACGGAGAGATCGCCTGGCTCGGGCCGCTTGGCGGCTATACGGCGGGTGGCAACAGCGTGTCCTTGACGCAGGTGACCGCAGACGGCGACAAGGATGCATCGTTCGACATCATCATGCGGCAACCCGGCGGGGCGTTTACGGCCTCGACCTGCACCATCCGCTGACCGAACGAAACGATCAGGATTCCAGCACGTCCTTCACCACGGTTGCCAACTGTTTTAGCGAAAACGGCTTCGGCAGGAAGCCGAATTGCGCGTCGGCCGGCAGGTTTTTGGCGAAGGCGTCCTCGGCATAGCCGGACACGAAAACGAACTTGATGTCGGGTTGCAGCTTGCGCAATTCAACAAGCAGCGTCGGCCCGTCCATCTCGGGCATGACCACGTCAGAAACGACGATGTCGACCTTGCCGCCAAGCTCGGCGAACACTTCCAGGGCTTCGACGCCCGACGAAGCTTCATGAACGGTGTAGCCCCGTGAGGTCAGTGCGCGCATGCCGCCCATGCGCACGGCGTCCTCGTCCTCGACCAGCAGGACGGTTGCGGACCCCGACAAATCCTTTGCCGCATCCGGCGCTTTCGGCGCTGGCGCCGGCTCATGGCCGGCCGGCAGGGCCCCTGTAGCCGGGACCTTGACCGCCTCCGCGATATGGCGGGGAAGGAAAATGCGAAACACCGTTCCCTTGCCGATTTCGGAATCGCAATAAATGAAGCCGCCGGTCTGCTTGATGATGCCGTACACCATCGACAGGCCGAGGCCGGTGCCTTTGCCGACCTCCTTGGTCGTGAAAAACGGCTCGAATATCTTCTTTAAAACGTCTGGCGCGATACCGCTGCCGATATCCTCGGTCTCCACCAGCACATAATCGGCCGGAGCCAATTCGCGATAGCCGAAGGCGCCGCATTCCGCTGCCTCAACGTTGCGCGTGCGAACGGTCAGTTCACCGCCATCGGGCATCGCATCACGCGCATTGACGGTCAGGTTGACGATGACCTGCTCGAACTGCCCAAGGTCGACCTTGACCGGCCACAGGTCGCGGCCGTGGTCCACCTTGAGCTTGATGCCATTGCCGACCAGGCGGGCCAGAAGCATCCGCAGATCGGCCAGGACGTCGGTAAGGTTCAAGACTTCCGGCCGCAGGGTCTGCTTGCGCGAGAAGGCCAGCAATTGCCGGACCAGCGATGCCGCCCGGTTGGCATTCTGCTTGATGTTCATGATGTCGGGGAAAGAAGGGTCCGACGGGCGGTGGTTCGTCAGCAGCAGATCCGACGCCATGATGATGGCCGTCAGC
The DNA here is from genome assembly GCF_054489545.1 of Mesorhizobium sp. A556. Lineage (NCBI taxonomy): Bacteria > Pseudomonadati > Pseudomonadota > Alphaproteobacteria > Hyphomicrobiales > Phyllobacteriaceae > Mesorhizobium > Mesorhizobium sp. A556. The sequence goes on from NZ_JBTMXA010000001.1 coordinate 735,276, forward strand.
ACATTGTTGAAGTCATGGGCGATGCCGCCCGCGAGTTGCCCCACGGCCTGCATCTTCTGGCTTTGGGCCATTTGCCCCTCAAGCGCCTTCTGCTCGGTCGTTTCGACGGCATAGACGATCGCCGCCTCTTCCGCACTTTCCGCACCGTCCGCGACCGCGTTCACGTAGAAACGGATGTGGCGTTCTTCATTGCCGGGCAGCACCGTGTCGATGGGCGCGATGTCCGCCTGACGCTGACGCGCCCGCTCGAAAGCCGCCGCGAAACCCGAGCGGTCGCGCTCGTGGATGACGGTATCCAGCCGAACGCGGCGGTCGAGTGCGTCACGGTCGACCACGGACGAAAACAGAGAAAGGAACGGTGCGTTGGTCCGCACGATCCGCCCGGCCTGGTCGACGCCGGCGATGGCCATGGGCGTCGAATTGAAGAAGCGCGTAAAACGAACTTCCGAGGCGCGGAGATCGGCCGATGCATCCTCGCCCTGAGTCCGGTTGAGAACGATGGTGCGGGTCGGGCCGCTAAGCCCTTCGCGGCTGGCCGAAACGCGGTGCATGAAGCGCACCGGAAGCACCTCGCCGCCCATCGTCGTCAGGTCGAGGTCGATGACGGCGTTGCGCGTCGTGCCGGGGTCGGCCTTGACCGAGCGGACCAGCGCCATGCCATCGCCGGCAACGATTTCCGACAGGGTGATGGAGCCCGGCGTAAAGCTGGCGAGATCGATGCCCAGCCATTCCGCCAGGGTGGCGTTGATATAGGTGACGCGCGTTTCCTGATCCGCCGAAAAGAACCCGGCAGGCGCATGATCGAGATGATCGATGGCCTTCTGCAAATCGAGAAAGAACCGCTCCTGTTCCGCCCGTTCGCGCGAGATGTCGCCCAATTCCCATGCAAGCAGGGGCTGGCGTTGGCCGGGTACGTTGAAGGTGCGGGCGCGGACCCTGTACCAGCAGGCGCCGGCATCCGCGCCGGGGCGGATCGACTGGGCCAGGCGAAACTCCCCGTCTCCCGCCTGTCCATCGCGTACACCTGAAGCCAGCCGGTTGATGGTCGCGGATGCTTCGGGCACGTCGGCCAGCAAGTCCTCGACGGTCCTCAGGTCCGCGGCCGACGCAGCGCCCGTCATATCCGCATAGGCGCGGTTGGCGTAGGACACGCGCCCCTTGGTGTCCGCGACGAGCAACCCTTGAGCCATCGAATCGACGAAAGCCTTCGATAGTTCGTCGCTGGTTGAGCGCGGCGTGATCTGCACAAAGCCGATGGCCGTGGCAAACAGGAAGCCGACGCCGATCATGGCCAGGACGCCGAGCATGCCAAGCAGGAACGGATCGCCAAGGCGTTCGCGAAAAAGACCGAAAACGATAGCGGCACCGGTGAGGACGGCTATGAAGATGATCAACCGCGTAATCGCCCCTGGGCGAGTATCCTGGTTGACGATCGGAACGGGATAGAAATCGCCCCGCGCTTCCTTGGCCATGTGCCCCCTGCCTACGATTCCCGTATGTCGGTCGCTTGAATCATATTCTCCTGGCCCCGAAAAGGCCCAGCCTTGCAAATGCCCGCGAAAAACAACGCGCACACCCCCTATCACGCAATCAGAAAGGCAGCTTGCGAAATCCGGACGCAACGGTCTAGTGTCCCACGAGGGAAATTGCGGGGAAAACGATGCTGGATTGGCTGGATGGCATTGCCGGACCGGGCTATGTGCGGGCGCTGTTGTGGACGCTTCTGGCGCTTGTTCTCCTGGTTGTCGTGCTCGCCGCCGTGAAACTCATACGCAGCATGACCTTTGGCACATTTGTTGCCGGCGGCAGAAATCGCAAGACGAGGCTGGCCGTCATGGATGCGACGCCCGTCGACAGCCATCGGCGCCTGGTCCTGATTCGCCGCGACGACATCGAACATTTGCTGTTGATCGGTGGACCGACGGATGTGGTGGTCGAGCGCGATATCCGCCTGGTCGCGCAGCGGCGACCTGCCTTGACCGGAGATGCCGGACACCAGCCTGCTCCCGCTCAACGGCCGCAACCCCAGCAAGGCGTGGTGCATCATGCTCGCCCGCAGCCGCCCGCACCCGCGCACCCCGGCAAGCCGCATGAGCCTGCAAAATTGGCCATCGCGCCCAAATTGCCGCCGGTATCGATCAGTTCTTCGCCGCTCTATCCGACCGTCAAGGCGCTCGCGCTGAAGCAGAAGCCACAGCCGCCAAGCGATATTGACGACGATTTCCTGGACGAACTGGACGTTTCCCTGGATGATTTCGCTATCGACCCGCCGGCGGCGCCTGCTTCGAAAGCTTCACCGTCCCTGGACGACGAGATGACGAAGCTCCTGGGCGAATTAACCCGCCACAAGAAATAACTGCGCTTGAAATGGCCAAGCCGGCCATCGGCATCTTGCAGGCCCCGGCTCGGGGTCAATCGTCGCGATAAACCTTTTCGCGGCGCTCGTGGCGCTCCTGTGCCTCGATGGACAAGGTAGCGATAGGCCGCGCGTCGAGACGCTTCAGCGCGATCGGCTCGCCTGTTTCCTCACAGTAGCCGTAGGTGCCTTCTTCAAGACGCTGAAGGGCGGAATCGATCTTGGCGATCAGCTTGCGCTGGCGGTCCCGCGCACGCAACTCGATGGCCCGGTCGGTTTCGGACGAGGCGCGGTCGGCGAGGTCGGGATGATTGGCGTTTTCCTGCTGGAGAATTTCGAGTGTTTCCCGCGCTTCGCGGAAAATATCGGTCTTCCAGGTAAGAAGCTTCTGGCGGAAATATGACTTCTGCCGTTCATTCATGAACGGCTCGTCTTCGGTAGGTACGTAATCGGTTGCAACGACTTCGTTCATTCGACTCACCCGACAACCCTGAATTGGCGCCTATATATTCGTCGGTCGATGGCTGCACAAGAGCAAACAAAACTCTGTTCACGCAATTGTTAAGAATGAAATGCTGCGTGAACCGGATTCGCCTGGCTCTTCCATCGGATGGCTGATTCCGTTTTGATTCAATCCGCTAGGTGTTTAGGCCGACAGTTGCGAAAAAACGCACCAGCCGCTAAATCTGGGTGGTCGGCAGCGAAATGGCGCGGGATGCGGAGAGGCAGATGAACAGGCTCTATCTGCTGAGACATGCCAAAGCCGGCTGGGCGCTGCCCGGTGTCCGCGATTTCGACCGGCCGCTCGACACGTCCGGGATCGAGGATGCGGAAGCTCTCGGCCTCGCCATGCGAGCCGCCCACTATGTGCCGGACCTCACTCTTTGTTCCAATGCGCGGCGTGCGCGCGAGACGCTCGAAGGAATTGCCGCCCACACGGACACCGGCCGCGTCGTTTTTACCGACGCGCTTTATAGCGAGGATGCCGCCGGCTACCTGGCCATCATCAAGGAAAACGGCGCGCGCGGTTCGCTGCTGCTCATTGGTCACAACCCCATGATGGAAGATCTCGTCATGGCAATCTCCGGCGACGGCGATGCAAAGGCGCGCCATACGCTGGACCGGGGCTTTCCCACTTCCGGCCTTGCGGTGGTTAGCTTCAACGGCTGCCTCGGCAGCGCAGCTCCCGGAACGGGCTATCTGGAGTCCTTCCTGTCGCCCGCCGATCTTTAGGCCGTAGCCACTACAAAGCCCGTTCGCAGCGCCTATATCGGAATCTGGAGCCGCAGGGGCACAGCTTGGCATCATCGTTGACGGGTATTGCAGACGAGGCGAGGATCGCGCTCGATACGCTGGCGGGCCGCGCAGCGGGGCTGTTTGCTCCGTCGTTGAGGCTTGGCGTTACCGGGCTGTCGCGCTCCGGCAAGACGGTGTTCATTTCCGCGCTGGTGCATAATCTCGTTCATGGCGGCCGCCTGCCGATGTTCGAGGCGCAAAAATCCGGTCGAATCGCTCGCGCCTTCCTCGAAGAGCAGCCGGACGATGCCGTACCGCGTTTCCAGTACGAGGATCATATCGCCGCCCTTGTGGACGATCGCATCTGGCCTGAATCCACCCGCGCAATTTCCGAGTTGCGGCTGACCATCGAGTATGAATCGGCTTCCGGCTGGAATCGCATGTTCTCGGCGGGCAAGCTGTCGCTCGATATCGTCGACTATCCGGGCGAATGGCTGCTGGACCTGCCACTGCTTGGCAAATCCTTCGCCGATTTCTCCCGTGAAGCGTTCGAGATGGCCGCGCTGCCGGTGCGGGCCGATCTTTCGCAGGAATGGCAGGCATTGTCTGCCACGATCGAGCCGAACGGCAATGCCGACGAGATGATCGCGCGCCAGTTGGCCGAAAGTTTTGCCCGCTACCTCAAGGCCTGCAAGCACGACGACCGCGCATTGTCGACGCTGCCGCCCGGCCGTTTCCTGATGCCGGGCGACCTCGAAGGTTCGCCCGCGCTGACTTTCGCGCCGCTGCCCAATCTGGGCGAAGAACGTCCACGCGCGGGTTCACTGCACGCGATGCTCGAGCGGCGCTACGAAGCCTACAAGACGCATGTGGTGAAGCCGTTCTTTCGGGAGCATGTGGCCCGCCTCGATCGCCAGATCGTGCTGATCGATGCGTTGCAGGCGCTGAATGCCGGGCCGGGCGCGGTCGCCGACCTCGAGCGCGCGGTGACCGAAATCCTCGCCTGCTTTCGCATCGGCCGCGGCAACTTCTTGACCGACCTCTATTCGCGCCGGATCGACCGCATCCTGCTGGCCGCGACCAAGGCCGACCATCTGCACCACGAAAGCCATGATCGTTTGCAGGCAATCGTTCGGCGTCTGGCGGACCGCGCCATTGCGAGGGCGGATTTTACGGGTGCTGAGGTCGATGTCGTTGCCATGGCGGCCGTGCGCGCGACCCGTGAAGGCACCGTCAGACACGAGCGCGAAACGCTGCCGGTCATCATCGGTACGCCGCTGGCAGGAGAACGGATCGGCGACGAGACTTTCGACGGCAAAACCGAAACAGCAATTTTCCCGGGCGACCTGCCGGAAAAGCCGGTGCAGATGTTCCAGAAATCCAGCGCGGGAGACGCAGGCGATACCTCTGCGATCCGTTTCGTTCGCTTTCGTCCGCCGAGGCTTGAGCGAACCGCCGAGGGCCTCACCTTGTCGCTGCCGCATATACGGCTCGACCGGGCCATGCAGTTCCTGATCGGAGATCGACTGGCATGAGCGCACCACGCAAGCCGGCAGCCTTTCGCCTGGAACCGCAAGCGGCTTCTGCCGACGAAACACCGCCGGCACAGACCAATCGGACCGAGACGGTCGTGCGACAGCCGCGCGCCTCGCCGCCGCAAGCTGCCGTGGTTATTCCGGCCGACATCGATGTTTTCGATATACCTGACAATGCGACCTCCGAGCCGCTCCCGGCCATCGCGCCGAAAAAGGGATCCTTGCTCGGCCGGGTTTTTATCGGCGCTTTCGGCGTGCTGGTTTCACTGGCCGTCGGCTTGTGGGTCGATGATTTGATCCGCAGCCTGTTTTCGCACGCCCCCTGGCTAGGCTGGGTGGCCGCTGGCGTCGCGGGGGTCGCAGTGGTTGCACTTCTAATTATCCTGATCCGCGAATTCATGGCGATCGCGCGGCTGGCTGAAGTGGAAAAACTGCAACAGCGCGCGCTGGCAGCCATCACCGCAGATGACCCCCGCGCGGCAAGGTCGGTAGTTGGCGAGTTGTCGGCTTTCGTCGCCGGAAAGCCGGAAACAGCGGCTGGCCGACGCGCGATGGCCGACCTCAAGGACGAGATCATCGACGGCGCGAACCTGGTGCGGCTGGCCGAAGCCGAAATATTGGGGCCGCTCGATGCCCGCGCAAAGGTCATGATCCTCGATGCCGCCAAGCGAGTGTCGCTGGTAACGGCCGTCAGCCCGCGCGCCTTGGTCGATGTCGCCTATGTCGTGTTCGAGGCGGGGCGGCTGATTCGCCGCCTGTCGGAGCTTTACGGCGGCAGGCCCGGCACGCTGGGCTTCTTTCGGCTGGCGCGTTCCGTTCTGGCGCATCTGGCCGTCACCGGTTCGATTGCCATCGGCGACGGCTTCGTGCAGCAGATCGTCGGTCACGGTCTGGCGGCACGCCTTTCCGCCAAGCTTGGCGAGGGTGTCGTCAACGGCATGATGACGGCGCGAATCGGCGTTGCCGCCATGGAGACGGCAAGGCCCCTGCCCTTCAGCGCGGTCAAGCGGCCGGGCATGGGCGATTTCCTCGCCGCCTTGACCAGTTTTGCCACTGCAAAGGCACGGCAGCCAGCCGACCCGGAGCGATGATCGCACCGTTATTCTGGGCATAAAAGGGTGCGAATTTTCCGTCGAGTGACGAAGCATTAACCAATTTTCTTCATGGTTCGGCCAGTATCGAACACAGTAAAACTGTTGCCGGGTGTCGTTGATGAAAAGCGCAATCGTGTCTGCCGTGCTGCCTGTTGCGCTGGCCCTGTCCACAACCGCCGTGCTGGTTGAAACCGCAGCCGGCGCCGAGCGGGACAAGCAGTTTTTCCAGTCGATCGAGGGCCAATGGGCCGGGCCGGGCGAAATCGTTGCCGGCAAGTACAAGGGCACCAAGTTCACCTGCAATTTCACCGGCAGCACCCCCGACAGCAAGCTCGGCATGACGCTTGACGGCGGTTGCCGCGTCGGCGTGTTCACGCAGAAAATGTCGGCGAAAATCGAACATGCGGGGCGCGCCGGCTACAAGGGCAGTTTCATGGGCGGATCGTCCGGCAACGGCCTCGATGTCATTTCCGGCAAGGTTGTCGATGCCCGCAAGGTCGTCTTCGCCATCAACCGCAAACAGTTGAACGGCGTGATGCAGGCGCGGCTTCCCGACGATGGCTCCATGATCGTCACCGTATCCGTGCGTGTCGCAAAGCAGATGATCCCGGTCATCGGCATGAACCTGAAGCGGCTCGACGTCACCGAAGTCGGTTCCATCGCCCCGAACTGATTTTTTCTCCGATGTGACGGCGGCCCGGCACGACAAGCCCGCTCGCCAATTCCCCCTGTTCTATCGACGCAGCAGCCACTATCTTTGCGGTCCAAGAGCATCGGACCGAAAAGTGGTTACCGGTTTTCGGATTGTTCCGATGCTCAATCAAAGTGTTAGAGCGTCCTTTGTGCGTCCAATTGGACGCACGGCGCTCTAAACGGTCGGTTGCATCGGCCCGGCAGATCGGAACAGGCACGCATGGCGCTAGACGCAACAAGCAGCGAACTCGTCCGAGTGGTGGCCCTGCTTGCCGCAGGCGTTGTCGCCGTTCCCATTTTCAAGCGCGCGGGGCTCGGCTCCATTCTGGGCTATCTCGCAGCGGGCGTGGTTATCGGCCCGTTCGGGCTCGCCATCTTCGCTGATCCGGCCACCACCCTGCATGTCGCCGAACTCGGCGTGGTGATGTTCCTGTTCATTATCGGTCTGGAAATGCAGCCGTCGCGGCTATGGGGGCTGCGGCGTGAAATCTTCGGCCTGGGTGCGCTGCAGGTCGGCGTCTGCGCGCTTCTCCTGACCGGCGTCGGCTGGCTGGGCGGATTTCCCATCGCCCAATCCTTCATTGCAGGCGCCGGCTTCGTCCTGACCTCGACGGCCATCGTGATGCAGATCGTCGAAGAACGCGGCGAACTCGGAGCACCCAAGGGCCAGCGCATCATATCTATCCTTCTTCTGGAGGATCTGGCGATCGTTCCGCTTTTGGCGCTGGTTGCATTTCTTGCACCGGGCGGCGCGGAAACCAGCCTGTCGGAAAGGTTTTGGGAAGTCGGCATCGGGCTTGCTGCGATCACGGCACTGGTTGTTGCCGGGCGCTATTTGCTGAACCCGTTCTTCCGCATCCTTGCCGATTCACATGCGCGCGAAGTCATGACTGCGGCGGCGCTGCTCGTCGTGCTGGGGTCGGCGCTGGTCATGCAGATCAGCGGCCTTTCCATGGCTATGGGCGCGTTTCTGGCCGGTGTGTTGTTGTCGGAATCGACATTCCGCCACCAACTGGAAGCCGATATCGAGCCATTCAGAGGCGTGCTGCTCGGCATCTTCTTCATGGCGGTCGGAATGTCTCTCGATCTTCTGGTGGTTGCCCATAACTGGCTGATCGTCTGCATCTATGTTGTCGCCTATATGACGATCAAGGGGCTCGGCATCTACGGCGTCGCCCGTCTCTTGAAGACAGGCCACAAGGAAGCGCTCGGCCGCGCCGTCGTGATGGCGCAGGGCGGTGAGTTTGCCTTTGTTCTCTACTCGGCCGCCGCCTCGGTCGGCCTCATCGACAGCCAGGCCAATGCCATGCTGACGGCCATCGTCATCATTTCCATGGTCCTTACGCCGCTTGCCATGATCGGGCTGCGCTACCTTACGCCTCGTGACGAGCAGTCGCTCGAGGGCGTCGACATTGCTGCGGATTTGACCGGAAGCGTGCTGGTTATCGGTTTCGGCCGCTTCGGCCAGATCGCCAGCCAGCCGCTGCTGCTGCGGGGCGTCGACGTTTCGATCATCGACAACGACGTCGAGATGATCCAGGCCGCCGCCGATTTCGGCTTCAAGATCTACTACGGCGACGGCACGCGGCTGGACATCTTGCATGCCGCAGGCGCTGGCCGGGCGCGCGCCGTTCTCATCTGCGTCGACAAGGCGGATGTTGCGGTGCGCATAGCGGAGTTGATCAAGGCGGAGTTTCCCTTCGTCACGCTTTTTGCGCGCGCCTATGATCGCGGGACCGCATTGCAACTGATCCATCTCGGCGTCGACTATCAACTGCGCGAAACGTTCGAATCGGCGCTTGTGTTTGGCGGCTCGACGCTGGAGGCACTGGGGGTCGATCCCGAAATCGTGGCTGAAGTGATCGAGGATGTTCGTCGCCGCGACGCCGCCCGGCTCGATACGCAGATCACCGGCGACATTCATGACGGGCGCAATTTCCTGAAGGGCAATATCGCGACGCCGGTGCCGGCACCCGTTGCGCCGCCGCGCCGCCCGGCCCTGCCGCTCAGCGAAGAAACCGCCGGCGTGCTCGGCAAGCCCACCCAGGCCGACCGATAGATCCTGATGACAGTCCGCTGCCTGTCACAGTTGCGCGACTTTCCTCACCCGCAGCTTCGGCGGCAATCATTTGGATTGACACGCAGAGGGGCGGTTCTATGTTGCCCGTGCTCGCATAGGATCAACCAGCGAGAAAAGGGTCACAACGCCATGCCTGGCGACAGTCAAAGTCGAACACAACAGCCATCCGCTCCGATGTGACCTGACAGGCTCACATCCTGCCGGACGGCAAGGAGTGAGCCATGAACGAATTTTCGCCCGTTGAAGGCGGCGAAGCCATCGCCCGCATTCTGGCATACGATCACGTCGCCGACGTTGTCGAGGCGTTGAACGGCGAGCCGCGCGAGATCGCGGTCGATCTGCTGAACAATCTGCCGTTCGAGCGCGCCGTCGAAGTCTTCGACCAACCCGAACTCGACGATGCGGCGGAGATCATGGCGTCGCTGCCGCGAGACACCGCCTGCCGGCTGCTCGCTTCAATGTCGGTCGACCGCGCCGCCGATGTGCTGCGGGAATTCTCCGACGCGGCGCGGGCCGAAATGCTTGGTGCGCTGGCGCCCGCGCTTCGCCTTACCTTGTTGACCATCCTGGGCTATCCCGAGGGCAGCGCCGGGTCGATCATGACCACCGAATATGTGGCCGTGCCGTCCGACTGGACCGTTGAACGCACGCTGGACTACATCCGCAAGGTCGAGGGCACGCGCGAGACGATCTATGCGATCTACATCGTAGATCCGCAAACGCAGTCCCTTGTGCGCGCAATCGGCCTGCGCCGGCTCATCACCGGTGCGCCGGAGGACAAGGTCGTGGCGGTTGCTCCCGACAGGTCGCCCGTCACCGCTCCGCCCCTGATGGACGTGGAGAAAGTGGCGCAGTTGATGTCCAAATACGATCTGCTTGCCGTGCCGGTGGTGGAGGGAGACAAGATACTCGGCATCGTCACCGTCGACGACATCATGGACACCATGATCGAAGAGAGCACGGAAGATGCGCATCGCTTCGGCGGCATGGAGGCGCTGGACGAGCCCTACATGAAAATGGGCTTCCTGCCTATGATCGGAAAGCGCGGCGGCTGGCTTAGCGCGTTGTTCCTGAGCGAGATGCTGACGGCCACCGTCATGCAGCATTATGAAGTCGAGTTGGAAAAGGCCATCGTCCTGACCCTTTTCATTCCGCTCATCATGAGTTCGGGGGGAAATTCCGGGTCGCAGGCGACGTCACTTGTCATTCGCGCACTGGCGCTGCACGAAATTTCCCTTCGCGACTGGTGGCGGGTCGCGTTGCGCGAACTGCCGACCGGCCTGGCGCTCGGCTCCATGCTCGGCGTCATCGGCATCGCGCGGATCGTGCTGTGGCAGCACCTGGGCCTGTACGATTATGGTCCGCACTGGCACTTGGTCGCAGCCACGATTGGGGTGACGCTGGTCGGTATCGTTGCCTTCGGATCGCTGACCGGCTCCATGCTGCCCTTCGTGCTGAAGCGGCTCGGTTTCGACCCGGCAAGCGCTTCCGCGCCGTTCGTCGCCACGCTGGTGGACGTTACCGGCCTCGCCATCTATTTCTCGGTAGCGCTGGTGATCCTGCGCGGAACGCTTTTATAGCCCTGCAGGCGAGCGGGTCAGTCGATCCGCTCGCCGTTCTTCACCCGGTATGTCGGCTTGTACATGGTGACCAGTTCTTCCGATGCCGTCGGATGAACGGCCATGGTGCGGTCGAAATCGGCCTTGGTGAGGCCGGCCTTGATCGGAATGCCGAGAAGCTGCGCCATCTCGCCGGCGTCGGGGCCGAGAATGTGAGCGCCGATCACCTTTCGGCTAGCGCCGTCGACCACCAGTTTCATCAGCATCTTTTCCCGCCGGCCCGACAGCGTATGCCGCATCGGCCGAAACGACGCCCGATAAATCTCGAGGTCCGCAAACCGCTTGCTTGCTTCGTCTTCGGAAAGGCCTACCGTGCCGATTTCCGGTTGCGAGAATACGGCCGTGGCAATGGTGTCGTGGTCGGGCGTGGTCGGGTTGTCCTTGAATGCCGTCTCCACGAGGCACATCGCTTCGTGGATCGCCACCGGCGTCAACTGCACGCGATTGGTGACATCGCCGATTGCCCAGATGTTGTCGATATTGGTGCGAGAGTAATCGTCCACGATGATCTCGCCGGTCTTGCCCATGCGGACGCCGGCTTCTTCGAGGCCGAGGTTTTCCGTGTTCGGTAGGCGGCCAATGGCAAGCATCATCTGGTCGGCGACGAGAACCTTGCCGCCAGTAACCGTCACCGCAAGCCGGCCGTCCGGGCGGCGCTCCACCGATTCGGAGATGGAGCGGCAAAGGATCGTTATGCCCTTCTCTTCCATGGTCGCATGCAACGTCTGCCGCAAGTCCATGTCGAAGCGGCTGAGGATTTCGGCGCCCCGATAGACCAGCGTCGTCTCGACGCCCAGCCCGTGGAAGATGTTGGCGAACTCCACGGCGATATAGCCGCCGCCCTCGATCACAATCGCCTTGGGCAGTTCAGCCAGGTGAAATGCCTCGTTGGACGTGATGCAATATTCGTTGCCGGGCAGCGCGGGGTGTAATGCCGGCCGTCCGCCAGTGGCGACAAGTATCTGATCGGCAGTAACGGTCCGGTTCTCGCTTTCCAGCCGTATTGTGTGGCGATCGACCAGCACAGCGCGCGAATGGAACGTCTCGCCGCCCGAACCCTCGACGTTTTTCCGGTACAATCCTTCCAGTCGGGCAATCTCGCGATCCTTGTTCGCGATCAGCGTTTGCCAGTCGAACTTTGCCTGTGGAACCGTCCAGCCATAGCCGGCGGCGTCTTCGAAATGCTCCGGAAATTGCGAGGCATAGACGAACAGTTTTTTGGGTACGCAGCCCCGGATGACACAGGTGCCGCCAAAGCGGAATTCTTCGGCAATACCGACGCGCTTGCCAAGTGCCGCCGCTACACGCGCCGCCCTCACCCCGCCGGAGCCGCCGCCGATGACGAACAGATCGTAATCATAACCGGCCATGAAAAAATACTCCTGCTGTGTGCCAGACCTGGCCCACAGGTAGGCGGTGAAGGATCAAAAGAAAAGCCCGGCAACCGCCGGGCTTGAACTCTTCGAAAGAACGGCCGGCCGGATCAATTGGCGGTGGCGGGCGCCGCATCATCAGCGGTAGGCGCCGCATCGCCATTGGCCGGAGCCGCAGCATCGGCCGGTGCGGCCGGTGCCTTGCTGCCATCGGCCTTCTGCAACGCTTCACCAACCTCGTGGGCCAGGTCGCGGGCAATGCCGTTTTGCCAGATATTGGCTGCATTGGCTAATTCGCGCGTAACGACGGGACCGCTCTCCAGCAGTTTCTTGCCGGCTTCGGACTCATAGAATTTGGCGATATCGGCAAGCTCCGCCTCGGAAAATACCTTGGCGTAGGCGATCGCCGCTTCCTTCTCGAGGTCGGCGCGCCGCGCGGCGAGCGCGAGCGCCTGGTCGCTGACCGTGCTGGTAATCAATGCCTGCATGTCCGGGTTCTTCTGGATCAACTGCTGCTCGAGCGCCGCCGCCGCTTGTGGCAATATCCCGTCGAAGCCGTCCGTCGCATGAATGGCGGCGATGGCTGCGCGCGCAGCCTTCAGATGCGCTTCCGGCACATCCTGCGAAAACGCCGGCGACGAAAAGGCAACGATGGCCGAGGCCGCGGCAATGGCGAACAGGCGACGTGCCCGGTTTTGCAGCATCATGGTTAGGTGACTCCCTGTTTATCGGACAGCTTGGAAGATTTCGGCGCCGCCGTCGCCCGCGATAACGGCAAACGAAGCCAGTCCGATGAATAGACCGTGCTCGACCACACCGGGGATGGCGTGGAGAGCATTCGACAGCGCTCTTGTATCTGGAATGCGGCCAAAAGATGCATCCAGAATAAAATGGCCACCGTCTGTAACAAACGGCTGGGCGCCCGTCATCCTCAATGTGACGGCGCCGGCAAGGCCCAGTTTTGGTGCCGCTGCATCAATGGCCAGTTCCGTGGCCCGAAGGCCGAACCGGTTCACCTCGATGGGCAGCGGAAACCGGCCAAGCGTCTGCACCAGCTTGGATCGGTCGGCAATGATGATCATGCGGGCGGATGCGGCAGCGACGATCTTTTCGCGCAGCAACGCGCCGCCGCCGCCTTTTATAAGCGTCAATTCCGGATCGATCTCGTCGGCGCCGTCAATTGTAAGGTCCAGTGCCGGCGTCTCGTCCAGCGTCGACAGGGGCACGCCCAGTTCCCGGCAAAGGGCCGCCGTTCTTTCCGACGTCGGCACGCCGATAATCGATAGGCCGGCGGCGACCTTTTCGGCCAGCAACCGCACGAACGCCTCGGCTGTGGAACCGGTGCCGATGCCAAGCCGCATGCCATCGCTGACATGGTCGAGCGCCATGCGGGCGGCCTCGAATTTCAATTGCGTAGCGTCCATGCCGTCGATTGCCCCAGATTGTCGGGAAAAGATGCCGGGCTCCTAGCATTTTTGCAACGCGGGTCAAAGCGGTTAGGCGCTTTCCCCGCTCGCGCGCCGCGCTCGCCTTGCCTGATCGGGCGGCAGCGGGTAATCGCTAACCTTCCATCGACCTACATCAGGAACAGACCATGAAGCCTCCGATCATCGTTTTCGACCTCGACGGCACGCTGGTCGACACCGCGCCCGATCTGCTTGGTAGCCTCAACCACAGTCTTGCGACCGGCCCCGTTCCGATGGTCGATTCGGCTGGATTCAAGCGTTTCGTCGGCCATGGCGGACGTGTCATGATCGAACGCGCCTATGCGGCGCATCAAAAGGATTTGCTCACCGCCGAACATGACCGGCTTTTTTCCTTGTTCATCGACCATTACAACCAGAACATACCGGGCCTGTCCCGCCCCTATCCCGGCGTCCTGGATGCGCTCGACCGTTTCGAAAAAGCTGGTTACCTGCTCGCCGTCTGCACCAACAAACACGAGGTCCCCTCCAAGGCCCTGCTCGCGGCATTGGGTATGGACAGGTATTTCGCGGCGATCTGCGGCCAGGACACGTTCGCCTTCCGCAAGCCGGACCCACGCCACCTGACGGAAACCATTGCAATGGCAGGGGGCGATCCCGACCGCGCCCTGATGGTCGGCGATTCGCAGACCGACATCGACACGGCGAAAGCCGCAGGCATACCGGTGGTCGCGGACGATTTCGGTTACACCGACCTCCATGTCAGCGAGTACGAGCCGACGAAGATCATCTCGCATTTCGACGAACTGACCGTCGAGCTAGCAGAACGGTTGATCGCGGCCGCACAGTAAACGATCGCAATTCGTGGCTCTGAAGAGGATGCGAATGGAGAAAGGTCAGGATCGAACAGCGGTGACGGCAAGTCCGATCTTGGAGATTGATGGTGGGCGATACAGGGATTGAACCTGTGACCCCACCCGTGTGAAGGGTGTGCTCTCCCGCTGAGCTAATCGCCCGCTCGTTGCCCGAAGGCCAAGCGCGCCGCGATATAAGGTAGGCCTTACGCGGAAGTCAACTACCGGCCTTCAAGTCGTTGGCGAGCGGACGGCTTCGGTGACGTCCAGCGCCCGTTGCAGGTACGCGTCGCGGTCGTAAATGTCGGGGAAATACTCGACTTTACCGGACATGTCCGGCCAGGCGGTAAAATAAGCGACGTAGACGGGAAGCGTGCGCGCGACCTTTTCGCTCGCGTGGCCCTTCTTCAATTTTTCGGCGATGTAGTCAACGGAGGTGCCGAGCACCGCAGCAGCCATGCCACGCGGGTCCTGCAGGCGCACACAGCCATGGCTGAGCGCACGCATGTCGCGCTGGAAGAACGCCTTTTGCGGCGTATCGTGCATGTAGATGGCATGCTTGTTGGGGAAGAGGATTTTCAGTTCCCCAAGGGCGTTGGCTTCGCTGGGCGCCTGACGAATATTGAACGGCACCTTGGAGCCGTATTGGCCCCAATTGATCGACGACGACGGGATGCGCTTGCCTTTCGCGTCGCTCACTTCGTAACCGGCACGGTCGAGATAACCGGGATCGCTGCGCAGTCTCGGCAGCATTTCGTTGACGATGATCGATTGCGGCACCCCCCAATAGGGATGGAAATCGACCTGCTCGATCTGATCGTAGAAAAAGCTGGTCTGGTTCGTCGTCCGGCCGATCACGGCACGCGTCTTCAGCTTTTCCACGCCATCGTCGATATAGCTTGCGGTAAAGGCGGGCTGGTTGATGAACACGCGCGGGCTTCCCAAATCCGAGGGCAGCCAGCGCAACTCCTCGAGCGCATATCGAACCTTGGCCAGTTTGTCCGCCTTCGAAACGCCGGCGAGCAGCGCCACGGTGCGCGGGCCGATCACGCCGTCCGGCTTCAGGCGAGCCTTTTTTTGCACCGCCTCGACAAGTGGGACGAGTTCCGCATCATAGGTTTCGCTGGTGCCCAGCCTGGTCAGCACATCGCCAAACTGGCTCTTTATCTCATCATCGCTATCGCGTGAAATCAGCGTCAGCAGTTTCGGCAATTCGGGGCTTATGCCGCCCGGCTTCAACAGCAGTTTCGGATCGACGACGATCTCGTTTTCAACGCTGGCCTGCAACGTCTCGAGTTCGACGCGCAGTGCCTGATATTCCGGGTTCTGGGGATGGCGTGATTCGAGATATGTCCGCACCGCCTGCATATGGGCGAGCGTCTTCAGCACGACCACCATGTCGAGCGGCTTGGCCGGCAAATCATAGTAACCCGAAATGCGGTCCGGCACGATGCGTCCATCCTGCGCGTCGTGCACGTAGCGCAGCACGCGTGCCGAAAGCGCCATTTCAAAACGCATCAGCGCCTTGAGATGATCGGCGTCGTCGCCGGATGCAACGCTGGCCGGCGGCACCTCGACAAAATAGTCGGACGGCGTCAGGCCGTAGCTTGCGGATTCGCCCAGCACCCTCAGCGCCTCCCTGGCGCTGGCGTTGACGGCACCGTCGCTCACCCAGATGAAATCGGGGTTGGTCGAATAATAGGTGACAAGCGCCTTGGCGATGTCACGCTCGGCCGACAACTCGTATCCGTCGAGGCCGGCCAGCGCATCGCGGAATGTCGAACCTTGCGTCTGCGGCTTGGCGGATGCGTCCAGCGCGGCTTCGGTTACAGGGATGGTCGCCGTGGTCTGCGGCGTTTCCACCAGGTCGGAAAAATCGACACGTACCAGCGCGTCGGCCTTGTAGGCATTGTAGGTCGGGCTGGAGATCCGCGAAATGGGAGCGGGAGCGGCCTTTTTCTTACGTTTGGGCGGCGGCGGGAATTCGCCCTTCAACGGCTGGCTTTTCTTTACGCCGCCGCCGAACAGCGCGTCGAAAAGATTTTGGCCATGAGCCTGCGGCAAGCCCATTCCCAGCGCTGCCACAACCGACAGCGGCACCATGACGGTCCTTTTCCCGAACGATATCATGAATTGCCCGCTCCGCTGGATTGCTGGATTTCAATTGCCGACGCCGGATGCTCTCGCTAACCCCTTGGCGGATGTATAACGCAACTATACCGATTCATACCGATTTGATTAAGCTTTCATAAATTTCGACGAGGATGTTGCGCGGGAGCTTCACATGAATGTGACCGCGCGACCGCAATCATGGATGGCCGGCGACAGCCTGTGCTAAGCCATCATCGAATTGAGCAACGAATGGAAAGGCAGCGCCGTGAAAAAGGGATATCGTCAGCTTCTTGACGAGGCAAATGCCGAGATCGAAGCCATTTCGCCCAAGGCTGCGGCCGCTCTACTTGGCGACGACGGCACCGTTCTTGTTGACCTGCGCGACCCGCGCGAACTGGATCGCGAAGGCCGGATTCCGGGCGCCAAACACGTTACCCGCGGCATGCTGGAATTCTGGATCGATCCGGAAAGCCCGTACCACAAACCGTTCTTCGCATCGGGCAAGACGTTCGTGTTCTTTTGCGCAAGCGGCTGGCGTTCGGCGCTGGCAACGAAGACCGCGCAGGATATGGGGCTTGCCCCGGTCAAGCATGTTCTCGGTGGCTTCACTGCCTGGAAAGAGGCCGGCCTGCCGGTCGAGCATGGCGACAAGAAGCCGTAACTCTCAGTGAAGCGTCGACTGTCGCTGTTCGGCCACGAAAGCGACGGCGCTGTTGACGACGCCGGGATCGGAAAGGATGCGGCGGTGGCCCAGTCCCTCCACCCAATGCAGGCGCACGTGATCGCCGGCCTTTGCATAGCGCAAGGCATGGTCCGTTGGCACTTCGCGGTCATCCGGCGCGTGGATGACAAGCGTCGGCAACGGCATCTCGACCAATTGGCGTGTGCCCGAAAAATCTTCGAGAGGCCGGCCGGCCAGTCGCTCGACACGATCGGCCATCGCCGCCTGCGCGCGTGGTCCGACGCCGACCATGGCGCTGAACCCGGCGAAGATCGCCGGCAGCGAACTCGGCGCGGCTATGAGCACAAGGCTTTTCGCGGCCAGTGGCGGGATGCCCATTATCGATCCGGCGATCGCATTGACCGCGACCGCGCCGCCGAACGAATGGCCCACCACCGCTTCAAAAGGACCGAACCATTCAGCGGCGGTTCTGGCGGCCTCGACCGCGTTGATAAGGCTGAGGCTTCGACCGCGAGATTGCCCGTGGCCGGGCAGGTCCAGTGACGCGACCCGATAGCCGGCCGCCCGAAATCCCTCGATAAGCGCCCGCATATATTCGGTGCGCGAGCGCCAGCCGTGGACGACCAGGACGGTCCCGAGCGACGCCCTGCCCGGCTCCGGCCTGAACTCGTGGACCGTCACGCAGCCGGTCCTGGTTCGCAGGCGGTGGTGGCGCGCGCCTGTCATGAAATCGGCGGCGCGTGCCACGGCGCGGCCTTCACGCTCATTCAGCTTTGCGGGGTTGGGCGTGCGGCAGAACAATTCAAAAGCCACGCGCCCCGCCAGCCGTGGCGCGACCCGTTCGCCGGCGGCGAATATACCGCGGATGACCTTCAGGCCGAATGATGCCATAGTGCCTGTCCATCCATTCGTTCAAGAGTGAACATAACTAGTTCAAATATGAACAATAAACAAGAGCTGCCCTGGGATAATCCACGCTTTCGCAATTGGGTTGCGGTGGCGCGCGCCTGCCATGTCGTGGAGCGGACGCTGGCAGCCCGGCTTGCGCCTATCAGTTTGAAGCCTGCTCAACTAGATGTGCTGATGAACCTCTATCGCCACCCCGGCATGTCCCAGCACGATCTCGCGCGGCGGCTGCTGGTCGGCCGCTCGAATATCACCATGCTGCTGCCGCAACTGGAGGCGCGAGGCTTGTTGCGCCGGGAGGGCGACGAAAAAGATAAGCGCATCCTGCGGCTCATCTTGACCGAAGCGGGCGAGGAACTGCTGATGCGTGCGCTGAAAATCCACATGACGCTGATCGAAGCCGCCATGAGCCAGTCGACGCCCGACGAGTGCGACATGATCGGCGAACACATGCGCAAGGTGGCCGATCTGCTGAAGGAGACGTGACGGCCGGACGGCTATCGATCCCGGCTCATCCCCTTTTCCTCCAGCTCCGCAAGGTAGGCCTCCCACCGCTGCGTCTTTTCGGCGCCGAGCGTATGCAGGTAGGTCCATGTAAAAATGCCGGTATCGTGGAAATCATCGAAGGTAATGCGCACGGCATAATTGCCGACCGGTTCGATCTTGAGGATGGCCACGTTTCGTTTTCCCGGCACCGTCACCCGTTGCTCGGGCGAATGCCCCTGGACTTCGGCGGAAGGCGAGGCAACCCGCAAAAGTTCCGCGGTCAGTTCCATCGGCTGATGATCGGGGAAGGTCACGGTCAGTTGCCTGCGGTCCTTCGAGACCCTCAATTCCGTCGGCGCCGTCATAGTGGTGATCCTTCATCCGCCAGACTTCCCTAAAGCGCTTTGGCGTCCGGCAAAAGGCCTGGACCAAGCGTTTCCTTGCCTTCATGCCGGCGAGGCGCGCCAATATTGCCGGAAGAGAAGCCAATTCGCTTGAACCGCGCGCCTGATCGTATCACATAGCGGTATATAACGCAGTTGCCCTATTTGAGGCGAAGGATGGAACAGAAGCGCATGGACATGATCGATCCGTTCGGCCGTACGATCAATTATTTGCGCGTGTCGGTGACCGATCGCTGCGACTTCCGTTGTACCTATTGCATGGCGGAAAACATGACGTTCCTGCCCCGGAAAGACCTTCTTTCCCTGGAGGAACTGGACCGGCTGTGCGCCGTCTTCATCGAAAAAGGCGTGAAGAAGATAAGGCTCACCGGCGGCGAACCGCTGGTGCGCAAAAACATCATGCATCTGGTGCGCGAGCTTTCCCGGCATCTGAAAAGCGGTGCGTTGGAAGAACTGACCCTGACCACCAACGGTTCCCAGCTTTCCCGCTATGCTAGCGAACTGGCCGATTGCGGCGTCAAGCGCATCAACGTGTCGCTCGATACGCTGGATGCTGCCAAATTCCACAAGATCACGCGCTGGGGCCATCTGGAAAAGGTCGTCGCAGGCATCGACGCCGCACAAGCCGCCGGCCTGAAAGTCAAGATCAACGCCGTCGCGCTCAAGGGCTTTAACGATGAGGAACTGCCCGACATACTGCGCTGGGCGCATGGGCGCGGCATGGATCTGACCGTCATCGAAACCATGCCGATGGGCGAGATCGACGAAGATCGCACAGACCAGTATCTGCCGCTGTCGCTGCTGCGCGCCTCGCTGGAGCGCGAATTCACGCTGAACGACATTCCCTATAAGACCGGCGGCCCCGCCCGCTATGTCGAGGTTGCGCAAACCGGCGGGCGGCTCGGCTTCATCACACCGATGACCCACAATTTCTGTGAAAGCTGCAATCGCGTGCGCCTCACTTGCACCGGCACGCTCTATATGTGTCTTGGGCAGGAGGATGCCGCAGACCTGCGCGCTCCGTTGCGGGCGTCCGAAGGCAACGAACTGGTTGCCGACGCGATAGACGAAGCGATCGGCCGCAAGCCGAAGGGCCATGATTTCGTCATCGATCGCCGAACCAAGCGGCCGTCGGTATCCCGGCATATGAGCGTCACCGGCGGCTGACCGTCTCCCCCCGCATTTGAACGGCTAAGAGACCGTGGCCCAGCGATTTGGGATTGCTGTCTGGAGCGCGGCTGCTACAGGCTTGCTCCAGATCGCAATGGAAGCGCGCCGTGCCCTTATCTCCGAATCTTCGCGGCGCACTGTTCATGGTCGTGGCCATGGTTGGTTTCACCATCAGCGACGCGCTGACCAAATATCTGTCCGAAACCATGAACATCGCGCAGATCATGCTGGCGCGCGGCGTGTTTGCCACCTTGATGGTCGGGCTGCTCGCCTGGCATCGCGGCGCATTCGCAAAACCCCGTTCGATGCTGCATCCGCTGGTAGCCGTGCGCGTTGCAGGTGAGGCATCCGCCACGGTCGCCTATTTTATCGCCCTGTCCCATTTGCCGATCGCCAATGTATCCGCTGTGCAGCAGGCCCTGCCCCTGGCCGTAACCATGGGAGCCGCGCTGTTTTTCGGAGAGTATGTCGGATGGCGACGCTGGCTTGCGATTGCCGTGGGCTTTGCAGGCGTGCTGGTCGTCGTGCGGCCGGGCTTCGACGGCTTCAACGCCTTCTCCCTGTTGGTTCTGGTGTGCGTGTTCCTTTGCACCATACGCGACCTCTCCACGCGGAAAATCCCTGTCGAAATCCCCACCCTGCTGATATCGGCGGTAACCTCGCTCGCCGTCACCCTCGTCGGCGCCGCAATGCTTCAACCGATGGGCGGATGGACGCCCCTGACCCTGGAAGCCACCGTACTTCTGGCAATCGGGGCCGTGCTTCTTCTGGTCGGGTATCAGTTCATCATCATGGCGATGCGCATCGGCGACATCTCCTTCATCTCGCCGTTCCGTTACACGGCGCTGCTGTGGGCGATCCTGTTAGGCGTCTTTTTGTTCGGCGATTTCCCGGACATGCCTATGATCGTCGGTGCAACCATCATCGTCGGCTCGGGCATCTACACGCTGTATCGCGAACAGATCGTCGGCCGTGGAAAAGCCGCAGCCGAAAGCACTGGACCGACGATGGCGCCGGACGGCATATAGGCGCCACGCACACGCATCGCATGCGGCATGCTTGCAAGGGCATTTTCCATGAAAGACGAAATTGCCGGCGTCATCCTTGCCGGTGGACTGTCAAGACGGATGGGCGGCGGCGACAAGAGCCTGCTGGAACTGGCTGGCCGACCTATCCTCTCCCACGTCATTACCCGGTTTTTCCCGCAAGTTGCGCGACTGGCGTTGAACGCCAATGGTGACGCCTCCAGCTTCAAGCATTTCGGTCTGCCGGTGGTCGCCGACACGGCCGAGGGATTCGCCGGGCCGTTGGCCGGCGTGTTGGCCGCTTTGGAATGGGCGGCGGCAAACGGGTCCGCGACCTCCGTGGTCAGTGCGGCCGGCGATACGCCGTTCCTGCCCCTCGATCTGGTGCAGCGGCGGGCATCTACCGCCGGCGCATCGCCTGACCGCATCACTGTTGCTCATTCCGACGGTCGGAGCCATCCGGTATTCGCGCTTTGGCCGGTTACGCTGCGCTCGCCACTTTCCCGCGCCTTGGCCGAGGGCCAGCGCAAGGTGTCGGCCTTTGTCGAGGGTCAGGATCACATCCATGTCGAGTTCGTGCCGGAGATCGAAGGCGGGCAGGTTGTCGATCCCTTCTTCAACATCAATACGCCGCACGATATTGCCGAGGCCGAACGTATATTGGGAGTCGGTGCGAAATGAACGCCTTCATCTTCGGAATTACCGGCTGGAAGAATTCCGGCAAGACGACGCTGACGGAAAGGCTGGTCATCGAACTGACGGCGCGTGGGTGGCGTGTCTCGACGGTAAAGCATGCCCACCACGATTTCGACATCGATCGGGAGGGCGCGGACAGTTTTCGCCATCGGCAGGCAGGGGCGGCCGAGGTCGCGATCGTTTCAGGGCGGCGCTGGGCGCTGATGCACGAGTTGCGCGACGAGCCGGAACCCGCCCTCGACGCAATCCTGGCCAGGCTGGGGCCTGCCGACATCGTGCTGATCGAAGGCTACAAGCGCGAATCACACCGGAAAATCGAGACGCGCAGACTTTCGGCCAAGGATACGACGCCGCTTTCCCAAAACGATCCGAACATCGTCGCGGTCGCTGCCGACTATCCCCAGCCATCGGAAAAACTGCCCGTATTCGCGCTCGACGACATTGCCGCGATTGCCGATTTTATTGAACGGACGACCGGTCTGTCGGGTTAAACGAGAACCGGAATAGGTTTCCGTTCGGCGGCGGTTTTACAGTTGCTTTTTTTCCGCAAAAAGTGGGAGTATCCGTTCAGCGAGCGGTCGGGGAGACCGTTCCAAGGATCGTGGAAACAACGACCTTAGTTAAACAGAGAGGAACATTATGCGTATTGCACTGCGTATTGCGTTGGCAGCTTCCGCCGCGCTTCTGACGCTGGGCGTTGCCCAGGCCCAGGAAAAGACAATCAAGATCGGTACTGAAGGCGCCTACCCGCCCTTCAACAACCTGACCGCCGACGGCAAGCTGGTCGGCTTTGACGTCGATATCGCCCAGGCGTTGTGCGATGAAATGAAGGTCAAGTGCGAGTTCGTCGCCCAGGATTGGGACGGCATCATCCCAGCACTTCAGGCCGGCAAGTTCGACGCAATCATCGCCTCCATGTCGATCACGCCCGAGCGGCTGAAGCAGGTCGATTTCACCCACAAATACTACAACACGCCGCCGGCCATCGCCGCGCCCAAGGACACCGACATCAAGGGCGTGACCAAGGAAGACCTGGCTGGCAAGACCATCGGCGTACAGGCGTCGACCACCCATTTCAACTATTCGAGCAAAACCTATACGGACTCGACTATCAAGCCCTATCCTACCGCGCAGGAATACCAGCTCGACCTTGAAAACGGTCGGCTCGATGCGGTGAACGACGACATCGTCGTGCTTACCCAGTGGCTGGACACGCCGGATGGCGCCTGCTGCAAGATCGTCGGAACCATCAAGCCTGTCATCGAAATCCATGGCGAAGGCGCCGGCATCGCAATCCGCAAGGGCGAAACCGACCTGGCAAACCAGTTCAACACCGCGATCGACGCCATCCGCGCCAACGGCAAGTACAAGGAAATCAACGACAAGTATTTCAAGTTCGACGTTTACGGCGACTAGCCGTCAACGCCATCAAAACGAGCGGTGGGTTATCCACCGCTCGCCTGCAGCATACTCCTGACTTTGGGATCAAGTTTCTTCAGGTAATTTGCGCAAGTCGATGATTTCTCGAGCTTTTCGCATACTCTTTACCTGAAAGCGCAAGGGTTTGGCCGTGCCTGAGGGCAGCACGGTGTGCAAGCGACGGTGGAGGACAAGCGGGCGGATGCAGAGCACGTGGACGCTGCTGAGTTGGGGGCCTCAGGGCTGGCTGGACGACATCGGCTATGGGGTCTTCGTCACCGTGTCGCTGGCCTTGGCCACCTTGCCGCTCGGACTGGCAATCGGCTTTCTCGCGGCGCTCGCCAAACAGTCGAAAGAACCCTCGCTCCGGCTGGCTGGCGATATCTACACCACCATTTTCAGGGGGCTACCTGAACTGCTCACTCTCTTCGTCGTATTTTACGGCGCGCAGATCGGCATCCAGAAGGTCGTGCACCTGTTCGCCCCCGACGCGAATATCGAGGTCAACAGCTTCATTTCGGGCATGATAGCGCTGGGCGCAGTCTTTTCCGCCTATGCCAGCGAAGTATTCCTGTCGGCTTTCCGCGCCATCCCCAAGGGTCAGTATGAAGGCGGCCACGCGATCGGCCTGTCCGGCAGTCAGACCATGCGGCTGGTGGTGCTGCCGCAACTGATCCGCATCGCGCTGCCCGGCCTCGCCAATCTGTGGCTAATCCTGCTCAAGGACACGGCACTGGTATCCGCCATCGGCCTCACCGACATCTTGCGGCAGGCTGGTGTTGCGGCGCGTGTCACCAAGCATGCCTTTCTGTTCTTCGGCGTGGCCGCGCTGATCTATCTGCTGCTCGCCATTGTTTCTTCCGTCGGGATCAGCGCCATCGAGCGAGCCGTCAGGCGTCAGGACGTGCAGCGATGACAGCAGCATCGAAGAACCCCACCGCTGCCGATTTGCCGCCGCCCTTGCCTACGCGCGTCTGGAACAGCCAGCGCGTTGGCGGTCACATCCTCATGGGCTTGTGGGCGTTACTTGGCCTGGCGCTCGTGTGGTTTCTGGCTTCTTCGTGGGATACGGAACTTATTACGAAATATGCGCCTAGCTATCTGAAGGGGCTCGGCGTCACCATTTCCCTGGTCGCCATATCCATTGTGGTCGGCGCGGTCATTTCTGTGCCCGTCGCCTATGCCCGCATGTCGAGGAACCCGTTTCTCTCGGGGCTGGCCTACGCCTACGTCTATTTCTTCCGTGGCACGCCACTGCTGGCCCAGACCTTTCTGGTCTATTACGGCGTCGGCTCCTTCAAGGCCGAACTCGATTCCGTGGGACTGTGGAGTTTCTTCCGCGAGGCGTTCAATTGCGCCATCTTCGCGTTTTCGCTGAATACGGCCGCCTATCAGGCGGAAATGTTGCGCGGCGCCATAGAAAGCGTCCCCAGGGGCCAATGGGAAGGCGCGGCCTCGCTTGGCATGCATAAACTGCAAACGCTGTGGAAAGTCATCCTGCCGCAGGCGTCCATCGTTGCCCTGCGTCCCTACGGCAACGAAGTCATCCTGATGATAAAAGGCTCGGCCATCGTTGCCATCATCACCGTCTACGACCTGATGGGGATAACGCGGCTCACCTATGCGCGCACCTTCGATTTCCAGTCTTACATCTGGGCCGCGGTCATCTACCTGATGATTGTCGAGGTGCTGCGCCACGCCATCGAATGGATAGAACGCCGCATCACAAAACATCTCAAACGCTGACCGCTGGCACTATGCTCAAGGGTGCGCGGGCATCTTGACGTATCCTTCGCATGGCCTAGACCATCGCGGCTCATATTCTCGTTTTGGAAGGTAAAGCGATGGCTTCGGTGGCGTTTCTCGGTCTTGGCGTGATGGGGTATCCCATGGCGGCGCATCTGAAGAACAAGGGCAAGCACGACGTTACCGTCTACAACCGCACGCAGACTACCGCCGAGAAATGGGTGGCCGAGCATGGCGGCAAGCTGGCGCAAACGCCGGCGGAAGCTGCCTTGGACAAGGACTTTGTCTTCTCCTGCGTCGGCAATGACGACGATCTGCGTTCCGTCACGATCGGGGAGCACGGCGCTTTCCGATCGATGAAGAAGGGCGCGATCTATATCGACAACACGACCGCTTCCGCCGAGGTTGCGCGCGAACTTGACCAGAAAGCCACCGAAGCCGGATTTGGCTTCCTCGATGCCCCGGTTTCCGGCGGCCAGGCGGGCGCGGAGAACGGCGTGCTGACCGTCATGGTTGGCGGCGAACAGGAGGTTTTCGACAAGGCCCGGCCGGTGATCGACGCCTTTGCACGCATGGTCGGGCTGATGGGGCCGGCAGGCTCCGGGCAACTGACCAAGATGATCAACCAGATCACCATCGCCGGGCTCGTTCAAGGCCTGGCCGAGGGCATCCATTTCGGCAAGAAGGCCGGCCTCGACATCGAGAAGGTCGTCGAGGTGATTTCCAAGGGCGCGGCAGGTTCCTGGCAGATGGAGAACCGCCACAAGACGATGAATGCCGGCAAATACGATTACGGCTTCGCCGTCGACTGGATGCGCAAGGATCTCGGCATATGCCTTGAAGAGGCAGACCGAAACGGCGCCAGCCTGCCGGTAACAGCGCTGGTCGACCAGTTCTACAAGGATGTACAGGCGATGGGCGGCAAGCGCTGGGACACCTCGGCGCTGCTCGCCCGCCTGGAAAAATAAAGCAAACCGGTATTCCGTTCGGAATGGCACGCTAGATCAGGCGGCGTGCGCGCCTGATTCCTTGTCCAGCACCATGTAGTCGAGCGGCATCTCGGTCGTGTACTTGATTTGCTCCATGGCGAAGGAAGACGACACGTCGCGTATCTCGATCTTGGCGATCAGGCGCTTGTAGAAGGCGTCGTAGGCCGCGATGTCCGGCACGACGACACGCAGCAGATAGTCGACATCGCCGCTCATGCGGTAGAATTCGATCACCTCGGGGAATTCCTGGATCACCTCGGAAAACCGCCGCAGCCATTCATGGCTGTGCGAATTGGTGCGGATCGAAACAAACACCGTAACGCGGACGTTGATCTTGGTCGCGTCGAGTAGCGCCACCCGGCGCTTGATGACGCCTTCTTCCTCGAGCTTCTGGATTCGCCGCCAGCACGGCGTGGTCGACAGCCCGACTTTCTTGGCAACATCGGCCACGGCGAGCGTCGAGTCCTCTTGAAGGAGGCGGAGAATTTTTCTGTCCAGGCGGTCCATAGGCAGTCCTCGTGAAAATATCGCCTATAATCCGCCTTATCGACCTCATCTACAAGAAAAAAATTCCGCCATTTGCCGATACAACGAGGCATTTATTGCGCGCGAGCTAATCAACTCGACGCCGAATTTCTGTTCGAAGGAAAGGCAGCAAATCTATTTCGAACCACGGGTTGCGCTTCAGCCAGCCGGTGTTGCGCCATGACGGGTGCGGCAGGGGCAGCACCTTCCGCTCCGCAGAGACCTCCCAGACGGAGCGCCAGTTCATCACCGTCTCGCGCAACGAGGCGCCACGCGCGCTCCCCATGTGCCAGGTCTGAGCATAAATTCCGATGGTTAGCACGAGGTCTATCTGCGGCATCAGCGCCATCAGCGGTTCACGCCAATGGATCGCGCATTCACGGCGCGGCGGCAGGTCGCCGCCCTTGGCGTCCTGGCCCGGAAAGCAGAAGCCCATGGGCACGATGGCGAATTTTTGCGGGTCGTAGAATTCATCGTCGGTAACGCCGAGCCAGTTCCGCAAGCGGTCGCCCGATGCGTCGGTAAACGGCCTGCCGCTCAAATGCACCTTAGTGCCCGGCGCCTGGCTGGCGATCAGGATTCTCGCATGCGACGAGGCGACGACCACCGGCCGGGGTTCGTGCGGCAGCGGCTTGCCGATCGGGTTTTCCACGCAGATACGGCAGGCACGGATTTGCGCCGTCAGCTGGTCGAGCGCCTCGCTCATATCAGGCGGCAGCGCTCGGCCGACTGGAGACGTCCTTGTACCAGCGCAGCACGTTCACGCATTCCGGCGGCATCTGAATGCGCGCCGGTTTCATGAAATCGACGGCGATCAGGCCGGTAATATCGGCAATCGAGTACGTATCGCCCGCGATGAACGCCCTTTCAGCCAATTCCCCGTCGAGAAATTCCAGGAATTCAATGGCTTTGGGCTTGTTCGCCTCGCCCCATTCCGGGATTTGCGGGATTTCCCACTCTTTCATCGCCGGATGGATGTGCCGGAACGCGGCGGCAACGCACGCCATGAGGTGGAGTTCAACACGCCTCTGCCACATCTCCACCGTCGCCCTGCCGACCGCGCCTCTGCCGAAGAGAGCCGGATCCGGGTGAAGCTCCTCGAAGTAGCGGCAGATCGCGACCGACTCGGTGATGATCGTGCCGTCATCCAGTTCCAGAACCGGCAGACGACGCAAGGGGTTGCGGGAACTTACGGCGTCCTGCCGGTGCTCCAGCGCGCCCATGTCGACGGGCACCAGAGGCACCTCGATGCCCTTTTCGGCCAGGAACACACGAACCCGCCGAGGATTGGGCGCGCGGCCGCCATCAAAAAGCTTCATCCGTCTCTCCTGTCCGGTTGAGGGTGAACATAGGTCGTCGATCACCAAAACCGAAGAGCCTGCCGTAGGCGATCGCCTGCCCACGCCAGAAAATCGTCGTGTTTCGGCTCGGTTTTCGCTCCGTGTCGTTGGCGCCATTCCTGGGGCCGCTCGAATGTGCCGGCCCAGATACCCGCCCGCGCGCCGCGAGCGGCGGCTTCCTCGGTCCCGAAACCGCCATAGGCGACCGCCCAACCCGCTTGCACTTGAGCACGGTTGAGATCGACGCCGCCGGCCGTGCAATTGCCCAGAAGCCGGCCATAGCGGTCGTGCTGCGACCCCGTACAGGAAACGGCCCGGCCGGCGGTCATGGCGGCGAGTGCTTCGCGCGCACGTTTGCCGCAGGCATAATCGGTCCCGTCCTGCTGGCAGGTTTGCGAATATTCAGGCGCATCGATGCCGCGCAGGCGGATGCGCGTCGTTCCCAGCGTGATCGAATCGCCGTCGACAACGGTAGCGGCTCCTCGTTCCTCGCGCATGTTGGCCCGCTCCAGCCGTGCCGCCACCAAAAGCAGAACTCCAAGCAGGACGGCCGTTACGCCGTAGTCCAGAAATGTTCGCAACCGGCTGCGTGGCCGGCGCGAATAAGGCCCACCGAAACGCTGACGCCTCATATGGCAAACAGTCTCTTAATCATTCGACGCTAGCGTTAGGAATTGCACCCGCTGCTCATAAAACTCGAAGTTTCCATGTCGTTGCAGTTCTCCAATACAGCGGACAAGAATATTGTGGACCGCCGCAAACCGCACCGCAACAGCGATGTATCGCGTGCCGTGCGCAAGATGCGCGACCGTCTATCGCAGCAATCGGGCAGCCACGATTACGACCGCGACCTTCTGAAGTTGCACGCCCGCGCCATGATCGGCGGCGCGACCGCCATTCCGTTGCTGGTGGTCGCGATCGCCGCAGCCGGTCTTGCCGCCGGCATGGGCCTCAATATCGTTATTTGGGCCTTGCTGACGGTATCCTGCTATGCCGGCCTCGCGCTCTTCGCCCGGAAGGTCGACCGTCTCGACACGGCAGAGTTGGCGAAGCCGCAGCAATACCGCAACAACTTTCTGGCGGCCCACTTCATGAGCGGGTTGGGCTGGGCCTATTTTGCCTCGCTCGGCTGCAGTACCTGCTCGGTCGACCAGGTTCCAGTCATCAAGGCGGTGATATTGCTGCTGGCCATGGCTGCCACGGCCATGATGGCCTCCTCGCTGCGCGGAGCCCTGCTCGCGACATTTGCCGGGCCGGTGGCGGTCTATGCCTACACCGCCACCCACATCCCCGCGCCCGTCGACGGTATCATGGTAGGGTTGCTTGTCGTCGCCCTGCCGTTTTTTTCCTATGTCGCCGGACAGCTCAACCGCTCGACCGTGATGTTCCTGTCGTTCCGGACCGAAAAAGACGCCTTGATCGCCGAACTGGAAACCGCCAAATCGATGTCGGACGAGGCGCGCCTGCGTGCCGAAGAAGCCAATCTGGCCAAGTCGCGGTTCCTAGCATCGATGAGCCACGAATTGCGGACGCCGCTCAATGCGATCCTCGGTTTTTCGGAGGTGATGGCCAATGAGGTGCTTGGGCCGCTGAACAACCCCACCTACCGCTCCTACGCGCAGGACGTCCACGATTCGGGCCAGCACCTGCTCGATCTCATCAACGAAATTCTCGACCTGTCGCGCATCGAAGCGGGCCGCTACCAGTTGCACGAAGAGCCTGTGTTGCTGCTCAACATCGCCGAGGATTGCTGCCACATGATGGAGCTACGGGCGCGTAACAAGGACATCCGCATCGTCCAGGATTTCGAGGCTCACCTGCCGCGCCTGTTCGCAGACGAAAGGGCCGTGCGGCAGGTCATTCTCAACCTCCTGTCCAATGCGATAAAATTCACTGTGACGGGCGGTGAGGTCCGAGTGCGCGTCGGCTGGACGGCTGGCGGCGGGCAATATGTTTCGGTCAGGGACAACGGGCCCGGCATCCCGGAAGACGAAATCCCGATCGTGCTCTCCGCCTTTGGGCAAGGCTCCATCGCCATCAAAAGCGCCGAGCAAGGCACCGGCCTTGGCCTGCCGATCGTGCAAGGCCTGATTGCCATGCACGATGGCGAGTTCGAGTTGCACTCCAAGCTTCGGGAAGGCACCGAAGCCATCGCGATCTTCCCCGTAAGCCGCGTGATGGAAGAGCTGCCGGCTCTACCGACCAAGGCCGTCGCAGGCGCTCGCAGGCGTTAAGCGGCAACAGCCCTCGCCATGCCCGAACTGCACAAGGCAGCCGCCTTGACGACGCCGGCCGCAAGGGCTGCGCCGACACCTTCCCCATGGTACAGGCCGAGGTCGAGCAACGGGCGAAGGCCCATCAGGCCGGCGGCTTTGCGATAGCCCGGCTCCGGCGGCAGGCTTGCCAGAAGGCAATGATCGAGCGCCGCCGCATTGGCGGCATGCAGGACCGCCGCCGCTGCCAGCGCGGCAAAACCGTCTATCACCACCGGAATTTTTTGCATGCGCGCCGCGATGATCGCGCCGGCGATGGCCGCGAACTCCCGGCCGCCAACCCGCCGCAGCGCTTCCAGCGGGTCATCGAGATGGCCGCGATGAAAGGCGAGCGCCGCATCCACGATAGCTGCCTTTCGCGCCATCATCGTGGCATCCGCGCCGGAACCGGGACCGACCCATTCAGCGCCCTCGCCGCCGAAAATCGCCGCCAGCAGGGCAGCCGCAACGGTGGAGTTTCCAACGCCCAGATCGCCGAGGCACAACAGATCCGTACCGTCGGCAATGGCTTCCATCCCGAACGCCATGGTGGCCGCGCAGCCGCGCTCGTCCAGCGCCGCCGTCTCGCTGATATCGCCGGTCGGAATATGCAGTGCGAGATCGAAGACTTTCAGGCCGAGGTCGTAGGCGATGCATATCTGGTTGATTGCCGCCCCACCGGCTGCGCACAACTCCACGGAACCGGCAGTCGCAGTGACGGAGCGCGGCGAGATGCCGTGTCGGGCGACGCCATGGTTTCCGGCAAAGATCGCCATCAGCGGGCGCGACACGGCGGGCGGCGCGCGGCCGGACCATGCAGCCAGAAAGGCGCCGATATCCTCGATGCGGCCAAGGGAGCCCTGTTGCTTGTCTGCCTTTGCAAACAGCGTCCTTACGCGCACCTCGGCCTCCTTGTCCGCCGCCGGCAGGTTAGCGAGAAGGTCGCGAAAGTCGTTGAGAGGCAGCGCGTCGTTCATGTCGGCATTTCCTGTGGTTTGTCTGGCGGCATAGCCGTCCTGACGTACTGGCACAACCTTTCGTACTGGCGCGAAAGTGGTCGCGAGTGGCGGAATCCGAAGGGCTTGCATTGGCTTTCCAGTTGCACCATGTGGGAGATAACCAAGGAACCAGCGCCAATCCCATGACCGCCGTCGAATCCCCCTGCATTCTGGTCTGCTCTATAGACATGAAGACCGGCTATTGTTTCGGCTGCGCCCGCACGCGCGAAGAGATCGGCGCATGGCTCGACATGACGCCTGAAACGCGCAAGTCGGTCATGGCCGAACTGCCGGCGCGCCTCGAAACGGTCGAACGCAAGCCGCGCCGCGAAACGCGCCGCACGCGCATGGCCCGCGAGCGCGACCTCCTCCCATGAATCGATGCCTGCCTTGAACCGGCTGTTCTGGATAATCATGGGGGTCATTGGCGTTGCGCTGATCCTGTTGATGTTCAACAATTCGGCTGGAACAACCTTCGGTCTAGCCAACGACGATTTCGGCCAACTTGTCTGGCTGGGTGCCTTCGTGGCGCTGATCGGCGCGGGTGTGCTGCGCTCGGGCCGGTCATTCGGCACGGTGGCGGGGCAGCTTGGCGTTTGGGTCATCATCGTGCTCGCCCTGATCGCGGGCTACCAGTACCGCTATGAATTGCAGGATGTTGCCAGCCGGGTCACAGCCGGGCTGGTTCCAGGCAGCCCGCTCGCCCTCAGCGTCGAAGACGGCAGCGCAACCGTTACGCTTGAAAAGGCGCTGAGCGGTCATTTCGAAGCGCGCATCCTGGTCGACGGCACAGCCATCCATACCGTGGTCGATACCGGCGCAAGCAGCACGGTCCTGACCAGCGACGATGCACGAGCCGCGGGCTTCGATCCGGCCAGATTGAGCTACACGATACCGGTCTCAACCGCCAACGGCACCACCAAGGCGGCCGGCGTGAGAGCAGACGAAATCTCCATCGGCGGGATCGTGCGCAAGGACATTCCGGTCCTGGTCGCAGCACCCGGCACGCTGGGCCAAAGCCTGCTCGGCATGAATTTCATCGGCACGCTATCCGGCTTCGACGTGCGCGGCGATCGGATGATTTTGCGCGACTGATCTCGTCAAGCCCCTACCGATCAGGCTGCCTGCTCGTCCGCGCCTTCGAAATTGACCGCCGCGAATGCGGCTTTGAGCACATCCGGCCCGGCCCAGGGCCTCGTGCCCTCGGTGGAAAGAATCTGCCGCCAGCGGCGCGCGCCGGGAAGGCCATGGAACAGACCCACCATATGGCGCGTCACATGACCGAGCCGTCCGCCTCCTTCGATATGACGAGCCACATAGGCTGACATAATTTCGATCAGTTCGGGATAGTCGAATTCACCAGCGTCCGCACCGTAGAACGCGGCGTCGATCCCGGTGAGCAGACCGGGCGTATGATAAGCGGCGCGGCCGAGCATGGCCCCGTCGAGGTTCTGCAAATGTGTCTCTGCCTCATGCAGGGTCTTCACACCGCCGTTTATGCCAATGAAGCGGTTGCCGTTTTTTGTCTTCAGGCGATAGACGCGGTCGTAGTCGAGCGGTGGCACTTCCCGGTTCTCCTTGGGGGACAGACCAGCCAACCACGCCTTGCGCGCATGCACCCACAGCGCGTCCGCGCCCACGGCAAACACCCCATCGGCCAATGCATCTAGCGCTTCCTCAGTATCCTGGTCATCCACGCCGATACGGCACTTCACGGTGACGGGAATACGCACCGCCGCTTTCATGGCCGCGACGCATTCGGCGACAAGCGCCGGCGTCTTCATCAGGCAGGCGCCGAACGTGCCGGACTGGACCCGGTCCGAAGGACAGCCGACATTGAGATTGATCTCGCGATAGCCGAAAGACTCGCCGATGTGGGCTGCTTGCGCCAGTTTGGCCGGGTCGGACCCGCCAAGCTGCAACGCAACGGGATGTTCAGCGGCATCGAAGCCCAACAACCGCTCGCGCACGCCATGAATGGCGGCCTCCGCCACCACCATCTCCGTATAAAGCAGGGCATGGCGCGTCAGTTGACGGTGGAAGAACCGGCAATGCCTGTCCGTCCAGTCCATCATGGGAGCCACTGCTATAACGGGGCTTCCGTAGACGAAGGGCTTTGCCCCAAATTGTTGATCTTCCGTCATTCAGCCGATACTCGTTCGCGTATCCACCTTCGTTCAGCGTCGTGCGAGGCGACAAAGGTAAAAATGGAGACGCCCGTATACCGCGCCAATGCGGACAAAGCGAGCAGACGGGAGCATCGGTAAAAATCAACCCTTTAGCGGCCATCGATTGTCACATGATTGTCGCCAGCTCCGTATAGCCGATGGCTTCCGCTTTTCAGGAGCGGGCGGGCCGCGGGATTTATTAGAAAGATCGCATTTTCCCTTCGGCCGCAACTGTGCAACAAAATCGTTGTCGATCGCCATTTCGGCACATATCCTCATTTGCGGGAATTCAAGCCGCAAACGGCATACGGGAGAAAATCATGAAATTTTTGGGCGTTTCGATTGGTGCTGCGGCGACGCTGACCCTGCTTTCCACGAGTTCGGCCTTTGCCGTGACGCAAATCAGTTGGTGGCATGCCATGACCGGCGCCAATGCAGCGGTGGTCGACAAGATCACCAAGGATTTCAACGCCAGCCAGAAGGATTACGAAGTTGTCCCGGTGTTCAAGGGTACCTATCCCGAAGCGCTGAATGCCGGAATCGCTGCCTTTCGCGCCAAGCAGGCGCCCGACATTATCCAGGTGTTCGACGTCGGAACCGGGGTCATGATGGCTGCCGAAGGCGCGATCAAGCCGGTGGCCGACGTACTCACCGATGCCGGCGCGAAATTCGACAAGAGCCAGTATTTGCCCGGCATCGTCGCCTATTATTCGAAGCCTGACGGCACCATGCTGTCCTTCCCCTACAATTCGTCCTCGCCGATCCTCTATTACAACAAGGATATTTTCCAGAAGGCCGGGCTTGATGTGAACAACCCGCCCAAGACCTGGAACGAGGTGTGGGACGCGGCCAAGAAGATCAAGGCGAGCGGCGCGGCAGAATGTGGCTACACCACGACCTGGCTGACCTGGATCCATCTGGAGAATTTCGCAGCCTGGAACAACGTGCCGTGGGCGACCCAGCAAAACGGGCTTGCCGGCGGCGATGTGAAGCTTGAGATCGATGCGCCGATCTACGTCAATCATTTCCAGGCTATCGCCGACCTCGCCAAGGACGGCACGTTCAAATATGGCGGCCGCACCTCGGAGGCGAAGCAGATCTTCCTCGCCGGCCAATGCGGTATCCTGACCGAATCCTCCGGCGGCCTCGGCGACATCGTCAAGTCCGGCATGAATTACGGCATCGGCCAGCTTCCCTACGACAGCGACGCCAAGGGCGCGCCGCAGAACACGACGCCGGGCGGGGCCAGCCTGTGGGTATTCGCCGGCAAGTCGGACGAGAAGTACAAGGGCATTGCAGCGTTCTTCACCTATCTGTCGCAGACCGACGTGCAGCAATATCTGCATGAAAGCTCAGGCTATCTGCCGGTAACGCTGGCCGCCTACGAGGCGACCAAGAAGTCGGGTTTCTACGACAAGAACCCTGGCCGGGAGACGCCGATCCTGCAGATGATGGGCAAGGAGCCGACCGACAATTCCAAGGGTGTGCGGCTTCCCAACCTGCCGCAGGTTCGCGATATCCAGAACGAGGAATTCGAGAAGATGCTGGCCGGCCAGGAAACGGCGCAGCAGGCGCTCGACAACGCGGTTGAGCGGGGCAACAAGGCGATTGAGGAAGCGAGCAGCAATTGAGCCTCGCTGCTGGCCCTGTAGAGTGAGTAAACTTATCTCGCTTTGGCCTGCCGGGCATCTCCCCCTGATTCGGGGAGATGCAGCATGAGCCCGCGCGTCATTTTCCCGAACAAGGTTCTGCCCTATGCGCTGGTGGCGCCGCAACTCGCCATCACGCTGATCTTCTTCTACTGGCCTGCCGGACAGGCGGTCTATCAATCGATGCTGAAGGAGGACCCCTTCGGCCTCAGATCCAGGTTCGTCTGGTTCGACAATTTCAAGCGGGTGCTGTCCGAACCGGCTTATCTCAATTCGATCAAGGTTACGGTGGTGTTTTCGCTGGCAACGGCCATCGTCGCCATGGGCGTGGCGCTTCTGCTTGCCGTCATGGCCGAGAAGGCGGTACGGGGAAAGGGCTTTTACCGCACGCTTCTGATCTGGCCCTACGCGGTGGCTCCGGCAATCGCCGGCATGCTGTTTCTGTTCATGTTCAACCCGTCGATCGGCAGCCTCGCGATTGTCCTGCACAAGATCGGCATCGCCTGGGATCCGCTGCTGGATGGCACGGATGCGATGGTGCTTGTGGTCGTTGCGGCGGCCTGGAAGCAGATAAGCTACAATTTCCTGTTCTTCGTCGCCGGGCTGCAGGCGATCCCGAAGGCATTGATCGAGGCAGCGGCAATCGATGGCGCGGGCGAGACCAAACGGTTTTGGACAATCGTCTTCCCGCTGCTCGCGCCCACCACCTTCTTCCTGCTCGTCATCAACACCGTTTATGCGCTGTTCGACACGTTCGGCATCATCCACGCCGTTACAGGCGGCGGACCGGGCAAGTCGACCGAGACGCTGGTCTATAAGGTGTACAATGACGGCTTCGTCAATCTGATCCTCGGCGATTCGGCCGCGCAGTCGGTCATCCTGATGGCCATCGTCATTTCGCTCACAGCCATCCAGTTCCGCTATGTCGAGAAGAAGGTGCATTATGGCTGAGGCGGCAGCATGATCGGCCAGTCGCCGCTTCGTACCTTTGTCGCGCATGCCGTGCTGATCCTCGGCATCCTGATCGTCGCGTTCCCGATTTACTACACCTTCGTCGCCTCGACGCAGACGCTTCAAACGATCCTGCGGCCACCCCTGCCCCTGCTTCCCGGCGGAGAATTCTGGGCCAACTACACGGAAGCGCTGTTCGGCGGCGTCGGGCGCATCGGCGGCGTGGGTGTCGGCACGCTTTTGTTCAACACCACCGTCATGGCGCTGGGCATTGCCGTCGGCAAGATCTGCATTTCGATCCTCTCGGCCTACGCCATCGTCTTTTTTCGGTTCCCGTTCAGGATGGCGATCTTCTGGCTGATCTTCATCACGCTGATGCTGCCGGTCGAGGTACGCATCATGCCGACCTACAAGGTGATGGTCGATTTCGGCCTGATCGACACCTATGCGGGGCTGATCCTGCCGCTGATCGCGTCTGCAACGGCCACGCTTCTGTTCC
Source organism: Mesorhizobium sp. A556 (assembly GCF_054489545.1). NCBI lineage: Bacteria > Pseudomonadati > Pseudomonadota > Alphaproteobacteria > Hyphomicrobiales > Phyllobacteriaceae > Mesorhizobium > Mesorhizobium sp. A556. The sequence continues at coordinate 771,557 of NZ_JBTMXA010000001.1, forward strand.
GGCAGTTCTTCATGACCATTCCAGGCGAACTGGTCGAGGCCGCGCGCGTCGATGGTGCCGGACCGTGGCGCTTCTTCTTCGACATCCTGCTGCCGCTGTCGCGCACCAACATCGCGGCCCTGTTCGTCATTCTCTTCATTTACGGCTGGACGCAGTATCTGTGGCCATTGCTGGTCACCAATAGCAACGACATGAATACCATCGTCATCGCGCTGCGGAAAATGGTTTCCTTCGCCGACGCCGATACCCAGTGGCATCTCGTCATGGTCACGGCGATGTTCGCCATCGTGCCGCCGATCCTCGTCGTGGTGCTGATGCAGCGCTGGTTCGTGCGCGGCCTGGTCGATTCGGAGAAATAACAACGATGGCGACAGTCGACCTGAAGGACGTGAAGAAGGTTTACCCCAGCGGCGTCGAAGCCGTGAAGGGTGTTTCCATCGCCATCCCCGACAAGGAACTGTGCGTGCTGGTCGGTCCTTCCGGCTGCGGGAAATCGACGCTTCTGCGCATGATCGCCGGGCTGGAAACCATCTCGTCGGGCACCGTCTCCATCGATGGAAAGGTCGTCAACGAGGTCAGCCCTACCGATCGCGACATCGCCATGGTGTTCCAGAATTACGCGCTTTATCCGCATATGAAGGTTTACGACAACATGGCCTACGGCTTGCGCAATCGCGGCACGCCGAAGGACGAGATCGAAAGGCGCGTGCGCGCGACCGCCAAGACGCTGGAACTCGATCATCTGCTCGACAGGCGGCCGCGGGAGCTTTCCGGCGGCCAACGCCAGCGCGTCGCCATGGGCCGCGCCATCGTGCGCAATCCCAAAGTGTTCCTGTTCGATGAGCCGCTTTCCAACCTGGACGCCAAATTGCGCGGACAGATGCGGGTCGAGATCAAGAACTTGCAGCGCTCGCTCGGCGTAACCTCCGTCTATGTCACGCACGACCAGTTGGAGGCGATGACGCTGGCCGACATTCTGGTGGTCATGAATGGCGGTTTGGTCGAACAGGTCGGCGCGCCGCTCGATATTTATGAGAAGCCGGCCTCGACCTTCGTGGCTTCCTTTATCGGTGCCCCGCCGATGAACCTTCTGGCGCTGGCGGATGGCGTGCCCTCCGGCGTTTCGTCCCCGGCGGCGACTGCCGTCACGATCGGTTTTCGTCCGGAGGACGCCGACGTGACGTTCGATGGGGAAACACCGCCTGGAACACTGGTCCTGCCGGCGACGGTCGAGGCGGTCGAACCCGTCGGTGCGGAGAGTTTTCTTCATTGCACCGTCGACAGCGGCCGCGTTGTCGTGCGCGTTGCGGGCCGGGCGACCGCGAAGCCGGGCGACACCTTGCGCATCGTCTCTAGAGCCGAGAAACTGCATTGGTTCGATGAGGCCGGGAAACGCGTCTAGTGGATTGACGAACACCCTCCCTGTTCGACTTTGTGGCATCGGCTGCAACGCGAAATGGATGCCATGACCACAGACGTGCCCTATCCGATAGACACCGTCGCACCGATGGACGCGGCAGCGGTTCTGGCGCTCAACAACGAGCATGCCGCCGAACTCTCGTGGCTTGAGCCGGAACAACTGACGCACCTGCTTGGCCAGAGCTTTTACGCTCGCCGCATAGGCCAGGTCGAAGCCTTCATCATGACGTTCGATCAGGATGCCGACTATTCCAGCCCGAATTTCCAGTGGTTTCGCGACCGCTATCCGCGCTTCGTCTATGTCGACCGCGTCGTCGTCGCCAAATCGGCACGCGGCAGAGGCCATGCGCGGCGGCTCTACGACGCCTTGTTCGCGCATGCGAAGCAGAACGGGCATGAACTGGTTACCTGTGAAGTGAACGCCGATCCTCCCAACCCTGCTTCGGATGCATTTCATGCAGCGCTCGGCTTTGCTGAAGTCGGGGCCGCCGTCATTCATGGCGGCGCAAAATCGGTCCGGTATTTCGCCCGCACTCTTCCCGAGGCTCGATAACCGAGCCAGCGCCCGGCAGGATTCAACTCCGCGATCATAAAGAAACGGCGCCATTTACGGCGCCGTTTCGTCGTCCAGACCGATCGGTCTATTTGAAAAGCTGAAGCGCGTTCAGCAGCGTCTGGAACACACCCCATACAAGGGGGATGCCGACGAAGCCCCAGGCAAGGACGAGTTGCACAGGGGTGGTCGCTCTATGATCGTTGTCTTCCATGATGACTACCTCCTTCTCAACCGGCGACCGGCGAAAGCGCACCGTCTTCGGCCCTCATGTGGTGACGTTGATCCACCGCCTTGACGAAGAAGTTGCAAACGAACCCGACAACGAACAGGCCCGCCATGATATACATGGTGGTGTTGTAGGCATCCGCTTTTGCCACATTATGGGTGACGTTGTATTCGCGGATGTAGTTCACCAGAACCGGACCGAAGATGCCGGCCGCCGACCAGGCGGTGAGCAGGAGCCCGTGGATGGCGCCGACATAGCGGGTGCCGAACATGTCGCGCAGATAGGCCGGCACCGTCGCGAAGCCGCCGCCATACATCGAGATGATGATACAGAAGCAAAGCACGAAACCGGCGACGCTGCCTGCAGCACCCGTCAGCGGCACCAGGCAGTAGAGGATGAAGCCCAGCACCATGAACACGAAATAGGTGTTCCTGCGTCCTAGATAGTCGGATGTCGTGGCCCAGGCGAAGCGGCCGCCCATGTTGAAAAGGCTCATCAACCCGACCAGACCGGCCGCTGCGATCGGCGTGATAAGGCCCGGGAACATTTCCTGGCTCATCGCCGAAGCCTGCCCCAGAACGCCGATGCCTGCCGTGGTGTTGACGCACAGGATTACCCAGATCAGCCAGAACTGCGGCGTCTTCAACGCGTCATAGACATAGACGTTGTTGCTGGAGATCAGCTTGTTGGATTTCGGCGCGACGTAGCCTTCCGGCTTCCAGTCGTCTGGCGGGACGCGCACGATGATCGACCCGATCACCATGAACACGAAATACACGACGCCCAGAATGATGAAGGTTTCCATCACCCCGATATGAACGTCGGTGGTGAACTTCCTCATCAGCCAGACCGATAGGGGCGAGGCGATGAACGCGCCGCCGCCAAAGCCCATGATGGCCATGCCGGTCGCCATTCCCGGACGGTCGGGGAACCATTTGATGAGCGTGGACACAGGCGAAATATAGCCGATGCCGAGTGCAATACCGCCCAGAACGCCATAGCCTAGATAGATCAGCCACAGCGCATGGAGATGGACACCGATTGCGGAAATCAAAAACCCGCCGGCCCAGCAGCAGGCGGCGGTGAACATGGCCTTGCGCGGACCGCCTTCTTCCACCCAGCGGCCGAATACCGCTGACGAGACGCCGAGGAAGAAGATCGCCAGCGAAAATATCCAGCCGAGTTCGGTCAGTTTCCAGTCGTCAGGCGTGGATTCCGTTATCCCGACAAGTTTGGTCATCGGCAGATTGAATACGCTATACGCGTAGGCCTGACCGATGCAAAGATGCACGCAAAGCGCTGCCGGCGGCACCATCCAGCGACTGTAGCCGGGTCTGGCTACCGTGCGTGCGCGGCTGAACCAGCCCACGCCCCCCTGTGTCTGCGTTACCATTTGTCCTCCCGATGCAATGATTCATGATCATAAACAGGCGGACGATAAGCAATTATGTCGTAGAGCGATACAATAAATTCTGTTGTTTAATATATTAGATACAGGAATTTCGCCGACACGAAAAAGCCGATGGACATCCATCGGCTTTTTCCTTGCAAGCATCAGACGCGTTTAATTATCTGATAAGTATGTGTTTTGTCCGCTTATAGGTTAGCCGCCGTCACGGCACGTTTGGCCATGACCACGATCAGGTTGGCGCGGTAGTCGGCGGATGCGTGCATGTCGCTCATCAAGTCCGTTGCCGGCACTGTTACCCCTTCGAGAGCGGCCGAATCGAAATTCTTCGACAGCGCGGTCTCGATTTCCTTCGAACGGAATACCCCATCGTCGCCCGCACCGGTAATCGCCACGCGGACCTCCTTGTCCTTTGCAACGAACACACCGACGATGGCATAGCGGGAAGCCGGGTTGCGGAATTTTTCGTAGGCCGCCTTGGCCGGCGCGGTAAAAGAAACCGCCGTAACGATTTCGCCGTCCTTCAGCGCCGTCTCGAACAGCCCAGTGAAAAATTTGGCCGCCGCGATCTCGCGCTTGTTGGTGGTGATGGTAGCGCCAAGCGCCAGCATCGCCGCCGGATAGTCCGCCGCCGGATCGTTGTTGGCGATGGAACCGCCGATGGTGCCCTTGTGGCGCACCGCCGGGTCGCCGATCAGCGAGGCAAGATGCGCCAGCGCCGGGCACGCCTTCTTCAGTTTTTCGTCGGTGGCGACCTCGAAATGCGTGGTGCCCGCACCGATGGTCACCGACTTGCCCGATACTTTGACGCCCTTCAGTTCCTTGATCTGCGACAGATCGACCAGATCGGAAGGTGCTGCCAGCCGCGTTTTCATGGCCGGGATCAAGGTCATCCCGCCCGAAAGCGGCCTGGCGTCGCCGGTCTTGAGCAGTTTGACGGCTTCAGTGACCGAGGCGGCACGGTGATAATTGACGGAATACATGGTTCTGTCCTCCTCAGTTCTTTGCCGCGCGGATCGCCGCCCACACTTTTTGCGGTGTTGCCGGCATGGTGATCTCCTCGGTGCCGATGGCATCGGTGATGGCGTTGATGACCGCCGGCGGCGAACCGATGGCGCCCGCTTCGCCGCAACCCTTGAGGCCGAGCGGATTCGACGGCGACGGCGTGTTGGTTGTCGACACCTTGAACGACGGCAGGTCTTCGGCGCGCGGCATGGTGTAGTCCATGTAGCTTGCCGTCAGAAGTTGGCCGCTATCCGGGTCATAATTGGCCCCTTCCAGCAGCGCCTGGCCAATGCCCTGCGCCACGCCGCCATGCACCTGTCCCTCGACGATCATCGGGTTGATGATGTTGCCGAAATCGTCGGCCGCCACGAACTGGATGATATCGGTGTGGCCGGTTTCGGGATCGATCTCGACTTCGCAGATGTAGCAGCCGGCCGGGAAGGTGAAATTGGCCGGATCGTAGAAGGCGGTTTCCTTCAGGCCCGGTTCCATGCCGGCCGGCAGATTGTGCGCGGTATAGGCGGCAAGCGCCATCTGGAACCACGGCACCGACTTGTCCGTGCCGGCCACTTTCAACGCGCCATCCTCGATGACGATGTCGGCCTCGTCGGCTTCCATCAGATGCGCTGCGATCTTGCGCGCCTTGGCCTCGACCTTGTCCAGCGCCTTGACGATGGCCGACATGCCGACCGCGCCGGAGCGCGAACCGTAGGTGCCCATGCCCATCTGCACCTTGTCGGTGTCGCCATGGACGATGGAAATGGAATCGAGCGGCACGGCGAGACGCTGCGCGACAAGTTGGGCGAAGGTCGTTTCATGGCCCTGGCCGTGGCTGTGCGAACCGGTCAGCACTTCGATGGTGCCGACCGCGTTGACGCGCACTTCCGCCGATTCCCACAGGCCAACGCCAGCGCCGAGCGACCCGACAGCGGCCGAAGGCGCGATCCCGCATGCTTCGATGTAGCAGGAAAAGCCGATGCCACGCAGTTTGCCGGCCTTCTTCGCCTTGGCCCGGCGCTTTTCGAAGCCGGCATAATCCGCCGTCTTCAGTGCCGCGTCGAGCGAAGCGCCGAAATCGCCCGCATCGTAGTTCATGATGACCGGCGTCTGGTGCGGGAAGGTGGTGATGAAGTTCTTGCGGCGAAGCTCGGCCGGCGACATGCCGAACTTGCGCGCCGACACTTCCAGAATGCGCTCGACGTTGAAGGCGGCCTCGGGTCGCCCTGCCCCGCGATAGGCATCCACGGGTGCTGTGTTGGTGTAGATCGCCTTCACATTGGCGTGGATCGCCGGGATATTATACTGCCCCGACAACAGCGTGGCGTAGAGATAGGTCGGGGTCGCGGACGAAAACAGCGACATGTAGGCGCCGAGATTGGCCTTGGTTTCCACCTTGAAGCCGAGGATATGGTGATCCTTGTCGAAGGCCATGGCGAGGTGGCTGTGATGGTCGCGGCCATGCGCGTCGGTGAGGAAGCTTTCGGTGCGGTCGGCCACCCATTTGACCGGTACGCCGGTCTTTTTCGACGCCCACAGGCAGACAATTTCCTCTGGGTAGATGTAGATTTTCGAACCAAAACCGCCGCCAACATCGGGCGCAATGACGCGCAGCTTGTTTTCCGGCGCGACATTGTAGAACGCACTCATGACGAGACGCGCCACATGCGGGTTCTGCGAGGTCGTCCAGCAGGTGTAATGGTCCTCGGCCTTGTCGTAGTGGCCAAGGGCTGCGCGCGGTTCCATGGCGTTGGGAACCAAACGGTTGTTGAGAATGTCCATTTCGACGACATGGGTCGCTTTCTTGAAAGCTGCGGCGGTCTCGTCCGCGTTGCCGATATCCCAGTCGAAGATCAGGTTGTTTTCGGCTTCCGGGTGGATTTGCGGCGCACCCTTGTCCATCGCCTTGGAAGCGTCGGTGACCGACTTCAATTCCTTGTAGGTGACTTCAACGGCTTCGGCCGCATCTCGCGCCTGGCCCTTGGTGTCGGCAACCACGACCACGACCGCGTCGCCGACATAGCGCACCTTGTCAAAGGCAAGCGGCGACCACGCGCCCATCTTCATCGGCGTGCCGTCCTTGGAATGGATCATCCAGCCGCAGATGAGGTTACCGATGCCGTCGGCCTTGATTTCCTTGCCGGTCAGAACACCGATGACACCCGGCATGGCTTGCGCCGCCTTGACGTCGATCTTCTTGATCTGCGCATGCGCGTACGGGCTGCGCACGAAGGCCGCATGCTTCATGCCCGGCACCACCATGTCGTCGACATAGCGCCCCGCGCCGGTGATGAAACGCTTGTCTTCCTTGCGCGTGACCCGCGCGCCGATGCCCTCAATACCCATCAGAGTTCTCCTCCAGAATTTTAAGAAGCGAAAATAGCGAATGGCGAATAGTTTTTAGCGAATAGGGAAAAAAGCTCTGGCGGATCGGGGTCGAATTTCCCCCTACTCGCTATTGGCTACTCCCTACCCGCTCCTTACGCCGCCTTCTTCGCCTTGCCCTTTGCCCCCTTGGCCATCGTCTTGGACGCGGCAAGGATGGCTTTCACGATATTGTGGTAGCCGGTACAGCGGCAGATATTGCCGTCGAGTTCGGCCCGCACCGTCGCCTCGTCCAGCCCTTCGGGGTGGCGGCGGATCATATCGGTGGCGGTCATGATCATGCCCGGCGTGCAAAAGCCGCATTGCAACCCATGATGCTCCCTGAAGGCCGCTTGCACCGGATGCAACTCGGCGTCGCCGGCAAGCCCTTCGATGGTCAAAACGGTCGACCCCGACGCCTGCACGGCAAGCATGGTGCACGACTTGACGGCCTTGCCGTCGACATGGACGACGCAGGCTCCGCATTGCGAGGTGTCGCACCCGACATGTGTCCCGGTCAGCCCGAGATTTTCCCGCAAGAAATGAACCAGAAGCGTGCGATCCTCGGCAACCCCGCTGATCTGCCTCCCGTTCACAATCAACGATACGTCCGACATGAAACCTCCCTGGGTGGTCAACCTTGGTATCCATCGCCGACGCCGTCCAACCCGGCGGCGTCACCGCTATTCATAACCCGCACAGCGCTTGAAAAATAGTCCTCTGGGTTTGACAAGATTCGAGAACACCGCCCGTTCGAAAACTATGCCGTACTTTCGGTTACGCCCGCGGCGGAATTGCGCTGCAGGGTCTGGAAGACGACCATATCCCTGCCATGCTCTTTCTGTCACCGATATTTTGCGGGGTCGGCGCAGTAACCGGCGGCCTGTCGATACCGGCATGGATGCAAGCTCAACCGGAACTCCTAATCTTTTCTTCAAAACCGGAAACCGCACCCGCCCTGATTGCAAGCCTCACAATGGCCGCCTTGCCTGCAAATGCAAATCGGTCGAGTATGACCACAAGATGTCGGCACCATTGCCATCGGGGACGCGCCTTGAACAAACCGCTACTGCACAATTACTGGCGCTCCTCCACCTCGTATCGGGTGCGAATAGCACTCGAGATGAAGGGCATCGGCTACGAATATGTGCCGCATCATCTGCGCCATGGCGATCATCTCGACCCGGCCTATCTGGCGGTGAACCCGCAGGGGTTGGTGCCGGCCCTGATCTGGACGGACGGGGCACTGGTCACTCAATCGCTCGCAATCATCGAGTTTCTCGACGAGACGAAACCCGAGCCGCCGTTGCTGCCGGCCGACGCGCATGGTCGCGCGCGCGTCCGCATGCTGGCGCAGATGATCGCCTGCGACATCCATCCGGTGAACAATCTGCGCGTGCTGACCAGCCTGCGCACCCTGTTCGGCGCAAGCGACGAGGACGTCGTCAACTGGTTCCGCCATTGGGTAAACGAAGGTTTCCAACCTCTTGAAAAGATATTGGCATTCTCGAGTGAGACGGGGAAATTTTGCCATGGCGACACGCCGGGGCTGGCGGATATCTGCCTTGCCGCGCAGGTGACCAACAACGCCCGCTTCCATGTCGACATGGAACCCTACCCGACCATTTCGCGCATCCATGCCGCTTGCATGGACCTGCCGGCGTTCCAGAAAGCCGCGCCGAAAAACCAGATCGATGCCGAATAGGCACGCAAACGCCAAGCACGCACAAGGATACCCATGAAAGCCGTTGTTTTCGAAAAGTTCGGCGAGATGCCGTCGATCAGGACCGTGCCGGACCCAAGACCCGTGCCGGAGGGCGTCGTCGTCAAGGTGGAGGCGACGGGCCTGTGCCGCTCCGACTGGCATGGCTGGATGGGGCACGATCCCGACATCCGCCTGCCGCATGTCCCAGGCCATGAACTAGCCGGAACCGTGGTGGCGGTAGGCCGGCAAGTGAGCCGCTGGAAGGCCGGCGACCGCGTCACCGTGCCGTTCGTCGGCGGCTGCGGCCGCTGCTTCGAATGCACGTCCGGCAACCATCAGGTCTGCGAGCACCAGTTCCAGCCGGGCTTTTCCGCCTGGGGTTCGTTCGCCGAATATGTCGCCATCGACTTCGCCGACACCAATCTCGTCGCCCTGCCCGAAGACATGGAATACGCCACCGCCGCCAGCCTTGGCTGCCGGTTCGTCACCTCGTTTCGCGCCATCGTCGACCAGGGACGCGTGACGCCGGGCGAATGGGTCGCGGTGCATGGCTGCGGCGGGGTTGGCCTGTCGGCCGTCATGATCGCCAGCGCCATGGGCGCCAATGTCGTCGCCATCGACCTGACCGACGAAAAGCTGGAATTCGCCAAAAAGATCGGCGCGGTCGCCACCATCAACGCGGCGGCGACGCCGAACGTGGTCAAGGCCGTCAAGCAGATCACCAATGGCGGCGCGCATATGTCGATGGACGCGCTCGGCCATCCGACCACCTCGTTCAACTCGATCTCCAACCTTCGCAGGCGCGGGCGTCACGTGCAGGTCGGCCTCATGCTGGGCGATCACGCCAAGGCCGAGGTGCCGATGGCCAAGATCATCGCTTACGAGTTGGAAATCCGCGGCAGTCACGGCATGCAGGCATTCCGCTACCAGGCCATGATGGATATGATCCGTACCGGAAAACTGAAACCGGAACTGCTTGTCGGCAAGAAGTACACGCTCGATGAAGCCCCGATCGCGCTGGCCGCGATGGGCGGATTTGACGGCATCGGTATCGGTGTGGTGACGCGGTTTTGACGGGGCAATCGATGAGCATGGCGAAGCGGCGCGCGTGGTGGGGCGACTACCGGACTACGGAATACGCCTCGATCGACCCAGAGGCGACGATTGCCGTGCTGCCGGTGGCCGCGATCGAGCAGCACGGCCCGCATCTGCCGGTGTCCACCGACACCACGATCATGGACGGTATGCTGGAGACGGTGATCGCCCGCCTGTCCGACGATCTTGATATCCGTATCCTGCCGGTGCAGGCTGTCGGCAAGTCCAACGAGCATATCGAAGCGCCGGGAACGCTGACGCTGCCGCCGGCGACGCTGATCGAAGCATGGACGGAACTGGGCCTATCGGTCGCGCGCGCCGGAGTGAAAAAAATCATTGTCGTCAACTCGCATGGCGGCAACGAGGAAATCATGGGCATCGTGACGCGTGAATTGCGCGTGCGTGCAAAGATGCTGGCGGTGAAAACCGCCTGGCAGCGTTTTGGTCGCCCGGCCGGCCTCTATACCGATCTCGAGGATCGGCAAGGCATCCATGGCGGCGATGTCGAAACGTCGCTGATGCTGCATTTTCGACCCGATCTGGTGGAGATGGGCAAGGCGCAGAACTTCGTCTCGAACGTAGCGCGCGCGGAGACCGAATTTGCCCTGCTGCGCCAGACGGGCCCGCATGCCTTCGCCTGGCTGGCCGCCGATCTCAACTCGAACGGCGTGGTCGGCGATGCTTCCGTCGCCACGGCTGAAAAAGGCCGGCTGACGGCCGAATTTCAGGCCGAAGGCTTCATCACGCTGCTGAAGGACATGCGCAGGGCAAAGCTTGCCGACTGGCTTTCCTGATTATCCGTCGATTTCCAGCCCGAATGGCGTGCCTTCGAAAGCGTCGGCGCCCCGGCCAATTGCCTTGATGGCGGCGATCATGCGGCCGTCCCGGCCCAGAATGGCGTCGGCAGTGGCGATCAGGCGCGGATTGGGCGTTGCCGAGGGCGAGAGCCAGCGCAGCGTCCGCGCCAGTTCTTCCTCATCACGCGCGGGAACCAGTGCCGCCGCGATGATATAGGCCGACGCGGTCGAACGGCTGATGCCGGCATAGCAGTTCACGACCAGCGGCCGCGACCGGTCCCACGAGCGCGCGAAGTCGAGCAGGCGGATCACATGCGCCTCGCCCGGCAGGGTCATGCTGTCCTGCGCTTCGACAATGTCGTGCATGACCAGATGCAGGTGGTTCTCCGGTACAATCGATGCGGGTCGGGTCATTTCCATACCGGCGGAAAGCAGCGACAGAAGCCGGCCGGCACCGGTTTTCGATACTGTTTGATCGACCTTAGATAGCGGGCAAACATGGATCATAGCCGCATTCCTTTTGCGTGCTGATTGTCGCGCTCGCTTTGCCAGTCGGCAAGCGCTGCCTCCAGCCGCCCCCACTCTTCCTCATTGCCCGTCAGGCCAGCGCGAAGGACATTCGGGCGCTCGTCGTAGTGGCGGAGCAGGATACCGCGCCCGCCAAGCGCGGCAAACAGGCCGGCAGCATCCGGATGTTCAATATAGCGAAAAAGCGACGTGCCGCCGGCTACAGGAACCGTGAACCGTGCGAAGAGCGAATCGAGGCGCGCGGCCTCCATCGTCAAACGGCTCCGCATCCCGATTTGCCAATCCAGATCGCCGAGCGCTCGGATGCCGTATTCCAGCGCCGGCCCGGAGACTGCCCATGGCCCGAACTGCGTTTCAAGCCGCGCGACGGTCGCGCTGTCGGCGAGCGCAAAGCCAAGCCGCACCCCGGCCAGGCCAAAGAACTTGCCGAAGGAGCGCAGCACCACGATGCCGCCCTGCCCGACATCACCGGCAGTGCTCTGCGATCCGACATCCATGAACGCCTCGTCCACGACCAGCAAGCCGCCCTTGGCGTGCAATGTCGCGGCCAAGGCCAAAAGCCTTTCGCGCTCGATGATGCGGCCGTCGGGGTTGTTCGGGTTAACGATCACGGCGAGGTCGGCCTCGGCCAGCGCCTCGAAATCCTGAACCTCGCGCACCGCATGACCGGCAATGAAAGCCGCCCGCGCGTGCTCGGCATAGGTCGGCCCGAGCACCATCGCCTTGCCCGGCTTCACCAGCGAGGCGACGAGCGGCAGCAGGATTTGCGTACCGGGCGCCGCCATCACGTTTTCCGGCGACGGCGTGCCATAGGTCGTCGCCGCAATCGCCAGAAGCTGGGCCAGGCGCGCCTGTTCGGGCAGGCGTAACAGCGTGGTGGCGGGCAGGTCGAAAAGCGGATAGGAGTGCGGATTGATCCCGGTCGATAGATCGACGAACGGTTCGGGCGCGTCCGGAAACAGCGCTCTCGCCCGGCCAAGGCTGCCGCCGTGATCGACCGTCGCCGTCTTTTTCAAAAAATCAGCCATTTTTCAGAAGATCCATGTTCGTCCTGATCGCTTTCCTGTCGCTGGCCGTCGAAATCCAACTGGGGTATCCGGCGTGGCTGTTTCGCGCCATTGGACACCCGGTCACATGGATCGGATGGCTGATATCCTGTCTCGACCGCGGGCTCAACCGCGCTACCGACACCGACCGCAAACGTCGCTTATCGGGCGTGTTCGCGCTCGCCATCCTCGTTCTCGTTCCGGCGGCAATCGCGTTCGGGCTGGAGGTGGTGCTGTGGCAGGTTCCGCTTGGCTTCGTCGTCACGGTACTTTTGGCAAGTTCGCTGTTGTCGCAGAAAAGCCTGGCCGAACATGTCAAGGCGGTCGCCGACGCGCTGGACCATGGCGGGTTGGTGGCGGGCCGCAAGGCCGTGTCGATGATCGTTGGCCGCGACCCGGAAAACCTCGATGAGGCGGGCGTCAGCCGCGCGGCGATCGAAAGCCTGGCCGAGAATTTTTCGGACGGCATCGTCGCGCCCGCCTTTTGGCTGGGCGTTGGCGGCTTGGCGGGCGGTGTCGCCTACAAGGCCGCCAACAGCGCCGATTCGATGATCGGCCACCGCACCCCGCGCCACGAAGCGTTCGGCTGGGCGGCGGCGCGCTTCGACGACTTCATCAACCTGCCCGCCTCGCGGCTGACGGCGCTGCTCATCGTGATCGGCACGGTTTTTGTCGAGGGCGCCAGCGCGAAAGATGCCTGGCGCGCCGTGTGGCGCGACGCCAAAAAGCACCGCTCGCCCAATGCCGGTTGGCCCGAAGCGGCGATGGCGGGTGCCCTGGGCCTCGCTCTGGCCGGCCCGCGCGTCTATGACGGCGTCCTCGTCAGTGACGTCTTCATGGGCGAAGGCGGACGCCGGGAAGTGACAAGCGCCGACATCAGGCGGGCGCTGAAACTTTATTGGGCGGCCGACCTGCTGCTGGTCGCGCTGTTCGGCGCGTTGAGCCTGGTGATCATCGTCAGCCTGTAGCGAGCGTCCTAAAACTCGATGCCCTGCTGGGCTTTCACGCCGGCGGAAAAATGGTGTTTGGTCGAGCCCATTTCGGTGACCAGGTCCGCCGCCTCGACCAGCGCCGGCTTGGCGTTGCGGCCGGTAACCACGACATGCAGCCCCTCGCGCCGCGCCTTCAGCACTGCTACCACCGTATCGAGATCGAGATAATCGTAGCGCAGCGCGATGTTCATTTCGTCGAGGACGACAAGGCTGATCGACGGATCGGCCATCAATTCCAGCGCCTTGGCCCATGCGGCTTGCGCCGCCGCGATGTCGCGCTTCAGATCCTGCGTTTCCCAGGTAAAGCCCTCGCCCATCGTATGCCACGCCACCTTGTCGCCGAAAGCTGCGAAAGCATCCTTCTCGCCGGTGTGCCACGCCCCCTTGATGAACTGCACGACGCCGACGCGCTTGCCATAGCCGAGCATCCGCAGTGCCAGACCGAACGCCGCCGTGCTCTTGCCCTTGCCCGGCCCGGTATTGACGATCAGAAGGCCCTTTTCGACGGTCTTTTCCGCCACTTCGGCATCCTGCACCGCCTTGCGCCTGGCCATCTTGGCGCGGTGCTTTTCTTCGTCCTTCGGTTCGATAGCGGTCATGTCATTTCACCTTCAGCGGCAGGCCCGCCACCATCAGAATTACTGTGTCGGCAATCGCCGCGACCTGCTGGTTGAGACGCCCGGCGTCATCGCGAAAACGGCGCGCCAGCGCATTGTCGGGCACGATTCCCTGGCCGACTTCATTGGATACCACGAACCACGGTCCGAGCGGCTTTGCCAGACGTTCCTCCAGCCGGGAACATTCGGCAGCCACATCGTGATCGGCCAGCATATGGTTGGTCAGCCACAAGGTCAGACAATCGACCAGCACGGGCTGGCCCACCGGAACGGCATCCAGCGCCCCGACCAGATTGAGCGGCGCCTCGGCGGTCGCCCAACCATCGCCCCGCTGCGACCGGTGCATGGCGATGCGTTCCCGCATCTCGTCGTCATAGGCGTCGGCGGTTGCGATATAGGTCCAGGGCGCCGCGTGGCGGGTCGTCAGCATTTCTCCATGCCGGCTCTTGCCTGAGCGCGCGCCGCCGATAATGAAGGTCAGTCCCGGCTCAACCAAGGCAACCACCGTTCGTCGTCAATTCACCTCTCCATCGAAGCACGCGCAACTATAGAAATGCCGCCGCGTGCGGCAACCTCGGAAAGCGATCAAGCCGTCAAAGCGATTTGGGCAGGTAGCGCCACACGATCGCCGCGCAGACCGCCATCAGGATACCCAGCGTCGCAAACACCGACCCCATACCGAAAAAGGCGAGCACGATCGAGTAGATCATTGGCGGGGTCAGTTCGGAAAAGTCCAGATAGGTTCGATAGACCGCAGCCATTTGTGCACGTTCATAGGGATGCACCGCGCGCATGAAGACGGTTGAACCGAGCGCATCGATGGCAATGGTAAAGAGCGATCCGACAAGCAGGAACGCAGCGGTAAGCAGAGGCACGGTCTCGCCGATGACGCCTGCCGCCAGCAGCATCGTCGACATTGCGAGGAAAGCACCCGTGATGACGCGCCGGGCGCCAAAACGCTTTCCCGCCCTGCCCCAGAAGATCGCCGTGAACAACAGCCCGTTCGCCGCAGAGACGAGCAGCCCGCCGGCAATCGCGCCCTGTCCGGTAATGACCATGAACAGCGGCCCGTAGACGAAGAAGGTCGTCCAGAAGCAGGAGCGTCCGAAGGCGATGATCCAGGCAAGCCGAAGCCGTGGTTGAGAAACGAACCGGCCGATATTGGCCAGGGGATTGATGGCCCGGCTCTTGCCGGCGGCAATCATCGGATTGTCGCCAAGCCGATAGAACCAGAATAGGCCCAGGAGAAACAGGGCGAACACGGCTACGGCTCCATGCGCCGCATACACGCCGAAATGCGTGTAGAGGAAGATGCCCAGCGTCGGACCACCGGTCCAGGCTACCATCGACCACGCCATGCGCAGCGATTCGGAGCGCATGAAGTCGGTCTTGCGGATATGGTCCATGATGTAGAGGTTGAGGGTAATGGATAGCGCGCTGGCGCCCATGACCCGGCACAGCATGCCGAGCGCCTGGCCGGCAAGCGTATGCGTGAAGAAGAACAGCGAGCCGATAGCCAGAAGGCAGGCGCCCGCCGTATAGACCCAGCGCCGCGCGAAGCGGTGAATGAGCATCGGCATGAACAGGGTTGCCGAAAGACCGATCAGCGAAACGACCGTGTAGAGCATCGAAACCGTCTGCTCGTTACGCAGGATCTCATAAGCCTGGATCGGGATGACGCTGGACACGGTGGCGCGAGCGAACGACTCAACCGTATAAAGGGATGCAAATGTGCGCGCGCCGGCCTGCCGCACGGAAGTAAGCCAGATCGGATGGCGGACGTGGGTGCCCATGAAAACCTGCTACCCTCGGCAAGGCGATCGCAGCCGCAGATGTGCCGCATCGATAGATTCGTCAGTAGCAGGAAATCGACCTACCGAAGTCAAAATGCGATACCGGCTAACGGCTTCTCCTTGCTGGCCCAACTATCTGTCGGAAATCTCCAAATACGAGATACGGCCCGAAGGATTTCCATTCTTGCGCGCTGCTCAAGCGTGATATTCGTCACCCATTCGAAACAGTCAGGGTTTTCGTAAATCTCCATGAGCACCGGCGCACCCTCGCTCCCCCGTTCAAAACGAATCGCCTTGATCGATGTGATGCGGGGCGTCGCCCTGCTTGCCATGGCAAGCTATCATTTCACCTGGGACCTCGAATTCTTCGGCTATGCGGAACCGGGGCTTACCGCGTTCGGCGGCTGGAAGGTCTATGCCCGCTGCATCGCTTCGAGCTTCCTTTTCCTGGTCGGCGTCAGCCTTGTGCTGGCCCATGGCCGCGGCATTCGCTGGAAGGGCTTTTGGAAACGCCTTGCGATGGTGGCGGCGGCGGCATTGGCGATTACCGCGGTTACGTTCTATGCGTTTCGCGACGGCATCATCTTCTTCGGCATCCTGCACCAAATCGCGCTGGCAAGCGTGCTCGGCCTCGCCTTCCTGCGGCTGCCGGCGCTCGTCACCATGCTGGTTGCGGCGGCTGCCGTTGCCGCTCCCCTTTATCTGCGCGCGCCTGGGTTCGATCATCCGGCGCTGTGGTGGGTCGGCCTGTCGACGGTCAATCCGCGCTCGAACGATTATGTGCCGCTACTTCCATGGTTCGGCGCGGTGCTGGCTGGCATCGCGGTTGCAAAACTGGCGACGAGTTCGGGCCTGTTCGCCCGACTGGCGGAAATCCCGCTCCCGCGATGGCTGAACCCGCTCGTCCTGATTGGACGCCACAGCCTTGCTTTCTATCTCGTCCATCAACCTGTTTTGATCGCCTGCATCTGGGCATTTTCGCAAATCATGCCCGCCCATGTCGAAACCAGCCAGGCAGTCTTCCTCAAAGTGTGCCAGACTTCCTGCGAGGAAACCCGCGACTCCCGGTTTTGCGTCGCCTATTGCGGATGCATGCTGGCGGAACTGGAGGGCGGCGATATGCTCAATCGCCTCGACCGCGGCGACCAAAGCCCGCAGTTGAAGGCGCGCGTGAGTGAGCTTGCCGGCATGTGCACGGCCAGGACCGACGATGCGGGGGGAGAAATGCAGTGACCCAAAACCATGGAAATGCCGGCTTCGTGCCGTGGCCGCCGCTGATCTATCTTGGCGCGATCGCTGCCAGCATCGGACTGGGCTTGTTATATCCCCTGCCCTGGATCGGCGGCGTGCTCGAGGATCTGCTTTTTGCGGTCGGCTGGCTGGTGCTGCTGGCGGTGCTTGCGCTGTGGTTCAGCGCCATACGCACTATGATACGGGCAAAGACGACGCTCAATCCGAACGGCACGCCCGAGCATCTGATAACGACCGGGCCATTTTCGGTTTCGCGCAATCCCATCTATCTGGCGAACACGCTGTTGCTCATCGGCATCGGGCTGGTTGGCGGCATGGCGTGGTTCCTGCTGCTGGCATTCGCAGCCGCTTTCGCGACATCGAGGCTCACAATCCGGCGCGAGGAGCAAATTCTGGCCGACAAATTCGGCAAGCGATATCGGGAGTACGCCAAAAGGGTCCGACGCTGGGTCTAGGGAAGGCTGTCAGGGAGGCTGCCCGACCGTTTACAATATGCTGTTTGTCCCGCGCGATATTGCGCCAAGCATCCGCGCCAGCGTTGCGTCCCTTCGCACAAAGTGGTGATGAATGGCCGCGCCTGCGTGGGCAAGCGCCAGAAGCCCGGCGCCATAGGCGAGCAGCGCGTGCGCGCTCGACCAGAAAGCTTCCGCAGCGTCCGATCTCGCCAACGGCAAGTCGGGCACCACCACGATGTCGAAGACGAAGCTCGGAATTCGCAACGGCGATGTCGAGGCGATCGCCCAGCCGGTAAGCGGCACGATGACAGTCAATGCCAGAAGCATGATATGGGCGAGCCGAGCCGCCACCACCTCCCATTGCGGCATGCCGGGCACGGGCCGCGGGCGAATGCCTGACAAGGCCAGGATGGCCCGCGACAGCGCGAGCACGAGGATCAGGAAGCCGAACGACTTATGCCATTGGTAGAGGTCGAATTGCAGCCGAGGACGGCTGGCCACCGCCTGCGTGAGATAACCCAGCGTGATCTGCCCGAAAAACAGCAGCGCAATGCTCCAATGAAAGGCGATGGCCGCCATTCCGTATGAATCGTGCGTGTTACGCAGTTTCACTGCATCTCACCCCAGTTGCTTGTATGCTTGGGTGGCGATTTCCTGCAGCCGCTGGCGCGGCAGATCACCGACCAGGGCGCAGCTGATCGTTTCGTCCGTCCAGAAGAACGCTTCGAGCCGGTCAAAACTGGCGTAGCGGAACGAGGTTTCACGGCCTTCTTTCGCCGGAATGACGTAGAGCGTCACCCGGTGGCCGGTATCATCCTCATACATGAACTGTGCCGCGGGGCCATCCGTCGCCGGCAGCAGCCGGCCACCGACCAGCGTCAGGCCGTCGGCCCGGAGGTCGGGGATGGTAAGGGTGCGATCCAGGCGCTTGGAAAGCCAGGCCTGCAAATGGTCCTTCTGCCCCCCCCATACTTCCACGGGATGGACGACCTCGCCGGAATATACCCGGTGCGCCTCCATCGCCTCATCGACCAGGGCGATTTGGGCCGGCGCTGCCGGCGCGAAAAAGTCGCGCCCATACCAACCGGCAGCCGTTCCAACGGCGAGCAGGAGAACGGCCGCAGCCGCCATCCGGCTCCAGCGCCCGGTTCTGATCCGGCTCTCCCGCTCGATGCGATAGACATTCAACCGGGCGGGCACCGGCTCTGCGGCAACATGGCCATAAAGCGCATGCAGGGTTTCGTTCTGCCGCCTCCAACCGTCTATATCTTCGGCTGCAAGGGGGTTTTCTGCGAG
Organism: Mesorhizobium sp. A556; assembly: GCF_054489545.1. Taxonomy (NCBI): domain Bacteria; kingdom Pseudomonadati; phylum Pseudomonadota; class Alphaproteobacteria; order Hyphomicrobiales; family Phyllobacteriaceae; genus Mesorhizobium; species Mesorhizobium sp. A556. The sequence goes on from NZ_JBTMXA010000001.1 coordinate 790,107, forward strand.
ATAGGCCTCAATTGCGGCACGCGCCGGCCCATCCAGCGCGCCGTCGGCGTAGGCGTGCAGGTCGTGCTCGGTAATCTTGCGCTCCCCGGAATTCATTTCACGGACCTCAATTTCGGCACTCCAGTCTCGGTCAGGAGCCGCAGCGTGGCACGGGCGCGGGCCAGCCGCGACATGAGCGTGCCGACAGGGATGGAAAGCGCTGCGGCAGCCTCGGCATAGCTCATCTCCTCGACGGCAACGAGCAACAGAACTTCGCGGTGCTCCAGCGACATTGCCTGCATGGCACGCGCCGTCTCGGCCAGCGCCAGCCGTGCCGGCTGCACGTCAATGCCCGCCGGCTCGCCCCCCGGCAGGCCTTCGATGGGCAGAGCGGATGGTGCGCGTCGTGACTTTCGAAGGTCGTTACGGTGGACATTAAGGAGAATCCTGAACATCCACGAACGGACGGAGCCTGTAGGCCGCCACAGGCCGCGTTTGCGGATTGCCCGCTCCAGGCAGTCCTGGACGAGATCGTCGGCACGATCGGGATCGTGGGTAAGAGCGCGCGCATAGCGTCTCAGCGCCGGCACGCATTCCTCGATCTCGTCCATGATCTGCGACATCGGTTACTCTTTGGCGACGTGCCAAACTCCGCCAACTCCGTCCCCGGTGACGTCTCCGGGCTTCTTGTCGTTTTGCCAGAGGTAAAGGGGCTGGCCGTCATAGGCCCACTGCTTGCTGCCGTCCTTGCGATCGACCAGTGTGTACTTTCCGTCCACTGCCGCGCCCGCCGCCGCCGCCAATGGCGGCCATTTCTGCGCGCACGCATCGTAGCAGTTCGACGTGCCGCCCGCATCCTTGTCGAATGTGTAGAGCGTCATGCCCTTGTCGTTGGTGAGAACCTCGCCCTTGGCGGTGTCCATCGACTTGATGGCGCCGCTGGCATAGTCGTCCGCATAGGCAAGAGGCATTGCGACCGCCATCGCGGCGGCAGCCAACAGGAGAGAACGCATCATCTGAAAACCCTCTTCTTTGCTTTTTTGAACGAACGGGTCTTCCGCTCGCAGTCAAAGAACACCGCCAGGCCGCGAATATTCCCGGTGGCGCAAAATTCTCGTCGGAACGGCATTATTTCCGCATTCCGTTGAGAACCATGTCGAAGCGGGCAATATTGGAATAGATCGGCGTGCCGACATCCATGCCGTAGGGCGAGCGCACCATGTCGCCCACGACATGGAAGGCGACCATCCGTCCCTGTTGCCTGATCAGGGTAGCCTCGAACGTTTCCCGCCGGGTGATGCCCCGCGCCGTCAGCATGCCTTCGATGACCGCATGGTCCGAGCCTTGCTGATGTATGGCCGTCGAGCGGAAAGCGATGACCGGATAGGCGGCCACATCGAACACGGCAGAAGAGCGCAGGAAATCCTCGACCCGTGGCTGCCCTGTCGCGACGCTTTCGGGTTGAAGCGAGAATTTCACGCTCGAACGGGCAATGTCGTCCGGATGCAGGTCGAACGTGCCCGAAAAGCGCGAAAACACACCGCCTATGCCGCCTCCGCCAATCTGGGCAACCGAGAAGGCGATACGCGAGGACGGGTCGATCACGTAGCGGCCGTGAAGGGTCGACAAGGTGTCGGCCTGTGCTGGAACGACGGCGAAAAGCGACAGAAGGCTGATTGAAAGCAGTGTCCTGAGCATCGGGATATCCTTCCACGGTCGCTCATCAAGCGGCGACCCTGAAGAGGAAAACACCCCGCAAGCGACGATAATCCATGAGCAGGTAGCGATATTTCCTACGCGGCGGCGATGTGCCGGATATGGATCAGGTCACTTCAACGCCTTTCGGTCACTGAAAAACGCTCTCCATGGGTCATCATCGGATAGCCGCTTTAGCGTTGTTTTGTCGCCGATCAGAAAAGCATTGGGCGGCAGGCCATTCTCGATCTCTTCCCAGGTCACGGGCATCGACACCGTCGCGCCCTTCTTGGCACGCGAGGAATAAGGTGCCACCGTGGTCGATCCGCGGCCATTGCGCAGATAGTCGATGAAGATTTTTCCGACACGCGCCTTCTTCGACAGGGTTGCGGTATAGCGGCCCGGCTCGGCCTGCTCCATGGCGCGGGCGAAGTCGTGGGAGAACGTCTTGACCGTCTCCCACTTCGCCACCGGCTTCAGCGGCACCACGACATGGTAACCCTTGCCGCCGGAGGTCTTGACGAATGTCGGCAAGGACAGTTCCTCGAGCTTCGCGCGGATATCGAGCGCGGCCCGCAGTACCTTGTCCACCGCCACGCCCTCGTCGGGGTCAAGGTCGAAGACGATCTGGTCGGGCGTGTCGATTGCGTCAATCGTACAGCCCCAGATATGGATTTCCACCACGCCCATCTGAACGAGCGCGGCGATGCCGTCGAAATCCTTCACGTAGAGGATTTCCTCATCGTCCTCGGGGTCTTTCGACGTGAAGATCTTTTCGTTCATGCCGGCTGAGGCGTGTTTCTGGAAGAAGCGCTGCCCATCGACGCCGTCGGGCGCGCGCACCAGCGCCAGCGGCCGGTTGACGACAAATTTTTCCATGCGTGGCCAGACCAGCGCGTAGTGGTCCAGCAAATCTCGTTTCGATATCTTCTCGTCGGGCCAGAGCAGCTTGTCTGGATGGGTGAGCTTCACGGACGTCGAGACAGCGCTCGCTGCGTCATCGGCCGCCTCGACTTTCGTGGATTCCGGTTTTTCCTGCACGACATCCTCCGCAGGCTTGTCCTCACGTAGCCCCTGGTAGGAGGCATGGCGGATTATACGGTCCGCTGTCCATGAACGGAACTCCACCTCTGCAACCAGTTCCGGCGCGACCCAGACGAGACCCTTGCCGCCCGGCGGCACCTTCGCATCGAACGGCGGCTTTTCCACCTTGCGGGCGTCAAGTTCTGCCTTCAGGTCGTCGGCGGCCTTCGTCGAAAAGCCGGTGCCGACGCGGCCGGCATATTTCAGCTTTCCGTCCTCGTGATAGCCGACCAGCAGCGAGCGCAGGCCGCGCCCGGTCTTTTCGGAGGGCAGGTAGCCGCCGATGACGAATTCCTGGCGCTGGGTGCACTTCGCCTTGATCCAGGCGCCGGTGCGGCCGGACCGGTAGGGCGCGTCGGCGCGCTTCGACACCACACCTTCCAGCCCCATGCGGCAGGCATGCTTGAGCATCATCTTGCCCGGCTCGACGAAATGGTGGGAGAAGCGCACCGGGCCGTTATCGTCGAGCGGCGCAAGGAACGCGCGCAGGCGTTCCTTGCGTTCGACCAGTGGTTTGGAGCGCAAGTCCTCACCGTCCAACCGCAACAGATCGAACACGTAGTAGACCATGCGGTCGCTGCGACCGGCGGAAAGATCAGCCTGCAGGGCAGAGAAGGACGAGACGCCGTCGTCGGCCAGCACGACGATCTCGCCGTCGAGGATGGCGTCGGAGCATTTCAGTGCGCCAAGCGCCGTCTGGATTTCCGCGCCGAAACGCCCGGTCCAGTCCAGCCCGGTGCGGGTGAGCAGACGGATTTCCGTCCCAGCGATCCCCGCCTGCATGCGGTAGCCGTCGAACTTCACCTCGTGCAGCCATTCCTTGCCCGAAGGCGCGTCGCGTTCGAGTGTCGCCAGCGCCGGCTCGATGAAGTCGAGATTCGTCGCCGCCTCGCGTCGCGCCCTGGCCGTTGCCGGCTTGTTGGAATGCCAGACCTTCGGTTTCTCGCCCTTCGCGCTCTTTCCCTTGCCGACCTCCTCGACGGTGAGGCCGGATTTCACGGAGTTCGGCCGCTCCTTGAGAATATCCTCGCCAGGATGGGCCGCTGCATCGTCGGATTTGATGAGCAGCCAGTTGTCCTTCTTCTCGCCTGGCCGTGGTTTCAGCCGCACCAGATGCCACTTGCCGGTCAGTTTCTCGCCGTGCAATTCGAAGTCGAGATGGCCCTTCTTCATGCCGGCTGCCGGGTCGTGTTCGGGCGTCCAGGTGCCCTCGTCCCAGACAATCACCGAACCGCCGCCATACTCCCCCTTCGGGATCGTGCCTTCGAACGGCGCATAGTCGATCGGATGGTCCTCGACATGAACGGCAAGCCGCTTCTCGCTCGGGTCGAGGCTGGGGCCGCGCGTGACGGCCCAACTCCACAGCACGCCGCCATGTTCCAGCCGCAGATCATAGTGCAGGCGGGTGGCCGCATGCTTGTGGACAACGAAGATGCCGCCCTCGGCCGTCTTCACCTTGCGGCGCGGCTGCTTTCCCGACGGCTCCGCGGTTTTCTCGAAATCGCGCTTGGCGCGGTATTGTTCGAGCGGCATGGTTGCCATCGGTCATGCCGACTTTCGCTTCGATGGCTTCTTCGCTTTTGGTGCCGGCTCGCCGTCCTTGTCGGCAGCAAGGCTCTTCTTCAAAGCGTCGAACAGATTGACGACATTGGAAGGTTTGACTGCCATCTTGGCCTTCGGCGCTTTATGCCCGGCCTTCTTGGCACGAATCAGTTCGATCAGCGCTTCCTCATATTTGTCGTCGAATTCCGAGGGGTCGAATTTCGTCGCCTTCTTGTCGATGATGTGCTCGGCAAGTTCGATCATCTCCTTGTCGGTCTTGACCGTCTTGATCTCATCGAAGACGGTGTCCGGCTGGCGCACGGTGCTGTCGTAACGCAGCGTGGTCAAAACCATGCCCTTGCCGAGTGGCTCGATGACCACGGGGCGCTCCCGGCGGTAGAGCACGATGCGGGCGAGACCGGCCTTCTTCTTTGCGGCCATCGCCTCGCGGATGACGGAGAAGGCATCTTCCGAAACCTTGTCGGCCGGGGCGAGATAGTAGGGCGTATCGAGATAGATTTGCTGGATGGACGCCTTGTCGACAAAGCCGTCGAGCGCGAGCATGTTCGAAGATTCGATCCGCACGGCATCGATGTCGTCTTCCTCGATCCGGACGTATCCACCGTCCTCGACCTCGTAGCCCTTGACCTCGTCTTCGCTTTCAACTGGCTTGCCCGTTTCGGCATCGACATAGATGCGTTTCACACGGTTGCCGGTATCTCGATTGAGGATATTGAAGGAAACCTTCTCGGCGTGGGTAACAACATTGGTCAATTCGACCGCGCAGGTGACCAGAGACAGTTTGAGGTATCCCTTCCAGGCTGGGCGTGGTGCCATGACGAACTCCTTCGACGCGCTCGATTGAAGGAACGGCGCCGAAGCGCTGCGGTTCCACCCCATGTTAATTGCGTCGAATCAGATCCGGGACTGGCAACAGTCCGGGCGGTGTCGGCTGCCAAGGGTCCGGGAACGGGCGCTGATGGGCGACGGCAGGCCAGGATTGGTTCCGGCACATGCTGAGGCTGGACCTGTGCTATGCTGATCCGATGAAGGCAGTTCAGATTGGAGTTCTCATCGCGGCGTTCGCCATGACCGGTTGCGCCTCAATGGGCGCGCAGACCCCCGAAACGCCCTGCGCGACCCTCAATCGTGAAATGGGTGACAAGGCCAAGGACATTAGCGCCATCGCCGTCAGCCGTGGCAACGTCGACGCTGTCATTGTTCCATTTTGGGTGCCTGGCGGCGCCAAGGCGGTTTCGGTGATCACAAACCGACCGACGACGAAGATCGAGAAACTGCAAGCCGAACAAGCCCAGATGTACGCTGCCAGAGAGAACCGCTGCCGATCAATCGAATGACCGGCGCAATAGCCGAGCAAAGGCTTCTGTCAGCCGCCAACGCGACGTGGCTTTCGCCGCGCCGCCTACATTTCTCTTATGTGCTTGATTTTGCTTGGCTGGGGAACCTGGATTCTCAGCCAGTAAAACCCCTCTTCCAGCGAGGCCCTTGAGATCAATGAGAAATTCGTTCTGCCGAAGTGGCCTTGCCACAATTTGTGCATCACATGTGTGCTCAGATCCGCGTGCGGCGTCAAGGGCCCGATTCGGGGTTCGACCATCACGTGTCACTTGGCTGAAAGCAACGGGCAAACTTTGCCTGTGTCCCGAAGTGAACTGCTGCGGTTATCGGAGAGATCAAGGCTTAATGGCAGTGATGCGCCCAATTCCAGGCGTACTACCACCTCTGAGATTGCCTCAAAGCTGCCATTCCATTCTAGATTGCTGTGCTTTCCGAAGTGGGCGGGGCGTTTGCAAGTACTCTTGCGCCCCATGACCGTCGAAGGCGGCATATACGTTTCCAGACTATTCCAGAATAGCTGTCGCTTTCACGCAGTCAGCATGCATATAGCAAGAGGTCAATCAATTCCGCGAAAAGCTGTGATTGCCGCGAGGAGGTTGGCATAAACCCATTTGGCCTTCTCGTCGCGTGTGCAGAACCCGTCGAAGTACGTGGCGTAGACGGCGAAGCTCAAGTCGATAATGTCATTACTCATCCGGTCCAGCCGCACCACCGATTGGCTACCGCCCCGGATCCACCAAAGCAGATTGATCACCAGACCCAACAGATAATCCTGTCTTGACAACTTTCAAGAGGTGCTTGTCAGGAGTTCGTGAAACCCTGCCTTAAGGCCTTATGGCAGAGCGAGAGTGCCCAGAGTAATGAGGTGACCGCTAGAGGATTGACCTAAGGACGCCGCCGTCGACGCGCAAAGCAGCGCCACTTGTCGCCGAAGCCTGGTCCGAGCAGACATAGACGACCATGTTCGCGACTTCCTCGGTCGTCGAGAATCGATTGATCAGCGTTGTCGGGGCGCATCGTCTTCAAGAACAACTGCTCCGCTTCCTCCTGCGTGATGCCTTGCGCGTGCGCCAACTCCCTCATCATATTCGACAGGATTTCGGACCTTGTCGGGCCGGGGATGACTGAGTTGACCGTCACGCCCGTTCCCGCGACTGCTTCCGCGAGCCCTCTCGAAATGGCGAGTTGCGCGGTCTTGGTCATGCCGTAGTCGATCATCTCCTTCGGAACGTTGAGGGCGGACTCGCTGCTGATGAAGACGACACGTCCCCATCCCCGCGCCGTCATCTTCGGCACATAATGGCGTGCCGCGCGAACGCCGCTCATGACGTTGAGCTGGAAGAGGCTGAGCCAGTCGTCATCGGCAAGCTCAAGGAAGGGCTTTGGGCGCGCCGTACCCACATTATTGACGAGGATGTCGGCATCGGGCGCCTGCGCGAACAAGGCCCTGGCCCCTTCGGCCGTCTCAAGGTTAGCGGCGACGCCGGTTACATCGGACTTCGGGAAAAGCGCGCGAATCTCGCCGAGCGCCGCGGCGACGCGCTACTCGCCGCGGCCATTGATCACCACCGAAGCGCCCGCGCGCACCAGTCCTTCCGCTATGGCGCGGCCGATGCCGGCCGTGGAGCCGGTTACAATGGCCTTGCGACCTTTGAAGTCGATATTCATGACACGTACACCTCCAGCTTGTGGTGTACGGGATATAGAACATGTTCAGACAACGCGTTATTGCGTAAAAACCCATAATATTCATTCTTCTGGGGAATGACGTGGATCGTTTTCAGGAATTGAGTTCGTTCATCGCGGTGGTTGAAGCAGGCGGGTTCACAGCTGCCGCCCGGAGAACCGGCGACTCACAACCGGCCGTCAGCAAGGCCGTCGGCGCGCTGGAGAAGCGGCTGGGGGTGTTGCTGTTCAATAGAAGCACGCGACGAGTGACCCTCACGGACCAAGGGCAACGCTACTATGACCGGACGAAACCCCTCATTGGCGAGTTGGATGACGCCGACAGCGAACTGACAAGCAGCACGCTCAAGGTTTCCGGCACAATCAGGATCGCCGTTTCCGCCACCTTTGGCCGCCTCCACATCTTGCCCCTTATCCCAGACCTTCTTTCGCTCAATCCAGGCCTTCAGCTAGATCTCATCCTCTCGGATTCTGTGCGAAACATGGTGGAGGACCGGATTGATCTGGCGATCAGAGTGGGGCCTGTCGACGAACCAGACGCGGTCGTCACGCGCGTAGCTCGTACCCCGTTGGTGTGCGTTGGATCCCGTCGATACTTCGAGGAACGAGGCGTGCCCAGGGCCCCTGCCGAACTCGGCAGTCACAACTGCTTGCTTTATAATGGGCTGATGGAGTCCAACAATTGGCCGTTTTGCGGACCAGACGGTGAATTCAGTGTGCCGGTTCATGGCAATCTTTCATCGAACAGTGTCGAGACGATTCGGTCTGCTGTGCTGGCTGGTGTGGGAATCGGTATGTTCGCCAAAATCTCTCTTGCCGACGACCTCCAGCATCCGGACGTGATATCGGTTTTCGAAGAATTTCTGGTCGACGTCAGGGATATAAATCTCGTCTGGCCGAAGCGCCGCCTTGTTCCGGCACGCGTGCGCTGGGTCACTGAATTTTTCTCGCAACGGATTCCCGGTCGTATCTAGGTCGCGGCCGGGAGCGAGACGAGACCAAGTCCGGTGTGCAGCCAGCTTTTGCCGAATGCTAGCGCCTCGATGGATCTGACAGGCAAGCTCCTAACTGGCGCCCTCATGTCACGTTCTCGGACGACAATCTCCGAAGTCTTTGGCGCTGATCGATCTAAATGTGGCGAAGCTCGGCAACGCAAACGAGCCCGAACCGGGATTCAGATCAATCCACAGACGGAGCGGCACATTCTCAAATGGCATTAATGTTATGTTCCTCTGCAGTATTATCGACCAATTCTGCATGACTTAGATAGACGGTGAAGTCGGTCCGGCATGGACGAAGCATCGCTAGTCTGTGGGTCACAAGGCCTTGTCGGGCCAGCTCGCCCGGCCGTGGCAGGACGGAGACTTCCAACACCGTCGTCGGCGTCGCCGGCACGCAACCCGAAGGAAACATCATGTCGAGATTGGCAGGAAAAATCGTCGTTGTCAGCGGCGGGACCAGCGGCATCGGACTCGCAATTGCGCAGCGTTTCGTCAACGAAGGCGCCGAAGTCGTTATTTTCGGTCGACGCCAAACCGCGCTTGATGAAGCTGTGCAGTCGATTGGCTCGAACGTGACCGCCATCCAAGCCGACGCGTCCAAACTCGATGATCTGGACCGAGTAGCCGATGTTGTCAGGAAGTCAAAAGGCAGAGTCGACGTGGTGGTGGCCAACGCTGGCTTCACGGAGCAGGTACCGCTGCGCGAAATCACCGAGGACCACTACGACCGCACCTTCAATCTGATGGCCAAAGGCCCGCTATTCCTGGTGCAGAAGATGCTGCCTTTGATGGAAGGCGGCGGATCGATCATCCTGGTCGCCTCGGCTATCCACTACATGGGCTTGGCAAACCACTCGGCATACTCAGGCGCCAAGGCGGCTCTGCGCTCCTTTGTGCGCACGTGGGCCGCAGAGTTCAAGGGCGGCGGTATTCGGGCGAATCTGCTGAGCCCCGGCCCAATCCCCACGGCGATCATGGAAGGCCAAGCAAGCACTCCCGAGGAACTTACCGCTCTTCAAAAGGCATACGCATCCTACGTTCCCATGCTGCGGCTCGGGCTTCCGGAAGAGCAGGCGTCGGCAGCAGTCTTCCTCGCGTCAGACGAAAGTTCGTTTATGACAGGCTCCGACATGCTCGTCGATGGCGGCATCAGCAACATCTGACGACAGGTTGGAAACGAACAGGTGCGAGGAAGCAGGTGGGCCTGTTGATCTTCAGAGACCTCTTCAAGAGGCAAAACTGATCAACGCATGATCGAGTGACGGCCGGCCTTTCTGGGCCCGCCCGAACTCACGAATGCCAATGGCGCCTGACTTGCTTTTACGTCTTCGAATCGGCCGAAGTGTCGTGGACGACGGAATCGGCCAGATGCTCGATCATCCACTGGCCTGCGGGGCCCAGGCGATGGTCGGCTAGATATGTCGCGCACATTGCGATTTGATTTGTCCGAGGATCGAACTCGGCAGGCTGGATGATCCGCAGTCTTCCCTGCGCGATGTCAGTCTCGACCAGATGGGCGGGCATGTTTCCCCACCCAAGGCCTGCCAGCAGCATCGAGTGCTTGGCGCCGAGATCCGCCAGCCGCCATGTCCGCGCGGAAAGGACACCGTAATCTCGTCCAGCGGTCTGAGTTGAACGGTCGGTGAGCACAAGCTGCACATGGTCGTGCAGAACATGCGTCTCGATCGGACCATCGATCTCCGCTAGCGGATGGCCCGGTGCGACCACTGAGACAAGGTCGACGCTCAGCAGTTGGAAGCGCTTGAGCAGGGCCATGTCGCTGAAGGCTAACTGCAACAGGCCTATCATACAGGTGCCGTCGAGCACCAGTTCGGCCGCGGCGCCGAGAGATTGCACGTAAACGCGCGGCTGCACCGTCGGAAACTTGTCCGTGAACGCGCGTAGCGCCTCGACTACCGGCGGCATCGGAAACATCGAGTCCAGCACGACCGTCAGTTCGGCTTCCAGCCCGCTGGCTAGACTTCGGGCAGTGTCGCGAAAGGCGTTGGTTTCCTCTGCGATCCGACGCGCCCTCAACAAGAGCGTGCGACCCGCGTCGGTCAGCGCGCTGCGATACGCGCTTCGATCGAACAGCGGTATTCCGACCTGCGCCTCGAGTTTCTGAATCCCATAGGTCACTGCGGACTGAGCGCGATTCAGCTTCTTAGCGGCCTTCGAGAAGCTGCCTTGATCGACAACCGCGAGGAAGAGCTGAATTTGGTCGAGCGTCAGTGAGTCCATGTTCTAATTTATAGATCAAGATGGACTAGATTTCATCAGTTTCTTCGTCACCCACGATCCTCTATTTGGGACGTGACGCGCGTGCAGAAGCACCGGTTGACGCCGGCCGCCACGGCCGGTGCCTCCAACCAATTTCAAAGGCTGTACCAATGACCCATATCTTGATGCTCCTATCCAGTCCGCGCGGCCAAGCCTCGCTTTCCACCAAGGTGGCGACCGCGCTCGCTGACCGGCTGACCTCCGAGCTTGGCGCAACGCTCACGATCCGCGATCTGGCGGCTGACGACCTGCCCCACATCGATCCTGCCTATGTGGTCGGCCGCATGCTGCCGCCTGAGCAGCGCACCCCCGATCAAGCTGCGGCGGTCGCGCTCGCAGAAACACTGGTCGATGAGTTGAAGGCCGCCGATGTGGTGGTGATCGCTGCCAGCATGATCAACTTTGCGCCGTCTTCGACGCTCAAGGCGTGGATCGATCATATCGTTTGGCCCGGGCGTACGATGATCTCCACCAAGGACGGGCCGGTGGGCCTGATCACCGGCAAGAAGGTCTACGTGGTCGCCGCCAGCGGTGGCGTCTATTCCAACGGCCCGATGGCAGCCAACGATATGCTGGTCCCGTATCTGAAGCAGATTTTGGGCTTCATTGGCATAACGGACATCGAGACAATCCGCGCGGAGGCCCAAAGCTTCGGCCCGGAAGCATCCGAGAAGGGTGCGGCCGCCGCTATGGAGCAGGTCGCAGCCATGGCTAGGGCTGTCCCTGTTGGCCTGCGGGCCTAGCAGGTCATCGCCCGCCGGAATGCCGGGCTCGAAGATCGCGCGCCATCCGTAAGCTGACAACACCGCCGGGCGTTCCGATCGCTGATCTGACAGCACGCTGCCTTCTTGACACAGTTGCTCGGCGGGTTTGTCACGATGGCGCTGTGCCCATTCCCGCGGACGTACTGATGTTGCCGGGCTTCTTCGGCTTTCTCGCGAATTTGGTCACGCTGGACCTCCCGGCGTCCAACCACATCACCCGCCAGACGCTCGGCTGGGAGCCCGCTCAGCCGGGCCTGATCGAGGACCTCGACAACGGCCATTACTTCCCGGCGGGCCATATCGCGATCCCGTGATCCGTTCGACCAATAGACGGGGATCCCCCTTTTAGAAACCACCAGCAATACCCCCACTCAATAGGAGACTACACATGAGCACTATCAGCATCATCGGCTCAGGAACCATGGCTGCCGCGATCGCGGGCCGTACCGCCAAGGCCGGACACACTGTCGAGGTGGTCAGCCGCGACCCTGCCAAGGCCCAGGCGCTGGCCGACCAGCTCGCAGCCGGAGCGACCATAGGGACATACGGCGCCGCGCCGGCGGGCGACATCGTTATCCTCGCCGTGCCGTACACCGGTGCGGCGGCGGTGGTGGCCGACTTTGGGAAAGCGCTCGACGGCAAGGTGATCATCGACATCACCAACCCGGTCGCCCCCGACCTCTCGGGCCTCGTGACTCCCCACGGCAGTTCTGCTGAGCAGGAAACCGCCAAGGGCCTCCCCGCCGGCGCGCATGTCGTGAAAGCGTTCAACACGATCTTCGGTCACGTACTTGCCAAGGGTGGACGCCTCGACGCGTTCATCGCAGCCGACGATGCGGAGGCCAAGGCGCGCGTCTCGACCTTCCTCGAGAGTCTCGGACTGCGTCCGTTGGATGTCGGCGGCCTGCAGATGGCCCAGACGCTCGAGGCGCTCGGCTTGATGATGATCGGCCTGGCCAAAAACGGTGCCGGCACCTGGGACATCGCCTTGAACGTCGATATAGGCTGAATCACCGACACCACGTCCTTCCGGCATGCGCGACCTATGGTTTGTTTCAAGAAATGAAAATCATGGCGAATTCGGTTCGACTGAGCGAACTTCTGCTGCTGATCGTGGCGATCGTCTGGGGAACAAGCTACGGCGTGGCCAAGGAGGCTATCGTCTTCTACCCGGTCCTCGGCTTTCTGGCAGTCCGCTTCACGATAACGGCCGTCATCCTGTCGCCGTCGTTGTTCCAGTTGAGCCGCCAGCGGCTCGCAAAGGTGCTGGCCGCGGGTGTCCCGCTCGGCATCATATTGCTCTGCATCTTCGTGGCGGAAACCTACGGCCTCTCGCTCACGACCGCATCAAACGCAGCATTCCTCATCAGCACCTGTGTCGTGCTGACCCCGATCGTCGAGTTCCTTGTGCTTGGCACCCGTCCGACCTTGAACATTGTCCTCGCAGTTATCGTGTCACTGGCCGGGGCATATCTGGTGAGCGCGGGCGGTGCCCTCGAATTCAACCTCGGCGACCTGCTCATTCTGGTTGCTGCGCTTCTTCGGGCCTGCATGGTCACCTTCACCAAGAGCATGACGCGCGACCCGGCAATCTCCACCGTCGCTCTCACGACCGTTCAGACCAGTGTCGTCGGTCTGGGCTCCTTGCTCCTGGGCGCTGTTCTTTTGCCGACAGGTCTGCCGGCGCTACCCACAGATGGCAGCTTCTGGATCTTGACGATGTACCTGGTGGTCTTCTGCACCCTGTTCGCATTCTTCGTTCAAAACTACGCGGTACGGAACACTTCGCCGACGCGGGTTTCCCTGCTGATGGGCACTGAGCCAGTGTTTGGCGCGCTGTTCGCCGTGATCTGGTTGGGCGAAGCCGCATCGATCAGCGTCTGGCCCGGTGGCGCTATGATTGTTGTCGCCTCTCTCTGGGGGACACTGGCACCAACGAGAAAGCCGATTGTAGCCACGTGAAGTTCGCGAAATAAGGCTTGTCGCGAAAATCCTGCAGAGCGTCCCAAGACTTTCAGGATGGCTGATCATATGCAGCTTGTGGCAGGCTGCGGGGCAAAATTCTCAACCTCCTAAATTTCGACCCAGAGCGCAAAGCAGCGCCGCCTTTTCCGAGGCATTGTATCTGTTTTTAGGTTCATAAATGCAAATAGCGACCGTTCATGCCTGAGCGGTGGCGATCAGGCCTGGAACGCCGACGAGAGTGATGGCTCTTCTGATATTATAGGCGAGCCCCGTCAGGCTGAACTCGCCCCGCACATTCTCACCCCTCGGGGGCAGCCCACCTCTGGACACTCACATCCGCCAGCGCCTCGAATATAGCCGGCGTGCGTTCCAGGCGGGCGATCGTTCGCGCGCCTTCGAGGGCGGCTACCAATGCGGCTGCGGTTGAGGATGCGCGCGCGGGAGCGAAACCGCACCCCCTAAAATGCTCCGCAACAATCTCGGTCGAATCGACAAATCCGCGCGCTACCCGTTTGGTCAGCTCAGCGTCGAGCGCGGGCAGCTCATTCGCCAGATTTTGCATTAGACATCCATACTGGAAATCGGAGGCGACCATTTCGGCCGCGAATGTGCCGAAAATCTGATGGACAAAATTCAGAGCATCACCCGTCGTATTCGCCGAGATATTCCACAATACAGCAATTCTATTCGCAACGTAACGATCAATTGCTTCTTCTGCGAGCTGTGTCTTGCCACGTGGAAAGTGAAAATAGAACGATCCTTTAGGCGCACCGCTTTCTTCAAGGATCTGGGTCAATCCGGTCGCAGTGTAGCCTTGGATGCGAAACAGTCGTTCGGCCGTGGCAATCGCGCGAGCGCGGGCGTCAGTCTTACGTGGCATGCCGTGACCATAACACGTTTCGCTTGACGTTGCTATGGCGATCACCATATAAGGAATCCGGCGATGCCCCTCAGCCAAAATCCTAAGCCAAGAAAGTTCGTTCAGTGATGCGCAACCTACCCATTTTGCAGCAGGAATTACTAAAGTCGAAGCACGCGGGTTTCCTGGTTCACCTTATGCCGAGCGTTTTTGTTTCGGGGCCAATCGTCCTCGATTGCCCGGCCGCCGTGTGAATTGTTCGTCGCGGGCGTTGTCGCTGAAGCTGAAGAGCGCGCTTGCACGCGGACGGTGCGTTTCGTCATGAGTCATCCAGTTAGTTTCAAGCCATCGGCGTCCCGACGAGCCGTCTTAGCGATGGGCGCGGCCAGCCTGGCTGCGGCTTCACTTCGACCGGCCCGCGCAAACCCCATAGGAGGGACTGATTTGACCACATCAACATATGGCGAGGGAACGCTTCCCAAGGGGGTCCGCTCGCTCATGATCCATGGGGTCAACGGCCTCGATGTCCATATTCTCGAGGCTGGTTACGAAAGCCCCGGCCGGCCGCTCGCGCTGCTTCTGCACGGCTTTCCGGATTTGGCTTACGGCTGGCGACACCTGATCCCAATTCTGGCTGACGCCGGGTACCATGTCGTGGCGCCCGACCAGCGGGGTTTTGGCCGCACCTCCGGTTGGGTGAACGGCTATGACGCCCAGCTGGGGCCCTTCAGCCTCTTGAATATGACGCGCGACGCCCTCGGATTGGTTTCGGCCTTGGGGTATCGGCGTACGGCGATGCTCGTCGGGCACGACCTCGGCTCGCCCGTGGCTGCCTATTGTGCGCTAGCCCGACCTGACGTCTTTCCCTCGGTGGTGCTGATGAGCGCACCGTTCCCCGGTCCGCCCGCGCTTCCGTTCAAAACTGCGGAAAGCGAGGCATCGTCGGTTCAACCGAACACTGAAAATCAAAAGTTAGCGGCCGCGTTGGCGGCGCTCGATCCGCCCAGAGAGTATTATCAACAATACTTGAGCACACGCGAGGCGAACTATGACATGTGGCGCGCCCCTCAAGGCTTACACGCGTTTCTTCGTGCATTTTTCTACGTCAAGAGCGCTGACTGGCCGGGAAATAAGCCGCATTCGTTGAAGGCGCGAACCGCCATGGAACTTGCAAAAATGCCCACCTATTACGTCATGGGTCTCGGCAAGACGATGCCCCAGACCGTCGCTCCATTCCAACCTTCCGCCGCCGAGGTTCTTGCCAGCAAATGGCTCACCGAGCCGGAACTTGGGGTGTACACGGAGGAGTATGGCCGCACTGGGTTTCAAGGCGCCCTGCAGGCTTATCGCGTCCATTCTGATCCTGACCTAAACGCTGAGTTGCGCCTGTTTTCGGGCAAGACGATCGATGTCCCGTCGCTCTTCATCGGCGGGAAGAGCGATTGGGGTACCTATTCGGCGCCGGGCGCGGTCGATCTTATGAGGACGAAGGCGGCGACGAGGATGGGTGACATCGAGCTTATCGACGGCGCCGGTCACTGGGTCCAACAGGAGCAGCCGGTTCGGCTCAGCACGCTCCTGCTCTCCTTCATCAAGGAGGTGGGTGGGGCGGATCACACCAGCCGTTAGGTCGGGGAATGCCTTCGTCGCTCTTGAAAAGATTGCCCGGCGTCCAGATCACCGTCCCGTCAGGTCTGTCACATTTCAGTGAATCGCTTGGGTTTGGTGGTCCAGGTCGAACGTTAAAATCCGGCGGCGATTTTGACCTGCCCATCATGGCACAGGCTTGATATTTCGGCAAATTCCGCCGGGGTGTTGCCATTGTGAGCCACGTTGTAGTCCTACCGCCAAGCCTCGATCAGGCGTGACCCTACGACGGGTCCCGATGCCGCCCACGCAAAGGCGCTGCGCAATGCCTTCGTCGCCGAACACTGCGCTGCGGTCTGGGTGCCGGTTCCGGTTCCGGACGATCTCGAGATCGCTTCGCTGGAACGCCAAATCCTGGCGATCGCGCCCGCCAATGCCATAGCTTGGAATGGGCGGGCCATGGCGGTCTACGACGAACCTGTGGATCTGGTGGATGCGACCATTGCCCGCCCGGTCGGGTTGGGGGCAGGACAGGCTCGCGGCCATCGAGCGTCAGCGCCAGCGCTTTTCGTGCTTCGTCCCTTCCTCGGGGGCGTTGTCGCCGATACGGCTTTCACCTCCCGATTTTCCTTCAGGCACATTCAGGTTTTTCGCACTTGATGTCGAAACCGCGAACTATGACCGGGCGAGCATTTGCCAGATCGGCGTTGCTTGTGTTCGACCAGATAAAACGATCGAGACCTGGGTGACATATATCGACCCACAGACCAACGATTGGTCTTATAGCAGGATTCACGGGATCACCGCGCGCACAGTCCAGGGTGCCCCAACGTTCGACCAGGTGTTTCCGATGCTGAAGAATGCCTTGGCGGACCAGACCGTCTATCAGCACTCCCCTTCGATCAGAGTGCCATAGCCGCGGCATGCACCCGTGATGGGCTGACTCTGCCGACCTGGACATGGCAGGACAGCGTCCGAGTCGCCCGTTGCGCCTGGCCCAAGATCAAAGGGAACGGCGGCCATGGCCTCGCGCCATTGAAGAGTCATTTGGGCTTAAGCTTCGCGCATCACGATGCTGGCGAGGATGCCCGCGCATCAGCAGAGGTGGTCCTGCAGGCTGAGGCGCACATGCAGACTGCTCCGTGCATCCAACGGGCAGTTCGCATCGCGCCGCCGCTACCTCCGACTCTGCGTGAGCCTTCGGCTGCGTCAGCCACGAAGTCGGCACCTGATCATGGTGTTCCGCCCACGACCGACACCGTGCGCCAACTAGGGACATCAGAGGTTGCGCAGGGCAATATCGACCACAACCACATTTATCTACGCAGCTTCTTCGATAAGTTTCCCGCTGAGGCAATCGGTGGACCAAATCGCGACAGTGCCGCTGCTTGCGAGATAGTCGTGGAATGGGGTGGTACATCTCCGGTCCAGACTGATCTCGATGGAAAGAAGAAATTCTTTCGTAAACGCGGTTGGATTCGATCGTTCTTTGAGGCGAACGCGGTTGTTCCCGGGTCGATTGTGTTGGTGGAGCAGCTTGGACATCTCAGCTATCGCGTGCGTGTTATCAGGAGTTGAGATGAAGGCTCGGAAATGCGAACCAGCCACAGGTGAGCATAATAATGGCCGCTTTTTGCGATGCTGGTCCGTCTCAATGAATGACCAGAACTGGGCGCAAGGCTTAAAGGCCGGAGTTTTGGATGAATGTCTGCTTTCCCAAGTCGCCGACCGAAAGCCGCCTGTCTGTTTCCCCACCCCTTTCCTGCCGAAGGGATCGGTCTGCTGTCGGCCTTTGCTGGCTCCTTTCGTAGTCTGTTTGCTCATTTTCTAATTCTTCGCCCCTTCTAGTGCTGGTTGCGCAAAGGCGTTAGCGTCTGGGCTCCGCTTATTTCCCTCATTATCAGAGACGACCCATGGCCGAGTCTTCCCCATTCGCCCGATTTATTGCCTTTGTCAGCAAAGGCGTTGTTGCCATTCGTCATTCGGGTGATAGCGCGCGAGCGCCTGTCTATGGCACGGCGCCGGTCATTCCGGAGGCCAAACCGCAAGGCAAGATACCGACGTTGAAGATGCCGACGGCCAAGGGGTGGGAGGGCGAGCATAAGCCGACGGCGGCCGCCGGGCTAAAGGTCAATGCCTTTGCGCGGGGACTGGTGCATCCCCGCAATATGCATGTGCTGCCCAATGGCGATGTGTTGGTGGCTGAAGCGATGGGCGAAACGGGGAATCCACGCACCTTGTTCGACCAGGCCATGTCGGCCACGATGCAGCGGGCGCGCGCTTCCGGCGACAGCCCCAACCGCGTGACGCTGCTGCGCGATGGCGACGGCGACGGGGTGGCTGAGGAAAGTTACGCTTATATTGAGAATGTCCGGCAGCCCTTCGGCATCGTGCTTGTCGGGGAGACGCTTTACGTCGGAGCCAGCGACGCGCTTCTGGCCTATCCTTACGAGGCGGGCGCGACGAGAATCTCCAACCCGGCTAGAAAGCTAATGGATCTGGTGCCCGGCGGGCATTGGACGCGTAATCTGATTGCCAGCAAGGATGGCACCAAGCTTTACGTGGCCGTGGGGTCGCTGAGCAATATCGCCGACGCGGGCATGGCTGCGGAAGAAAACCGCGCCTGCATCCACGAATATGACCTCAAATCGGGGCAGTCCCGTATTTTTGCCGGTGGCTTGCGCAATCCCGTGGGCATGGCCTGGGAGCCCGAGGAAGGGATGCTTTGGACGGTGGTCAATGAGCGCGATGGGCTGGGCGATGAGACGCCGCCTGACTATCTGACATCGGTCAGCGATGGCGGGTTTTACGGCTGGCCCTATTGCTATTGGAACCGGGTTGTCGACGATCGGGTGCCGCAGAACCACGCCAAAGTGGCCTCGGCGCTGCGGCCCGATTATGCGCTAGGCGGGCATACGGCCTCGCTGGGTCTTTGCTGGCTGCCTGAGGGCACACTGCCGGGCTTTCCGTCGGGCATGGCCATCGGCCAGCACGGGTCGTGGAACCGCTCCAAGCTCTCGGGCTACCAGCTGGCATTCATCGCCTTCGAGAAGGGCAAGCCAGTGGGAATGCCGCGTGAAATTCTCACCGATTTCCTGTCGCCGGACGAGAAATATTCCTATGGCCGCCCGGTTGGCGTGGCGCTGGCGACCGACGGCGCGGTGTTGATGGCAGACGATGTGGGCGACGTCATCTGGCGCGTTACCGGCACCTGAGCGCGGGGTGACGACGAAACTTTCCCGTGTGTTTGTGCTTACCCGCTCTCATATCGGATTGGCAGCATCGGCCTCACGTCAGTTTTTCATCGCAGGCGAGCTGACGTCCGCTGTGGATCGGTTTCGACGGGAATGGGGCCGGGAGCAGACAGTCCGGTGATGGAGAAAATCTGGCGGTAAACGGCCGCTCCGCTGTGGAACAAATCGGCCGTCGATTGGCGGGTGAATCCTGATCAGTCAATCTGTGTCGGCAATTCAAAGATCTGCGTGACAGCGGGGCTTGTTTCCCGCTGTTATGCCGTCGCTTGAGGCGAGCGTCGTTCTCCTCAAGGGCGTAGGTAGGCTCACCCGCGAAGCGACTTGGCGACCGCGAGGAAAGCGGCTCCAGGTTGCAGGTGAAGCCGCAACATCCAACCGTTTGCGACCCTCAAGCGCAGAGCCCACCGATGCTGTGGGGGCGGCGGGACTCGCTTCGCGACCATTCAGCGCTGGTCAGTGTCTAGGCGGGGTGATGAGCTCTGGCTCGGACGCTAGTTAGAAGTAACGACTCGGCCGGCCAGGCTGTCCATTTGCAGGCCCGCCCGGCTCCTAGCCGCTGGCTGGAGCGCGCGCTAGAACCCTCATTCGCATCGAGTAGCCTTTATCAACGACGCTATGCGCCGCGCCTCCATTCCTATTTGCCGCAGTTGTCCAGTTGAGACCGGGATCTGCCCGCAAAAATAAAGTCCGGGATAGTCAGTTTCGGATCCACAGGATCTAGGCCCCCCAGAACCGTCGAGTGCACTTTCATGCTCTGGCAGAAGCGTACGTAAATCCGGACTGTAGCCAGTAGCCTCAATCATCGCGTCAAAGTTCTCAATTAATCCGTCAGCGAAGTGCACGTCGGCCTCCGATATCCGCACAATGCGGTTTCGAATAGAGATCTTGCCGCGCCGAACGAGATCCAGTGTCCCGATGTCGAGGATCGGGATCTTCCGATCTTCGACGACTTGGGCCAGTGGTCCCTTATCTGCCTGACGCAGTCCAAGCTTTTGCAGATCGCCCAGCACGAGCCGGAGCAAAGGCTTGTTCAGGGCGTCCATGAGTCGATAAGGGAAAGGTTGTTCCAGGATCGACCAGGTCACGATCGAGATACCGAAAAGCTCGCGCGGGATGACATTCACGGGGCTTCGCACAGAGACAGTTACATCGACGCCTGCGTTTGCGAGTTCCATGGCTATCTCGCCGCCTGAGTTGCCGAAACCAACAACCAGAACCCGGCCTCCCTGGAGCGGTTTCGGATTAACGTATTCGCTTGAGTGAAGGACTCGTCCGGGAAAGCTGTTTTTGCCAGCCCATTCCGCCCGCCTGGGCCATGAAGCGATTCCCGTGGCGACGACGACATTGCGGGCTGCCAGTGTCATGTCCCCCGTTTTGACAAGCCAACCTGCCGTGTACGATGGCGCGGCGCCGAGGTGCGAGACATGCGCGCCAAACCGAGGCCTGATCCCATGATGCGCTGAATACTTCTCGAGATAGGCGACGACCTGATCCCGTGAGGGATACTTCGGATAGCTGCTCGGTATCGGAAACCCGGGCAGCCCAGATTGCTTTCTGTGAGTGTGGAGATGAAGGCGATCATAGTGGCCACGCCAGGTCGCGCCAACAGTTTGTGCCTTTTCGAGAACAATTGCAGAGAGGCCTACACTCTTCAACGCGGACGCACAGGCGAGTCCCGCCGGACCAGCTCCAACAACGACGGTCTGAACATGCTGCATGGTATGCCCGGTGACAAACTTTCAATCTAAGACAGAATTGCGGAAACGTCGCCGACTTTGCTATTGTGGTTGACCAACGTGTCTACGCCGGAAAGGATGGAAGACAATGGCGACGATCGACTTCTGGTTCTCGATCGGCAGTACCTACAGCTATTTGTCGGTCATGCGCCTTGCCCAGATCGAGAAGGACACTGGCGTCGTCTTCCGTTGGCGACCGTTCAACGTTCGATCGATCATGATCGAAATGGATAATATTCCTTTTGCAAAGAAGCCGATCAAAGCCGCTTATATGTGGCGCGACATCGAACGACGTTCGGCGGTTCATGGGCTTTCGCCGAAGTTTCCGGTTCCATATCCGTTAACTGAGTTGGAGCGCGCCAACCGCGTCGCTGTTATCGGAGCGTTCGAAGGATGGTGCGCCGCCTATGCGCGCGCGAGTTACAGGCAATGGTTCGAGGAGGGCGTGCCGGCCGGCAGCGAGCCCAATATTTCCGAAAGCATCAGTGACGCCGGCGCCGATCCGAAATCCATTCTCGACCGGGCGGACGCGGACGAGGGTGTAGAAGGGCTTGTCTCCGCCACCAATGAAGCGAGGAGCCTCGGCATTTTCGGCTCTCCAACTTTCAGTGTTGGCCAGGAGATATTCTGGGGCGACGACCGCGTTGAAGATGCCCTAGCCTGGCACGCACGAGCTACCGCATAACGCTCCCGTCGCAGATGTAGTCTCTGCCGCTTGTTCCGGCGGACATTGGGGGCATCTAATGGCAGAGATCGCGATAGCACGCGAAGGGTCGCCGGCTGCGCTGGATGTGCGCTTCTGTCAACGCCGGAGGGACTTTGCAGCGCGTGGCCGGAGTAAAAGTGCGGCACTGACGCAAGCAGGAAAGGCCCGATCGGGACCTTTCCTGCTTGTCGCGGTCATGCCTGAGGGGCGGCGTCCGACGGCGGTTCGACCGGGCTTGGCGTGACCGACGCTTGCTGTGGGCGAGCCTGAAGCTGTCGCCGTTCATCTCAAGGATATGGACGTGATGCGTGAGGCGGTCCAGGAGCGCGCCGGTGAGCCGTTCGGAGCCGAACACGGATGCCCGTCGACGCAAATGCACGGGCTCAGGCCGCGGCGGTGCTGCGCCATTTCCAGGACGTGATCGTTCGGCGCGTGATCGTGAAACCAGACTTCTGGGGACTGAGAATTCGCATCGGCCTGATTGCCGCAGTCCTCTTCTTTCTGACGGCAGGCGTTGGCTTCGCCCTCCGGGAGCGCAATGATGAGCTCTCCAATGTCCCGCTGATATTGGCGGTAAGCGGGGTCGCTCTGGGCGTAGCCGGCTTGATTCTTGCCGTGATTGACCGCTCATTCCGTCAGAGACAGTATCGCGCCTTAACCGCTTCCCGTTGACCCAATGCGGTTCGGATATCGTTTCATGATTTAGCCCTGCCGCACTCGTCGTGGTGAACTTGACAGGCTGGAGCTGGGCGTAGGTAATCGGCTTGGTGCCAACCGGCGGAAGGCCACGACCATGCGGAATATCTGGACGTTGCTGCTGACAGGAATGATGATTGTGGGAGCCATGGCGCAGGAGAGCGCCGAAACGCTTCGGTTCGGCTTTTTTCCCCCGCTCGGCAAGGACATCATCTACCGCGTCGACTACCGGCACGAGCAGACCTTTGGCTCGACCCGCAAGGTGGTCGACTGGACGCACGAGGTGCACCTGAGGGTCATGGCTGAAGAGCCTAACGGGCAACACTCCGGCACTTTCTCTATAGAGGCGGTGAACGGGCGAGAGGGAGCAGCGCAAGATGCCAGCTACCTCATCGCCAAGGCGATCGAAGGACAGACCTACACTCTCAGCATGCTGCATGGCGTGCTGACCGAGACAGACTGGCAGGCAATCAAAGCACGGCTGGTCGATCAGCTACCTCAGGTCGCGGATCCAAAAACCGCCGCGGCGATCGTCCGCGCCCTCCCCCTCTTCGAGGCCAACGGCATCAATGCCGTCCTGCGTCCGTTCTGGGCGACCGGGATCGGCTACATACGCGCTTTCAACCGGGCCGGTACGGTTGCAGTCGTTCAGGACATGGATCTTCCGTCCTGGTTCCAGATCGCAGGCTCAACCTTGGAGATCCAGGGCGGCAAGCTCGAGGATAGCGACGACATGCTGATCGTCTGGCGCCTTGCTCCCAATGCGGAAGCTGCGAGAAGCCATATAGGCCCGGAACTGCGGAACCTTGTGGAGGCAATTACTGACACGGCCGAGCGAGCCGAGGTCCAGGCGCTGGTCGAGAAAGCCCTCGCAGGCGGCGTCGAGGCCATCGAGGGCGGGATCTTCACATGGGACCCCACGCCTGGATTCATGCGCAGTGTCCAACTCGACACGCGTATCGTGGCGGGCGAATTCCGGCGGGACGTCAAGATCGAGATCACTCGACTGAAGCCGGATTGAACATCCGGCTGCGCCCGGCAACGAAAGCGGTCGCTCTGCCATCCGCGAGGGAACGTCATCTATTCTGTAGTTGACGCCTGGACCAGACGGACCGCTTACGACCACCCCAGTCTCGTCGTTTAGCCAATTTGATCGCAACGCCGAAAGCACCCGTTGCTGGACGAACAACGCACCGAGTGCTTAAATCCCGGACGATCAGGGTTAGGCAATGAAGCGCACAACGCCGCCGTCCACGCGGAGCGCGGCGCCGCTGGTCGCGGAAGCCTGTTCCGAGCAGATGTAGACGATCATATTGGCGACCTCGTCCGTGGTCGCGAAGCGCTGGATGAGAGTGGTCGGGCGAAGGGCCGCCAGGAAGCCCTGCTCGGCCTCCTCCTGTGTGACGCCGTTCGTTTCGGCCTGCTTCGCCAAGAAGTTGCCCATGATCTCGGACCTGGTGGGGCCTGGCAGGACGGCGTTGACGGTGACGCCCGTGCCCGCGACTGCTTCGGCCAGACCGCGCGAGACGGCGAGTTGCGCGGTCTTTGTCATGCCATAGTCCAGCATCTCCTTGGGAATGTTGACTGCGGACTCGCTGCTCACGAACGCGACACGACCCCAGCCCTTCGCCACCATGCGCGGGAGATAGTGACGCGACAGGCGAACGCCGCTCATCACGTTGAGCTGGAACAGACTGAGCCAATCCTCGTCGGGAATATTCGCGATGTCCTCGATGCCGTTATAGTCCCGGATGAATGCTGTGCCGACGTTGTTGACGAGGATGTCGGCATTTGGTGCCTGCGCGAGAAATGCGTCCGCGCCTGCGGCGGTTGAAAGATCGGCGGCGATGCCGGAGATGCCGCTCTCCGGAAACGCGTCGCGCATCTGACGCACCGCTTCATCAACTCGGGCCTGCGTGCGTCCGCTGATGACGACCGAAGCGCCGGCACGAGCCAACCCTTCCGCCGTCGCACGGCCGATGCCCGCGGTAGACCCCGTCACGATTGCCGTGCGGCCCTTCAGTTCAATGTTCATACTTTTCTTCCTCTACGTACGATTTCAAGATGCTGAATCTGCGGCTGGGAGTTTCAATGAACTCCCTCAGGTCTGGGAGAACTGACCTCCTCGGCAGGCGGATGGGTCACTGTCAGGGCTTTACGAACCGATAGGCATAGCGATCGGTCTTGCCCTTGATCGAGGGATCGAACACCTTGATCGAGTGCGGATCGTCCTTGTTTGCGAGCACGGTGCTTTCCGCGTCCATCACGAAGCCAGCCGCCTCGACCTCCGCGCGGACAAAGGCGGGGTCGATCCGATGCAGCGACTGGGTGTCGTTCGTGCCCGTGCCCGCAGCAGCCGCGTGGTCGACGATAACGTAGTACCCACCGGGTTTCAGTCGCTCGTAGACGGCTCGATTGAAGTCGGCCGCCGTCGCACCCTTCTTCTGGATCAGGGCGGTGTGGAGATCGTGGTAGAACAGGTGCAACCACACGACATCCGCTGGCTGCGTGGCCTCTGGCATTGCGACGAGGTCCGCCGAGACGGCTTCGACGTTCTCCCGGCCCGGCTCCTTCGCGAGCGTTTTCATTTGGCCGACCGGATCGTTCTTGAAGTCGGCGACTTCGGCCGGCACGAAGCTGGTGACCCGTCCTTCGGGTCCCACGATGTCGGAGAAGAGACGGGTCCAGTCGCCGTCGCCTGGGTAAACATCAATGACGGTGGAGCCAGCATCGACGCGTGCGAACCGGATCAACTCGGATAGCCTGGATTGATCGTACATCGGAATCTTCCTTACGGTTGGGTATTCGACGAGAGCGCGGGGCGGCGACCGACGGCTGATCCACCGCGTGCACCGACACGATGGCCGCACAGGGGCCAGCGCTAAGGAGGCCCGGAGGCGTTCTATTGCGAGGCCCGCGCTAGTGCCTGTGTATCCACGTACTCCCGAATGTTGGTCAATTTGCCGTGCCGGACCGTGATGGCGAAGATCCAGTCGTCCTCAAACGTCTTGTTCGTCGCTTTGATCCTTCCCCTGGCAAAGCCGACGACGAAGACCCGGTCTCCTTGCGCGATGAACTCGCGGGGCTCCGTGGACGTTTCTATCGAGGTGGATGCCGTCTCGAGCAGATCCGTCAGCCCGGCGTGACCGTGGCGCGTTCCGGCCAGCGGCCAGTCTTTGCCGGGGATGATCCACTCGATGTCTTCGGCAACCAGCGAAAGCAAGGCGTCCCTGTCGCCGCGGCCGATCGCGGCGAAGAAGGCTTTCACGGTCTGGACGTTTTTCTCGATGCTCATGGGAGTTTCTCCATTTTGAGCGCTCGTGGCTTCGCTCGCGAGCGTGTCTCTGCCGGGACGTCTCGCTCGTTAGTCGAACTTGACCAGGTCCTTGAAGATCAGGTGACCCCAAATATTTCCGTGCGCCTGGACCAGCAGCCCACCTTCCGAAAGGCCGCCGAGCTTGATCGGCGCAAAACCGAGGTTTTCCGCCAGCACACCAATCTCCGCTGCCGCATCGTCATCGTCGCTCGCCAGGAACACGACCCTGCGACCACCATGTACGGCCGGATCCTGATCAAGCACCGGGGCGACCACATGGTTGAAGCCCTTGACCAGCTTGCCGCCAGCGAAGGCCTGCGCCACGACCTTGGCGGAAGGCTGTCCTCCCAGTTTCTCAGGAGAGACGCCGTAGGCATTGGTGGCATCGACGATGGTCTTTCCCTGCCAGGTCGGCAGCGCCTTGGCGACATCCGGGTGCTGCTCGAAACGGACAGCCAGAAAGATGATGTCCGCCTTGACCGCGTCCGCCAGAGTTTTGGGAACGATCGTGGGTCCGATCGCGGCCGCTTCGGATGCAAAGCTTTCCGGATCGCGCGTGGTTGCAACGGATACTTCGATGCCTTTACGGGCAAATGCCTTGGCCAGGGCCTGGCCTACATTGCCAAAGCCGATGATTGCATAGCTCATTTTCTTCTCCTTGGTTTTTTTGGGCGGTCAAAGCTTGTAGCCACCGCTCGCCTCAATCGTCTGGCCGGTCACCCAGTGGCCGTCATCGGAAGCCAGGAACGCCACGACGGCGGCGATTTCCGAAGGCTCGCCAAAGCGTCCCAGCGCGATTTCGGCCTCGACCGCCTTTACGAGTTCGGGATCCTCTCGCATGGCAGAATTGCCGTCCGTGCGCGTGTAGCCCGGCGCCACGGCGTTCGCGGTAATTCCGCGCGGACCCAGCTCGGACGCGAGCGCATGGGTCAGGTTGTTGATGGCCGCTTTGGCCATCGAGTAGATCGGCGCGGCCGTCACGGGCTTCGTAGCGGCGGCGGAAGAGATGTTGATGATGCGTGCGCGATCGGCGAGACGGCTCATTGCGGCTTGAACGATGAAGAAGGGCGCCCGGGCGTAAACCGCGATCAGGGTATCCCAACTGTCTGGCGTCGCGTCTTTGAATCCAACATAGCCGGAATTGCCAGCGTTGTTGACCAAAATGTCGAGGGCTTTGCTTCCATTCCGTTTGGTGAACTCCTCGTCGAGTCTCTCGAACAAGGTGGGGATGGTCGCGGCGTCAACGAGGTCCGCATGGATCGCGAACGCAGTCCCTCCAGCTTTCTCGATGGCCGCGACCGCCTCGTCTGCGCCGGATTTACTAGCGTTATAGGTCAGCGCAACCGTCGCTCCATCCTTTGCAAGACGTTCGGCGATGGCGCGGCCAATGCCTCGCGACGCCCCGGTAACGAGAGCGGTTTTTCCTTTAAGAGGTCGTTTCATCTGATTTTCTCCGTGGATGTGTGCATAATCGGACTACTGGAGCGCTCAGTCGGCGAGCGCGTCAGATTTGCGCCAGTCCGCCGTCGACGGCGACCTCGCTGGCGGTCATGAAGCTGCTGTCGGGGGACGCGAGAAAGGCAGCCGCCGCCCCGAGTTCCGCTGGATCGGCCATGCGCTGGAGCGGATTCATCGAGGCGAAGACCTTCTGGCCTTCCTCGCCAAGCGCTGCCTTTGCGAGTTCGGTCGCCGTCGGTCCCGGCGACAACACGTTCACCCGGATGCCGGTGCCCTTCAGGTCCTCCGCCCAGGTCCGCGCGAGGTTGCGCACGGCCGCCTTGCTCGCGCTGTAGGCGCTAAATGCCGGGGCGCCCGTGGTGCCGGCGCTCGATCCGGTCAGGATGATCGAACCGCCCTGGCCCATCAGCGGCAGCGCCTTCTGGACCGTGAAGATCGTACCCTTCACATTGGTATCGAAGGTTTCGTCAATGTGCTCGGCGGTGATCTTGCCGAGCGGAAGCGGGCTTCCCGCTCCGGCATTGGCGAAGACGATGTCGAGGGTCCCGCGTTCGGCCTTGACCGCCGCGTAGAGTCGGTCGAGGTCGGCCAGATTGGAGACCGAGCCCTTTACCGCGCGGGCATTGGACCCAAGGTCCGCCACCGCCGCGTCGAGCGCTTCCTGGCGGCGACCGAAGATGAAGACGAAGGCGCCCTCCTCGATGAAGCGCTTTGCAGCGGCAAGGCCGATGCCGGTGGCGCCGCCGGTTATCACTGCGGTCTTTCCATTCAGTCTGTTCATGACTTATCCTTCCAAGCTTGCGGCTTTGGTCGTTCGGGATGACCCCGAGAACCTCAACTTAGGTCCGCCGCAGTCGGGCGGTTAGTGCGGAATGGCGCACATCGCTGGTGCAAAAACGATCCAGCTCCAGGATTCAAAGCCACGACAGTCGAGCGCACTGCGGCTCGGCGTGCTAGGCTGCGTTTCGGAAGGCGCGGCTGCCGGCGCGGAATGCACCATGATCGACTGGGATGACGTTCGCTACTTTCTTGCCGCAGCGCGTGGCGGCTCGGTCCGGGCCGCCGCCAAGCGCTTGGGGGTGAACCACGCGACGGTGCTGCGACGCATCGCCCAGCTCGAGGACCGCCTCGGGGCACAGATGTTCGAGAAGCTGCCCTCTGGCTACCGCCTGACGGCCGCGGGCGAGGAGGTGCTCGAGCTCGCGAACCAGATGGAAGCCTCGTCGAACCAGCTGGAGACCCGCGTCTTCGGGCGCGACCAGAGCGTGCGCGGCCTCCTGCGGGTGACGTTGACACCGATCCTTGCGACACACCTGCTCATGCCGGACTTCGCCGATTTCGCGCGTCTGCATCCGGACATCGAGATGGACATCCTGTCGTCCGGCGAGCTGGCAAACCTCACCAACCGAGAGGCCGACGTGGCGATCCGCGTCGTCTACGACCGCAAGACCCTGCCGCTCAATCTTCACGGCCTGAAGGGACCGGAGCTGTTCGGCGGCGTCTACATGTCTCGCGATCGACTGGCCGCGTGGCGTGCGGGCGCGCCTGATCCTATCCGGTGGATCGTCATAAGCATGCATGGCATTCCGGACTGGGCCAGCGAGGGTGAGGTGTGCACCACAGGCGTTCCCTTCAGGACGACGGACGCCGCAACGCAGATCGTTGCGGTACGGCAAGGCCTCGGGATCGCGACGCTGCCGTGCTTCGTCGGAGATGCCGATCCCCTGCTGGTGAGGGTGCCGGGCACCGACCTGCACCTGTACGGCACGCTCTGGCTTCTTACACAGGGGGAGACACGCAAGACGAAGCGCGTCCGGCTCCTCACGGAGTTCGTATCCCGCAGGCTCGCCACATACGCTCCGCTTCTCGCGGGGCTGTCGACGTCGCGAGACTGACGCGCAACTGGTACCGCGTCGGCGATGACTTCAATGCCGTTGTCGAGACCGTAGCAGCCATGCGTGACGACGGGCACGAGCGCCCTGTCCGAAAAATCGTGTTTCGGAAGGAATGACCGGCAACCGTCCCGGAGGCGCTTAACCAAAGGAGGACTGGACTGGCTGAACGTCAGCTTGCGTCAAAAGACTTCCCAGAGCTGTCAGGCAGCAATCCACCCAAGAACAGCTAGAACAGCAAAGTAATCCGAAGGCTGAAGCGGTCATCCGTGGGTGCGTCAGATGACCGCCCCGATGTCAAATTTCAGTTCGCTCTGCTAAGAGCAGTGCGTCTTCGACGTCTACGCCAAGGTACCGAACGGTGTTCTCGATCTTGGAATGCCCCAGCAGGATTTGGATGGCTCGGAGATTCCCTGTCGCCTTGTAAATCATCGATGCCTTCGTGCGACGCAGCGAGTGGGTGCCATACTCCTCCGGACGCAGACCGATCGCGGTCACCCATTCGTCAACCAGGCGGGCGTACTGCCTCCTTGGCCTTGATTGGCCATAGGAGAAACGGTATTTCGGCATTACCGCTCAGGGGCCGTGAGCGGACGGGCAGCTTCAGGTCTCGAATCTTCAGAAGAGGACATTCGAGTCGGCATGAGCATCGTCGTGACATGACCCGTTGCGGACACCGCACCTTATAAAGAATAGTTCTGCTCGTTCAAAGCGATCATCGGAGCCGCTACTCTGGGCTGCTGGATTTGACATGCGCTGACTTTGGCCAACAAAGCTGGTCCGCCGCAGTCCGCTCGTTCGCCTTGGCAGGATCGCCTTGCTGAAAGCGGGCAAGGATAGACCGCAAGCTGTAGCGGAATTATCGCCCGTCGTAGCCCAACCGGAAACCGATATGTGACGTGGTCGAGTTCGGCGACCGCCCCATGCGGGCCGCAATGCGATAACGGTGGCAATAGCTACGGTGGCACAGGAAGGAGCCACCCTTCAACAGCCTCTCCCCTTCTTGGCGGGCCATCGCATTCCGTGCCTTGCCGGCAGAGGCCAGGGATTTGACGCGAAACGGTTCGGCACACCATTCCCAGGTATTGCCGGCCATATTGTACAGACCATAGCCATTAGGCTCGAAAGCACTCGTTGGGGCCGTCCCCTCATACCCATCCGTTGCGAGGTTCTGGTCGGGAAAACTGCCCTGCCAGATGTTGCAATGGGGATTGTCCTCGGGCGAGTCCTCGTTGCCCCATGGGTAGACGACATCCTTGCCCCCTCGTGCCGCGAATTCCCATTCACCCTCCGTCAACAGACGTCCTCCGGCCCATCCCGCGAAAGCGACGGCGTCATTCCAACTGACATGCACGACAGGGTGATCCATGATTTTGTCTATCGATGACATCGGGCCGGCAGGCCGACTCCAGTTCGCGCCTTCGACCTTGTGCCACCAGGGAACCTCGGCCACCCGCTGGGTGGAGGCTCGCGTCATCGGATCGAGTGCATCCTTGAAGACGAAGGACCAGTTGTACACCTCCGCTTCGGTCCGGTAACTGGTTTGCTCGAGGAACGCCAGGAAGCGGACGTTGGTGACGGCGAAGCGATCGATACCGAAGGGCTGAACCCGGACGGAACGGTGCTCCTCCCCGCCGCCCTTGATGGTTGCCCTATGAGTTCCGCAATAGCTGCGCCCACCGCCCAGCCAGACGATGTGTTCCTCGTCTCGACCGCCGGACCGCCGGAAATCTCTAGATTGAGCCGTGTCACCAGGCACCGGGTTGTGGCGCGGTGCACAACAGGGGAAACCTTCCATACCGAATGCCTCCTGGCGATGGTAACAGTTGCTAGCTCAAGCCGCGTCGGACGCAGCCCCGTGACGGCTGCGACCTTGGGCAAAGGATAGTGTGCCATCGGAGGCACCCTCAGTCGCCGCTGAGATTGGTCTCGACGCCGAGGCATTGCAGCGCCTCCGTCATCTTGCGGGCGTAGCCCGGTCCCGCGCGGTCACGATCTTCCTTGGCGATGGGGATGATCTTCTGCACGCTTGCGGGACGCGGCGACATGACGACGATCATATCGCCGAGCAGGATCGCCTCGGACACGTCATGGGTAACGAAAAGCACGGTCGGCTTGTCGAGCTTGAGCAGCGATTTGAACTCGGCCTGCAGCTTGAGGCGTGTGAAGGCATCGACGCTGGCAAAAGGCTCATCCATCAACAGAAGCTTGGGGCGGAGCGCTAACGCCCGCGCGATGCCAACGCGCTGCGCCATGCCGCCGGACAGCTGTTTGGGATAGGCGTCGCCAAACCCGGACAGGCCGACCGTTTCCAGGACGTCGTCCGCTTGCTTTGCCGCTTCATGTCGAGCCATGCCGCGGGTGATCAGGCCGATCGCGACGTTTTTTCGGACGGTCAGCCATGGAAACAGACCCGGCTGCTGAAAGGCCATGCCAAGATCGGGATTGGTGCCGGGCTTGACTGGCTTGCCCCTCCAACGTGTGATTCCGGATGTCGGGTCCATCAGGCCGGCGGCAAGACTGAGCAACGTACTCTTGCCGCAACCGGAAGGGCCGACGACGCAGGCGACTTGCCCCGGCTCCACCGAGAAGCTGACATTCTTCAAAACCGGCGTCGTGCCGTTGGTGGCCACATAGGTGTGGGAAATTTCCTCGAAAGCCAGTCCGTCGGGTTGAGCCCGGAGTCCTTGCGGTGAGGCCGTTTCATCGGTCTTTGGGCTAATCGACGACAATGGGACCTCCTAGTAATTCAGCCAGGTGCCAGCGATGACGCCGACCAGCCAGCTTACGACTGCGCCGATGATGCCGATCACGATCATCCCCGCAATGACCGTAGATGTGTCGAGCGACATGGACGCGTTGGTGATCATGACGCCAAGGCCTGCGCTGGCGCCGATGTATTCAGCGGCGACGACGGCAATCCAGCCCACGGCCGCGGCCGCCTTCGCGCCGCTGGCTATGGCGGGCGCCGCCGCCCGCAGATGCACCTTGAGCGCAATCTCCCAGGGCCGCATTCCAAGCATCACGCCGACCCGCGTCAGCGTCGGCTCGACCGTGACAATGGCTCTCGCGGTCGTGACGATCATGACGAAGACGACGGCATAGGCAACCAGAACTACCTTGCCTGTAAGGCTGGTTCCGAACCAGAGCACGGTGAGCGGTATCCAGGCGAACGGCACGATGAAACGCATCGCCTCAATGACGGGACCGAGCACCAGGCGCACGTCCTGCCGCACGCCGATGAGGACGCCGATTGCGACCCCGAGAAGGCCGCCGATGATGTAGCCGAGAAAGAATTCTTTCAGGCTGATCTGAATATCATGCCAGAACCCGGAACTGCCGAGCAGTTTCCAGAGCGTGTTCATCACCTCCAGGGGCGTCGGCAGCACGATGCGCGCCAGTCCGTAGTAAGCAATGGTGCTCTGCCAGATGGCAAGCACGATGGCGGCACCGATCACAGGCAGGGCAATACGGTCGAGGACCTGCATCCTGCTCATTCGGCCCTCCAGGGAATAAGCCTGGTCTCCAGGGCGGTGAAGACGGCGTTCATGATGAAGCCCGCGATGCCGAAGCAGACCATCGTCGCCATGACTGCCGCCACATCATAGCTTTGTTGCACGGCAATCAAGTGAGCCCCCAGGCCGAAATCGGCCGCAACCAGTTCGGCTACGATCACCGTGCCCCAGCCGGACATCAGCGCCACGCGCGCACCGATCAGAATCTCCGTCAACGCTCCCGGAAGAACCAACGCGCGGAACCGCTGCATCCGTGTCATGCCGAGCATCGACGCCGTTCGCTCCAGATCGCTAGGAATACGGCGCGAGCCGTCGATCGCATAGACGATCACCACCAGAAAGACGGCCAAGCCGACGAGGAAAATCTTGCTGGTGAACCCGAAGCCGAACCAGACGACGGCGAGCGGCACCCAAGCAATGCTGGAGACGGGCCGCAACGCCTCGATCACCGATTCGAACAGGCCCGCGAAAATGCGAGAGCGTCCGATCAATATACCGGAGACGGCCGCAGCAACGCAGCCTGTGACCCAGCCGGCCAGGAAAACCTCAAGGCTTGCAGCAAGGTCACGCCACAGATCGGCGCCAGCATATTCGAACAGTTCGGAGGCGACGGCGGCGGGCGTGGGAAGCCGGCTGATTACCCCTCCTCCCCCACGCAGCCAGAACGCCATGAGAGTCCAGAAGACTAGCAGGCCGGCCATGCCGACGGCGCCCAGAAGTAGCGGCCTTAGAAAAGTCAGCCGCATGCGTGCGCCATCGGTTGCCGAGCTTGCCATTGTCGATGTCCCGTGGAAGCAAGTCGTCAGCGGGCTTTCGCGACCTCGCTCGCCAGATCGACATTATTGAATGTCTTGGCGTATGCGGGAAGGTCAACACCCTCGGGAGCGAAGCCGAGCTCCTGCGCAACCTGCACCGTTTCGACGATTCCGTCCATGTCGGGAACATAGGATTCGGCAACACCGATCAGATTATTCTCGAACGAGTAGCGCACCGCTTCTTCATCAACCTTGGCGAACTCGGCCATCAGCTTGTAGGCCTCATCGGGATTGGACTTGATGTAGTCGGTTGCCGCCGCCTGCGCGGCAAGCACGTCCTTCACCGCCTGCGGATTAGCCTTTATGATGGCTGTGCTTGCAATGAAGCCGTCGCCGGGTGCGGCGCGGCCGATTGCGTCGGAACCGGTAAAGAGAACACGGCCGATCTTCTTCAGCACCATGTCGGAAACATAGGGAACGTAACCCGCGACGACCTCCGCGCCACCGGAATCCAGTACACCGATCATTCCCGGGCCCGTGCCAGATACGAAATATTCATTCGCGTCTGGATCCACCCCCGCTTTCTTGAGCGCGATCTTGAAGAACAGGGTGGAAGCCGTTTTCGGGCCGCTGACGACCACCTTCTTGTTCTGGATATCGGCGGCCGACTTGATCGGGCTATCTGTGGCCACGACGGTCACGTTTGCGTTGACGAAGGACTGGCCGACGAATTGTGCGGACTCCGGCGACTGGGAGAAAATGACAACGGCCGAGACACTGTTGCCCCAGCTCATGTCCAGCCGTCCTGCGGCAAGCGCGCTGGCGGCTCCGGGAAGGCCCTGGCTGATCGGCACCCAATTTACAGTATAGCCCTTCTCTTCGAGCTGTTTCTGCGCCTGCATGATCGGCACCGGCGAGACGACGGGGAAAAAGCCAATATTGAGCGTCTTCCCAGCAGACTGGGCATGTCCTGGACCCGCGCCGGCAATAGCGGCTGCCGCCGCGGCTCCAGCGAGCAGTACTCGACGATTGATCTTCATATTCACCTCCCTGGTTCGCGGCACGAGCCGCCTTGAGTCCGGTGTGCCGGATGAGCGGTCCTGCCAATCTCCTCCGGCATCCCGTCTGCATACCCTTGCAGCAAATGTGAGGCGAGAATGTTCGCGACTTTACAATCTTGCCGTTGCGCCGCGATTGACCGACATGGGCGACCAAATCCAAACTACTCCAGGCCGAATTGCGGCTGCAGGAGCAAGCATGGCTAGCAGAGACCCCCGTCGCCCCAATATCCTCTACATCGTCAGCGACGATCAGGGCGCGTGGGCATTGGGTTGCGCCGGCAACAGCGAAATCAAGACGCCGATGCTCGACCGCCTGGCGTCTGCTGGCATCCGCTTCGAGAACTTCTTCTGCACGTCGCCAGTATGTTCGCCCGCGCGCGCATCGATGTTGACGGGTGACATTCCTTCTCGGCATGGCGTACAGGATTGGATCCGGGTTGGCAGTATGGGTGACAGCCGGATCGATTACCTGGCGGGCCAGCGTTTGCTGACCGACGTCTTCGCAGACAACGGCTATCGGTGTGGGCTGATCGGAAAGTGGCATCTGGGCGCGAGCGACCGGCCGCGCGCGAATTTCGTCAAATGGCTCGCCCACCAATCCGGCATGGGGCCGTACTACGATGCGCCGATGGTGGACGAGGATCATCCTATCACCATGCCTGGCTATATCACCGAAGAATTGGGCACGCGTGCGGCCACGTTCATAGCTGACGAAGCGAGACGACCAGAACCCTTCTGGCTCAGCCTGAACTTCACTGCACCGCACTATCCATGGATCGATTCGCATCCGAAGGAATTTACTGACCTCTATGAGGACTGTGCCTTCCTGTCCTGCCCGGACGAACCGCCGCATCCCGACTTCGCCGGCGGTGCGGCCGCCGTCGGCAAGGGCCAGGAACAGCGCCGCGAGAGCCTGATCGGCTACTTTGCCTCCGTGACAGCGATGGACGCGGCGATAGGCAATGTGATCGCCGAGATCGAGCGCCAGGGGCTGACGGAATCGACACTCGTGATCTTCATGGGCGACAATGGCATGAATTGCGGCCATCACGGCATCTGGGGCAAGGGCAACGGCACACGTCCGCAGAACATGTACGACACCTCGATCAAGGTTCCGTGCATCATCGCCCAGCCCGGCCGCATCCCGGGCGGGCTTGTCAGTGACGACATGCTGAGCGGCTATGACGTCTTCCCGACGCTGCTCGATTATGTGGGTTTGAGCGAGCAGCCAACCCACAAGAAGCCGGGCCGCAGCTTCGAGCCGCTGCTGGTGGGAGGCTCGCTGCCCGACACCGGTGGGGTGGTGGTCTACGACGAGTACGGCCCCGTGCGGATGGTGCGCACCAGGGATTGGAAATATGTCCACCGCTATCCGGATGGCCCGCACGAACTGTTCGACCTTATCAACGATCCGGAAGAACGGGTGAACCGCATAGACGTACCGGCCTTGGACAATCGTCTTGGCGCGTTGCGTGAACAACTCTTCGCCTGGTTCAAGAACTATGTCGATCCACGGCGCGATGCTTCGACCAAGGGCGTGACTGGCTGCGGTCAGCTCGGGCGGCCTGAGGATGCCACGGCGGAACACCCAATGTTTGCCGACAAGCATCTGAACGGCGCCGATTGGGATCTCTGGCTGGCAGACGGCAACCCTGTCCCTCAGGCGCCGGAATAGGCGTCTCAGAAATAGAAATAATCGCTCTGGCCGGATAGCTTCATTATCCGGCCGAGGTCCTTGATATGGATGTATCCATATGAGGCCTCTATGATCCGGTCGAACTCGAGCTCCTGAAGTTTCTTGTTCACCGTCGGGCGCGTGCAGCCCAGCATCTTGGCCAGCATCTCCTGTGTGATGTGGACTTCGTCGGGATGGGCTCCTGAACCCGCATTGCCGCGAAGGCTGAGAAGCAATCGCGCCAGCCTGACATCGATCGGCTGGAGCGCGCGATCCTCCAGCACCTTGTTGGCCATGCGCAGCCGATGGCAGAGGATTTCCATCAAGCATCGGCTGAAGTCCGCATGCGCCTCCATGCAGGCAAGCGTGGTCCGCCGGTCGATAGTGAGAATTGTGGTGTCGCCATGCGCATAAACATCGTTGGCATTGTGTACACCGTCGATGGTCGATACGAGGCCCCAAATGTCTCCCTTCTTCATGATAGAGAAAACATATTCCTTGCCTTCCGCCGTGAAGGTGGTCGAGCGCAGCCCCCCTTCCACGATGATGGCGATGCCGCTCGCCCGCTCGGTGCGTGAAACCCATAGCTCCCCATGAGCCAGACGGCGAACGATGGCCTTGGCCGACAGAACATCCAGCGTTTCAGGTGAAAGCGCCTGCAACGAAGGGTTCGAACCGATTAGTGCTTGATTGACCGACATAATGGTCCCGCTACCCTGTTCTCGATCTTGGTATGGCCGAGGATCTGTACAGCGCGCAGATTGCCAGTCGGCTTGTAGATCATTGATGCTTTCGTTCGTCGCAGCAAGTGGGTGCCATACTCCGCTCGTCGCAGACCAATCGCAGTTACCCATTCATCGACAAGGCGGGCGTACTGCCTCGTGCTCATGTGGTGTGCGTGGTTGATCCGCCTCGGGAATGCATGGTCATGGACTGTGCCGCCTCGCCTCTCGAGCCAGACCAAGAGACTGGCCCGTACATCGCTGATCAACTCGAACTGTACCGGGCGACCTGTCTTCTGCTGAATGACAATCGCACGCGTGCGTATTTCCGGCCCAGCGAAAGGGCGCGTTCGTGACCATGCTCTTTTCGATCTGGCGATCGACAGCAAGCTACGCGGCCGCGACTTGGTCAAGATCAGGATTGGCACGATCGAGGAAGAAGCGAATCGCCCAGATTTGTTTTTGTGTGAAAGGCCGCTTCGTGCCAACCGTCTTTCCAGCTTTCCAAGCAGCGCGGCCCTGAATGGCAGTATCATATTGACAGTAGCCCATTCAGTTCTCCTTGACCTTGATTGGCCAATGGAGAAACGAATAACGCCCGAGCTACAGCTCCGGGGCCGTCTGCTGCCTGTCCGATTTCGGGCCAAGAAACTGGATAAGCTGAACTTTACACAGCAAGACAGCGATAGCGGCACGCGGCCTCTTGTCGACCATAAAAGTGCCCCTAACGCTTTCCCGACAGCAAACATCTCCAGAAGCGGACCAAGCGCTTCCTGAGGGCGGCGCATGGGGACACGGTTTCTGTGCCTGGAGCAGAAGCGCGTGCCCATCGGATCTGGTTTCGAATTCGGCCGCCCAGTCCAGATCCGGATCGGCTGAGTGACCTTGTTTGGTCCCGCGGCTCAGGCAGCCAACGCTGCGGCTTCGGGGGACGAGCCGATCGAGGCGTTTCTGTCGGCGGAAGTCGGTGACTTGAAACGAGCCATGTCCCGAACCGGAGGCAGGCCGAACATGCGCGCATACTCGCGGCTGAACTGAGACGCACTTTCATATCCGACGGAGAAGGCAATAGAGGCTGCGTCGCGACGCTCAAACAGCAGCAGTCGCCGCGCCTGCAGAAGTCGAAGCTTCTTCTGATATTGGATAGGCGTCATCGCGGTGATCGCCTTGAAGTGGCGATAGAAAGCAGCGACGCTCATTCCCGTCATCGCCGCGAGAGGCTCGACGCGAAAAGGTTCGGTGTAGTGTTCACGGATCCAGTCGATGGCACGACGAACCTGGGACAATCGGCTGTCCGTACGCGCAATCTGCCGGAGCATGTCCCCCTGCGGCCCCTGCAGGACTCGGAAGAGAATTTCGCGCTCGAACATCGGTGCCAGCATCGCGGTCTCGTCCGGGCGGTCCACCAGTCGCATCATGCGAAGCCAGGCATCGACTAGTTCCGGCGTGGCGGCGGAAACCAAAAAGTCTGGGGCCTGCTGCTGCGAGCTTGCCTGGTTGTGATCTGCCAGCATCGCGGCGATGACGGCAGGGTCCAGGGTCAGGCTCAACGCGAGATAAGGACGTCCCGATCTTTCCGAGCGTATCTGGCCGATGGCTGGAATATCGACCGGAACGACGAAATACGTCGCCGGCTCGAACTGCAGGACGTGGTCGCCGATCGACAGGCTCTTTGAACCCTGCAGGACCAGATGGAGCATCGGCTCATAGACCTGATCCGAGCAGGCTTCACTGCGAACCATTGCCACACGAGGAATCCCGGTTGCAGTCCATTTGTCGCCGGCGCGCATCACGAGGCTGCGCAGTTCGTCCATCGCGTTTTCCATATCGCGATTATGGCGACAAACCTCCCGCGCCACAAGCGAGTGAGAAGAATAGGCAAGGATAAGAGAGGAACCGGCACACGGGCGGCGGCGCGATAACCCACATCTGAAGATGTCGATGAGGCCGGGTGGCTTCGGGACGCAAGCCATCGAGTGAGGTTATCAAATGAAGCTAAGTGGAAAAATCGCCGTCGTGACGGGGGCATCGAGCGGCATCGGCGCGGGCATAGCGAGGGCGCTCGGCGCGGAGGGTGCGACCGTCGTCGTGAACTATGCCAGCAGCAAGAAAGGTGCGGATAAAGTCGTCGCGTCGATCGAGGCCGCAGGCGGGAGGGCCGTGGCCATACAGGCGGACATGAGCAGGTCGGCGGATGTCGTTCGCCTGTTCGAGAAAGTGAAAGCTGATCACGGCAAAGTGGACGTGCTGGTGAACAATGCGGGCATCGCAGTTTTCGAGATGGTCGCTGACCTGACCGAAGAGGCTTTCCACAAGCAGTTCAACATCAACGTGCTCGGGTATTTTCTGGCTATCCGGGAAGCGCTGAAACTCTTCGGCGATGGCGGGGGCAGCATCATCAACATCAGTTCCATCCTGAGCACTGATCCGTATCTCGCCTCCAGCGTCTACGCCGCGACGAAGGGCGCGGTCGATACGATGACATTCGCGCTCGCCCGCGAACTAGGACCGCTCCGCATCCGGGTGAACTCCATCCTTCCCGGCCATACCAATACGCCTGCGACAGACGGCAATTTCGCGGGCGAACTCGGCGAGAAGCTGATCGCGGGCACGCCGCTCGGGCGCTTCGGCGAACCCGAGGACATTGCACCTGTTGCGGTCTTTCTGGCTTCGGATGACGCGCATTGGGTAACGGGCGAGTCCATCCGGGCTGCTGGCGGCGTACGCGGCGTCGGATACTGAACCGAGCCAATCAAATCCAACGACACGGAGAATGACAATGTCTCACAGACTCGACGGCAGGATTGCCGTCATCACCGGTGCCACGAGCGGCATCGGCCTTGCGACCGCCAAGCTTTTCGCCGCCGAGGGCGCGCATGTCTTCATCACCGGACGTCGTAAAGACGCTCTGAAGGCCGCGGAGGTTGAGATCGGTGGCAAGGTGACAGGTGTCCTCGCCGACTCGACAAGCAATGCCGACCTTGATCGCCTTATCGATCAGGTCAAGGCGGAAGCGGGCCGCATCGACGTCCTGTTCACCAACGCTGGTGGAGGATCCATGCTGCCACT
Source organism: Mesorhizobium sp. A556 (assembly GCF_054489545.1). NCBI lineage: Bacteria > Pseudomonadati > Pseudomonadota > Alphaproteobacteria > Hyphomicrobiales > Phyllobacteriaceae > Mesorhizobium > Mesorhizobium sp. A556. The sequence goes on from NZ_JBTMXA010000001.1 coordinate 829,762, forward strand.
GGACCAGATCACCGAAGAGCAGATCGACGACACGTTCGCCCGGATGTAAAGAGCGTGATCTTCACGGTCCAGAAGGCCTTGCCCCTTCTTGCAAAGGGCGCGTCGATAATCCTGGCTGGTTCCAGCGCCAGCATCGAGGGCGCGGCGGCGTTCAGCGTTTACTCGGCATCCAAGGCTGCCGTACGGAATCTGGCCCGTAGCTGGGTGCTCGATCTGAAGGAGGCTGGCGTGCGTGTGAACGTGCTGAGTCCAGGACCGATCCGTACGCCGTTCCTCCTCGACTTTGCAGGCGATGACCCGGCCCAGCAGCAGGGTATGCTCGACTATCTCGGAACCCGTATCCCGCTCGGTCGGGTCGGCGAACCAGAGGAGATTGCGAAGGTGGCGCTGTTCCTCGCATCGGACGACTCGTGCTTCGTCAACGGCGCGGAGATATTCGCAGACGGCGGCCAGGCACAGGTCTGATTAGCTCGGCCGCAGCGGACGCCGATTCTTAACGGCGTCCGCTCGATCCTCTTGAAGAAAAAGGAAAACGACCTTGACCAACTTCAACCGTCGGCTGGACGGAAGGCGGTAACTTCGGCTGCCTCGGTCATTGGTTCACTATTAGCGTATCGCGGTGAGCCGGATTAGGTGTCGACGATCGTGGTGTCGGCGATCGTCTCGGCGAAGCCGTTTCCGAACAGTCCGGCGGGCGTCTGGAACCCCGGACGCGCCTCGCCTGCCAGCACCCGGCGACCTGCCTCGGCCGCAGCCATTGCTGTGAAAGTATATCCATTCACGGTGTCGAGACCCGAACGGAAGACCGTCCCCTGTGCGTCCTCCACCTCGACGACCGCCTGATATCGGTTCGCCACTCGCTCCCGCTCGGTCGGACCGTCGGGGAGCGCAGAAAGATCACCCTGCGGAAAACCGTCTCCCGTGACATGGACGAAGGTCTCGATATTGGGGACATTCGTCGCCTTCCAGATCGTGATGAGGTCCGGCAGCGTCACCGGGAAGCAATCGATCTCACCCTTGCCGAAGTCGAACTGAATGTCGTTGGCTGCCTTGCTGACCAGTCTACCGTCGACCCGCTGGAAGGTTTCGACTGCGAGATTTTCGGCTGCGCTGACCGCTGATCCTCGTGACATGCCGCCTGCGACATGCAGGGCGATCCTGATCTTCCGAGGATTCGTTGCCCTTCGAACGGTATGTCCTGCAAGGCAGCCCAGCATCGCCACGCTGCCACCGCCGCCGGGCAGGAGCATGACGCCCGCCGCCTTCGCATCGTCGTCGTGCGCTTCGGCAAGGCGGTAGCTGTCGAGTTCGGCCGCGGTGTCGAGATAGTGCACGCCATTACGGATGGAAGCTACCATCAGCGGTTCTGCCGTCCGCATGAAGGGACCCGCACAGTTCAAAATGACGGCAATATCCGCCAAAGCCTGATCGATCGCCACGGCGTCATCAAGTGCGAAGACCCGGTACTCAGCACCGAGTTTGAAGGCGAGCGGGGCAAGAGCTACTTCACTGCGTCCTGCAAGGACCAAAGGGGTTCCAGCAGCACTTGCATGTTCGGCCGCCATGCGACCAGTGTAGCCCGTCGCTCCATAGATCAGCAGTTTTTTCATGTCAGTGCTGCCATTCCTTGTAGACGAATTCGAGGCTGTAGCCGTCGGGGTCGCGAACCTGAGCCGCGTAGTAACGGCGGTCGTAGTGAAGCTGCGGTCCCGGGGGATGGATTTCCGTCGCACCGGCAGCCATAGCGGCGGCATAGGCTGCGTCGACTTCCAGCTTGCCACCGGCGACGAAGCCGACATGCGCGGCGCGGCCTTCAACCACGCCTTCGCGAAGCCAGAAGAATACCCGGCCGTTCGCTCCGAAACCCTTGAGGTCGGGGTGGCCTGGAGGACCGTCTTTGCCGTCGTAGTCGACCGCATGATTGATGCCGAGTGGCGCAAGGGCCTTCTCGTAGAAGGCGATCGAGCGGTCGATGTCGCTGACCGATATAAAAACGTGGTCGAGCATTGTGCTCTCCTGTTCTCTAGATGATGTAGCCGCCCGCGACTTCGATGTTCTGGGCATTGATCCAGCGGTTTTCCTCCGACAGCAGACTGGCAATGACGCCGCCGATCTCCTCGGGTTCACCGACGCGGCCGAGTGCGGTCTGCCCCGCGAGCAGCGCCTCGAATTCGTCGTTCAGTCCGCCGCCAAGCTCTGTCCGGATCGCTCCGGGTGCAATGGAGTTTGCCCTGATCCGCCGCTCGCCAAACTCCTTCGCCATGTAGCGGGTCAACACCTCAAGGCCGCCCTTGAAAGCAGCGTAGGGCGCGACGCCGGCCGTCGCCACCCGCGACGTGGCGCTGGTCATGTTGATGATGTGGCCGCCGTCGTCCATCAGCGGAAGAAGGATCTGCGTCAGGAAGAACGGACCTTTCAGATGCACGGTGAACAGGCCGTCGAACTGCTCCTCCGTCACCGTGGGGAACGGTGCGTAGAGACCATATCCGGCATTGTTGACGAGAAAGTCGAAAGTCTGCCTGCCCCAGACCACCTCAAGTTGCGCTTTGACGGCATCGCGGAATTCCGGAAACGACTGGCTGTTGCCGACATCAAGCTTCAGCGCGACGGCTTTTCCGTCGCTGCGGTAGGCGGAGAGCTACTGGACGCCTGGATTCGCATGCTGCGACTGATGGCCCGTCCTGACGAGATCAATGCTTTGGCTCCTGCCTACGAGCGGGAGATCCTGTTTCGCGTGTTGCAGGGGCCATTGGGTTGGATGCTGCGCGACATCGTAGCCCCGGACGCCGCGATCTCGCGGGTCGGTGTGGCGATACAATGGATCCGCGAGAACTTTGCCAAACCTTTGCGGGTGGAGGCCCTGGCGGAAATGGCGGCGCTGAGCGTTTCGGCCTTCCATCGTCACTTCAAGGCCGTGACGGCGCTGAGCCCGCTCCAGTATCAGAAGCAGGTTCGCCTGCTCCACGCGCGCGGCTTGCTGATGGCGGGAGAAGGCAATGCAACCTCGGTGGCGTTCGGCGTCGGCTACGAGAGCCCGAACCAGTTCAGCCGGGAATACGCGCGACACTTCGGCCTCCCGCCGTCCAGGGATGTCGTTCGGTTGCGAGGGATTGCAGCCTAAAGGGACCGCAAAGATTTCACGGGAGTGTGCTCCTGCATACTTCTGCCGCAGGGTCGCACCCCGCACCTCCTTCGGAAGGCAGCCGTGTTCGCCCGATGTCTGCTTTCGGGCAACGGAAAAGCTTACTCGTACGGCCGATATTGGGCGCGAAGCTGCCGTCACATCCGGCCAGTTGTGTGACTAGTCCGATAGCAGGCAAACTTTGCCTAGCCGCCACGCATCCCCGCCCAGCCATGTGCGGCAGGATATCCGGCTCAGTTCCGCTTCTTCTTCGGTCGACGCCCTCGCTTGTCGCCAAACCTCTCGCCGCTCGACTTGCCGGCCCAAGGCGGCGGCAGTTTCTTCTCTACCCACGGAAGCAGGCGGATCGGCTTCGGCTCGAGGTGCTCCGTGATTACCGGATAGCGCGATATGATCAACTGCAGCAGCGCCAGTCCTGCAGGATTCGTATAACGTGTCGATGTCTCGCTCTCGCCCAGCCGCCCGGCCAGATCCTCAATCACGCCGTCGGAAACGCCCGCCTGCTTCAGGATACTTGCGAAGCCGTGGCGCAAGGCATGTAACGGCCGTTCCCACAGGCCGTTCGGGAGCTGGCGCTTCGCGATCGGGACGAAGTCCTTGTAGAAGCGGTCGCCTGGGTCATTGCGCTTAAGGTATGGCGAGAACAGCTCCGGGAACAGCCGACGGTGGCCCAACTCCTTGAGTCGCTCGACATACTCGATGAAATTCAGGCGCAGGAGCTCGCTCGGCACGGGCAGCAGACGATGCGACTGCGCGTTCTTGATGCGCCGAAGCTCATTCCGCTTGATCTGGATCGCCCAGCGCCCATCGGTCTGCACGATCTCGTCCACCATCAGCCCGCAAATTCCTTCCGACGCGGGCCCAGATAGGTGTAGAGCATCGGCAGGAAATACAGGGAGCCGTGGAAGACGAGGTCCCCCGCGATCTCCGGTTCTTCTGCGCTACGGCGACCCGTAAAGATCGGCATGTCGAAGACCGGGCGGACGACGTCGGGACCCGGCTTGACCTGCTGCAGCCTGACTTCGCCCTTTGGCGGCTTCCGCGGGCGCAATGCCTCGAAGGTCCATTCGGGCACAGTGAAATACGACGACCGCAGGTGCTTGAGGAAATGGTCGAGATTACCCAGGTGCCAACGGACAGTCGCCGCTGACAGACCTAGCCGGAGGGGTTTGCCAACTTTCTCGGCTTCTTCGGCGCGCCGACGGCTCTCGTCCCGCAGCTCACGCGGGGAGAGGCTGCGCAGCCGGGGGCTTCGCCCCCAGGTGGGCACGATGTGATTGAAGTGCTGACGCAGCGCCGAGACATGCTCCTGGGTGATTTCGCCTGAATGCGTCACGCCATGTTCTTCGAGGATGCCACGGAAGATACCGACGAGGACGCGAACGTCGGACGCAGTGTCCTCTTCCCAATCGTCCTTGTGGTTCGCGATCAGCTTTTCGAGTTCCTCGTCGAAATCGGAAAGCGACAAGTCTTTGCGACCTTTGCTCTTGGCCGAAGTTGGGGGCGGCGCGACGGCAGGAACGTCGACCGGCGCCGCGACATGGGACGGCGGCGGAGATTCGGACTTTAGCTCATCTTGCCAGACATTCTCGCTAACCTGCACGTCGAACTACCTTGTTGCAGCTTCGAATTCCCTAACAATGTGAGCGTAGATCGTTTCGATCTTAGCTGCCGTCTTCTTCCCAACATAGCTGGCCACAGCGACGTTAATAGAAGCAACCATGGCGATCTGGATGAGGCGCGATGCGATGCCGGCGCTCACCCACCAAATGCCGATTCGTGAACGCGGGCATCCGCGTTAATGAATTGCACGCCGAGCGAGTGCTGAGACCGCCAGCGGACTCTTGCCATACGCACCACGTTTCCTTCCCCAACGGCTAGACTGAAAACTTCCGGGACACCATCTGTGTCATCGAAATCCAGCCTTGCCCCACTTGGGGACAGGCTCCGAACTGTAGCCTCGCAGGTGCAGTAGCCGCCGAAAAAGGTCAGAACACCGCGCTTCAGCGCGCGCTGACGGCTTTCCACGCGCTTCTCACCCTGCGCATGCATACGAAATTCGCGAACGATATCTGTCATAAGGCTGTCTCTCCATGCTTTAGCAGAGTCCACGAGGCAGGATTCGTGCCAAGATTGCAGGGGAGCAGTGGCTAAGATAAAGTGCGGGCGCTACGCCGGTGGCGACAAGCGGCCCGAATACACCCCGGATATAGGCTGGTCGGGCCGGCTGACATTGCTCGCGCTTGTCGTGTTCTTCGCGCTAGGCGCGTTCGGCTGTTTGCTGGTTTAACGTCCGATTCTCGCCTATCTATGAGAATCCCGCGCTCATTGTGGCGGGCTGTATTGAGGGGCGTATAAGGCCCAAAGCTGACCGCAGAGTTTTTCTATGGGTTTCCCCTTAGCATGTATGTCTTTGATTTGTTTGGCTGACATTTCACTAGTTCTTTGCCGCACTGAATCTTTCGAGAGTTTCATTTTTAGCGCGATTTCAGTCACCGCTTTATCAAGATGCCCATCAGCTTGCCATGCGGTCCCGCAAAGCTGATCAGAAGTGACCATACCGGCTGCGTTATAAAGATCGATGCTATCTTGAGATAGCGCCTTATTGGGTTCGCTAATAACTGTCCCGGCAAGCGCAAGCGCCGCCGCAACGATAGTCAGCTTTTTCAAAATGAGTCCCCAAGTGAATTGCCCACCAGCAACGGATCATCCATCCGCCACACCTGTCAAGGCGGCTCACACCGTGCCTTTTCTATTTCGCCGACTCGGTTGATGATCGAACCATTCGTTGTGAGGGGGAATGGATAGTGTTCAGCCATTGGTGGGATATTTCAGCAATCGTAATCGGCCCTGTCGCGGCTGTCGCGATCACTCTTTGGTATCAGGCTCGCGACCGAAGCTATCAAAGCCGGTTTGATGTTTTTCGCTCGTTAGTTATGTGGCGTCGTCACGGCACTTCGCCGGATTTTGTAAACGCACTAAATCTAATCCCGGTCCATTTTTTTAAAAACACGAAGGTTATGAGCCGTCGGCGAGCCCTTATGGACGTGTTTGATGATCCGCAATGGCTTAGCCAAGACCTCGATACCAAGGCGCGGTTACTTGATCGCATGGAAACGGTCAGGGCAGAGTTAATCCGCGAGATCGGCAGGGCCGTGAGAGTCGGAATCGATGACCTCGAAATTCTTAAGGGTGCGTATGCACCGCAGGGCTGGCGGGATGAAGAGACTCTCAAGAATCGTGCCCAAATCGCTGCATTGAACCTGCTTGAAGGGAAAACAGCACTAACGGTCCTTCCCATATTGCCCAATACTCCCCCAAAAATAGAGGGCGAACAGACCTAACGCTAAAGACTGACCCTCCTAGTCTTAATCGCGGCTTTCGGCGTCGCGGCTACTCGGCTGGCATCTCGTCCGATTTCCACAGGCTCGCGAGCTAACAAAAGGTGCTAACGAACGCTGCTAACGAGATTTTCTAAGTGGTTGATTTTGTTATGAAAAACGCGATGGCTGGGGAACCTGGATTCGAACCAGGACTAACGGAGTCAGAGTCCGTGGGTCTACCGTTAACCTATTCCCCAAGAGGCGCTAGTGCATGCGCATGGTGAAACGAGCGGACCGAGCGGTAAACTTCGGTCGGCTGCCTTGCGGAAGCGATCCCGTTTCTGCGCTGCCTTGTAGCTACCGCCGCAAAATAGTCAAGCCTGCTCGCCGTTTCAATTGGGACGAAACATCGTCGGTCGAACTGCAATCCCCTGACGCTTCCGGTCCAAGGCTTGGCCAGCGGAAAAAAGCGAAGCGTTTTTTTTTGCGCCGCGCGCTCTTGGTGATCCAGCACGGCGCTGCTAATCTGTCGCCAACGTAGAAATACTTGTGCGCGTGCAGCGTCCCGGCAACGGTTCGCGCGGCGCTGGAAGGAACGACAGTGAAAGACCGCGACACCGGCGCCGAAGCGCCGGCGCCAAGCGTGTCCAGCAGTTCCCCCATGCCCGGCGACGGCAAGGGGGACTCGCCCGCAACGTGTCCGCCGTGCCAAATCGCGGCGGCCATGCCCGGAAACGGGGCTGCGGAGGACCCGAATAAATCCCACCGGGGCAAGAAGCGGCGCAAACGCAAGCGCGGCCGCAAGGTTTTTGCGCGCGATGGAAGCGCCCTGCCCGGCCAAGCCGCTTCCGGCCCGACATCTGTTGCCTCGGCAACGATCCAGCCTGCCGCGCCACGGCCCGTCGATGCCGCACCGCCGGCTGCATCCGCCCAGACCGAGCCGCACCGTCCGCGCCCGGTGGCACAGGAATTGCCGATATTTGCCGCGCTCGATCTCGGCACCAACAATTGCCGCCTGCTCGTTGCCGTGCCCACCCGCTACGGTCAGTTCCGCGTCATCGACGCGTTTTCGCGCATCGTCAGGTTGGGCGAAGGGTTGACCGCGAGCGGAAGGCTGGCTGACGTCGCCATGGACCGCGCCGTCGAGGCCTTGAAAATCTGCGGCGACAAGCTCAGCCATCGCAAGATCCGGCGGGCGCGGCTCATTGCCACCGAGGCCTGCCGTTCCGCGCATAACGGTTTTGAATTCGTCGAGCGCGTCGAGCGCGAAGCCGGCCTCAAGCTGGAGATCATCGACCGGCAGACGGAAGCCCGGCTGGCCGTTTCGGGCTGCGGCTCGCTGATTGAGCGGGATACGCAAGGCGTCGTCCTGTTCGACATCGGCGGCGGTTCGTCCGAAATCGCGCTCATCGATCTTTCCGGCCGTCGCTCGCAGCGCCTTGCCAACAACATCGTGTCGTGGACGTCGCTACCCGTCGGCGTCGTCTCGCTTGCCGAGCGCTTTGGTGGCCGTGCGGTCACACGCGAAACCTTTGCCGCGATGGTCGACGATGTCGCGACGCATCTCAACGCCTTCGAGGGGCGCGACCGCCTGAAGCATGTCGTGGCAGGATCGAAATTCCACCTGCTTGGCACCTCCGGCACGGTTACGACGCTGGCCGGCGTTCATCTCGACCTCGAACGCTATGATCGCCGCCGCGTCGACGGGTTGTGGATGGATCGCGACAGCGTAGATGCTATGGTCGACCGGCTGGTCGGCTGGGATTTTCAGCAGCGCGTCGCCAATCCGTGCATCGGCGCGGACCGGGCCGATCTCGTGCTGGCCGGATGCGCCATTCTCGAAGCGATCCGCGCCGTATGGCCTTCGGAGCGCCTGCGCGTTGCCGACCGCGGGTTGCGCGAAGGCATTTTGAGCGAATTGATGGCCGATGACGGCGTGTGGCGCAACAACTGGCGCGGTGGATATCGGTCATGACCAAGAAACCTGAGAAGCCGACGACCGCCGGCATGCGCGTCATGAAAACGCGCATCAAGAAAAAGAGCGGCTTGAAGGAAAGTTCGCGGCGCTGGCTGGAGCGCCATATGAACGATCCTTACGTCCAGCGTTCCAAGGCCGATGGCTACAAGTCGCGCGCGGCCTATAAGCTGATCGAGATCGACGACCGTTATCATCTGCTGAAGCCCGGCATGAAGGTCATCGACCTGGGTGCCGCACCCGGCGGCTGGTGCCAGGTCGCCGCGGCGCGCACGAACTCGACTGCCGAAAAGCCGCATGTCGTCGGCATCGACTATCTCGGCATGGATCCGGTTCCCGGAACGGTCGTGCTGGAAATGGATTTCCTCGACGATGCCGCCCCTTCGCGCTTGATCGAGGCGCTGGGCGGCGAGCCGGACGTGGTGCTGTCGGACATGGCGGCCCCCACCACGGGACATCGCAGGACCGACCACATCCGCACCGAACATCTATGCGAGGTGGCCGCGGATTTCGCCATCTCCGTGCTGCGGCCCGGCGGTCACTTCCTGACCAAGACGTTTCAGGGCGGCACCGAGCACGAGGTGCTGGCGCTGCTGAAGAAGAATTTCCGCTCGGTGCACCACGTCAAGCCGCCGGCATCGCGCGAGGAATCGGTCGAACTCTATCTGCTGGCCAAGGAATTCAAGGGCCGTACGCCGCCCGAAACTGCCTGATCGCGACAGGTCCGTTCAGGCCGAAGGCGTTTCAGGTTCGAGCGACCTGGCGGCACGAGCGCCATGACCGGATACGGCGCTGCCGGCGTCCGGGGCCAAGCGCACGAACCAGATTGCCGCCAACGCAGATATGCCGGCGACAATGAAGAATGCGATGTGAAAATCGGCAAGCGTCAGCGAAGCGCCGTGAAAATGCGTCGACGCTTCCAGGATACCGCCGGCAACAGCGACGCCGAGGGCGATGGACAATTGCTGCCCAACGGCTGCGATCGGCGTTGCCTTGCTGGTATCTTCGGATGAAATCTCGGCATAGGTCAGCGCATTGATGCCGGTAAAGAACATCGAGCGCAGGAAGCCGCCGGCCAGCAATATGACGAGGATGAGCGCATAGGGCGTTTCGGGCGTAAAAAAGCCGTTCGCGCCGACGGACGCGGCGGATATCAGCGAGCCGAACACCAGCACTTTTCGAAAACCCGCCATCCGGAAAACCCATGTCGTGGCAAGCTTCATGCCCATCGCACCGATGGCCGAAACGAAGGTGATCATGCCCGACTGGAAGGGCGTCAGCCCAAATCCGATCTGCAGCATCAACGGCAGCAGGAACGGTACGGCGCCGATGCCGATGCGAAACAGGCCGCCGCCGAGCACGGAAGTCCGAAACACCTGGTTGCGGAAAAGGCTGAGGTCCAGAAGCGGGTTTGGCGCGCGCCGCGCATGAAACAGATAGGCCGCGCCGGACACCAGGCCGACAAGGGTGGTGACGATCCCGACATAAGGCGGCAAGGCCGCCAGCCCCATGACCGACAGGCCGAATACCACGCCCGACGCCGCTACCCCGCTCAAGACGAAGCCGGGCACATCCAGGCGCGGCATGGTCATGGACGGCGTCTTCGGCAGGTACCGCGTGGCGAGCCAGATGCCGATGATGCCGATCGGCACATTGATCAGGAATATCCAGTGCCAGGAAAAATAGGTGGTAATGAAGCCGCCGACCGGCGGGCCTACCAGCGGGCCAACAAGGGCCGGAATGCTGAGCCACGACATGGCCGCGACCAGTTCGCTCTTGGGCGTGGCGCGCACCAGCACCAGCCTGCCCACCGGCGTCATCATGGCGCCGCCCATGCCCTGCAGGAAGCGCGACACCACGAAGGCGGCCAGCGAGTTCGACGCGGCGCACGCAACCGACCCGACCATGAACACGACGATGGCGGTGCGGAACACATTCTTCGCGCCGAAGCGGTCGGCCATCCAGCCGCTGACGGGAATGAAAATCGCCAGCGACACCAGATAGGCGGTAAGCGCAAGCTTCAGCGCGATAGGGCTGCTCTGGATATCGATGGCGATCGCCGGCAGCGAGGTCGCGATAACCGTCGAATCCATGTTCTCCATGAACAGGGCGACTGCGAGGACAAGTGGGACGATGCGGTTCACGAACGTATCCCAGTTTCGGAGGCAGGCCGTCGACCGGACCACCAACGCGAGAGCGCGGTTATCATGCGGCCTCGGCAATGTCGCGCATGTACCCTGTCACATTTGCGCGAACACGAAGAACCTGCGGTCTAACCCACCCAGCGCTCGTAGTCGGAAACGAGCAGATGCAAGGGCGCGACATCCTCCTCGATATCCGAAAACCGTCCGATGGGATCGCGAAAAACATTGTCCGTCAGGTCGTCATTGACGGTGGACACCTCGCCGATGAGCACGTCGCTCCCCTCGCCCCAGAACGCATGCCAGACGCCCGGCAGCAGGGTCACGCTCTCGCCCGGATCGAGCTTCAGCAAGCCGCCTGCCGGTAGTTTGCGAATGGTGCCGTCGACCGGAACGGAAACCTCCGCCTTGGGATCGATGCCGCCATCGGCATCTGGCATGAACAGCTCCAGCACAAGTTTGCCGCCGCCGCGATTGATGATGTCTTCGGCCTTGATGACGTGGCGGTGCATCGGCGAAAGCTGGTCCTTGCGGGAAATCATGATCTTTTCCGCGTAGAGCATTCCGGCGCCCTTCTTCATGTCCTCGAAACGGCCATTGCGCACGGTAAACAGGAACAGGCCAAGTTCCTCGAACTTGCCCTGGCCGTAGTCGGTGATGTCCCAACCGAGCCGCGAAGAGAAAATGCCGGCGGATTCCTGCCGGCGCGCCTTCATTTCGTCCGGCGTCCAATAGGCGAAGGGCGGCATGACATAACCGAACGAACGGATAAAAGCGTCCGCCTCGCGAATGATCGTGTTGATGTCGGAACGCTTCATGGCCGTGCTCTCCCGGAGCCGAATTGGGTGACCGCTCGTCCAATCCGCATAGACGAATGCCGATCTCCTGTCGATCCGGCCAGCAGGATGTAGGACGGCAGGATCGCGCTCCCGGTGGCGTGACACGAGGCGGGATCTGCGCCATAAACCTCGGGGTTTTAACGGTGGCAAGACATGACCAGCATTTACGACCTCGATACCCCATCCGTCCTCATCGACATCGATCGGGCGCAGGCCAATATCGATCGGGCGCAGGCCCATGCCGACCGGCATGGCCAAAAGCTTCGGCCGCACATCAAGACGCACAAATTACCGTATTGGGCGAAAAAGCAGGTTGCCGCCGGTGCGGTGGGCATAACCTGCCAGAAAATCGGCGAGGCCGAGGTGATGGCGGATGCAGGGCTTACCGATATTTTCCTGCCTTATAACATCCTGGGCAAATCGAAACTGGAGCGGCTGCTTGCCTTGCATCGGCGCATCACGCTCTCGGTCACCGTGGACAATGCGGAGGTGCTCGCGGGGCTTTCCTCGACCTTCAGTGATGCCGGGCACCGGCTAGAGGTTCTGGTGGAATGCGATACCGGCGGAGGCCGCTGCGGCGTCCAGACGGCTGTGGAGGCGGTCGAACTCGCGCGCCGGATCGAAGCGTCGAAGGGCCTTTCCTTCGGCGGTCTGATGACATTTCCCGCCGCCGGGCGGCCTGACGAGGCAGAAGCGTGGCTACGGGCCGCGCGCGACGCTCTGGCGACGGATGGCCATGCCTGCGCGCGCATTTCCAGCGGCGGCACGCCTGATATGTGGCGCGCGGGCGATGACACGGTCATTACCGAGTACCGCCCCGGCACCTACATCTACATGGATCGCTATCAGATCGCGCATGGGGCGGCCACGCTGGACGACTGCGCATTGACGGTGCTGGCCACCGTCGTTAGCCATCCGACCGCGACCCGCGCCATCATGGACGCCGGCAGCAAGGCGCTTTCCAGCGACACACTCGGGCTTTCCGATTTCGGCGAGGTGCTGGACATGCCAGGCGCGACCGTCAGCGGGTTGAGCGAAGAGCATGGCACATTGCTGCTTGCAGGCAATGCCGATCTTCGCATCGGCGAGCAGGTGCGCATCGTGCCCGACCATTGCTGCGTCGTGGTGAACCTGTTCGACAAGGTTCACCTTATTTCCGGTGAAACGGTGGTGGAAACGCTGCCGGTGGCAGCGCGCGGACTTATGGCGTGATGACTATCGGCGCTCGGCGCTGCGCGCCGCGATGCGGCGCATGGCGGCGACGCGCCGCCTTCTGATTTCCGTGCGCATCGCCGTCAGGTGCAGCGCGAAGAACAGCACCGTGAAGCCGACTGCCATGACCAGCAGCGGCCACAAAAGGCTGGGATCGATGGTCGGTCCGTCCAGCCGGAACACGGAAGCCGGCTGGTGCAGCGTGTTCCACCAATCGACCGAAAATTTGATGATCGGTATGTTGATGAAGCCGACCAGCGTGATGACCGCCGCCGCCCATGCGGCGCGCCCGGCGTCGTCCAGCGCGCGCGTCAGCGCGATGATGCCGAGATACATCAGGAACAGGACGAACACCGATGTCAGCCGCGCATCCCACACCCACCAGGTGCCCCACATGGGCTTGCCCCAGATCGAGCCGGTAATCAGCGCCAGCGCCGTGAAAACCGCGCCGATGGGCGCTGCCGACTTCAACGCCACATCGGCCAGCGGGTGGCGCCATACCAGCGTGCCGAGCGCCGACGCCGCCATCAGCGAATAGCAGAGCATGGCAAGCCACGCGAACGGCACATGGATGTACATGATGCGAACGGTGATGCCCTGCTGGAAATCTTCCGGCGCGGCGAAACTCATATAAAGGCCGACCGCCAGGATAATTGCGGACAGGCCCGCCAGAAACGGAACAAGCCTGTCGGCCAGCCCGACGAAACGCGTCGGATTGGCAAGGTCGGTCCAGGTCGTGGGGCGCTCGCTCGTGTCGCTCATGCGACTTTACATAGACCGGCGCGGCGGCTGCGGCAATCGAGCTTCGATGTCGCAGGCCGAACCGGCCGTCAGGCTGCCGCATCCGCGACGGGCGGCGAAATGCGGCTCAGGCGGCGGACTTCCTCGTCGTTGAGCAGGCCGCCCGCGCGCAGCAGCGAAGCAAAGCGGCCATTGCGCAGCGACAGTTCGGCAAAGCCGCCCATCTCGATGATCCGGCCCTTGTCCATGAACACGACGAGATCGGCGTCGCGCACCGTGGTCAGACGGTGGGCGATGATGAAGGTCGTGCGATCGCGCCGAAGCACGTCGATGGCTTCCTTGACGCGGTCCTCCGTCTCGACATCGAGCGCACTGGTCGCTTCGTCCAGAACGAGGATCGGAGCGTTCTTCAGGACCGCGCGGGCGATGGCGATGCGCTGGCGTTCGCCGCCGGAAAGCTGGCCGCCACGTTCGCCGACCAGCGTGTCGTAGCCGCCGCCTTTCGACAGGATGAATTCCTGCGCGGATGCGGCCTCCGCCGCCGCGTGAATCTCGTCATAGGTGGCGTCGGCGCGGCCAACCCGGATGTTGTCCTCGATCGACCGGTTGAGCAGGCCGGCATCCTGGAACACGGTGGCAATCGAATGGCGAAGCGACTTGCGCGTCACCGTGCGGGTATCGATGCCATCGATGAGGATGCGCCCGCTGTCCGGCGAGAAAACGCGCTGGAGCATGTTGATGACGGTCGTCTTGCCGGCGCCGGTCGGGCCGACGATGGCGATGGTCTGCCCCGCCTGCACTTCGAAAGAGACGTCGCAGAGACCCTGGCCGGAATTCGGGAAGGCAAACGACACATCTTCAAAGCGGATGTGGCCGGTAACCGGACCAAGTTCGCGCAAGCCTTCCGGCTCGGCGGCGTCCACCGCGGAATCTTCCAGCTTATAGAACTCTTCAAGCTTGGCGCGGGCGTCGGAAATCTGATTGACGAAGGCCGAAATCTGGTCGAGCCGGGCAATCAGGATCGTGGCGAAGCCCGTGAAGGCAACCACGTCGCCGATGCGCAACTGGCCGTGCGTCACCAGATAAGCGCCGATCAGCAGCACCACCATCATCGAGATGGTCGAGGACAGCCGCTGCAGGGCGCTGGCAATGGCCCACCAGTCGAGCACGGGGTTCTGGGCGCTGAGCAGATTGCGCACATGCTGGCGCAGCGTCGCCGCCTCCAGGCCGATCCGGTTGTAGCTCTGCAGCACCGAAACGTTGCTGACGGAGTCGGTCACATGGCCGAAGACCTGATGATAATGCCGCTCCACATTGGCCTGGCCTACCTTGGTCTTGCGCATCACCAGCCGGCCGACGCCGACATAGACAACGCCGAGGACCAGGAGCACGGCCGCCATGCGGACGTCGAGGTTGAGCGCGGTGGGAACGAGCAGGCAAAGGGCTACCGCCGCCGAGAGATGCTGGCGCATGAACTCGAGCCACAGGCTGAACAGCGCTTCGATTGCGCGCAACAGCGTATGCAAGGAATTGGAGGTGCCGCGCTGCTGGTGCCAGGAAAGCGGCATCGTGATGACGCGCTCGAAGGACTGGCAAAGCAGTTCGCCGCGTCTTGCATGCGCAAAACGGTCCGCCCCGCGCGCCACCCAGACGAAAGCGATGATGTTGAAGATACCGATACCGGCCCACAGCACCAGCGTCGGCACGACGTCACGGCGATCCGACATCGCGTCGATAACGCGGCCGAACATGATGGGCTCAAGGATGGTTATGATAGCCAGGGTTACATTGGCTGCACAAATGAAGGCTACGCGCTTCTTGTCCGAAGCAAGATAACCCAGTGCTCTCAAGTAGATTTGCAGAAGGGACACTCGCCTACTCCACCGAAATCATTGCTGGCGCTTCGATCTGGCAGACAGGTACCGATAGAAGGCGTGCAAAACAATGGCCGCGAGACCCTTCCGTTCCGAATCTTCGAACAAAACATGACAACGGATCGAAATCTGGCGTGATCATCTAACGGATTGAGAAGACAGGCAAAACGTCAGCCGTGCGGCAAAATAAAGGCAGAGGCGCACCGCTGCCTTTATTTAATCAACCGGCCCCCGCGCCCTGCCTCAGGCGGGGATTTTGACGACGACCTCAATTGTGGCGCCGTCCTTCAGTTCAAACGATGCGCCCTTCTGTTTCACGCCGCCCTTTTCAAGCGTGACCGTCTTGACGGCCTTGTCGCGCACGATCTTGATCCTGCACTCGCAGCCCGACATTTTGAGCGTCGCGGAGTACCCATCCCAATGGCTGGGAATCCTTGGAGCGATCTCCACCTTCTTTCCGTGGCGCTGGATGCCGAGGATGCCTTCCACGGCGGCGCGATAAAGCCAGCCGGCGGACCCGGTGTACCAGGTCCAGCCGCCGCGCCCGCCCTTGCCATCTTCCGCATAGACGTCGGCAACGACCACGTAAGGCTCGACGCGGTAGTGCTCGGCCGCCGCCTCATCCAGCGCATGATTGACTGGATTGAGCATCGAAAAGCAGCGATAGGCGTCGTCGTTTCGGCCCATTTCGGCAAGGGCGATGACGAACCAAGTCGCGGCATGGGTGTATTGGCCGCCGTTCTCGCGCACGCCGGGCGGATAGCTCTTGATGTAGCCCGGATCCTTCTCGGTATTGGCGAAAGGCGGCGTGAACAGCTTGACGATCTTCAGTTCATCATCGACCAACCTCTCGATCACCTGCTCCAGGGCCGTGCGGGAGCGCGCCGGATCGCCCTCGCCCGACAGAACGCTCCATGACTGAGCGATGGAATCGATCTTGCACTCGTCGGAAGCGTGCGAGCCGAGCGGCGTACCGTCGTCGAAGCTGCCACGGCGATACCACTGGCCGTCCCACGCGGTATTCTCAAGCGCCCGCTTCAGGGTGCGCGCATGCTTCTCCCATGCCTGGGCATGCTTGGTATCGCCCTCGGCCTTGGCGATCGCCGCAAAATCGCCGAGCGTCGCGAGCAGGAACCAGCCGAGCCAGACGCTCTCGCCCTTACCCTCGACGCCGACACGGTTCATGCCGTCGTTCCAGTCTCCGCCGAGTATCAGCGGCAGGCCACCCGCGCTGCTGCGCTTGATGGCAAGGTCGAGCGCGCGGGCGCAATGCTCGTAGAGCGAGACCTTTTTGTCCGAAACCGTCGGCACGAAAAACGCATCGTGTTCGCCCTCGGCCAGCGCCTGCCCCTCGATGAAGGGCAGTTGTTCCTTGAGGATCGCCTTGTCGTCGGTCACGGTGATGTAGCGGGCGACCGCGTGCGCAAGCCAGACAACATCGTCCGAAATGATGGTACGCACGCCAGCGCCGGTGCGCGGCAGCCACCAATGCTGGACATCGCCCTCGGCAAATTGCCGCCCGGCCGCATTGAGTATCTGCTCGCGCCCAAGGGCAGGGTCGTGCGATAGCATCGCCATCGTGTCCTGCAATTGGTCGCGGAAGCCATAGGCGCCGCTCGCCTGGTAGAACGCCGAACGCGCGCGAATGCGACAGGCCAGGCTCTGATAGGGCAGCCAGTGGTTGACAATGGCGTCCATCGCCTTGTCCGGCGTCTCGATCTGGATCGTATCGAGAAAGCCGCGCCACGCGCGCTCATTGTCGCCGAGGCGCTGGTCGAAGTCCTTTTCACGATGACGCTGGACGAGCGCTGAGGCCTCCTCGGCGGACGCGGCATCGCCCATCAGCCAAAGCAGCGTGACATCGCCGCCGGCCGGTATCTCGATGTCGCGGGCAATCGCCGCACACGGATCGTCGCCCGCTTCGATGCGCCCGGAGAGGATAGCTCCGGACAGAACGGCATCAGGCGTCTCGGTGTTGCCATGACGGCCCAGGAATTCCTCGCGGTCCGCCGTCATCGAATCTGGTTTACGGTCGCTCGCCAGAAATGCGATGCGGTCGCCATAGTCCAGCCCGTAGGGGTTTTGCGCCAGCAAGGCACCCGTCGCTTCGTCCCTTGAGGGAACGATGGTGGAGGCCGTTTTTGAGCGATGGCCGCCCAGCACCCACTCGGCATAGGCGTAAATCCGCAGCCTGGCCGCCACAGAGCCGGTATTGCGGATGCGCAGCCTGGAAATCCTGATCGGGTCGACCGGATCGACGACGTGGGTGAGGTCCATCTCCAGCGGGCCACGCGTGGCCCTGAACGTCGAAAAACCCTGGCCGTGCCACGTTTCGTAAGTCACTGCCGGGTCGCGCACGACGGCCGCAATCGGCGAGAACGCTTCGCCACTGGCAAGGTCGTGAATATAGATGCCCTCGCCCGGCCGGTTCGTCACCGGATCGTTCGACCACGGCGTCAACTGGTAGTCGCGGCTGTTGCGGCTCCAGGTGAAGGCCGCGCCTTCCGCCGATGTGTGGAAGCCGAACGAGGCGTTGGATACGACGTTGATCCATGGCTGCGGCGTCACGCGGTGGCCGGTCAGGCGCACCACATAATGCCGCCCGTCGCCCTCGAACCCGCCAAAGCCGTTCCAATTGCTCAATCCGGAACCGTCTGCTGAGCGATCGTCAAACTTTGCTCGTTGCTTTGGCGCCGGCAAGGCGATGCCGGCCGACTGCGCCGCATCCTGCAGCGCCAGCGTGTCCCTTTCCTGCAGGGCGGCCGTTTCCGCGCGCTCGATCTGGTCGAAGATGGTGCCATTGCGGGTGTGCAGCACGACGCGGGCAACCGCCAGCAGAGTCTTGTAGGTGCCCTCGTCCATCAGGTCGCGGCGCACGGCGAAGATATGCTGGCGCGGTCCGAGTTCGGTACCGCGCAGCCGGCTGTTCTCGCACAGCGTCTCGATCGCCTGCTGCAAATCCTGCACATAGGAGGACGCCTGCTCGTTGATGACGACGAAATCGGCCATCAGGCCGCGCGCGCGCATATATTCCTGAAAGCGCAGCGCCTGGGCGACGATCTCGATGTCGGCAATATCCGAAATCCGGATGGCGAAGATCGGATAGTCGCCGGAAACGCTGGTCGGCCAGAGGCCCGACTGCTTGCCGAGACCAGAGACGATGGCATCCGCAGGCAGGCGCAGGAAGGCGTCGGGATAAATGAGGTAGCGCGCCAGTTTCTGGACATTGGCGGCATCGGCAAGGCTGAGGCCAAGATGGCGCGTCTGCACCTGCGACCGCGTCCAGGCAAGCATCGACTGGCGCGAAAAGCTTTCCGGGTGGTCAAGCCGGGCAATCGCTGATTCCATCTCGGCGCGGTTCGCGCCCACAACCGTCCAGAATGTCAGCGAGGTCTTCTTGTTGGCGGGGACGCGTACGTGCCGCCTAAGCGACGCGACGGGGTCGAGCGTGAACCCGTCATGCCCGCCCAGCTTGGCGCCACGGTCGAACGCGGCCGCATCGGCGATGGTGCGCCCTCGCCCGATGAAGGCGCGGCGGTCGGTTTCCGCCTCGGTATCGCGCGACAGGCCCGACGGATCGGTGACGAAATGCGCGGCGGCTATGTCCTGTTCGCTCGTTTCGCGCTTGCGCCGAACCGCGAAGATCGCACCGTTGTCCGCCGCAATTTCCGTCTCCACGAACATTTTCGAGAAGACGGGATGGGCATTGTCGGAGGCTTCCGGCGCCAACGCCAGTTCGGCGAAGGAAGTGACCTCGATATGGCGGTCGATCGGGCCGTCATTGTAGAGCGTAATGCGGCGGCCCTCGCCATTACCTTCGGACACGACGATGCATTCGACCTCGGAGCGCAGCGTTCCCACCGTCTTGACGAAACTCGCCTTGTCGTCGGAAAAATGCGTATGGGCCAATTCGCCGGGAGCGGCTTTCGGCTCCGTGGTAGCCGACCACCAGTCGCCCGTATCCGCATCGCGCAGGAAGAGGTAGGTGCCAAGTCGGTCCTCGGTCGGGTCCGGCTGCCAGCGGGTTACCGCCACTTCGCCCCAACGGCTGTAGCCGGAGCCGGTTGCCGTCAGCATCACCGAATAGCGGCCGTTCGACATCAGGCTGGTCGAGCGAAGCGCCCGCGGCGGATTGAGGATGATGCGGGTATCCGGGCTCTGTACCTCGGTTTCGGCCTTGGCGGTCCGCTCATCGGCCTCGGTTCGTACGGCAGCCGCAAGAATTTCGCGAGGCGCCTTTTCCTGCAGCAACAATTCGGCCGATTCGATAACCGGATCGCTGTGGAATCGGTCGCGCAGGCGGCCTTCGAAAATCGCGTCGGCAACGGCTGCAATCGACATGCCCGAATGGTGCGCCATGTAGTTGTGCACGACGGCATGGTCGCTGCCTTCCGGCACGCGCTGCGGCGTAAAGTCGACCGCGTCGTAGTAGCCATGCGGCCCAAGCGCGCCGATGCTTTTCAGGCGCTCAAGATTGGCGACCGATTCACGCGGGGTAAACTGGGCCGCCAGGATCGTGGCGTAAGGCGCGATCACCGTGTTCTGGCCAAGACCGCGCTTCAGGCCAAGACCGGGTACGCCGAAGTTCGTGTATTGATAGGTCAGTTCGCGGTCGCGCGCATTGTAGGCGGCTTCCGAAATGCCCCACGGAACGTTCTTCGAATCGCCATACTGGATTTGCCGCTTGATGATGAGCTTGCTGGTCTGGTTGAGGATGCTGCCGCGCGGCTCCTTCATCACCAAGGGCGGCATCAGATATTCGAACATCGAGCCGGACCACGACATCAGCGCGCCCTGGAAGCCGATCTCGACGATCGGGCGGCCGAGACGGAACCAGTGTTCGGTGGGCAGGTCGCCCTTGGCGATGGCAAACAGGCTGGTCAGGCGCGCTTCGGATGCCAGAAGATCGTAGCAGCTTTCATCGAGCTGATGCTCCTCCACCCGGTAGCCGATCGACAACAGCTTGCGCTCCGGCCGCAACAGGAAGGAAAAATCCATCTCGAAGGCGAAGCGGCGCGTGCGCTCGCGCAGTTCCAGCAGCTTGACCCGCAAGGCCGCGATGGCCGCATCGTCGCTATGGGCGTCGAGGACATGGGCTTCGCAGGTGGCTTCGAGCCGGGCGGCCCAGTCCACGATCACATTGCTGCGGGCAGAACCGGCCTCCGTATGAATGGCGGCGGCAAGCTTGCGGATTTCGCCGGCCAGCACCGTCAGGTTGATGGTGCGGATCGAGGCCATTTCCGGCTGCGCCTTGATCGTCTGGACCGCGCGGCGCACGCCGTCGAGACGGTCGGCCAGGCGCTGGCGAAGCGGACGCAACTGGCGACGGTCGTCGGGAAGTTCGTCGAGGCTTTCGTCGAGAATGGCGACCGTGTCGAGGATGCCCTCGAAATCGGCCTGCAGGTGAACGGAGGGCGCTTCGGCCCATTCGGCGCATGTAGCGGCGACCGCCACGAGATGCCCCGCAAGATTGCCGCTGTCGACGCTGGAAATATAAAGCGGATAGAGCGGCTTCAACGTCACCGTGTCGTACCAGTTGAAGAGATGCCCACGGCTGCGCGGCATGCTTTCGATGGTGGTCATCGTCGCATCGATGCGGTTGACGGCATCGGACAGGCTGATCCAGCCGAAATCGCGCGCCGACACCACGGACAGAAGATAGACGCCGACATTGGTCGGCGACGTCCGGTGGGCGACCACGGGGGCCGGGCTTTCCTGGAAATTGTCCGGCGGCAGATGGTTGTCGTCGGCGGTGACGAAGGTTTCGAAATAATGCCAGGTGCGGCGCGCCACGATGCGCAGCGCATGGATGTCGCGGGGCGAGATGCGCAACCTGTCTTCGGTTTCGGCCGAACGGCTGATGACCCAGGCGAAGGCCGGCGAACCGATCCAGAACAAGGCGAAGAAGAACGCAACGAACGCGCCGGTGGAATCGGCGAGCACGGGGATGGCAAGGCCGACCAGACCCACGACGACCGCGCCATGCATCATGGCGTAATAGGAGCCGAGGTCGTTGCCGCTGCTCTTTTGCGCCTGCGAGGCGGTGCGCCATTCGAGCATGTTCTTGCGGCTGACGAAAAGCCGATACAGCGTGCGCACGATCGCATCGCCCATCATCCAGGCGCTGTGCGCCATGAGGACGATCTTCAGCGCGACCATGGCCGTGCCGAAGGCAACGTCATGCGCGAGCGCCGAGAAATGCCCGCGCGCGGTCGCGTCGCGGGTCTTGGGCAAGATCGAATTGACGATGTCGAAGGTCGGAGCCATGAACAGGCTGAGGATCAACAGCGCCTGCCATTGCGCTGCCTGCGTGAACGGCAGCAGCGCCCAGCCGGCAATCGCCGCCATGACCCAGAAGATCGGCGTGAGCGAGCGGCGCAGATTGTCGATCATCTTCCAGCGCGACAGCGCCGGAACGCCGGACCGTGGATTGAAGATGAAGCCCAGCAACTGCCAGTCGCCGCGCGCCCAGCGGTGCTGGCGCGACGCATCGACGGAATAGCGGGTCGGATAGTCTTCGACCAGTTCGACATCCGTTACCAGCGCCGAACGCGTCAGCGAACCTTCGAGCAGATCGTGGCTGAGAATGGTGTTTTCGTCGATGCGATCCTTCAAGGCCGCTTCGAACGCATCGATATGATAGAGGCCCTTGCCGGTGAAGGAACCGTCTCCGAACAGATCCTGATAGAGGTCTGAAACGGCAAAGACATAAGGGTCCAGCCCACGGCTGGCGGAAAACACGCGCTGGAAAAAGGAAGCCTCGTCGCCTGAGGTCAGCGAGGGCGTGATGCGCGGTTGAAGAATGGCGTAGCCGGCGGTCATTTCGCGGCGCGCACTATCGAAATGCGGACGGTTGAGCGGATGGCACAGCTTGCCCACCAGTCGCGCGACCGCATCGCGGGTCGTGCGGGTATCCGCGTCGAGCGTCATCACATGGACGACGTCTTCCGGTAGCGGCGCCTCCAGCGGCATGAAGGTGGTGTCGCTGTCGCCGCGCAGGAGCAGGTTCAGCTCATGCAGTTTGCCACGCTTGCGTTCCCAACCCATCCAGCATCCTTGAGCGGCGTTGTAGAGCCGGCGCCGGTGCAACAGATGGAACAGGGGCGCGCCTTCGCTCGGATAGCGCGCGTTCAGCTTGGCGATCTGGGCCTTCGCGAAGTCCCGGATTTCGATGTCGCCCTGATCGACTTCGCTTGAACTGTCGGGCCAATCGGAAAGCAGCGCGAAATAGAGTTCGTCCGACACATTGGCGAGGTGATGAACCTCGATGTTGCGGATGTTTTCCTCGACATCGTCACGCGAGCCGATCAGCGAAGGCACCACCACCAGCGTGCGCGCGGCCGCAGGCACGCCACCCTTGAATTCATAGCCGACAAGCCTTGTCGGCTTCAAAAACAGCAGAACCACGGTATTGAAGAAGCCCAGCGCGCCTTCGCTCGCCGGCACGGCGAACAGAACCAGCATCAGCACGATCGCCGGCCATGGCAAAAGCGGCTGGAGCGCGTCACCGGCGAGACCGAGCAACAGGACCGTCAGCGCGAACACCGGAAGAACGATGCCGAGCCAGCCCGTCTTGCGGAATGCCCGGCCAAACCTGAGCGCGATGCCGGCACGGTAGCCGATCGACCGTTCCAGTTCCCGTCGGCGCGGCCCGACCAGGAAAAATCCGACATCGCTGTGCTTGCCGTCGACAATGCCCGCCTCCGGCCCTTCCTGGTTATCCAGCGGCTCGGTAGCTCCGGCCATTTCGGTGGCCAATTCCGCCACGCGGTATTCAGACAGGCTCGAGCGGCGCGCCAGATCCTCGATGGACTGGCGGTACTGGTCGCGCGATGCGAAGTCGAGCGCATCGAAATCCGTGCGCTCGCGCAACAGCGCATCGACGCGGCTCACACCTTCGAACCAGTCGGTCCAGTCGACATCGTTGATAAGGCGCAGGCCGCGAATGATATTGCCGGTGGTTACGTTGCCACTGGACAGCGTCTGATGCTCGCCGATGATGATTTCTTCGGCGTCCGAACCTGATTTCTCAAGTTCTCCCTCCAGCCACTCAAGCGCCTTGCCGGAATTCTGCGACCCGTCGCGCAGGCGATAGAGCAGTTGGGTGGCAAAGGTCGTGTCCTGCGCATGAACGCCGTAGGGAGACAGGATTGCCGCATCGTCGTCCTCCTTGGAGGCCAGCACGCGGTCGGCCACGTCATTGGCGATCTGGCGCATGTCGTGCGACCGGTTGACCCGCACGGCCAGGCGGCGGAGATTCTCCACCAGCACGAAACGCAGCAGCGACGGCAGCGCCCATATCTCGCCGATCTTCATCGGCTCGATGGACTGGAACCCCTCGACGATGACCTTGAACGTCTGCGCGGCAACGGAACTGTCCGAATGGGAGACATAGGCCCATGCAATGACAAGCGCGCGCGGCACGCTGGTTCCGTCGGCAAGCTGCAAGGTCGGCAGTTGGCGGTAGAAGCGGCGCGGCAGGTCGCGCTTGATCTGAAAAATGGTTTCTTCGACCAGGTAATTGTTGTCGAGCAGCCATTGCGCCGCCGGCGTAACCGTTTCACCCCTGCCCTGCGCCGCGTTCGTCGAACGATAGACTTCGAGGATCTTGCGCGCACTCTCGCGGATGCGGGCCTGAAAATCGAAAGGCTGCAAGGTCGGCAGATCGGCTACTTCGCCTTTGGCAAGGCTCTCGCCCAGCGCGCGCAGGCGATCCTCGTCCAGGAACGGAGAGCGGATCGGTTCCTGGACATCAGCGGGGAAATTCGCACCGGCCTTCACGGGGTCAAATTTGGCGGCGGCAGCCTTTGCGGCGATTGTCTTATCCGTTTTGGCAAGGCTGGACTGTATGTTCATTCAAAATTCCATGGGGCAGCACGCTGTCTTGGCATTGCCGCTGCTGTATATTTCCAAGCTGAAACTATCGCACACGGTAAAACCGGTGGCGATCCATGACCATAGCAGTCGTAGCCTGTTCGACAACCTGCAAGCGCGGGTTTTGTTCCATCTCCGCGCCGAGCGAGAGGCAAGGATTCTGGCTTTTTCGTGATGTGGGAGGCCGGCGTGCCGAATTTGAACGCGGTAGCCGAAAACACCTTGAAACCGGCGCTAACGGATGCGGCCGCTACCCGAGATCGTGACGAGGAACGCTACCGCCTCCCGCTCCGGCTCAAGCAGAATCGGCCGTGCCCGCTCGCCCACCAGCAGGGTGTCGCGCGGACCGAGCACGATCGGGCTTTCGCCCGGCACGCGGAGTTGGCCCTGGGCACAAAAAAGCAGGGTCGTGCCATCGTCCGGCGCGATTTCAACAGGCTCGGTAACCGTTATCCGTTCGACCGTATGGGTGGCCCGGCCGCGCCTTGTCATCATATTGAGGTCGGTCACCGGCCCGCCGATGAGGACGGCATGAGTTTCCTCGTCGGCCGCAAAAGGCAACGGCTCCGACCGGGCGGTGAGCTCGATCGGAATCCCGCCGCCGATACTCAGCACAATCCCCTCGCCTTCCAATATGGAAAGCGTGCGGTCGATGCCGGCAAACAGTGAGAATGGCCCGCCGGCTTCTACGCGCGCCATGGAGATACGCCAGTCGAAATCGTCCATGCCGGCACCGGCGGGCGAGACGAAAATTTCCGTCGTCGTCCCGCCGCCGTTCTTCCACGGCATTTCACGGTAGTCCTGGGTACGAAGAACGCGCATGAGAGTCAGCCTGCGGCGGACGCCCGGATAAATTCGGTCGTCCGCTCTATCTCTTTGTTTGAGCATCGGATTTTCCGAAAACCGGTAACCACTTTTCGGTCCGATGCTTTAGTCAGATCGCGGCCGTGATGATGATCTCGACCTTGTATTCCGGCGTGGCAAGCTTGGCTTCGCCGGTGGCGCGCGCCGGCGTGTTGCCCTGCGGCACCCACTTGTCCCACTCGGCGTTCATTTCCGCGAAGGTGCTCATGTCGGCAAGCCAGATGATCGCCTGGAGGATTTTGGTCTTGTCGGTGCCGGCCTTCGCCAGCAAGCCGTCGATGGTGGCCAGAATGTCCTTTGTCTGCTGCCCGACCGACGTTCCCGCTTCGCCAACCTGGCCGGCGAGGTACACGGTGTTACCATGGATAACCGCACCGCTCATCCGGGGGCCTACATCGATACGACGAATGCTCATGAAAATTCCTTTCAGTTGACGGTCCAGCCTCTTTAGAGTCGCCGTAGCCTTGGGGCAAGTCCGCGCCTTTGATCCACGGGGCGGCAAAAACGTTCCGCAGGTCATTTTCCGCCGTTCGCTTTATTGACATATGTAATAACATCACATACCCAACCGATCCACGCCGGCAATGGCGGAACCCCACATGGAAAGCTCGGATCGGATGGCCGAAGCCTGTCTCACCTTTCACGATCTCACGCTCGGCTACGCCAGCCACCCCGCCGTGCATCATCTCGGCGGCGTCGCGGCCAAGGGCGCCTTGACGGCGGTTGTCGGCGCGAACGGTTCCGGTAAATCGACCTTGATGAAGGGCATCGCCGGAGTGCTGAAGCCCATGGCTGGCCGCATCGAGCGGGCATCGGGCACGCGCATCGCCTATCTGCCGCAGCAATCGGAACTCGACCGGTCATTTCCCGCCCGCGTCGTCGATCTGGTTTCGCTCGGCCTGTGGCCCCGGCGTGGGCTGCTTGGTCGTCACACGCGCCATGACCGCGA
The DNA here is from genome assembly GCF_054489545.1 of Mesorhizobium sp. A556. Classification (NCBI taxonomy): domain Bacteria; kingdom Pseudomonadati; phylum Pseudomonadota; class Alphaproteobacteria; order Hyphomicrobiales; family Phyllobacteriaceae; genus Mesorhizobium; species Mesorhizobium sp. A556. The sequence goes on from NZ_JBTMXA010000001.1 coordinate 855,696, forward strand.
CGCGGTCAGCCAGGCGCTGACGGCGGTCGGTCTGACCGGTTTCGAGAAGCGCCCGCTCGACACGCTGTCCGGTGGGCAATTGCAACGCGCGTTGTTTGCCCGCGTGCTGGTGCAGGATGCCGACCTGATCCTGCTCGACGAGCCGTTCAACGCCATCGATAGCAAGACGGTTTCCGATCTGGTCGCGCTGATCAAGCGCTGGCATGGCGAGGAACGCACCGTTCTCGTCGTGGTCCACGATCTCGACCTTGTGCGACAGAACTTTCCTGAAACGATGCTGCTCGCCCGTCAAAAGGTGGCATGGGGCGAGACGTCGGCCACGTTGCAACCCGCGAACCTTAAGCGGGCGCGCCGCTTCCATGAGGCCTGGGAGGACGACGCGCCATGGTGCGAGCCCGAATCCGAGGGGCACGACCACGCGCACGACCATCACCACCACGGCGTCGAGCACAGGGCGGCCGAATGACCATGCTGTTTGATCTTTTCGTCGCGCCCTTTGCCGACTTCGGCTTCATGCAGCGCGCGCTTTTCGGCTCGCTGATGCTGTCGCTGGGCGCCTGCCCGGTCGGCGTTTTCCTGATGCTGCGACGCATGAGCCTTGCGGGCGATGCCATGTCGCACGCCATCCTGCCGGGTGCTGCCGCCGGCTTCCTGATCTACGGCCTCGACATCCTGCCGATGACCGTCGGCGGGTTGATCGCGGGCGTCATCGTGGCCCTCCTAGCCGGGGCCGTCTCGCGCTTCACCGTCCAGCGCGAAGACGCCTCGATGGCGGCGTTTTATCTCATCTCGCTGGCCATCGGCGTGCTGATGGTGTCGATGCGCGGCTCCAGCATCGATCTCATGCATATCCTGTTCGGCACGGTGCTGGCGCTCGACAATGAAGCGCTGGTGCTGATCGGCGGCATCGTCGCGGTCACGCTCGCCAGCCTTGCCGTGTTCTGGCGCGCGCTGGTGGCCGAATGCCTCGATCCGCTGTTCCTGCGCTCGGTCAGCCGGCTGGGCAGCCCGGTGCATTTCATCTTTCTTGGCCTTGTCGTGCTCAATCTTGTCGGCGGTTTCCAGGCCCTCGGCACGCTGCTGTCGGTCGGGCTGATGATCCTGCCTGCCGCCGGCGCCCGCTTCTGGACGGCGCGCGTCGAACCGATGTGCGTGCTGGCGGTGCTGATCGGTTTTGCATCCTGCATCGCCGGCCTGCTTTTGTCCTACCATGCGTCGCTGCCATCCGGCCCGGCCATCATCCTGTCGGCGGGCGTCGTCTACCTCGCGTCGATCCTGTTCGGCACGCGCGGTATCGTTCGCGCCCGCATACACCACCGCCACAGAACCGCCTGATCCACCCCAAGGAGATCACCCATGCTGAAGACTGTCCATGCCGCCTTTGCGATGAGCGTTATAACATTCACTGCCCTGGCCGCTTCGCCGGCAGCGGCAGCCCCGTTGAAGGTGGTCGCCAGTTTCTCGATTATCGGCGATTTCGCCAAGAATGTCGGAGGCGACCGTGTCGAGATCACCACGCTGGTCGGCCCGAACGGCGACGCGCATGTCTATGAACCGAAGCCGGCGGATGCCGTCGCCATGGCGGGCGCCGATGTCGTTTTGGTCAACGGCCTGCATTTCGAGGGTTTTTTGCAGCGCCTGATCGACGCCAGCGCCACCAAGGCGGCAATCGTGGAACTGACCAAGGGCATAGAGCCGCTCGAATTCAAGCCGGAATTCGCCGAGGAAGAAACCGCGCATGAGGAAAGCCATGAAGGTCACGATCATGGCCCGCTCGATCCGCATGCCTTCCAGTCCGTCGCCAATGCCGAGATTTATGTGAAGAACATCGCCGATGCCTTTTGCGCCGCCGATACCGATGGCTGCGTCGGCTACCAGACCAATGCGGCCGCCTATATCAGGAAGCTCGATGCGCTGGACGGCGAGGTAAGGGCGGCGATTGCCTCGATCCCCGAAGCCAAGCGCGTGGTCATCACCTCGCACGACGCTTTCGGCTATTTCGAACACGCCTACGGCCTGACCTTCTTGGCGTTGCAGGGCATATCGACGGAGTCCGAGCCATCGGCAGCTGATGTAGCGAAGCTGGTGGAGCGGGTCAGGCACGACAAGGCGGCCGCCATTTTCGTCGAAAACCTCACCAATCCGAAACTGATCGAGCAGATATCAGCAGAGACGGGCATCAAGATCGGCGGCACGCTTTATTCGGATTCACTGTCGCCCGCCGATGGTCCGGCCTCGACCTATATCGACCTGATGCGCAACAATGTCGCCCAGATCAAAGGCGCGATATCGGGTAGCTGAGAGTTGGAAATTCGCGGCGGCAGTTGCTCCCCGGCTGGGAGAATGGCAAGACTGCCGCCGACGCATCAGCGAGGACAAATCATGGACATTCGCCAGATCACCGACAGCTATTCGGTTTCGCAGCAAATTACCCCTGACGAGATCGCCGCCATCAAGGTAGCCGGGTTCAAGACCGTCATCTGCAACCGGCCCGACGACGAGCAGCCGGGCCAGCCCTCGCACGACGCTATTCAAGCGGCGGTCGAAGCGGCGGGGCTAAACTTCCGCTATATCCCTGTCATCAGCGGCCAGATGACCATGGAAAACGTCGAGGATCAGGCGGCGGCGCTGGACGAGGTCGAAGGACCGGTGCTCGCCTATTGCCGTTCTGGCACGCGCTGTACCAATCTTTATGCGGCGATCCAGCAGGCCAAGAACTAGAAAAATCAGATCGGCAGCGCGCCGGTTTCTTTCAGCGTCTGCAGCACGATTGCCGTCTTTACATGCTGCACGGATTCGTGCGGCAGGAGCACGCCGTTGACGAAGTCCGACAGCGATTTCAGGTCGGGCGTCACCACTTTCAGGATGTAATCCATCTCGCCGGTCAGTGCGTACGCCTCCAGCACTTCCGGCAGGCGCGCCAGAAGCTCGCCGAAGCGGCGCGCATTGTCGCGGTTGTGGGTGGCCAGCGTCACCGAGATGATGTTGACCAGCGAAAAGCCCAGCCGGTCGCGGTCAAGAACGGCACAGTAGCCGCGAATGTAACCATCCTCCTCCAGCCGCTGACGCCGCCGTGAGCATTGCGACGCCGACAGGTTGACCTGCACGGAAAGGTCGTTGTTGGTCAGCCGCGCATCATCTTGCAGAAGCGCCATTATCTTGCGGTCGAACTGATCAATACGCGTGTCTTCAGCCATTTCCTACGCCTCCATGCGTCTTCCTCGCATCAAATGCACACTCTAAGCGTTCGAATGCAAGCACCATGCGAGCGGCTGGCGCTATAATTGGCTAGAGTTTCCATTCAAGCCAAGCCGAGGATTTTGCCATGGGCCCCTTCCCGCACGACGCACCGCCCGCCACGATCAGCGAAGCCAACCCTGCCGGCACGGACGGTTTCGAGTTCGTCGAATTCGCGCATCCCGAGCCGGAAAAACTGGCGGAACTTTTTTCTCGCATGGGTTACGCGCCGGTGGCAAAGCACCGGACGAAGAACATCACCGTCTGGCGGCAGGGCGACATCAACTATGTGATCAACGCCGAGCCCGGCTCACACGCGATGCGGTTCGTCGGCGAGCATGGTCCCTGCGCGCCGTCGATGGCATGGCGTGTGGTCGATGCGAAACATGCTTTCGATCACGCGGCGGCGAAGGGCGCCACGCCCTATGAAGGCGACGACAAGGCGCTCGACGTCCCCGCCATCGTCGGCATCGGGGGCTCGCTGCTTTATTTCGTCGAAAGATACGGCGAAAAAGGTTCGGCCTATGACGCCGAATTCGAATGGCTGGGCGCACGCGATCCGAAGCCCGAAGGCGTCGGCTTTTACTATCTCGACCACCTGACCCATAATGTCTATCGCGGCAACATGGACAAATGGTGGGCGTTCTACCGCGAACTGTTCGGCTTCAGGCAGATCCACTTCTTCGACATCGCCGGGAAAATGACCGGGCTGGTTAGCCGCGCGATCACCTCACCCTGCGGAAAAATCCGCATCCCGCTCAACGAATCCACCGACGACAAGAGCCAGATCGAGGAATATCTGCGCAAATATAACGGCGAAGGCATCCAGCACATCGCGGTCGGCACTGACGGCATCTACGACGCCACCGACAGGCTCGCCGCCAACGGGCTGAAATTCATGCCTGGCCCTCCCGAAACCTATTACGAAAAGAGCCAGGCGCGTGTGAACGGCCATGACGAGCCGCTGGAACGCATGAAGAAGCACGGCATCCTCATCGACGGCGAAGGCGTGGTCGACGGCGGCATGACCAAGATTCTGCTGCAGATCTTTTCCAAGACGGTGATCGGGCCGATCTTCTTCGAATTCATCCAGCGCAAGGGCGACAAAGGTTTTGGCGAGGGCAATTTCCGCGCGCTGTTCGAATCCATCGAGGAAGATCAAATCCGCCGCGGCGTGCTGAAGGTGCAGGCGGCGGAATAGGCCGCCAACCTACCCCTCGTACTTTTCCACAATCTGTTCGATCGCACCGAAAATCGAGCGGCCGGCCGCATCCTTCATCTCGATGCGCACCGTATCGCCAAAGCGCAGGAACGGCGTTTCTGGCGCGCCGCTTTCGATGGTTTCGATCATGCGCTGTTCGGCGATGCAGGAATAGCCGACGCCGCCAGCCGACACCGGCTTGCCCGGTCCGCCGTCCAGTTTGTTCGACACCGTGCCGGAACCGATGATGGTGCCGGCGCATAGCGGCCGCGTCTTGGCGGCATGGGCGATCAGCGTCGGGAAATCGAAGGTCATGTCGATGCCGGCATTGGCGCGGCCGAACGGCTTGCCGTTGAGGTCGACCAGCAGCGGCAGGCTGAGCTTACCGCCGTCCCAGGCATTGCCCAGTTCGTCCGGCGTCACCGCAACGGGCGAGAAGGCGGAAGACGGCTTCGACTGGAAAAACCCAAAACCCTTGGCCAGTTCGTCCGGGATCAAATTGCGCAGCGATACATCGTTGGCCAGCATGACCAGCCGGATCGCGTCACGCGCCTGCTCGACGCTTGCGCCCATCGGCACATCGCCGACAATGACCGCAATTTCCGCTTCCATGTCGATGCCGAAGGCCTCATCGGCAAGCCGGATCGGCTGGCGGGGGCCAAGAAAAGCATCCGAGCCGCCCTGATAGATCAACGGTTCGGTCCAGAAACTGTCCGGCATCGCGGCGCCCCGCGCTTTGCGTACCAGTTCGACGTGATTCACATAGGCCGAGCCGTCCGCCCACTGGTAGGCGCGCGGCAGCGGCGAATGCGCGTCATTTTCATGGAAACGCGCCGACGGCACGGCATCGCCTTCGAGCGATTGCGCCATCGTGACCAGATGCGGCGCGATCCGCTGCCAGTCGTCCAGTGCGCCTTGCAGCGTCGACACCAGAAAAGAGGCATCGGTGAAGCGCGTCAGATCACGCGAGACGACGACCAGTTTACCATCGCGCGTCCCGTTCTTCAGGGTTGCAAGCTTCATGCAGGTTCCTCTCCCGGCGCGCTTTTCGCGCCTATCGCCACAACAAGCCCGTCGCGCGCAATCGTCAAGTCACCCGCCCATGTTTTTCGCGCGGCGGCGATCCAGTCGGCTTCACCGATCGCGGAATCGTCGCCTGGAACGAGATGATTGAGCACCAGCCGGCCCACGCCGGCGTCAGTGGCAATGCGGCCGGCCTCATCGGCAAAGCTGTGGCTTGCCAGCAGATGTTCCCGCAGCGTCGCGCCATTGCCGGTTCGCGCGACCAGCCGCTCAACGCCTTCTTCCAGCATCGCCTCATGGACTAGAATATCGGCATCCTTGGCGAAACCGGCCAGCGGCGGAAAGAAGGCGGTGTCGGACGAGAACACCACGCTTCGCCCCCGATGCTCGAAGCGCAGCGCAAAACAATCCGTCACCGGGGGATGGCTTACCCGCAGGGCGGAAACCTCCAGCCCGTCGCCGTCGACAACCACGCCTTCGGAAAATTCTTCGACGTGGACGAGGTCGCGAATGTCGGGGCGGCCTTCGTCGTCGATGCGGATGTCGATGTCGAATTCGAGCGAGCGGATGAAATACCGCCAATAGTCGGCGGTTCCGGGCGGGCCATACACCGTCACCGGGGTTGCAAGACCGGCTGTCCATGCCGTGTGGATGAGCGGCCCCAGTTCCAGCACATGATCGGAGTGCAAATGGGTAATGAAAACAAGATCTAGCGTCTTCAAATTCATGCCGGCATCGGCGAGGCCTCGCGTAACGCCCAGCCCACAATCCACAACAATCTTTCGCCCGCCGATTTCCAGCAGCGACGAACTCGGCCACGGTCCGCCCGGCCGGATCGCCGGCCCGCCTTTCGAGCCCAGCAGCACCAGGCGGTCGCCGGTCTGAGCGGCGCTCAAGACCAGTCGCCTTCCGGTGTGCCGTTGAAGCGTTTCTTCAGGTCCCTCCAGCAGTCGATGTAGTCGCGCTGCAATTGCGGCAGTTCGGCCCCGTAGCGCGTCAGCATTTGCGGAAAACGCGTCTCGAACATGAAGGCCATGGTGTTGTCCAGTTTCACCGGTTTCAGTTCCGCCTTCGAGGCCTTTTCAAAGCCCGGCGCGTCCGGGCCGTGCGCCAGCATCATGTTGTGCAGGCTGATGCCGCCCGGCACGAAGCCTTCCTCCTTGGCGTCGTACTGACCGTGAATGAGACCCATGAATTCGCTCATGATGTTGCGGTGGTACCAGGGCGGACGAAACGTATTTTCCGCCACCAGCCAGCGCGGCGGGAAGATGACGAAATCGACATTGGCCGTGCCATCTTCGCCTGAAGGCGCTGTCAGGACGGTGAAGATCGACGGGTCCGGATGGTCGAACAGGATCGCGCCCACAGGAGAAAACGTTGCAAGATCATATTTGTAGGGCGCGTAGTTGCCATGCCACGCGACCACGTCGAGCGGCGAGTGATCGAGGTCCGTGACGTGAAACGCGCCGCACCATTTGACGATCATTCGGCACGGCGTTTCCTTTTCCTCAAACCAGGCGCAGGGCGTCTTGAAGTCGCGCGGATTGGCGAGGCAATTGGCCCCGATCGGGCCGCGATCCGGCATGGTGAATTTTGCGCCGTAATTCTCGCAGACGTAGCCCCGCACTTCCTTGTCGATCAGTTCGACCTTGAAGACGAGGCCGCGCGGTAGGACCGCGATCTCGCCCGGGGAAAGCTCGATGACGCCCATTTCGGTGATGAAATTCAACCGGCCGACTTGCGGCACCACCAGCATTTCGCCATCGGCGTTGAAGAAATGATTGTCCACCATCGAGGCATTGGCGACATAGACATGTGCCGCCATGCCCGACTGGCCAAGCGCATCGCCGGCGGTGGTCATGGTGCGCATGCCGGCGATGAAGTCGGTCGGTTCGGTCGGCATCGGCAGTGGGTTCCAGCGGTACTGGCCGAGCGCCAGTTCATGGTCGCCAAGGTTCGGCGCGGTCTTCCAGTGCGGGTAGGTTGCTACTTTGAAGCGACCGGTGTGCTTGACGCTCGGGCGGATGCGATACAGCCAGGAGCGCTCGTTGGTGCCGCGCGGCGCGGTGAAGGGCGAACCGGATAGCTGTTCGGCGTAAAGCCCGTAGGCCGGCCGCTGCGGCGAGTTGCGGCCTTGCGGCAGCGCACCCGGCATGGTTTCGGTCTCGAAGTCATTGCCAAAGCCCGGCATGTACGAAAATGCCATGGTCTCCTCCTTGAAATCGCTTCCGATTGGTGTCGTCCCGAACCGCCGAAAATGCAACCGCCAGCGTCGGACACCAGCCTTCCAGCCGACTCGCGTCCCTAAGCTGGCACAATGACAATCACGGTTTGCATTGAATATCTTTCCTGTGGAAGCAGGCAAATCCGATGCTTGCGGGTTCCCTTGCGTCAAGCATATCCTGTCCCATTACGCGCTGGAGGGCGCGGGTGAACAGGGGGATGTTCCATGACCATACAAGGTGCTTCACCAGGCCTCTATAATGAAGATCTCGCGCCGGCAACGGTTCGAAACTGGGGGCCGTTTTCGATCTTCAACGTCTGGACATCGGACGTCCACAGCCTTTGGGGCTACTATCTCGCGGCCAGCCTGTTTCTGTTTTGCGGCGGCTTTGTCAATTTCATCGTCGCCATCGGCATCGGCTCGCTCATTATCTACGTGCTGATGAACATGGTCGGCTATGCGGGCGTAAAGACCGGCGTGCCCTACCCGGTGCTGGCGCGCGCCTCGTTCGGCATATGGGGGGCCAATCTGCCGGCGCTGGTGCGCGCCATCGTCGCCTGCTTCTGGTATGGCGCGCAGACGGCGCTCGCTTCCGGCGCTCTGGTTGCCCTGTTGGTCCGCACCGACTGGTTCCTGCAATTCCACCAGAACACCCATTTCCTCGGGCATTCCGGTCTTGAGGTGATCTGCTTCCTCATCATGTGGGGGCTGCAGCTTCTGATCATCCAGCGCGGCATGGAAACAGTGCGGAAATTCCAGGATTGGGCCGGTCCCGCTGTCTGGATCATGATGCTGATCCTGGCCATCTATCTGTGCGTCAAGGCTGGCACCTTCGCGATCAACAGCGATATTCCGATGGACGTGCTGCTGGCGCAGACCAAGGATGCGGGCGTGCCCGGCGTACCCGGATCATGGACCGCGCTGTTTGCGGTCGCTGCCATCTGGGTGACCTATTTCTCCGCGCTCTACCTGAATTTCTGCGATTTTTCTCGCTATGGCAAAAACAAGGATGCCATTCGCATCGGCAATCTGTGGGGCCTGCCGATCAACCTCGTGCTGTTCTCGCTGGTGGCGGGCGTCATCACCATCGCCGCCTACGACGTTTATGGCGAAGTCCTGATCCATCCCGAACACATCTCCGCCAAGTTCGATAGCTGGTTCCTGGCAACGCTCGCGGCACTGACCTTCGCGGTCGCGACGCTGGGCATCAACGTCGTGGCGAACTTCGTTTCGCCGGCCTTCGACTTCTCCAACGTCTTCCCGCGCCAGATCGACTTCAAGAAGGGCGGCTATATCGCGGCCCTGATCGCACTGGTGCTTTATCCGTTCGCGCCATGGGAAAGCGGGGCTGCGGCCTTCGTCAGCGCCATTGGTGCCACGATGGGACCGATCTTCGGCGTGATGATGGTGGACTACTATTTGATCCGCAAAGGCGAACTGGATGTCGAGGCGCTCTACCGCGAGAACGGCGAATTCCGCTTCCAGGGCGGCTGGCACGTCAACGCCCTGATCGCCGCAGGCATCGGTGCTGTGTTCTCGTCGATCCTGCCGAACTTCACCAACTGGCTTCCCGAATGGTGGGGCGTCTATGGCTGGTTCTTCGGCGTCGCCATCTCCGGGGTCATCTACTACGTGCTGCGCACGGCAGCGCTTGGGGCTGGTGCAAAGGCGGTGCGGGCCTGAGCCTGAAATCAGGGGCTACGCTCTGCGGCGTGGCCCCGCACCCTACCGAGTGGCCAGATCCTTCTCGAACCAGAAGTCGGCGTAAGGGTTATCGTTGTAACGCGCCGTTTCGATAAAGCCCTGGCGGCGATACAGCGCCTGCGCCTCGGTCAAGGCGCGATTGGTATCCAGCCGAAGCTTTTTGAAACCCGCCTCGCGCGCGATCCTGTCCAGTTCGCCAAGCAGGCGGCTCGCCACGCCCTGCCCGCGCGACGACGGCGATATCCACATGCGTTTGATTTCAGCCGCTGCCGCGTCGAGCCTGACCAGCGCCGCACAGCCGATGGGTTTTTCGCCGCTTCGGACGATGAGAAAAAAGCCCGCCGGCGGGGTCATTTCCGCGTCCGACAGTTTGTTGCCGCTCGCCCGATCGAAACCGCCGTCGAAACGCTGTTCCAGTTCCAGAAAATACTGGTCGAGGCACCAGCGAGCATCCTTGTCACCCGGCAGCACAATAGCGATTTCGATCGGCGCGACGGCAAGCAGGTTGCGCACTTCGGTCATGGCCGCGATCAGGCGGGCTCGCTGCGCACTGTCCAGCGGCGCGAGCAGATTTCCGGCAAGCTCGTCGGACAGCGCGTCATAGCTGGCGAACTCGACCCTGCCCCTTTCCGTCAGGACCGCGCGGCGTGTCCTTGCGTCGCTGGCCTGCTTTTCCACTATGACCAGTTCCTGTGCCTCAAGCGATCGCAGCAGGCGGCTGACATAGGCCGAATCGAGATTCAAGGTAGCGCGAAGCGCGCGCACATCCTGTCCATCCGGGCCAATCTCGAACAGCAGCCGAGCTTCGCCAAGCGGCCGGCCGCGGCTGAGATAGCTGTCCTGCAACGCGCCGACGCGCTGCGTAACGAGACGGTTGAACAGGCGAACCTGCCTGATAAGCTCTGCATCCATTACCTGACTTTAGTCAGATAATTTTTAGCGCGCAAGAATTTCCTTGCGAACCCGTCAGACCAGCCGGCTCTGCTCCACGGCGGCGGCGATGAAGCTGGCGAACAGCGGATGGGGTTCGAGCGGGCGGCTCTTCAGTTCGGGATGGTATTGCACGCCGATGAACCACGGATGGTCCCGATACTCCACGGTTTCCGGCAGCACGCCGTCCGGCGACATGCCGGCGAAGACCAACCCGCACTCCTCAAGCTTCTGCTTGTAGTCGATATTGACCTCGTAGCGGTGGCGATGGCGTTCGAAAATGTCGGTGCTGCCGTAAATCTGGGCGATCTTGGAATTTTCGGCCAGCCGCGCCTCGTAGGCGCCGAGACGCATGGTGCCGCCAAGGTCGCCCGCCTCGCGGCGCTTTTCCAGCATATTGCCCTTCAGCCATTCGGTCATCAGGCCGACGACCGGTTCCTTGGTCGGGCCGAATTCGCTGGACGAGGCCTTGTCGATGCCGGCGAGCGAGCGTGCCGCCTCGATGCAGGCCATCTGCATGCCGAAGCAGATGCCAAAATACGGCACTTCTCGCTCACGCGCGAACTTCGCCGCCAAAATCTTGCCTTCCGAGCCGCGCTCGCCAAAACCGCCGGGCACCAGAATGCCGTGCACCTTTTCCAGATAGGGTGCCGGATCTTCCTTCTCGAACACCTCGCTCTCGATCCAGTCGAGCTTGACCTTGACGCGGTTGGCGATGCCGCCATGCGCCAGCGCCTCGATCAGCGATTTGTAGGCATCCTTCAAGCCGGTGTACTTGCCGACGATGGCGATGGACACCTCGCCCTCCGGGTTGTGGATACGGTGCGTTACGCCCTGCCACGGCTCCATGCGCGGCTTGGGTGCCGGCTCGATACCGAACGCCGCCAGCACCTCGGAATCGAGGCCTTCCTTGTGATAGGCCATCGGCACGTCGTAGATGTGGCCGACATCCAGCGCCTGGATGACCGCCGATTCGCGCACATTGCAAAACAGCGAAAGTTTCCGCCTCTCTTCCTTGGGGATGGCACGGTCGGAGCGAACGAGCAGGATGTCGGGCGCGATGCCGATGCCGCGCAGTTCCTTCACCGAATGCTGGGTCGGCTTGGTCTTCAGTTCGCCTGCCGCATGGATATAAGGCATCAGGGTCAGGTGCACATAGACGGCATTGTTGCGCGGCAGGTCGTTGCCAAGCTGCCGGATCGCCTCAAGAAAGGGCATCGCCTCGATGTCGCCGGCGGTGCCGCCGATTTCGCACAGCACGAAGTCGAAATCGTCATTGCCGTCGAGGACGAAGTTCTTGATCTCGTCGGTGACGTGCGGAATGACCTGCACCGTCGCGCCGAGATAGTCGCCGCGCCGCTCCCGCTCGATGATGTTCTTGTAGATGCGCCCGGTGGTGATGTTGTCCTGGCGGTTGGCGGAACGGCCCGTAAAGCGCTCGTAATGGCCAAGGTCGAGATCGGTCTCGGCGCCGTCGTCGGTGACGAAAACCTCGCCATGCTGATAGGGCGACATCGTGCCCGGATCGACGTTGAGATAGGGGTCGAGCTTCTTGAGACGGCAGCGATAGCCGCGCGCCTGCAAAAGCGCCCCAAGGGCCGCTGAAGCTATACCTTTGCCAAGCGAAGAGACCACGCCGCCGGTGATGAAAACATATCGCGCCATGGGAACCATCGCTTAACGCGGCCGAATTGATTCCGCCAGTGAAAAAACCGCCGCGATGGGCTTTTCCCGGAATTGACGCCTCTATGCGCCCAGCAAACCGAAAGGGCCGGCTTGCGCCGACCCTTTTTTGAATTTTATCGGAAGGTCAGAGGATGACGACCTTGGTGCCCATTTTCACGCGCCGGTAGAGGTCCATGACATGATCGTTCATCATGCGGAAGCAGCCATTGGAGGCGCTGGTTCCGATCGTCTGCGGGGCAATAGTGCCGTGAATGCGCAGATGCGTGTCCTTCTTGCCGTCGTAGAGATAGATGGCGCGCGAGCCGAGCGGGTTCGCGCCGCCGCCGGGCATGCCGTCCTTGTACTGGCCATAATGCTTCGGCTCGCGCTGCTGCATCTCCTTGGTGGGGATCCAGCGCGGCCATTCCTGCTTGTCGCCGACAGCAACCGTGCCCTTGAACTGCAAGCCTTCCTTGCCGACCGCGATGGCATAGCGGCGTGCCGTCGAAGACGATTCGACCAGATACAGGCGGCGCGCGCTGGTATCGATGACGATGGTTCCAGCCTCGTAGCCACGGAACTCGACGTCCTGCGGCACGAATTCCGGCTTGACCGTGAAGGGCTTCTTCGCCTGCTTCTGGGCCAGCACGCGGTCAAGCGCGCGCGTTTCGGGCAGCAGCGAGATCGAGGAAGAAGACGCCCCGCCAAACAGGCCCGCGAAGAGGCCGCCGCCATTGCTCTGCGGCTTCTGCTTCTGGCCGGGCTTCGGCTCGCTGCGCAACTCGCCATTGTTGCCGGTCACGGCAATGTTCATCACTTCGGCGGAAAGCGGCTTCTCATCGGCCTGCGCCGGCTCCAGAGGCGCCGTCAGGTTGATGAGCTTCGAAGCCTTCCTGTCGGAGGCTTTCTCCGCAGTCTTGTCGACCGCCGCCACTTCCTTTTTGCCCGTCTTGGCCAGAAACGCCTGCCGCGCGGCGTCTGCCCTGGCCTTGGCGGCCTCGCGCAGCGCCAGCTTGCGCGCCTGCAGCGCCTTGGCCTTGGCCTGTGCCCGGTCGGCCTTGATCTTCGCTTCCAGTTCCTTGATCTGCGCCAGATCGGCGGCGGTTGGATTTTTCTTCTTCTTGAGGATCTTCAGCTGCGCCGAGTCGCTCCTGGCCGCTACCTGGATCACATCCGTTTTTGCAACCGCCTGCGGTGCGGCAATGCTTGCCGGCGCTCCGGCAAAGGCGGCGGAACTCATCGAGAATGCCGCACAAAACCCAACAAGAATGAAGCTGCGAAGCTGCATGGCGAATATCCGATCGTACAAAGCTTGTTGCCCACGGCTGCGCCCGACGTCCCCCAAGGGCGTCGACTGTGCCGCAAATTACCTAAATCAAATAAGCGCGAAGCGCTCAAGCAGGGGATGTGCCGGCAGCGGGTCGAATCTTCGTGATCGCGCGGCATTTGCCGCGACTGTGTTCAAACAACAACAGGTCGCGGCAGGATCGAGTTGGCGGAAAGAGCCTGATTCTAGTTTGGAACCTGCGGCGCTGCGGGCTCCGTCGTGCCGTTTGATGCCGGAGCGGGCGTTGCCGGAGCGGACGTGGCAGGCGCCGGCTGCGTCGCGGGTGCAGCGGCCTCGTTATCCGAAGGAGGCGTCGGCGCAGTATCCGCGGGCTTCGCCGGCGTCGTGGCTCCGGGCAGCTGGTCGAGCACGCCGTTGCCGTTCTGCTGGGTTATTGGTGCCGGAACGCGATCCAGTATGTCGGTCGCCTTTTCGCCGTAGCGGGCGAGAAGGGTCAGCGAAAGCGACGTCACGAAAAAGATGGTACCCAGGATCGCCGTCGCCCGTGTCAGCGTATTGGCCGCACCACGCGCCGTCATGAAACCGGAACCGCCGCCGATGTCGAGGCCGCCGCCTTCAGACTTCTGAAGCAGCACCACGCCCACAAGCGCGATCACGACTATGAGGTGGATGACGATCAGTATGGTTTCCATGGACGATCCTGGCAATGCCTAGTGCGGCCACTGGCGCGACCGTTGATTTGGCGGGTCATTACATTGCTTTGATGGCATTTCCAAGCCCGCCGCCCGAATATGGGAGGCGCAAGGGCGTTTGCAACGTCGTTATGCGCCTCAGACGCGCCTGTAGGCTTCGGCAATGCCGAGAAAATCGGCGGCCTTCAGGCTGGCGCCGCCGACGAGCGCGCCATCTACATTATGGACACCGAGCAATTCGGATGCGTTGGACGGTTTTACCGAGCCGCCATAAAGAATGCGCATCTTGCCGGCGCCCGATCCAAGCTTTTCCGCCAGCTTCGCCCGAATGTGGGCATGCGCCTCGGCCACGTCGGCAACGGTCGGGGTCAGGCCCGTCCCGATCGCCCAGACGGGCTCATAGGCGATGATTGTGTTTGCGGGCGTGGCGGTCGTCGGAACCGACCCGGCCACCTGGCGCGCCAGCACGTCGAGCGCTTGTCCCTGCTGGCGCTGCTCGTTCGTCTCGCCGATACAGATGATGGCGACCAGCCCGGCGCGCCATGCGGCGGCGGCCTTGGCGCAGACGGTCGCGTCATCCTCGCCGAACATGGCGCGGCGCTCCGAATGGCCGACGATGACATGGCTTGCGCCTGCGTCCTTCAGCATCTCGGCCGAAATGCATCCGGTGAAAGCTCCGTGCTCTTCCGTATGGCAATCTTCGCCGCCGGCCTTTACCGGGCTGCGCGACAGGATCTCGGCGGCGTGCGCCAGCAGGGTTGCCGGAACACACACGAGTGCTTCCACCTCGGCGTCAAGCCCGCCAAGGAAGCCGTTGCCGATCATTCTCAGCTCGTTCACCGATGCGCTGGTGCCATTCATCTTCCAGTTGCCGGCGACGAGCGGGCGGATTCCAGGGGTCATGGGACTTCGTTCTCCAGACTGCTTGCTTCCCCCTTGCCTATCAAAATCAGGTCACAAAGCAATCGACAGCTAGGCCTAAGGACGCTATTGCCCTTGTTTCAGACGTGGCGCACGCCAAAATGCGCCTCCGCAACAATCGGAAGTGACGATGCTTGGTACGCTAAGAGACGCTGCAGGTTCATGGGTCGCGAAGGGCCTGCTCTCGATATTGGTGCTCAGCTTTGCCGTATGGGGCATATCCGGCCGCATGGCCGGGGGGCTTGCCGGCCACGAATCGGTGATTACCGTCGGCGGCACGTCGGTTTCAGTCAATGAATACCGGCTGGCCTATGACGGCCAGGTCAACGCCATGTCTCAGCAGTTCGGCCAGCGCATCAGCCGCGAACAGGCAACCGCGCTCGGCATCGACAGCCAGGTGCTGGGGCAGCTCGTCTCCGGCGCGCTGCTCGATGAAGAGGCGCGCAAGATCGGCCTCGGCCTTTCCAAGGACCGCCTGGCGGAACTGACGCGCGAAGACCCCGCCTTCAAGGGCCCGGGCGGACAGTTCGACCGCCGCACCTTCGACTACATGCTCAATCAGGCCGGCATGCGCCCGGAAGACTATCTGGTAAACCGCGCCAAGGTGGCGGTGCGCCAGCAGATCGTCCAGGCTGTGTCGGATGGGATGAAAGCGCCGGACACCTTCCTTCACGCCGTAGCGCTTTATCGCGGCGAGGACCGGACCGTGGACTATATCACGCTGCCGAAATCGCTGGTCGAACCGCTGGCCGCGCCCTCCGATAGCGCGCTCTCGTCCTATTTCGACGAAAACAAGAAGACCTATGCCGCGCCCGAATACCGGAAATTCTCCTATGTGAAGCTCGAGCCGGAAGACATCATGGATCTGAGCGGCGTGAGCGACGCGCAGGTCCACGAAGATTATGAGAAGAACAAGGCGCGTTACACGACCCCGGAAATGCGCACGGTCGAGCAACTGGTGTTCAAGTCCACCGACGCCGCCAGTGCCGCGCTTGATTCGCTCAAGGCCGGGGGCACTTTCGACAAACTCATCACGGCCGAGGGCAAGACGCCGGCCGACACGCTGCTCGGCACCTTGTCCAAGGACAAGATCGCCGACACGGCGGTGGCGGATGCGGCCTTTTCGCTGAACGTCAACGAGGTCAGCGCGGTCGTGCAGGGAAGTTTTGGACCGGTCCTGCTTCGCGTAACCGAGATCAAGCCCGAAATCGTCAAGTCGCAAGCCGACGTCTCCGACGAAATCCGCAAGGATCTGGCGCTGGCCGAGGCCAACCGAATCCTGCTCGACGCCCATGATTCCTATGAGGATTCCCGTGCCGCCGGCGACTCGATGGCGGAAGCCGCCTCGAAGCTGAAGCTGAAAGTCGCCACCGTCGATGCGATAGACCGCACCGGGCAGACGCCCGACGCAACCGTCGTCAAGGGATTGCCGGCATCGGCTGACCTGATCAAGGCAGTGTTCGATGCGGAAGTGGGCGCGGAAAACCAGGCGCTGGCCACGGATGCGCAAGGCTATGTGTTCTATGAGGTGAACGAGACTACGCCGGCGCGCGACCGTACGCTGGACGAAGTTCGCGAGAAAGTCGTCGCCAACTGGACGCAGGCCGAAACGACCAGGTTGCTTGTCGAAAAAGCTCAGAACGTGGAAAAGCGCCTGAAGACCGGCGAGACGCTGGATGCGATCGCCAGTGAGTTGAAGCTCGAAAAACAGACCAAGCGCGGCGTCAAGCGCGACACCGACGACGCCGATTTCGGCAAGGCGGGCGCGGCCGCCACTTTCGGCGTTGGCGAAGGCGGCATCGGCCTTATTCCGGCGCCGACCGGGGACGGCCAGATCGTGTTCAAGGTCGAACAGGTAATCGAGCCGGCCGCCGCCGACGCCAGTTCCGTACCGGAGGATATGCAAAAGTCCTTCGCTTCCGGCATATCGGACGATCTGCTCGACCAGCTGGTTGCCCAGTTGCAGACGCAGTATCCCGTCCAGATCGACCAGACCGCAATCAGCCAAGCACTGGCAAGATGAACACGCTGAAAGCCCATATCGCCAAGGTTGGCGGCGGTAGCGCCCTCTCCTTCGAGGAAGCGCGCGAAGCCTTTGACATCATCATGTCGGGCGATGCCACGCCCGGCCAGATCGGCGGCTTCCTGATGGCGCTGCGCGTTCGTGGCGAAACGGTGGAAGAGATTTCCGGCGCGGTCGCCACCATGCGCGAAAAGATGCTGCGCGTGGAAGCGCCCGCCGATGCGATCGACATCGTCGGCACCGGTGGCGACGGTTCCCACAGCTTCAATATTTCGACGGGAGCCGCCTTCGTCATCGCCGGCAGCGGCGCGCCGGTGGCCAAGCACGGCAATCGCGGCAGTTCCTCCCTGACCGGCACGGCGGACGTGCTGACCTCGCTCGGCGTCAAGATCGACCTGCCGCCGGAAGCCATCAGCCGCTGCATAAAGCAGGCCGGCATCGGCTTCATGTTCGCGCCGGCGCATCACCCGGCCATGAAGCATGTCGGGCCTACCCGCGTCGAACTTGGCACGCGCACCATCTTCAATCTTCTGGGGCCGCTCTCCAACCCGGCCGGCGTCAGCCGCCAGCTGGTCGGCGTGTTTTCGCCCGAATGGGTCATTCCCGTTGCAGAAACGCTGAAGACGCTGGGCGCGGAGCATGTCTGGGTCGTCCATGGCGACGGCTATGACGAGATCACCACGACCGGCGAAACACAGGTGGCGGAACTCGTCAGCGGAGAAATCCGCAATTTCACGCTGACCCCGGAAGCCGTCGGCCTGAAACGCTGGAACAAGCAGGATTTGCGCGGCGGCGATTCCACCACCAACGCGCAAGCGCTTCGGGCCATGCTTGGCGGCGCGCCCGGCGCGTTCCGCGACACCGTGCTGATGAATGCGGGCGCCGGCCTTGTCGTTGCCGGCAGGGCAACGACGCTTGCCGACGGCATGCAGACCGCCGCCCAGACGATCGACAGCGGTCGCGCGCTTGCCATGCTCGACGCGCTTGTGAAAGTATCGAACGAATAGAGCCATGGCCGATATCCTGCGCAAGATCGAAGCCTACAAGCGCGACGAGATCGCCGCCGCCAAGGCCCGCACGCCGCTGGCCGAGATTAAGGCGCGCGCCGCCGATGCTGACGCGCCGCGCGGCTTTCTGGCGGCACTGGAAGCCAAGCGGAGCGCCAAAGAATTCGGCCTGATTGCCGAGATCAAGAAGGCAAGCCCCTCAAAAGGTCTGATCCGGGCCGATTTCGACCCGCCGGTGCTGGCGAAAGCCTACGAGACGGGCGGCGCTGCCTGCCTTTCCGTGCTGACTGATGGGCCGTCCTTCCAGGGTGCGCCGGAATTTCTGACCGGTGCGCGGGCGGCAGTCGCCCTGCCCGCTTTGCGCAAGGACTTCCTGTTCGATCCCTATCAAGTTTATGAGGCGCGCGCCTGGGGCGCGGATGCCATCCTCATCATCATGGCCAGCGTCGATGACGCCATGGCGCGAGAACTGGAAGACACCGCCTTCGCGCTGGGCATGGACGCGCTGATCGAGGTGCATGACGAGGCCGAACTGGAACGCGCGCTAAAGTTCGAATCGCGGCTAATCGGCATCAACAACCGCAATCTGCGCACGTTCGAAACCAGCCTGGACGTGTCCGAGCGGCTGGCCTCGATGGTCCCAGAGGGCCGGCTTTTGGTCAGCGAGAGCGGTATTTTTTCGCACGAAGACTGCAAGCGGCTGGAAAAGAGCCATATCGGCACGTTCCTGATCGGCGAAAGCCTGATGCGGCAGGAAGATGTGGCGCAGGCGACACGGCTGCTGCTGACCGGGGCGGCCACCGCTGCGGAACATGTCTAGCCGCCTCACCCATCTCGGCGCGCAGGGCGAGGCGCATATGGTCGATGTCGGCGACAAGGCCGAGACTACCCGCACGGCGGTCGCCGAAGGGTTCGTGACCATGCTGCCCGAAACGCTGGCGATGATCCTCGCCGGCAACGCCAAGAAGGGCGACGTGCTCGGCACCGCGCGCATTGCCGGCATCATGGCTGCCAAGAAGACGCACGAACTCATCCCGCTCTGCCATCCGCTGCTTTTGACCAAGGTGTCGGTCGACATCGAACCCGACCATGCCTTGCCCGGCCTTAAAATTACCGCGTTGGCCCGCGTCACCGGCAAGACCGGCGTCGAGATGGAGGCGCTGACCGCCGCTTCCGTCGCCTGCCTGACCATCTACGACATGGCCAAGGCGGTTGACCGCGCCATGGTGATTTCCGGCATCCGGCTGGTAGAAAAGACCGGTGGCAAGTCCGGCGCCTACCAGGCGGAAGCGTAATGGCGCTGGTTCCGGTCGCCGAGGCGCTCGAACGCCTGCTGGACGGCACGGAACCGCTCACCAGTGAAAGCGTGCCCCTGTTCGAGGCGATGGACCGCGTGCTGGCGGAACCGATCGTGGCGCTGCGCACCCAGCCGCCCTTCGACGCGTCGGCCATGGACGGCTATGCGGTGCGTTTCGCCGATATCGCTACGCTGCCCGCACGGCTCTCGGTGGTCGGTACGGCACCGGCCGGTCGCAGTTTTGCAGGCAGCGTTGGCACCGGCCAGGCCGTGCGCATCTTCACCGGCGCGCCGCTACCCGAAGGCGCAGACACCATCGTCATCCAGGAAAACGTCCGCGATCTTGGCAACGCGTCCGTCGAGGTGCTGGAGCCGACGGACAAGGGCCGCAACATCCGCCGCGCCGGCCTCGATTTCGTTACCGGTGACGTTCTTCTGGAGGCCGGCCGCCTGCTCGATCCGGCGGCCCTTTCGCTCGCGGCCTCCGCCAATCATCCAAGCGTGAGCGTGGTGCGGAGGCCGCTGGTCGCCATCATCGCCACCGGCGACGAACTGCGCGCACCGGGCAGCGTGCTCGGCCCCGGCCAGATCATCTCGTCCAACGCCTACGGGGTCGCTGCAACCGCGCATTCGGTCGGCGCGCGCGCTCTCGATCTCGGCATTGCGGCGGACCGCAGGGAGGCCATCGCCGCGCTGGTGCGGCAGGCCGTGGCAGCCGGTGCCGATGTCATCGTCACGCTGGGGGGCGCTTCCGTCGGCGACCACGACCTCGTCCACGAGGTGCTCGCCGACGAAGGCATGGTGCTGGACTTCTGGAAGGTGGCGATGCGCCCCGGCAAGCCGTTGATGTCGGGCCGGCTGAACACTATCCGCTGCATCGGCCTGCCCGGCAACCCGGTCGCCAGCCTGGTTTGCTCGCAGCTTTTCCTCAAGCCGCTGCTTGCGCGCCTTGGCGGCCGCGCCTACCGCCCCGACCTGCGCGACGCGCTTCTCGGCGCACCCATGCCGGCCAACGATCTGCGCCAGGACTATGTTCGCGCGGCGGTGCGCGACGGTACAGGCGCGCTGGTGGCGACGCCGTTCGGTGTTCAGGATTCGTCGATGCTGCGAAGAATGACTGAAGCGGGCGGCCTGATCGTGCGCGAACCCTTTGCGCCTGCCGCGCAGGCCGGCGACGCCTGCCGCGTGCTGATGTTACGCTGAACAAATCGTCAACACATTCATTAAACTTTAAATGGTTGCGGAACACAACTGGAACAGATACTGTTTGTTCTGGTTTTGTTTTTCCGATTCCATATCGGACCGCCGGGGGCCGCCATGCTGACGCGCAAGCAACACGAACTGCTTCTCTTCATCAACGAAAGGCTGAAGGAGAGCGGCGTTCCGCCCTCCTTCGACGAGATGAAGGATGCGCTCGATCTTGCCTCGAAGTCGGGGATTCATCGCCTGATTACCGCACTGGAGGAACGCGGCTTCATCCGCCGGCTTCCCAACCGCGCACGTGCTCTCGAAGTCTTGCGCATGCCGGAATCGCTGACGCCCAGTTTCAACGGGGCGCGCAAATTTTCGCCCAGCGTCATTCAGGGTGGCCAGGGTCAGAATGGTTCGGGCCAGGGCAATTCGGGCGGGCAAGGCAAGAACTCTCGGCTGCAGAGCGCGGGCAATGACGACGATGTCGCCGCCAATGTCTCGATCCCGGTCATGGGACGCATCGCCGCCGGCGTGCCGATCGACGCCATCCAGCACAAGACGCATTCGATCTCGGTTCCGCCGGACATGATCATGGGCGGTGAGCACTACGCGCTGGAGGTGAAGGGCGATTCGATGATCGAGGCCGGCATCTTCGACGGCGATACGGTCATCATCCGCAATGCCAACACCGCCAATCCCGGCGAAATTATCGTCGCCCTCGTCGATGAGGAAGAAGCCACGCTGAAGCGGTTTCGCCGCAAGGGCGCGTCCATCGCGCTTGAAGCCGCCAATCCCGCCTACGAAACGCGCATCTTCGGACCTGACAGGGTCAAGGTGCAGGGCAAACTGGTCGGGCTGATCCGACGTTACTGAGTCGACGGCCTTCCTGAACTGGCATGGCAAATGCTAGTCGGCCGTCGTGTTCAAAACGCTGGCTTAATCCAGCAAGATCGCTCGACAGCCGCCGCGTTGGGCTCAATCGTCGCCCGCTGTGGTGACACCGGTCGTTTTGGTTCTTGTCCGAACCACCTTTTTATAAGGCGGCAAGCCGCGGGCCTCGCGTGAAAACTTCCGCTGCGTGTGCCAGGGCCGATAGTGTTCTTCGACGGCGAAACGGATTTCCGCCGGTACTGCTGCCGATTGCCGGTTGAAGAATATCTCGACGCTGCCGGAGCGAGCCAGTTGGCGCTTGGTGATCACCGTGACCAGCGGATCGCGGCATGGGTCGGAGGCGGTCGCGTCGTCGATGATGATCACGCTCGCGAAGGCGCAGGCGGGTCTGGCCGCCTTGGCGTCCTGCGCATGGGCAACCAGCGCGCCGGCCTCGTGACGGGCGACACACAGGCCTTGCGCGCACAGGAACGGCGTTCCCGGCGGTAGTTCCATGCTGTCGGCAAGGTCAAACTCGAGGGTTTTGGCCCCTGAGGTTTTAACCTTGACCATCTCCGGCTTAATGACGGTTTCGGCATTGAGCGCGCGGCGCCAATTGTCGATGGTGAACGCGTTGGGTCGAGGTCGGTTGACCGCCAGTTCGCCCCCGCCGATCGACACGGCGACAAGCCGAGCATCCTCCGACACCAGCACGTCCGGCGTCTTCACCATGGGCACCGCCAGCAGACCGGCAATCGCCAGGGGTAGTGCCGCAAGCCGTAGCCAGGTGGTCGCCATCGTGGCAAAGACCAGCGCGCCGGTGATGAACAGCACCGACTGGACGGAAACGAGGCCGACCGCGTCGATGGGCGAGCGCGCCGCGATCCAGTCGGATATGACGATCATCGCGGCCAGCCCCCTGCCCATGACATAGAGGAAGGGGCCATCCGCGCCGAACGGCATGGCCAGCGCGGCAAGCACGGCAAACGGCATGACGATGACCGAGACGATGGGCATCACCGCCAGATTGGCAAACAGGCTGAGCGGCGCGACGCGCTGGAAATGCCACATGGCATAAAGCGTCGTAGCGCCTCCGGCGATGATGGACGTCATCGCGAGACCGCCCATTCCCGCCAGGAATTTGCGTGACAGAAGGCCTGCGACAGAGCGGCGCGCGGGCACCTTGCCGCCTGCCCGCCCCGACCGGTAATCGGACCAGCCGGCATAGGCGCCGACCAGGGCCGCGGTTGCCGCAAACGACATCTGGAAGCTCGGGCCGACGACCTCGTGCGGCGACACCACGATCACCGCAATGGCGGAAATGGCCAGATTGCGCATGGTCAGCGCCGCGCGGTCGAACAGCACGGCCAGCAGCATGACCGCCAGCATGATGAAACTGCGCTCGGCGGCCACCACGACGCCCGAAATGGCAAGATAGGCGGCGATGGAAAAGAGCGCGGCGGCGGCGGCATATTTTTTCACCGGCCGGCGCGAGGAGAAATCGGGAAACAGCGCGAACCCGCCGCGCAGCAGCAGCATGATCGTGCCGGCAACCAGCGCCATGTGCAGGCCAGAAATCGAGATGATGTGGTAAATGCCAGTCTTGCGCATGGCTTCGTTGATGGCGTCCGGGATGCCGGCGCGCACGCCAACGATCAGCGCGGCGGCGATCTCGCCTTCGGGACCGCCGACGCTTTGCCGAATACGGCCGGCAATGGCTTCGCGCGCGTTTTCGATCGCGGACGCCACCCTTGCCGATACCGGCATCGACGCCGAGGCAACCCGCTTCGGATTGCTCAGGAAGAAGCCGCTCGCGCCGATACCGTCGAAATAACTCTGGAAGGAATAGTCGTAGCTGTCGGGCCGCACCGGGCCGGTCGGCGGCAAAAGCCGGACATAACCGTTCAGCACAGACCCTGCGGTAACGCCTTGCGGAATCGTACGCGCGGACAGCCGTACCCGCTCCGGCGCATAACGCAGCGTCGGCCTCGCCGTCGAGAGTACGTCGAGGGTCAGCCTGACACGGCCGGTTTCCATCTGATCGACCGACACGACCCGCCCGGTCAGGCTAGTCGATATTTCCGATCCCATGGTCTGGGTGCCGGCACGCCACGTCTCGATCTTGGCTGCGAGGAAGCCAAGGCTGCATAGCAGGGCGGCGGTCAGGCAGAGATACGGTAACGGACGCGCGCGCGACAGGAACGCCACGCCGGCCAGCGCGCAGACCAGCGCTACCGGTTGCAGAAAGCCGGGCTCGGCATCGAGCGAAAAATAGAGCGCCACGCCGATGGCGAGAAACACCGGCACCAGTAGAAACACGACGCCGCGATCAAGCTCGGTAATGGAAGCAGCCGCTATGCGGCCTGGCAAGGTGGCGACGGCAAAGCGGCAACGCCTTGTTTTGACGTGATCAAGGGTCTCTGGAAAAGGCGGAGCGATATTTCCGCTGGTGTCGCGCGGCAAGGCGAGATTTTGCGGTTCGACAACCGAATAGCGCTCTTTCGGCGGCGCAAGGCCCAGCAACAGCCGTTCGCCGGCGTTTTCACTTGCGCCGGCGCTGTGCGTGCTGCCCCGGCCCAGTCCAGCCATCGGGTCTGCCCCTTGCGCCCTCGACCTCCTATGCTACATGAACGCGCGAGGCGCGAAACCCCGCGCGCAAAAACCATTTCCTTCGAGAATTCGACATGTCCGACAAGATCGTCACCCGTTTCGCTCCTTCGCCAACCGGCTACCTGCACATAGGCGGCGCGCGCACGGCACTGTTCAACTGGCTCTATTCGCAGCATGTCGGCGGCACGATGCTGCTACGCATCGAAGACACCGACCGGGAGCGCTCCACGGAAGCGGCGACCGCCGCCATTCTCGACGGCCTTAGCTGGCTCGGCCTGAAATGGAACGGCGAGCCGGTGTCGCAGTTCGAGCGTGCGCCGCGCCACCGCGAAGTGGCCGAAGAACTCGTGCGGCAGGGCAAGGCCTATTACTGCTACGCAACACCTGCCGAACTCACCGAAATGCGCGAAACCGCGCGCGCCGAGGGGCGGCCGCCGCGCTATGACGGCCGCTGGCGCGACCGCGATCCAGCCGAAGCGCCCGAAGGCGTGCCGGGTGCGATCCGCATCAAGGCGCCGACAGACGGCGAGACGGTGGTGCGCGATCTGGTGCAGGGCGAGGTGCGCTTTCCCAACAAGGATCTCGACGATTTCATCATCCTGCGCTCCGACGGAAACCCGACCTACATGCACGCCGTCGTCGTCGACGATCACGACATGGGCGTCACCCATATTATCCGGGGCGACGACCACCTGACCAATGCCGCGCGCCAGACGGTGATCTACCGCGCCATGGGCTGGGAGGTGCCGGAAATGGCGCATATTCCGCTGATCCACGGGGCGGACGGCGCCAAGCTTTCGAAGCGCCACGGGGCGCTCGGCGTCGAGGCTTACCGCGCCATGGGCTATTTGGCGGAAGCGCTACTTAACTACCTGGCGCGTCTTGGCTGGAGCCATGGCGACGACGAGGTCATGTCGGTGACCGACATGGTCAAATGGTTCGACATAACCGACGTCAACAAGGGTGCGGCCCGCTTCGATTTCGCCAAGCTGGAAGCGATCAACGGCGTGCATATGCGCCGCATGGACGATGTGGCCCTGCTCGACATTTTTGTCGCCACCTTGCCCTATCTCGAAGGCGGCCTGGCCGTTGCCGCGCGCCTCGACGCCGGCCGCAAGGCGCAGTTGCTTGCAGCGCTCCCCGGCCTCAAGGAGCGCGCCAAGACGCTGGTGGAACTGCTGGATGGCGCGGCCTTCTTGTTTGCGGAGCGGCCGCTGCCGCTGGACGAGAAAGCAGCCACCGTGCTCACCGCAGAGGCCAAGGGCATTTTGCGCGGCGCACTGGCCGCGCTGCAAGGCGTGTCCGGCGAGTGGTCGGCGGCCAATGCCGAAGCCGCGATTCGCACGTTCGCGACTGCTGAAGGACACAAGCTCGGGGCCGTGGCGCAACCTTTGCGGGCGGCCCTTACCGGCAAAAGCACCTCGCCCGGGGTTTTCGATGTCCTTGCGGTGCTCGGCCGCGAAGAAAGTCTGTCACGTGTTGGAGATCAAATCGATTAGGGCAGCTATGCTGTCATAGTTTTGGATTGAAACAGGTCTATTGCGGTGCAACATTAACTACTGTTTTTATCCATGCCGGAAGCCGCACCGGCCACCCGTTGCAGGTCAATTGAATTGCCGCCTGTCGATGTCAGGAACGTATGATCGGGAAGCCGGCATACAGAACTTTAGGAGTTTGCGATGACCGAAAAAACTGCAACGCTGGAATTTGGCGGCAAAACTCACGAACTCAAGGTGCGAAGCGGGTCCGTCGGGCCGGACGTCATCGACATCGGCGCGCTGTACTCGACGACAGGAGCCTTCACCTACGATCCAGGCTTTACCTCCACCGCAAGCTGCGATTCGGCCATCACCTATATCGACGGCGACGCCGGCATCCTGCTGCATCGCGGCTACCCGATCGACCAGCTTGCCGAACATGGCGACTTCCTGGAGGTCTGCTACCTGCTGCTGTACGGCGAACTGCCGACCAAGGCCCAGAAGGACGATTTCGACCACCGCATCACGCGCCACACCATGGTGCATGAGCAGATGTCCAAGTTCTTCACCGGCTTCCGCCGCGATGCGCATCCGATGGCGGTGATGTGCGGCGTGGTTGGCGCGCTGTCGGCGTTCTATCACGACTCGACCGATATTTCCGATCCGTACCAGCGCATGGTCGCCTCCATGCGCCTCATCGCCAAGATGCCGACCATCGCGGCAATGGCCTACAAATACCATATCGGCCAGCCCTTCGTTTACCCGAAGAACGACCTCGGCTTCGCCGCCAATTTCCTGAACATGTGTTTTGCGGTGCCATGCGAGGAATACAAGGTCAACCCGGTGCTGGCGCGCGCCATGGAGCGCATCTTCATCCTGCACGCCGATCACGAGCAGAACGCCTCGACCTCGACGGTGCGGCTCGCCGGTTCTTCGGGCGCCAATCCGTTTGCCTGTATCGCGGCGGGCATCGCCTGCCTGTGGGGACCGGCGCATGGCGGCGCCAACGAGGCGGCGCTGAACATGCTGGGCGAGATCGGCCATGTCGACCACATCCCTGAATTCATCGATCGCGCCAAGGACAAGAACGACCCGTTCCGGCTGATGGGCTTTGGCCACCGCGTCTACAAGAACTACGATCCGCGCGCCAAGATCATGCAGCAGACCGCGCATGAGGTCCTGACCGAACTCGGCATCAAGGACGACCCGATGCTCGACATCGCCATGGAACTGGAAAAGATCGCGCTGACCGACGAATATTTCATCGAGAAGAAGCTCTACCCGAACGTCGACTTCTATTCCGGCATCACGCTGAAGGCTCTGGGCTTCCCCACCACCATGTTCACCGTGCTGTTCGCGGTTGCGCGCACCGTCGGCTGGATCGCCCAGTGGAAGGAAATGATCGAGGACCCGCACCAGAAGATCGGTCGCCCGCGCCAGCTTTATACGGGCTCGCCGGAGCGCGACTACGTGCCGATCGCGAAGAGGTAGGAGATTAGGGGAATAGGGCAGTATGCAGGGAATGCACACCCTACTGCCCTACTGCCCTACTGCCCTACTGCCCTACTGCCCTACTGCCCTACTGCCCTACTGCCCTACTGCCCTACTGCTTCCAGCACCGCTTCGGCCGCCAGATCGCCTGCCGGGCGCAGCGTTGCCATGCGCCGTGCCACTTCGGCAAAGCCAGCCTTCTGCCACGCGCGCAAGCCGGTATCGGCGAACAGCGCTTCCAGCTCGCGCGCGATCACCGGCGGATGCACAAACTCGTCGTACCGTTCGGGAACGAGCGGCTTATCGGCAATGAGGTTTGGCAGCGAGCCCGACCACGCGATCAACGCTCTCCTCGCAATACTGCGCGCCAATGGATCGAGCTTGTAGCAGGAGATCATCGGAACCCCGGACAGCGCCAGTTCCAGCGATACGGTGCCCGACGCGATCAGCGCTGCGTCGGCCTGCCCGAAGGCGTGCCATTTCTGTTCCTGATCGACGGTGATTTCCGGCTGAAGCTCCCAGCCGGCAACAGCCGAGCGAACCAGTTCCGCGACATGCGGGACCGTCGGCAGCAACAGGCGAAGGCGGTGCCCGCGCGCGCGCAACAGCGAAACCGTCTCGCCGAACGGGCCGATCAGTTTGCGCACCTCGCTGCGCCGGGAACCGGGCAGGATGAGCAGCGTCTTTTCGCGATCCGCGGATAGATCGCGGGGTGCGGCTTGCGCCTCCTCTGCCGCCAGAACGCCCGGATTATGGGTCAGGCGATGCCCGACATAGGTGCCGGGAGGGCCGCCGAGGCGATCCAGTTCGGCCACCTCGAACGGCAACACGCACAAGATGCGGTCCACATAGGGCCGCATCGCCACCGCCCTGCCCGGCCGCCACGCCCAGACGCTTGGACAGACATAGTGGACGATGGGGATCGCCGGATCGGCGGCGCGCACCTTTTTGGCAACGCGCAGCGAAAAGTCGGGGCTGTCGATGGTGATGAGGCAGTCGGGTTTTTCCGCGACAATCGCCCTTGCCGTCTGGCCGATCCGGCGGATCAGCCGCGGCAGATCGCGAACCACCGCACTGAAGCCGACCAGCGCGATTTCGCCGGCGTCGAACAGCGAGACGAGGCCAAGTTCCTGCAAATGCCGCCCGCCGACCCCGACCAGCCGGATCTCGCGGCCAGTCGCCTTGCGCAAGGCGCGGACGAGGTCGGCCCCGAGAAGATCGCCGGATTCCTCGCCGGAGACGATGGCGATGGTCAGCGCGCGCTCACCGGCCATGGGAAGCGACTTTCGGCGGCAGGCCGACCACGAACAGCCCAAGCGCATTGGCGCGCGCGATCATTTCCGGCCCGTCGAGGATCAGCGAATGACCAGCCTCGACAGCGACGCCCGCCAGGCCGGCGGCATGCGCGCCATCAATGGTGTTCGGGCCGATGGAAGGCAGGTCCGCCCTCGCCTCCTGGCCGGGCTTGGCGCATTTGACCAGCACGCCGCGCGCTTTTCCAGCGATGCGGCCATGATCGCGAAGATCGCGCACCCGCGCCAGCAGGCCATCCGTTCCTTCGATGCCCTCAAGCGCGATGACGCGCCCGCCGACCGATACGGCTCCCTGCCCGATGTCCAGCGCGCCGATGGCCTCGGCGGCAGCGCGGGCGGCTTCCAGGTCGCGCTTGTCGGACGGCAGCGGTGCGGCCTTGGTGTGGCAGCCCTCGACGGCGATCAGCTCAGGCACCACCTCATGCGCGCCGACCACCTTGACGCCGCGCCGCTCGATGTAGCGCAAGATCGCCCGCAGCAGCCCGTCGTCACCCAGCGAAAGCTCGATGGCCAAACGCGGCAGCGCCGCGAGAAGGCTGGCGTTAAGCCGCACGGCCGATAGCTTCGGCCGCCGCTTGACCTCGCCGGCCAGCACCACATGGGTGACGCCATGGCGCTTCAACAGCGGCACGAGCGAACTGAAATGCTCCAGCTTTAGAAGGGCATGGTCGTTAGCGCCAAGCGGCCCGTCCGGGTCCGCCTCGCCTTCCAGCAGCACGACGAAAGGCCTGTGGCCCTGCTGTTCAAGCGCGTGCGCCACGGCTTCCGGCAACCTGCCGCCCCCCGCGACGATCCCGACCCGCGAACCGGCCTCGAACTGGACAGGCGGCGGGTTCTCAGTCCTCGTCATCGGTATCGTCAGCGGCCCCGCCCTTGAGACGCGGGACGGCGTAGTGACGGTGGCCACGATGGGTGATGAAGTCGATAATCTTCATGGCTTCGGGCGAAGCGGAGAATTCGTCCCTAGCGTGTTCGACGTTCTCGGCAACCGTGCGCGAGCGGTCGAAGATGGCGTTATAGCACCGGCGCAACAACTGGATGTCCGAGCGCTTCAGGCCGGCCCGCTTCAGCCCGATGATGTTCAGGCCGCGAAGGCTGGCGCGGTTGCCCACGGCGATGGCGTAGGGGATGACGTCGCCGACGAATGCCGAGCAGCCGGCGAGAAAGGCGTTGTCGCCGACCCGCACGAACTGGTGCACGGCGCTAAGCCCGCCGATATAGACGTTGTCGCCAATCTCGCAATGGCCGCCCAGCGTCGCGCCATTGGCGAAAGTGGCGTTGTGGCCGACAATGCAGTCATGCGCGATATGGGCATAGGCGAGGAAATTGCCATTGTCGCCAACCGTCGTCTCGCCGCGGCTGGAATCGGTGCCGAGATGCATGGTCACGCCTTCGCGGATCATGCAGTTGGAGCCGATGACCAGCGTGGTGCGGCCGCCCTTGTGCTTGGTGTTTTGCGGCGGCCCGCCCAATGTCGCCATCGGGTAGACCTTCGTGGAAGCCCCGATGGTGGTCGCGCCGAGGATCGAGACGTGGCCGATCAGCTCGACATTGTCGCCGATAACCGCGTCCGCGCTGATATGGCAGAACGGACCGATCTGCACGCATGCGCCGATCTGGGCGCCGGCCTCGACAACCGCCGACGGATGAATGACTGTCTGGATTTTCATAAGCACCCGGATTTCAATCCTTGTCCACCATCATCGCCGAAATCTCGGCCTCGGCAACCTTGCCCCCGTCTACCGTGGCTTCGCAGGCGAATTTGAGCAGGTTGCCACGCATCTTGATCTTGCGGACGCGGATTCTCAACTGGTCGCCCGGAACGACGGGCTTGCGGAATTTGGCGTTGTCGATGGTGAGGAAATAGACCAGCGACGGCCGTTCCGCACCAACGGCGCGGATGCAGATGGCACCGGCCGTCTGCGCCATCGCCTCGACGATGAGCACGCCGGGCATGACCGGCTGCTCGGGGAAATGACCGGCGAAATGCGGCTCGTTGATGGTGACGTTCTTGATGCCTACGGCCGAGTCGTCGCCGTCGACCTCGACGATGCGGTCGATCATCAGGAACGGATAGCGATGCGGCAAAAGCTTCAGCAGGCCGAGTATGTCGACAGATTCGAGCACCACGGAGCCTTCACCCATTCTGGTCACCCTTCTTGTTTCGCGCCAGCGACCGGATCAGCGACAGTTCGCGAAAGAATTCGCGCGTCGGCTGCGCCGGCAGCCCCGCCCAACGCTCGCCGGCGGGGATGTCATGCATCAGGCCCGACGACGCCGCAACCTGCGCACCGGCACCGATCGAAACGTGATCGGCAATGCCGACGCGACCGCCCAGCATCACGAAATCGCCTAATGTCACGGAACCCGACAGACCACAATGTCCGGCAATGATGCAGCCGCGCCCGATGCGCACATTGTGCCCGATCTGCACGAGATTATCGATCTTGGTGCCCTCGCCGATGACGGTGTCCGACATGGCGCCGCGATCCACCGTCGAATTCGCCCCGATCTCGACATCGTCCTGGATGACGACCCGCCCGACCTGCGGCATCCTCTCCGGCCCCTTGTCGCCCGAGACGAAACCGAAACCGTCCTGCCCGATCCGCGCGCCACCATGGACAACCACGCGATTGCCGATCAGCGCATACTGGATGCTGGCGCTAGGCCCGATATAGCCGTCGCGGCCGACCTGGCAGGATTGCCCGATAAAGGCATTCGGCGCAATGACGGTGCCGCTGCCGATGGCCACGTGCGGCCCGATGACGGCACCCGCCTCGATGATCGCGCCTAGCTCGATAACAGCGGTCGGATCGACATGGGCGTGCGGGGAAACCCCGGTCTCGGAGGTCATCGGCCCGGGCATGGCCGCGGTCGGGAAAAGCAGCCGTCCAACCAGCGCGAAAGCTTGCTGCGGCCGCGAATGAACGAGGACGGCAACGTCCACCGGGGCAATTTTTGCTGCTTCGGCGGGGCAAAGAATCGCCGCCGCCTTCAGCGCGTTCAACAGCGCGAAATTACGCTTGCCCTCGACGAAGACCAGCGCACCCGCGCCACCCTCGCTGGCGGGAGCCAGTGTATCGATCACGATCTGGGAATGGCCGGGATCGGCCAGGACGGCCCCGGTAAGATTCGCCACCTCGCCCACCGTAAGCCGGCGTGAAGGCACGAAAAACACCGGATCAGTCATTCCTGGGCAATATCCAGCTATATAGGAACATTCGCTCGCGGGCCGGCACGGTCCGCAAGCAGGGCGACCGGAAGGTCAGAAGCGGGTCGACATACCGAAGTTGAACTCCTGCACATCGTCCGTATCTCTCTTCTTGACCGGAACGGCATAATCGATGCGCAACGGACCGAAGGGCGAAGCCCACAGCAGGCCGACACCGACCGAGGCGCGCCAATCCATGCCCGTCGAGTCGGGGTTAACACCTGCAAGGTCGTTGCCATAAAGCGTTGCCGCATCGGCAAACACCGCGCCGCGCAGGCCAAGGCTTTCCGGAACGACCGGCAGCGGGAACTGCGCTTCAGCCGAGGCGTTGAAATAGGTCGTGCCGCCGAGATGGTCGCCGCTGGTATCCGACGCCACAGGCCCGAAGCCGTTGTATTCAAAGCCGCGAATCATGCGGTCGGTACCCTGGAAGTGGTCGAACACGCGCAGCCCGGTGTCGCCATAGCTCTCGACGTGGCCACCGCCGGCCGATATCAGGCCGACCAGATCCAACTGCTCCGAGAGGGTCCGGTAATAAGACGCGCGCGCAGTGACCTTCACGAACTTCGCGTCGCCGCCGACACCGGCGACTTCGGTGTTGAAGTTGGCGTAGATGCCGTCGCGCGGGTTCTTCATGTCGTCGATGGTGTTGTAGGTCAAACCGGCGCTGATCGAAGACTTGATCCAGGGATCGCGCTCCTCGCCCGTTGCCGGATCGATAATGGCGTCCCGAATAGCCGAGGAAATATCACAGGCAGCCGGATTATAGTCCACAGTACCTGGAAAGACGCAATTGTCGGCGAACTTATACTCTTCCTGCGAGATGTTGTACGCCAACTGCGTGGAGATATTGTCGGTGATCGGCAGGCCGAAGCGCACCGTGGCGCCCGTCGACTGCGAATCGTAGGTGTCGTATTCGCGCGTCGAGCGGAAAATGTCGAAGCCGGCGGCGATGCGGCGGCCGAGGAAATACGGTTCCGTGAACGAAACCGCATAGTCGCGCGAATGGCGTCCGCCGCCAGCGGACAGGCGGATGAACTGGCCGCGGCCGAGGAAGTTGCGCTCGGTGACGGAACCGGAAACCGTCGGCCCGGGCGTGTCGCCACCCGTCGAATAGCCGGCGCCGATCGAGAACTCGCCGGTCGACTTTTCGACCACATTGACAACCAGGATAACCTGGTCGGGTTCCGAACCCGGTGCCGTCGAAATATCGACGCTCGTAAAGTAATTAAGGTCTTCCAGCCGCTTCTTCGCGCGCTTGACCATGACCTGGTTGAAGGCATCGCCCTCGCTGAGATCGAATTCGCGGCGGATGACATAGTCGCGGGTGCGCGAATTGCCTCGGATTTCGATGCGCTCGATATAGGCCTTGGTGCCCTGATCGACCGTATAGACAACCGAAATGGTGTGGTTCTCGAAATTGCGGTCGCCGCGCGGCGTCACCTGCGCGAAGGCGTAGCCGGAACCGGCCACCTTCTCGGTCAGGCCGATGATGGAATCCTCGACATCCTTGGCGTTGTAAACGTCGCCGCTACGCGTCTCGACTACCGACTGCAGCGACTTGCTGTCCACTTCGGGGATGGTGCTATCGACGCTGACGTCGCCGAACGTATAGCGCGCGCCCTCGTCCACCGTGACGGTCACGGTATATTCGTTGGTCGACGGATCGAGCGCACCCACGGCGGAGACGACCTGGAAGTCGGCATAGCCGTGGTTGAAATAGAATCGGCGCAGCAGTTCCTGGTCAGCCTGCAGCTTCTGCTCGTCATAGATATCGTCGCGCAGGACGAACGACAGGACGCCCGAACGCTTGGTGCTGATGACGTCGGACAGGCGGCGGCTCGAATAGGCGTGGTTGCCGACGAAGTTGACGGCGGCAATCTTGGTGCGGTCGCCTTCGTTGATGTCGAAAACGACGTTCACGCGGTTGTCGCCCAGATCCATGATCTGCGTCGTCACCGTGGCGTCATCGCGGCCAATGTGCCGGTAGGCTGCCCTGATCGCCTCGACGTCGGCATCGACAGTGGCCTGCGAATAGGAACCACGCGGCTTCAACTGAACCGTATTGGACAGTTGCGCGTCCTTGATCTTCTTGTTGCCCTGGAACAGGACCTGATTGACGACCTGGTATTCCGCGACCTTGATCACCAGCGAGGAACCGACCTGGTTGACCTGCACGTCCGAGAACAGCCCGGTGCCGAACAGCGTCTTGACGGCCTCGTCGATATCGGCGCTGGAGAAAGCCTTGCCGGGCTTGATGCCGACATAGTTGCGGATGGTGTCCGCATCGATGCGCTGGTTGCCGCTCACCTTGACGCTGCTGACGACGGCAGCCGCAGCGGCGGCGACGGCAGCAAACTGCACGGCAATCGCGCCGGGTACTACCAGCGCGGCAGACAAAGCGACCGCGGACGCGGCGCTCTTGAACTTGGATGCTGCCTTCATCGAGCTATAAAACCTTTTTCTCGAAGTCCCCACGGCGAGAAGACCGGACGTTCGCGGTTATTTTCTCGTACCGTATTAACCGGATTTTCCCTACACGCAAGGCTTCTGGTTAATTTGTATTTACTTAGGCTCAATGCGTGGCATTCGCGTCACGCAATTGCCCCATCATGGTAAACGCGCCCTCAACGGGTTCGCTCCAGAGACGAATTTGTTCATGATTTCAGCACCCAAACAGGTCATTCCAGAAAACGAACACCATGAAGGCCAAAACCAGAAACATGCCGGCGCGATAGACCATTTCCATCGCGCGTTCCGACACCGGGCGGCGGATCACCGCCTCGATGGCGTAGAAGACGAGGTGCCCGCCATCAAGCGGTGGAATCGGCAGCAGGTTGAGGAAGCCGATGCCGACCGACAGCAGCGCGACAAGTTGCACCAGCCATTCGAAGCCAAGCTTGGCCGCCTGTCCGGCCATGCCAGCGATCTTCACCGGACCGCCCAACTGGCACTTGTCCTCGCGACCAACGGCAAAGCGCGTCAGGAATTGGCCGGTGCGCTGGATGATGTGCCCGGTCTCCTCGACCGCCGCCACCAATGCGCCGCCCGGACCGTAGGTTATCAGCCGCGGCTGGCCGAGTTCCTGATTGTTGACGACGCCGACGATCGCAACCTTGATCTTGTTGCCGAGCGCGTCTTCCTGCTCCATCAGCTGGGGCGCGGCTGAAACCGTGATTTCCCGGCCGTCGCGCAGCATGACGAAGGTGATCGTGTCGCCGCCGCGGCCCGAAACCAGGCGCTGGACATCGGCAAAGGTCTCGACCTTCGTTCCGTCGACGCTGACGAAACGGTCGCCGGGCAGGATGCCGGCCTTTTGGGCCGGGCTTCCGGCGGTCACTTCCGCCACCATCGGCTCGGCGACATAGCGGCCATAGGCGGTAAACAGCACGGTAAAGACGACGATGGTCAGCAGGAAGTTGAACAGCGGACCGGCAAAAACGGTCGCCGCGCGCTTCCACACCGGCTGTGTGTGAAAGGCGACCTTGCGCTCCGCATCGCTTAGCGCGTCGATTTCCTGCTCACCGGGCTGGCTGGATGTGACGCTCATGTCGCCAACGAACTTGACATAGCCGCCAAGCGGGATGGCGCACAGCTTCCAGCGGGTGCCGCGCCTGTCGTTGAAGCCTATGAGTTCCGGGCCGAAACCGACGGAAAACGCCTGAACGCCGATGCCGCACCAGCGGCCGACGAGATAATGGCCCATTTCATGCACGAAAACGACGACCGTCAGCACGAACAGGAACGGCACCAGCGTTCCCACAACAAGGCCCTGCGGGCTGAAAAGCGCGTGGAAAATTTCGTTCAATTCACAACCCCAATACGCCTGCGGCGCAGGCAGCACCGTGACTGTGTATCCAAAGCGGGCAAATCCGTGACCTTTTTGGCGCTATGTCCCGAACCCCGCCGGTCAAACCGGAAACAGCCCCTGCGCGGGGTGATCGGCGGAAGCCAGCATCCAGCCGATCACGTATAGGGCCAGCGCCGCCGCGACAAGGCCGTCGACGCGGTCCATGACGCCGCCATGGCCCGGAATGAGCGTGCTGGAATCCTTGGCGCCGTGCTGCCGCTTGACCCAGGATTCGAACAGGTCGCCGGCTTGCGAGACGACCGACAGAACCAGCGCCACCAGGCCCAGTGTTGCAAGATTGCCGGACCCCATGCCCAAAGCCAGCAGCAGGCCCGCGACGACGCCGCCGACCGTGCCGCCCAGCGCTCCGCTTTGCGTCTTGCCGGGCGAGATCGACGGCGCGAGCTTGGGACCGCCAACGGCGCGCCCGACGAAATAGGCGCAAATGTCAGTTGCCCACACCACCGCGAACAGGAACAGGATCGCCACCAGGCCGGAATGGTCGCCGTCGCGCAGCAAGGCCAGCGTCAGGCCGGATAGCCCGGCATAGGCGAGGCCGCCCGCTTCCCACTGCCCCGTCTTGCCCACAGCGCCGAGAACCGCGCCGACGACAACCATGGCAAGGACGAGCAACAGAAGGATATGCGCCGCAAGCCCGGCAAGCAGCGCCACCACGAAAACCGCCATCAGCGCTTCCGGCACAAGCCCAAGGCCGGTAGCCGGCTTTTGCCGCGCCATGCGCGACCATTCGTAAAAGACCGCAGCCGAAATCAGCGCGCATAAAAGCCGGAACGGCAAGCCGCCAAGCCAGGTAAAGCCAAGCACGACCGCCGCCATGACGATGGCCGAAATGATACGGAGTTGAAGATTGCTCATGAAACCGCTTCCCGAGGCGTCAAGCCGCCGAAGCGGCGATCGCGCCGGGCGAAATCGCGCAGGGCGTCCACAAGATGCTCCTCGTTGAAATCCGGCCAGAAGCACGGCAGGAACACCAGTTCGCTGTAGGCCGCTTGCCAGAGCAGGAAATTCGACAGGCGAAGCTCGCCGCTGGTGCGGATGACAAGCTCGGGATCGGGAATGTCGCCCGTGTCGAGCGAATCGGAGAACAGGTCGGCGGTGATCGCCTCGACCTCGAGTTCGCCACGCACAGCCAGTTTCGCCAGCTTTTGCGCCGCGCGCACGATCTCGTCGCGCCCGCCATAGTTGAAGGCGATGACCAGCGTCAGCGCCGCATTGCCGGCGGTCAGCGTTTCCGCTTCCTCCAGCAGCGCCTTGATGTCGGGCTGGAGGTTAGCCCTGTCGCCGATGATTCGAACGCGCACGCCCGCTTGATGCAGTTCGGCGAGGTCGCGGCGGATGAACAGTTTCAAGAGGCCCATCAGATCGCTGACCTCGGATTTGGGCCGCGACCAGTTCTCCGACGAAAACGCATAGACCGTGAGGTACGAGATGCCGAGGCCGGGGGCAGCGCGCACCGTCTTGCGCAACGCCTCGACGCCGGCGCGATGGCCGGCAAGGCGCGGCAGGCCGCGCGCCTTGGCCCAGCGTCCATTTCCGTCCATGATGATCGCGACATGCGCGGGCGTTGTCATGTTCTCGCTTTCGGGCCAGCCTGACCCTAGACCTGCATGATTTCAGTTTCCTTATCGGAAAGCAGACTGTCGATGGTGCTGATCGTATCGTCGGTCAGTTTCTGTACCTGGTCGGCCTGCTTGCGCTGATCGTCCTCGCTGATGTCGCCGTCTTTTTCGGCCTTCTTCAGCGTTTCCATGCCGTCGCGGCGCACATGACGCACGGCGACGCGGGCGTTTTCGGCATAGGTGTGGGAAATCTTGACCAGTTCCTTGCGGCGCTGCTCGTTCAGTTCCGGCAGCGGTATCCGCAGATTGGTGCCGTCGACGATGGGGTTGAAGCCCAGATTGGCCTCGCGGATGGCGCGGTCGACGGCGCCGACCATCGACTTGTCCCAGACGGACACCGAGATCATGCGCGGTTCCGGCACCGAGACGTTTGCCACCTGGTTGATGGGCATCGCCGTACCGTATGCCTGCACCTGGATCGCGTCGAGCAGATTGCTGGACGCCCTGCCCGTGCGCAGCGAGGCGATATCATGCCTGAACGCGGCGATTGCCCCGTCCATGCGCCGCTTCAGATCGTCATAATCGCTCATCTTTAACTCCTCGGCCCGTTCATCCGGGCTCCGCGTCTTTGGAAAAAAGTACCGTCAAGCGTCCGCGACAATCGTGCAGCGACCGCCACCCTTGAGGATTTCGCCGAAGCCGCCCCCTTCGTGGATGGAATAGACGATTATCGGTATGTTGTTTTCGCGCGCAAGCGCAATCGCGGCCGTATCCATGATGGACAGGCCCTTGTTGATGACTTCGGCATGCGTGATGCGCTCGAAACGGGTCGCATGCGGATCCTTCTTGGGATCGGCCGAATAGACGCCGTCCACCTGCGTGCCCTTGAACAGGGCGTCCGCGCCGATTTCCGCCGCCCGCAGCGCTGCTGCCGAATCGGTGGTGAAAAACGGATTGCCCGTGCCGCCGGCGAAGATCACAACCTTGCCCTCGTCCATATAGGCCGTGGCCTGGCGCTGCGAAAAGCTTTCGCACAGTTCCGGCATGGCGATCGCGGAAAGCACCACGGCGTCGACACCGATCTTGATGAGCGAGGTGCGCAGCGCCAGCGAATTGATGACGGTGGCCAGCATGCCCATATGGTCGCCGGTGACGCGGTCGCCGCCCTTGGACGCCACGGCCACGCCGCGAAAAATGTTGCCGCCGCCGATGACTACGCCGACCTCGACGCCGAGCGCACGCGCCTCGGCTATATCAGACGCGATGCGGTCGACCACCGAAACGTCGATGCCGAAATGCTGCTCGCCCATCAGCGCCTCGCCCGACGCCTTCAGCAACACACGTCGGTAAAGCGGCTTGGGCGTCATTGGTCCCTCATTATTCTGGCGAGTGCAGGCTCTGGCGAGTGTGGTTTGCGGATGGCTCGCCTTGCGGCCTGCCTGCTCCGGATGCTTGGGCCTGCGATACACGAAGGGCGCCGCGATGTCACGCGGCGCCCTTCGTTTCATTGGTAGCGCAAATGCCGTGAAGCGTTTGAAGCGCCGTTACTTTTTGACGGTTGCCGCGACTTCCGCTGCAAAGTCCGTCACTTCCTTCTCGATGCCTTCGCCAAGGGCGAATCGCAGATAGGCGGTGATTTTCGCCGGTGCGCCGATTTCCTTTTCGGCTTCCTTCAGCGCCTGCTCGACCGTGATATCGGGATTGATCACGAAAGCCTGCTTCAGCAAAACGACTTCCTCGTAGAACTTGCGCAAGCGGCCTTCGACCATCTTTTCGATGATGTTCTCGGGCTTGCCGGAAGCGCGCGCCTGATCGGAGAAGATCGCCTTCTCGCGCTCGACGGCGGCCGGGTCCAGCTCGTCGGTCGAAAGCGCCAGCGGGTTGATCGCGGCGATGTGCATGGCCACCTGGCGGGCAAAGGCGTTGGCCTTGTGCGCGTCGCCGGTCGTCTCGATGGCGACCAGCACGCCAAGCTTGCCGAGATTGTCGGCAACGGCGTTATGCACGTAGGTCGCAACAACGCCGTGCTCGACGGTCAGCTTGGCCGAGCGGCGGAAGCCGAGGTTTTCGCCGATGGTGCCGACGGCATCCTTGATGGTGTCGGTGACCGACTTGTCGGAACCCGGATATTTAGCCGCT
This sequence comes from Mesorhizobium sp. A556, assembly GCF_054489545.1. Taxonomy (NCBI): domain Bacteria; kingdom Pseudomonadati; phylum Pseudomonadota; class Alphaproteobacteria; order Hyphomicrobiales; family Phyllobacteriaceae; genus Mesorhizobium; species Mesorhizobium sp. A556. The sequence continues at coordinate 894,641 of NZ_JBTMXA010000001.1, forward strand.
GCAACCGCCTCGGTTGCGCCATAGGCCAGCGCCACCTTGGCGACATTGGCGACGAGTTCCTGGAAGGCGCCGTTGCGGGCAACGAAGTCCGTCTCGGAATTGACCTCGACGATCGACGCCTCGCGAACGCCGGCATCGACGCCGATCAGACCTTCGGCGGCGGTGCGGCCAGCCTTCTTATCGGCCTTGGAGATGCCCTTCTTGCGCAGCCAGTCGACGGCCTCCTCCATGTTGCCGCCGGTTTCGGCAAGCGCTGTCTTGCAGTCCATCATGCCGGCGCCGGTCAGGTCGCGCAGTTCTTTGACCTGTGCTGCTGAAATGCTCATTTTTTGCCTCTTTGTTCAAAACGGGAATGCGCACCACCGAAAAATCGGCGATGCGCGATACCGGACGCTTAGCGCGTCACAATGTAGGAAATGCGAAGGCCGGTTGGCCTTGGCAATCAGGCCTGCGGGGCTTCGCCCGCCGGAGCCTCGTTGGCAGCAGGCGCCTCGTTGGCAGCAGGCGCCTCGTTGGCAGCAGGTGCCTCGTCGGCAGCGGGTGCCGGTTCGAGCGCGGGCTCGACCGGAGCCTCAGCCGAAGCGCCGATGTCGACGCCGAGCGCGCCCTGCTGGCGGGCGATACCGTCGATGGCAGCCTTGGCGACCAGGTCGCAATAAAGCTGGATGGCGCGGGCCGCGTCGTCGTTGCCGGGGATCGGGAAGTCGATCTTGTCTGGATCGCAGTTCGAATCGATGATGGCGACGACCGGGATACCGAGGCGCTTGGCTTCGAGGATGGCGATCGCTTCCTTGTTGGTGTCGATCACGAACATCAGGTCGGGCGTCGAGCCCATGTCCTTGATACCGCCGAGCGCCTTGTCAAGCTTCTCGCGCTCGCGGTCGAGGTTCAGGCGCTCTTTCTTGGTCAGGCCTTGAGCCTCGCCGGCCAACATCTCGTCAAGCTTGCGCAGGCGCTGGATCGAGTTCGAAATCGTCTTCCAGTTGGTCAGCATGCCGCCGAGCCAACGCGAGTTGACGTAATACTGGGCCGAACGCTGCGCTGCATCGGCAACGATGTCGGATGCCTGGCGCTTGGTGCCGACGAACAGCACGCGGCCGCCACGGGCAACGGTGTCGGAAACCTGCTTGAGAGCCTGGTGCAGCAGCGGAACCGTCTGCGACAGGTCGATGATGTGGATGTTGTTGCGCGCGCCATAGATGTAGGGCGCCATCTTCGGGTTCCAGCGGTGGGTCTGGTGGCCGAAGTGAATGCCAGCTTCCAAAAGCTGGCGCATGCTGAAATCAGGCAGAGCCATTCTTATAGGTCCTTTCCGGTTAGCCTCCACGGACACAGGCGAAAGGAAGGATTTCCTTATCGCCACCGGAGGTTTTTGCCGGATTTCTCCCGGCAAACACCAAAGTCCGTGTGTGGAATGAGCGCGCCTATAACGGCTAAGCGCGCCAAACGCAAGCGGTGAGCCGGCCTGCCGTCAAACCGAGCGCATCAGGCCGCCATCGACGCGGATGTTCTGGCCGGTGATGTAGCCGGCTCCTTCCGACGCCAGGAAGGCGATGGTGGCGGCAATCTCCTCGGTGGTGCCGTAGCGCTGCATCGGCACGGCCTCGCGGCGCTCCTCGGTGCCGGGAAGGCTGTCGATCCAGCCGGGCAGCACGTTGTTCATGCGCACATTGTCGGCGGCATAGGCGTCCGCGAACAGTTTGGTGTAGGAGGCAAGGCCCGCCCGGAACACGGCGGAAGTTGGAAACATCGACGAAGGCTCGAAAGTCCAGGCGGTCGAGATGTTGACGATCGAGCCGGATTTCTGCTTCTGCATGATCGGGGTGACGAGGCGAACCGGGCGCACCACGTTCATGAAATAGGTGTCCATGCCCTTGTGCCAGTCTTCGTCGCTGATCTCGAGCAATTGCGCCCTCGGCCCATGGCCGGCGCTGTTGACCAGCACGTCGATGCGGCCCCATGTCGACATCGTCAGGTCAACCAGCCGCTTGAGGTCGTCATTCGACTGGTTGGAGCCGGTGACGCCGACGCCGCCCAGTTCCCTGGCAAGCGCCTCGCCCTTGCCGGAGGAAGACAAGATAGCGACCTGAAAACCGTCCGCTGCAAGTTTTCGGGCAGCCCCCGCTCCCATGCCGGAACCGCCGGCGGTGACAACGGCAACTTTCTGTGCGGCCATGATCGTTCCTCTCAAATCTGATTTTTGCCCGTTACGAGCAATCCCGGCACCCATACCATCGTAACCGGCGTCGACGAAACAGCCGGGCCATTGGGCCAGGAAAAGCCCTTGTCGCAATCAGCGCGGAACCTTGCCGTTCCTTACCCTTACCCGCCGGAATACCGCGACGATCTCGTCGCGGCTGCATTCGACCGCGCCAAGGCGCACGGCGCGGTCGCGCTCGAGGCCGGTAATGTCATAGTGCGGTGCCGACGTTTTTGGTGGTCCCTGATAGGAAGAACGCTTTATGGCAAGCTGAGCTGCAAAGCGGTGCAGTTCTTCCGTGTCGTCGGCCAGCAGATGGCACCACAGCTTGTCGGCCCATTTCCAGATCGCGGCATCGACATAGACAGCCATCGGCTGACTATTGAGGCGCGCAGGTCTTTTGCGGCGCGGTGTCGAACAGGGCCAGGTTGACCAGCTTGCCGGTCATCGAAAAATCGCCGTAGTCCATCACCAGATCGCGCGTCAGCCCGTTTTCGTGCAGCTTGAAGCTGATCCGGTAGGCCGGCGTTTCCTCGCCGCTTTCCTTGTCGGAAAGGTCGAAATAGGCGATGTCGACCGGCCAGTACTTGTCCTTGCCAAGCCGGGCCAGCGCCGGCAACTCAGGATCGCCCTTTGCGGCCTGCGTCTTCTTGCCGACGACGACCGTGGTGGTCATCACCTTGTTGGCATTCTCGGAACCGTCGAACAGGCTCGTTTCGTAGAACTTCTCGCCTTTTTCGGCCTTTTCGATCAGTTCGACCAGATGCTGGGTCGGAAACTGCGTGGCGGCAAGTTGCACGACAGCCTTCTGCGGCTTTTCGATATCGACCTCGACGCCCTTGGCGTCCTTTGTGGCCGTGCCCTTCACTTCCTTGTCGAGTTGCTGGTCGGAGAAGGATTTGGTGAGGAAGGAAAACGTCTTGCCCTTCGCGTCCTCATAGGTCGTGGTCTGCTGGTCGGTCAGCCTCGTGGTTTCGCTGGTGGCGATCTGCGTGACGAAGCGGAAATTGACCGTGTAACCCTCGCAAGGCGAGCCGTTGAACTCATAGACCATGCGCCCGGTGATGCCTGTGATGCCGGAGCGGTCGGAGGCCTTGGCCAGCGAAAGATCGTAGACGGCGCGGTGCGCCTGAAGCACCGGCACCGCGAAGGCCGGAACCGCCGCCGAGGTGGCGGCCATCAAGACGGCGTAGAATGCAAGGCGCTTTGCGCGCATGGACAGGCTCCGACAAAGGACGGCTAATGGCAGCCGTCGGGGAAAGATGGTCCAGCTAGAAAAAAGTCGTGGCGGAAGCGAGGCAAAAATAGCACTTTCGCCCCAGCCGACGCGGCACCATCCAGCAATAGGGAAATAAAATGAGCGAAACAATCGAAAAGCGGCTGAGCGATCTTGGCATCACGCTTCCGGTGGCGGCGGCGCCTGCCGCCAACTACGTGCCTTACGTCAGGACCGGCAATCTGTTGTTTCCCTCCGGCCAGTTGCCGATCAAGGACGGCAAGCTTGCCTTCACCGGCCTGCTCGGCCGCGATGTCGATACGGCGACCGGCCAGGAAGCGGCCCGATATTGCGCGATCAACGTGCTCGCCCAGGCCAAGGCGGCACTCGGCGATCTCGAAAAAATTCGCCGACTGGTGCGCATCACCGTGTTTGTCGCATCGATGCCGGACTTTACCGAACAGCATCTGGTCGGCAACGGCGCTTCCGACCTGTTCGCGGAAGTGCTGGGCGAGCGCGGCAAGCATGCGCGCGTCGCCGTCGGCATGGCCGCGCTGCCGCTCAATGCGGCGGTCGAGGTCGAATCCATCTTCGAAGTCGAGTGAGAAAGCCGGCACATGAACGACCTTTCCTGGCTGATCGCCCGGCCTGTCGCCCATCGCGGCTTTCACGACATGAACAAAACGCGGTGGGAAAACACCCTGTCGGCTCAAGACGCGGCCATCGAGCGCAACTACGCCATCGAATGCGACGTGCATCTTTCGTCGGACGGGGTGCCGGTCGTCATCCATGACGACAACCTCAAGCGGTTGACCGGCGAGGACGGCTTCGTGTGGCAGCGCACGGCGGCCGAACTTGGCGCGATGCGCATCGGCGGCACCGCCGATCATGTGCCGACTCTGGAGGAAATGCTGAAGCACGTCGCCGGTCGCGTGCCGATCGTCGTCGAGGTCAAGGGTACGCCGGGCCGGGACGAGGGGCTGGTGGCGCGCGTCGGCCGGCAGCTTGCCCGCTACAAGGGCAAGGCCGCGATCATGTCGTTCGATCATTGGCTGATCCGCGATTTCGCCAAGGACGCACCCGGCATTCCCGGCGGGTTGACCGCCTATGGCCGCGACAACAATCTGATCGAGGCGCATTTTTCGATGCTGGCGCATGACATCGCCTTCACCTCCTATGCCGCCGGCGACCTGCCGAACCCGTTCGTCAGTTTTGTGCGCGAGAAGCTGAAAATGCCGGTCATCACCTGGACCGTGCATGACCAGCCGGCGGTCAACCTGACCTTCAAATATGCCGACCAGATGACATTCGAGGGTTTCGAGCCGGACGGGGTGCGCATTGCCTGATGCGTTCTCCCGGCAGGCTTGCATGGACCCGCTGAAAACCTAAATATTGCCCATGGATCATCCAAGCCAAGCGGAGGAAGCAGCATCGGCGCAATACGCCGTGCGCGTGGCTTCGGGCATCGGTGCCTTCACCCGGCAGGAATGGGACAGCCTTTCCGGCACCACACGCACCGATTCAGAAAACGGCTACAACCCTTTTATATCTCACGCTTTTCTAAGCTCTTTGGAAGATTCCGGCTGCGCCTTGCGAAGCACCGGCTGGCAGGGCCACCATTTGCGGCTGGAAACGCCGGACGGCCGCTTGCTGGGTGCGGTACCCTGTTACGTGAAGTCGCACAGCCAGGGCGAATATGTGTTCGATCAAGGCTGGGCCGACGCCTTCGAGCGCGCCGGCGGCAGTTACTATCCCAAGCTGCAATGTTCGGTCCCCTTCACGCCAGCCGCCGGTCCTCGCCTGCTTGTCACCAAGGGCGAGAATGTCGATGCGGTGAAGGCAGCGCTTGGCTCCGGCCTGAAACTGGTGACGGACAAGCTTGGCGTTTCTTCCGCCCATGTCACCTTCCTGCCGGAAGAGGACGCCGTCATGCTGGAGACGGCAGGCTATCTCCACCGCACCGACCAGCAGTTCCATTTCTTCAACGAGGGGTTTTTGTCCTATGACGATTTCCTCGCCACGCTCGCCTCGCGCAAACGCAAGGCTCTCAAGAAGGAGCGGCGCGAGGCGCTGGCCGGCGGTATTTCCATCGACCGGCTGACCGGCAAGGATATTACCGAACGCGTCTGGGACGACTTTTACGCCTTCTACATGGATACCGGCAGCCGCAAATGGGGCCGGCCCTACCTCAACCGCGAATTTTTCTCGCTGATCGGCGAGCGCATGGCCGACGATGTTTTGCTGGTGATGGCAAAGCGCGACGGGCGCTATATTGCCGGTGCGATTAATTTCATCGGTTCCGACACGCTGTTCGGGCGCAACTGGGGCTGCATCGAGGACCATCCCTTCCTGCATTTCGAGGTCTGCTACCATCAGGCCATCGACTTCGCCATCGAGCGCAAGCTGAAGGTGGTCGAGGCCGGCGCGCAGGGCGAGCACAAGCTGGCGCGCGGCTACCGCCCCGTCACCACGCACTCAGCGCACTATATCGCGCATCCGGGCCTGCGCAGCGCCATTGCCGATTACCTCAAGCGCGAACGCCGCGAGGTCGCGCGCATGAGCGACTATCTGGATGAGCACACGCCGTTTCGCAAGGAAGATCCGGCGCTCAATGGGCTACCGTCTTCGAAAACAGATTGATGATGACGACGCCGGCCATGATGAAGCCCATGCCGACCAGCGCCGGCATGTCGAGCGCCTGGCGAAACCATACCCAGCCGATCGCGGTGACCAGGACGATCCCCACCCCTGACCACAAGGCATAGACGATGCCGACCGGCATGGTTCGCAGGGGCAGCGACAGGAAATAGAACGCCAGCGCATAGCCCGCCACCGCGACCAGCGATGGCAGCAGGTTGGTGAAGCCGTTGGTCAGTTTCAGCGCCGATGTCGCCACGACCTCGAACATGATCGCGATGATGAGATAGAAAACATTCCAGGTCATGCACGTCCTGCCTATTGATTCGCGGTCACTCTAAAGGCGATGATAGGCCCCACACAGATGGAAACGAGACACCGACATGGCCTATGACGACACCAACATCTTCGCCAGGATTTTGAAGGGCGAAATTCCGTCCCATAAGGTCTATGAGGATGACGCGGTGGTGGCGTTCATGGACGTGATGCCGCAAGGCCAGGGCCACACGCTTGTGGTGCCGAAAGCGCCGTCGCGCAACCTGCTCGACGCCGATCCGGCGACCTTCGGGCCGCTGTTCGCGGTGGTCCAGACAATCGCGGTGGCGGTAAAAAAGGCGTTTGCGGCGGACGGCGTCACCATCCAGCAGTTCAACGAGGCGGCTGCCGGCCAGAGCGTCTATCACCTGCACGTCCACGTCCTGCCGCGCTTCGAGGGCATCGCGCTGAAGCCGCATACAGGCGCCATGGAAAAGCCGGAAGTGCTGGCCGAAAACGCGGAAAAGATTCGAGCAGCATTGGCCGACTGAACAAGAAAAACGGGCGGCCTCAACGAGCCGCCCGTTCCAGTGCGAATAGAAAATCGGCGAAAAATCAACCGTGCAGTTTGGCTGCGATCTCGGCTACGCGCTTGCCCTGGAAGTGCGCGCCTTCCAGTTCCTGCGCGGAAGGCTGGCGCGAGCCGTCGCCGTCGCTGGTGGTGGTCATGCCGTAGGGCGCGCCGCCGCGCACCACGTCGTTGCCCATCTGGCCCTGATAGGCATAGGACAGCGGCACGATGATCATGCCGTGATGCTGAAGCATTGCCTGCGTCGAAATCAGCGCCAATTCCGCGCCACCGTGCTGGGTGGCGGTCGAAACCATGACCGAGCCGACCTTGTTGACCAGCGCGCCCTTGGCCCAGAGCGGGCCTGTCTGGTCAAAAAAGTTCTTCAACTGCGAGGCCATGGCGCCATAGCGCGTCGAAGCGCCGACGATGATGGCGTCGTAGTTTTCCAGTTCCAGCGGATCTGCGAACGGGGCGTCCTGGTCGAGCTTGTAGTAGGCAGCCTTGGCTACCGCCTCCGGCACCAGTTCCTTGACCCGCTTCACGGTCACTTCAGCGCCGGCTTCGCGCGCGCCTTCAGCGGCCGCCTTCGCCATCTGCTCCATGTGACCCCAGCTCGAATAATAAACCACCAGCACTTTTGCCATTGTCGTCTCCTTTGCCCCGTCGGGGGTGTGTAAATTCGGTCGGCACTAATTGCCGTCACCTCCATTTAGGCATCTGAGCGTTCACCGTAAGCCACTTAATAGAGCACGGATTGTTCACCGGACGGGCGGCATTGCTCCGCCTCCGGCTCGGGAGTATGGAATTGCAGCCGCCCCAGCCGGAGTTCTCCCATGACCGAAATCGTTACCGCCGCCATGCTCGTCATCGGCGACGAAATCCTGTCCGGGCGCACCAAGGACAAGAACATCGGCCACCTCGCTGACATCATGACCACTGTTGGCATCGACCTGAAGGAAGTGCGCATCGTCGCGGACGAGGAGGACGAGATCGTCGCCGCCGTGAACGCGGTTCGCGCCCGCTACACCTATGTCTTCACCACCGGCGGCATCGGCCCGACGCATGATGACATCACCGCCGATTCGATCGCCAGGGCGTTTGGCGTGCCGTGCGAATATCACCGCCAAGCCTACGCCATGCTGGAAGAAAGCTACGCCGGACGCGGCATCGAGTTCACCGAAGCGCGCAAGCGCATGGCGCGTACGCCGCGCGGCGCGGATCTCATCGTCAATCCTATTTCGACCGCGCCCGGCTTTCGCATCGGCAATGTGCATGTCATGGCAGGCGTACCTTCGATCTTTCAGGCAATGCTCGACAATGTCGTGCCGACGCTTAAAGTGGGCACGAAAATGCTGTCGGCCACGGTGCCGTGCCCACACGGGGAAGGCCTTATCGGCGGGCCGCTCGGCGCCATACAGAAGGCGCATCCGGACACCATCATCGGCTCCTACCCGAAATACGGTGACGGCAAGTTCTGGACGGAACTGGTGGTGCGGGCGCGCACGCAAGCAGCACTGGACGCCGCCCGCGCCGATGTCGAAGCCATGGTATCCGGCTTCGCCAACGCCGATTGAGCGGCGGTATCGGGCGCATCGGCCGGGCTGCCGGAACTTGAGTGCCTTGCTCGCGTTTTATTGCGTCGGCATGATCCACGGTTAAGGGAGGGGAATTCTCATGCACTTCAAAACCATCGCCGCCATTCTCCAGAATGAACAGGACATCGACCGCGCGCTTGATTGCGCCATTGCGCTCGCGCGGCGCTTCGAAAGCCATCTCATCGGCATTCATGCCGAGACGCTGCCCATTCCCTACACCTCGGCCACGGGCTTCCCGGACACGGAATTCCTGCAAGTGTCGTCAACCCTGAACAAGGAGCGCTCCGACAGGCTGCACGCCGCCTTCCTGAAGGTGGTGGAAAGCTCCGGCCTGTCGTTCGAGTGGCGGGCGCTCGAAAGCTTTTCCGGTGATAGCGCGCTTTCGGGCATTTCCACCGTCCGCGCCGCCGATCTGATTATCGCGGCACAGGGGGAAGCACACAGTGATTCCAAGGCCGATGTCGGCTCGCTCGTCTACGATGCGGGCCGCCCGGTTCTGGTGGTGCCCCGTTCGGGCGCGGTCGCCGGCAATTTCAAGCACATTCTGCTTGCCTGGAACGGCACGCGCGAGGCAGCCCGCGCCGCCTTCGACGCGGTGCCGTTCATGGTGGAGGCCGAAACGACCGAAATCCTCGTCGTCGACCCGCCGGAAACGCTGGAAGAGAACATGGATACGGCTGGCGTCGAGATTGCGGCAGCCCTTGCCCGCCACGGTGCGACCGTCAGCATCACCTGCCGCAAGACCAAGGGCAGTTCCGTCGAAGACGTCATCCAGAACCGGCTGACGGAAACGGGCGCGGACCTGCTCGTGCTCGGCGCCTACAGCAATTCATGGCTGCGGCGGCTTTTGTTCGGCGGCGTGACCCATTCCATGCTTCAATCGGGCCAGATCGCCGTATTCCTGTCGCGATAGCAAGCCAACCGCACACTCCCCTGCCCGTTTGCTCTGTCGCCCTTGCCAAGTGTCCGGCTTTCCGGCTAATTCCGCTCGCATTCCTTCCTGTATCGCGCGGCTCCCGCGCTGGAGTGCGCGAAAATGTCCCTTCCCGAAAAAGCCTTTCCCGTTTCCTGGGATCAGTTCCACCGCGACGCGCGCGCGCTGGCGTGGCGGCTGGCCGGAACCAAGGGCCAGTGGAGGGCGATCGTGTGCATTACGCGCGGCGGGCTGGTGCCGGCGGCGATCATTTCGCGCGAGCTTGGCATTCGCGTCATCGAGACGGTCTGCGTCGCCTCCTATCACGACTATACCAGCCAGGGGCAGTTGCAGGTGCTGAAGGAAGTCACACCGGAACTACTGGAGAACGACGGCGAAGGCGTGCTCATCATCGACGACCTCACCGATACCGGAAAAACGGCGGCGATCGTGCGGGCCATGATGCCGAAGGCGCATTTTGCCGCTGTCTATGCCAAGCCCAAGGGACGCCCGATGGTCGACACCTTCGTCACCGAGGTCAGCCAGGATACGTGGATCTATTTCCCCTGGGACATGGGCTTCACCTACCAGAAGCCCATCGCCGACGACCACGCCGGCTGAGGAAAAGCACCGCCCCTCTCGATAAAAGCGGCCAGGTCCCGCGTATTTTTACTTTTATTCCATCTAATTGGCCGTAAGATTCCTGAGTCGGCAAACGATTCCCGATTGGGGTATGGAATCAAGTGCTAAGCGGGCCGCAGAACCACAACCACCTGGCTGAACGAGTACGCAAGCTCTTCGGCACGGTGCCGTGCCGGCTGCAGGTTGCCGCCCTGCCCTGGCGGCGCTTCGAAGACACAATCGAGATCATGCTGATCACCAGCCGCGATACGGGCCGCTGGGTGCTGCCCAAGGGCTGGCCGGAAGCCCGCGAACCGCTATGCCTGGCGGCGGCGCGCGAAGCCATGGAAGAGGCCGGCCTGAGCGGCGCCATTTCCACGCTTGAAGCCGGAAGATATTTTTACGCCAAAGGGTTGGCTTCGGGCGAGGAAGTGCCGTGCGAAGTGCTCGTGTTCCCGCTGCGGGTCGACAGCGTGGCCGACCGGTGGAAGGAAAAGCGTGCGCGCACGCGCAAATGGGTGGCCGCCAGCGAGGCCGCCGCCCTGGTCAACGAGCCGGACCTCGGCCAGATCATCGACTATTTCGCCTCCGACCCGGACCGTTTTGCGATCTGATCCCAGCGCGTCCCAGCAATTCATCGAATTTCGCTCGCGTGGCCTGCAATCCGCCAACCGGAAAGTCTCCTGACAGCCCCTGTCAGGAACGCATTGGCGACGGCAGGCCGTGCCCCGTCAGAACCGGCCGCGCGGCAATCCCAAACATTGCCGGCTCATTTTCTATCCCCGTTATCCACATAAGTGACACACAATATGTTGGGGTCAGGAAAGTTCCCGAAACGAACTCTTGACGACGCAATCCGAGTCGCCTTTTATGGGCCATGCGCTCCTGTTGCGGGCGTGACCGGAAAGTTTTGAGGCCGGCCTTTTCCCGATTTTATGCGTTTCAGCCGCATTTCGCCCATTTCACCTGGGCCGCGGCGGCTTGGGAATTTCAGTTTCGGACGGGAAAAAAGGGAGAAATTGCGGGCTGGAATAAATTGCCTGTTAACACTATATTTAGTGTTTGAAGGCAGGCTCGACACTAGATAGAGTGAACTTCCCTCAAGCGAGGGAATCGACAAAAGTTTCAGTTTTGAAAGATTGGCGGGGTTCACCGACGGGCAGGCAGCGCTTCGCAGGAAGCTTCTGCGGCCTTTTCGGCGGAAACGGCGAATGGAATTGCCGGCGTCTTGGGGCGCCCGGCGGACGGGGTTGTGCGCGGCTTGAATTGGGGGCGGAAATCCCCGTCGAAAAGCGCTATATATAGACGTAATCAAAGGGACCAGACCAATGCGGATCGAGCGGCGCTTCACCAAGGGCGGACAGGACGGGGCAGCCTATGCGGAGATCGAATTCCGCAAGGCGCTGTCCGAGATCAAGAATCCGGACGGCTCCGTGGTGTTTCGCCTCGACAATATCGATGTGCCGGCGCAGTTCAGCCAGGTCGCAGCCGATATTCTCGCGCAAAAGTATTTTCGCAAGGCCGGCGTCCCCGCGCGGCTAAAGAAGATCGAGGAAAACGACGTACCCGCCTTCCTGTGGCGCTCCGTCGCCGATGAGGCCGAGCTTGCCAAGCTGCCCGAAGCCGAGCGCTACGGTTCAGAAATCGACGCGCGTCAGGTATTCAACCGCCTTGCCGGCACCTGGACCTATTGGGGCTGGAAGGGCGGCTACTTCAAGGCGGAAGACGACGCCCGCGCGTTCCGCGACGAGCTTTGCTACATGCTGGCCACGCAGCGCGTCGCGCCGAATTCGCCGCAATGGTTCAACACCGGCCTGCATTGGGCCTATGGCATCGACGGTCCCGGTCAGGGCCATTTCTATGTCGACCCCTTCACCGGCAAGCTGACCAAGTCGAAGTCGGCCTATGAGCATCCGCAGCCGCATGCCTGCTTCATCCAGGGCGTGCAGGACGACCTCGTCAACGAGGGCGGCATCATGGACCTGTGGGTGCGTGAGGCGCGCCTGTTCAAATACGGCTCCGGCACCGGCTCCAACTTCTCGATGCTGCGCGGCGAAGGCGAAAAGCTTTCCGGCGGCGGCCGCTCGTCGGGCCTGATGTCGTTCCTGAAGATCGGCGACCGCGCCGCCGGCGCCATCAAGTCCGGCGGCACCACGCGCCGCGCCGCAAAAATGGTCATCGTCGACGCCGACCATCCCGATATCGAGGCCTTCATCGACTGGAAGGTCAAGGAAGAGCAGAAGGTCGCCTCGCTCGTCACCGGCTCGAAGATCGTCAAGAAGCACCTCGACGCCATCATGAAGGCCTGCGTCAATTGCGAAGGTCATGACGACGAGTGCTTCGATCCGTCGATCAACACCGCGCTGAAGCGCGAGATCAAGCTCGCCAAGAAGGACGGCGTGCCGGAAAACTATGTTAGCCGTGTCATCCAGTTCGCGCGCCAGGGCTATACCTCGATCGACTTCAAGACCTACGACACCGACTGGGATTCGGAAGCCTATCTCACCGTTTCCGGCCAGAACTCCAACAATTCCGTTTCGCTCAAGGATGATTTCCTGCGCGCCGTGGAGCAGGACGGCGACTGGAACCTGACCGCCCGCAAGGACGGCCGCGTCATGAAGACCATGAAGGCGCGCGATCTGTGGGAAAAGATCGGCTATGCCGCCTGGGCGTCGGCCGATCCCGGCCTGCATTTCAACACCACCATGAACGACTGGCACACCTCGCCGGCGGCTGGTCCGATCCGCGGCTCCAACCCGTGCTCGGAATACATGTTCCTCGACGACACCGCCTGCAACCTCGCCTCGATCAACCTCCTGCCCTACCGCAACAGCGACGCCACCATCGACATCGCCGCCTATGAGCATTCGGTGCGGCTGTGGACCATGGTGCTCGAAATCTCCGTCATGATGGCGCAGTTTCCGTCGAAGGAGATCGCCAAGCAGTCCTACGAATACCGCACGCTCGGCCTTGGCTACGCCAATATCGGCGGCCTGCTGATGACCTCGGGCATTCCTTATGACTCGGACGAGGGCCGCGCCATCTGCGCAGCGCTTACCGCCATCATGACCGGTGTTTCCTATGCGACCTCGGCCGAAATGGCGGCTGAACTCGGCGCTTTCCCGGATTACGACCGCAACGCCACCAACATGCTGCGCGTCATGCGCAACCACCGCCGAGCCGCCTATGGCGACAAGGACGGCTACGAGAAGCTCGCCGTCAATCCGGTGCCGCTCAATGCCGACCACATCTGGCAAAAGGAACTGGTGACGCACGCCAAGGCCGCCTGGGACCGCGCCATCGAGCTTGGCGAGGAGCACGGCTACCGCAACGCGCAGGCAACCGTGATCGCGCCGACCGGCACGATCGGCCTCGTCATGGATTGCGACACCACCGGTATCGAGCCCGATTTCGCACTGGTAAAATTCAAGAAGCTGGCCGGCGGCGGCTATTTCAAGATCATCAACGCGGCCGTGCCCGAGGCACTGCGCTCGCTCGGCTATTCCGAAAGCCAGATCGCCGAGATCGACGCCTATGCGGTCGGCCACGGCAATCTGAACCAGGCGCCGGCGGTCAACCCCGGCTCGCTCAAGGCCAAGGGCTTTACCGACGAGAAGATTACGGCGCTCAACGCCGCGCTGAAATCCGCCTTCGACATCAAGTTCGTGTTCAACCAGTGGACGCTGGGCGCGGACTGGGTGAAAGAAACGTTCGGCTTCACCGACGAGCAGCTCAACGATTTCTCGTTCGAGATGCTGCCGGCGCTCGGCTTCTCGCGCAAGGACATCGAGGCCGCCAACATCCATGTTTGCGGTGCGATGACGCTGGAAGGCGCGCCCTTCCTGAAGGCCGAGCATCTGCCGGTGTTTGACTGCGCCTCGCCTTGCGGCAAGATCGGCAAGCGTTCGCTGTCCATCGAAAGCCACATCAAGATGATGGCCGCCGCCCAGCCGTTCATTTCGGGCGCGATTTCCAAGACCATCAACATGCCGAACGACGCGACCGTCGAAGACGCCAAGAACGCCTACATGTTGTCGTGGAAGCTGGCGCTGAAAGCCAACGCGCTCTACCGCGACGGCTCGAAGCTTTCGCAGCCGCTCAACTCCTCGTTGATCGCCGATGAGGACGACGAAGAGGATGAGGCCATCGAGGCGCTGATCGCGGCTCCCGCCGCGCAGCGCGCCGTACAGGTCACCGAAAAGATCGTCGAGCGCGTCATCGAGCGGCTCTACCGCGACCGTGAAAAGCTGCCGAACCGCAGAAAAGGCTACACCCAGAAAGCGGTCGTCGGCGGCCACAAGGTCTATCTGCGCACCGGCGAGTTCGACGACGGGCGGCTTGGCGAGATCTTCATCGACATGCACAAGGAAGGCGCTGCCTTCCGCGCCATGATGAACAATTTCGCCATCGCGATTTCGCTCGGCCTGCAATATGGCGTGCCGCTGGACGAATATGTCGAGGCGTTCACCTTCGTCCGGTTCGAGCCGGCCGGCATGGTGCAGGGCAACGACGCCATCAAGAGCGCCACGTCGATCATCGACTATGTGTTTCGCGAACTGGCGATTTCCTATCTCGACCGCGGCGACCTCGCCCATGTCGAGACGGATTTTTCGAACACCGCCCTTGGCCGCGGCATCAACGAAGGCAAGGCGCTGCCCTTCTCCAAGGGGCTGACGCGCGGCGCTTCGCCGGTCAAGCTGGTGTCGTCGGGCGCGGAGCCAAAAGGCTTTGCCGCGGGGCCTGCGGGCGAGAAATCCTCCCCTCAGCGCGCGGCCCCCACGGCCTTTTCCGGCTCGAATGTGCTGGCGCTGGCTTCCGCGCCGAAATCGGACGAACCCGTCGCCTTCAAGCGCGATTATGAGGAACGCGCCAAGGAATTGTCGGACGAGAACCAGCTTCGGGAAGCCGCCCCGGAAGCACTGTTCACCGACGCCGCCGCGCAGGAAGCCGCCGAAGCGAAGAAACTCGCCGCCGACCGCCGCGCAAAGTCGCTGCTGCAAGGCTACACGGGCAACAGCTGCTCCGAATGCCAGAACTTTACGATGGTAAGGAACGGGACGTGCGAAAAGTGCGATACGTGCGGTGCGACGTCAGGGTGTTCGTGATTGATACCGACGTGAGGTGCACCTTAAGGAATGTCCTTGGATGTTCCTTTTGAGTCCTCAGGTGACTTAAGTGGAGTCCCTAACTACGAACTGCACGCGGAAATGTCTTCACAGGCATTTAAGGACTGACAATAGCCACTGAGACTGACGAACTAACCCGGGCGCCGTCGCGCGTCCGGGTATTACCTCAAGAATAGGCGTGATCGATTTTTTCGATGATCACCAAGACGCTTCTATCCCGTCCCAAAGTGTGAAAAGCATAGCTGGTGGTTAAAACAATTTCCACGCGGCCTATTTCGAACATAGGATAGGACGGCGCTAGTCGATCCAGCCACCCGAAGGTCTCGAATATTCATGAGAAAGCCTTTCTTCGACATCCTCCTTGTTATCCCCTTGGAAGAAGAGCTTCTGGAGGTGCAGAATGTGTTCCCGGAAAAAGAGGACCTTTCTTCGGAAACTGCGCGCCGCTACGAGGCTCAGGTGGGCGACTCAGACCTTAGGATGATTGTTGTCCAGCAGGAAGAAATGGGTCGTAAATCCGCTCGTGACGCCGTCGAAGCGGCTTTTGACGATTTCGACTTCGGCTTCGTCCTCTGCCTCGGTATCGCCGGGTCACTCTCGGAGGATCTGCGCCTGTGTGATGTCTGTTACAGCGAGCACGTTGCCGACTTCTACGATAACACGAAGGCGCAGGAAACCAAAGACGGCGAGTTAGAAATTAGATTTTCGCCGAATCACTCCAAGTGCTACGCGCCTGTCGTCGCAGCGATGAACTTCATCCGGACTATCCCCGCTCTCCAGGATTTGCATGCTGACTGGCAGCTGGAGCGGGAAGAGCTGGCATCGCGGATGTTCCCGACTGAGGTCGTGGGTCGAGATGGCAAATTGGAGAGAATCAGCCAGCCGAAGTCCAAGCAATGCAAGGTGGCATGCGCAGCTGTCAGCAAGAGTGAGAAGTACAACAATAAAATCAGAGACACCGACCGGAAGCTGCTCGCCATCGAGACGGAGATCGGTGGCGTGTTAGCAGCCGTCAGCAGAAGGAAAGTCCATGCGCTGACCATCAGGGGTATCTCTGATTACGCAGACCACGCGAAAGACCAGTTGGAGGGCACGACAGGGGGAAGAATACGATCGCTAGCCGCTGGAAATGCGGCGACATTCCTCCGCCTCCAGTTCCGAAATCCAAAATTCGTAAGCGCCATCACTAAACTCCGGTCACTTGACGCTTCCGAGGTTCAAACGGAACTGCCAGTGTTGCCTCGACAACGGGACGTGACAACGCTGATCGCCGAATGCGCTCAGAAGATCGACGAGAAGCTCCGCGAACTGGCTCCTGAGTTCAAACTGCTGGAAAAGGGTTATTGCCTGCCTGTGCCTCGCATGCGGAACGTGCAATACGTCAGCGGCATGGGCACGAAATATACGTCGGATCCAGAGGAGGTGCGTGACGCTCTGGAACGTCACAATGGGATTTTGCTCGGATTGGCAAAAAATTACCCAGACGCTAGTGAGAGCGGCGGTGCAAAAGTCGGCCACGGTAACGGCGCGCTAATCTCGCCGTAGGGGCGGAGTAAAATCCGGCCACCTATCTTCCTTCTGCATTGAACGCAG